>JAKQQP010000196.1 GCA_029564115.1 Candidatus Rifleibacteriota bacterium | reverse complement strand
ACACATGCCAAGAGGGTATCCAATAAAACTGCGGCCAAAAAACTGGTTGGGAGCTTCAAGAGCGGTGCATAGCGAAATTATGTTCAGAAGATTTCTGAACCCCGGGGGAGTGTAGTCATCTATCCAGTCGGTTTCTCTGATTACAGGGAATTCGAACTCGTGAATTCTACCGATGGACGTATCGTTCCAGGCAAAGGTTGGAATGACGTTGAACAGTGGAGCGTTTTTTTTATTCAACAAGGCGTTGAACTCTGTAAGATCAGGTTCTAGAGTTGTACCAATGTATGTATTGACCGACATTTCATTGCGGGAATTAATTCTTACCATACCGGGAACCTGACATTTTTTGCCGGCACCGCCAGCTGAGCCGCTTAACCCCGTCAGAGTCTCGTATTCGCCATCAGGAAGATTCGAGATACAGATTGAAGCAACGGAGTAAGTCGGAGACCAGTTAATTTCTGAACCGAGAGACAGTGCAAACGGATTGTCGCCATTACCTTCAAAAAGAAGATTTGAATTAGCGACAAAAAAAGAATATTCGGGTGCCGGGGGCTGAAAATCGGTGACCTTGAAAGGACGGTTGGCAACGAGGGTTTTCTCGATCTTTTTCCCTTCGGGGCCGTTGGGCATAAATTCTACGACGGCTTTTATCTGTAGAATACCAGTTTTTTCGACCACGGAAGCCTTGTCACCATAAGGGTTCGCCGGGAGTTTGCCTTTTATGGCAGCAGGAAGACTGTTATAATCATCTTTTATTTCGGCAATCAGATTGCCTGCCTGCCATTGCAGCCCCGGCATATTATGATCGCCTTCCATCGACTGATCGCGTATCGCTTCAATGGTCAGGAGAGGATAAGACGGATCAATGTTGAGAAAATCTCTGATGTATGTCATGACATCGATCGTCATGGAGGCATTGTCATCGGGGGGGCTCAATTCGAAAACAGTGCCAAGCAGCGGCACCGTTACCTTGACTCTTATTTCGCCACGGACTTTCAGCTCCGAGTCATATGGCGGCATCCGAGTGATATCAACTTCACTTTCTACATCCGCAATACTCGGGATGCCATTGATATAAAGCTCATGTTTATCGTTATAGGTTGCATTGGGTAATTTAAAGTCGATTTTCCAGTCACCGTTAAAAGAAGAAAGACTGCCATCGCCGCTGCCGTCAAGCTTTGTCATCGAGTCGAGGAACTGAGCCGAAAGCCCGGCAGCTTCTGCAGACTTTTTGCTGACTCCGACCACATGATAATCTTCTTTGCCGGCCGAAAAAGCTTCTGCATAGCTCACCCGGCATTCAACCTTCAGTTTGACGTTGTCGCTGCCCCCCAGCTCATCTATGATGCCAGCTAATGGTTTTAAAGCCGGGGCGTCGACCCCCATTTCTATGGGTTCGTCATAATTTGCAAGATTCAGGGGAATGTTTTTGCCACTGTCGGCACCAATAGAATTTTTGGTCAAGGCACAGGGGTAGCGAAAGAAAGGGTAAAAATTAAGATCATCGCCTTTATTCATACGCTCTTTAACAAAGCCCATCGTAAGATCAACTGCAGACTCGGCAACGGCCTCCGCCTTCTTTTCGTCACTCATCATTCTGGTGCTGAAGCGCTGTGCGGTTGTGCTCTTGAAAAAGAAAATCACAATAACAGTCAGAACCGAAATTACGCCGATAACAAAAAGATATGCGGAACCGCATCGTTCAAATCTGCGCGATCTGTTCATTTGCCCCCCGTTGCTCAACTGGTTCGCTCAAAATCTGCCTGCCAGTCGGCCAGATCTTTTCGAAACTTATCTTCGACAGATTTTCTGTCTGATTCTTCAAGTGGTTTGCCATCAAAACCCTTTTCCATAAGTTCGTCTACTGATTTTTTAAAACCGTACACCGGATCTTTGATTGCTTGAATAAAACGCCTTCTGCTCTCGTAGAACAAGTTACCTGCATTTGTTTTTTCGATGCCAAGCACTGTCAAATCCTCGTTTTCAGCGAGAAGACCCTGCTCTTTGAGGATTTCGAGGTATAAGTCATAATCTTTCAGCATTTTCGCTGACATACGCATCTGATCGAAGCAGGTGTATCTGGTCACTGCGTCAGCATCGGGGTCTTTGATACCAGCCATGAAAGCTCTTATTGCCTCAGCCCAGTTGCCTTTCTTCATGGCTTCATTACCGTCTACATAGCCTTCGATAAGCTTCAGGCGGTATCGAGCCTGAATTTTAGGGCTCAAATTACTGCCGCTGCCAACTTTCGAAGCTATCCAGTTCTTCTTTTGTTCAAAAACCTTAGACAAAACAGCCTGCCGCGTAGCACGCAAAGCTTTTGCCTCTTCTTCGGTAAAAGCCAGACGTGGCGACTCAGCTCTAGTAGAAGATCTAAGCTCATTCGAACGCTGTGCCATTGCTAAAGTATCGGTTTCGCCGGCTTGCGAAGAGCTTCCTGATGATCTGGCTGAAGCACCAACCGCCCCATCAGACGAATTGCCTGATGTAGTGGTCGTTATCTGAGTTGTTTTGGCAGAATTGGAAACTGATGAATGCCGAGTGGAAAAAGCAGCGGAGCTTTCTGGTGAAACCGAGAAACCTGAGGCACCATCAACAGCAGCAACTTTCGCTGGAGTGGCCGCAGCAACCCCAGACTCTTTGTGATGGGAAGCGGTCGCAGCAGAAGTTGAAGTCGCCACTTTGTGTGACGACACAAGTGCGCTATCGGCGCCGATTTTTACCGAATCGGCATTTTCGACCGTATCGCCGCCGGAGAAATGCGGGCTTTCAGCCGTGATGCCAGGTTTTTCATCTGTTTTATTCGAGCTGTTGCTGACGTATTTATCTTTTCGCTCTACAACTCTGCTCTTTTTGCCTTTTGAGGGCACAAAAAACAGAATGACGAAAATTAGCAACAAACCGGTAGCGCCAAGAATAATCGCGAGTTTTTTTTCATCCATATCTCTAATTGCTCCCCACAGGGATATACCTATATCATGTAATACGCTGCTCGAAACGAAAATGTTTCAGCTTAAGTCTTCGTAAAATCAAGCGAGTTTATGGCAGCGCATTACTATTTGCAGATCATATAAAATATCTTGTAAAGATGGTATACGAAATGCTATTAAAAATAAATCCCAAAACGGAGTATTTATGAGAGATTTCAGATCAAGCATATTCCTGTTCCTTCTTTTTTTTCTGCTACCTTGCGCTGTTAACGCACGGATCAGCATAAAACCACCGGCATTTGCACTGAGCGGAGTAAAAGCTGATTACACGATATCCGGCCTGAACGTTGAAAGCGATCAGGCATTACAATATAAAGTCGTCGCTGAAGGTCAGACAATTGTATCGGGAGTTTCTCTCCCGGCCGATCTGCAGACTCTGAAGTTCGCTCTGCCCAGCTGCGGTACAAATGATCTGCAGCTGACCGTTGGTTCTCAGACGACCTCAACGCGTGTTCGTTGTATTCCAGGCTGGCTTTCAATTCTACCGCCTTTGATCGCCATTCTTCTGGCTTTGCTGACGCGTGAAGTTATAAGCTCATTATTCATAGGAATATGGGTTGGCGCAACTTTTGTATTCTCATATAACCCCTTTTTCGGCTTTCTGCGAACTCTCGACAAATACATCCTGGGTGCCCTCGCTGATAGTGCTCACTCTGCCATAGTAATATTCTCCATCTGCCTTGGCGGTATGATCGGCGTTATCAACAGAACCGGCGGCATGCAGGGAATTGTAGAAATGATCTCGAAACTGGTCAGAGGCCCCAAAACAGCTCAAATAGCCACGTGGGCCATGGGCGTTTTGATTTTCTTCGACGACTACGCCAATACTCTGATTGTCGGCAATTCAATGCGACCAATCAGCGACAACAACAAAATTTCCCGCGAAAAGCTCAGCTACCTGGTTGACTCAACAGCTGCCCCCATTGCAGGAATTGCGGTTCTATCAACCTGGATCGGCTATGAAATAGGTCTTATTCGAGAAGCCTATGTAAGCCTTGGAATACCTGAAACGAACTTTTATGGCGTTTTTCTGCAAACCATACCATTCAGATTTTATTGCATACTCGCATTGTTCTTTGCGGCGATGGTAGCCTTTATGCGCAAAGATTTCGGCCCCATGCTGAAAGCTGAACAAAGGTCCTTTCAGGAAGGCAAAGTTTTGTCTGACTCGGCCATGCCTATCAGCAGCCCTGAAGCAGCCACCCCAGAGCTTCCCGAAAATATGCCAAAACGCTGGTATAATGCGGCAATTCCCATAGCCATCGTCATAATTGGAACTTTTGTCGGGCTTTTGGGAGACGGCGGCATGTATGCTCCACACCACTTTCTCAAAGAGGTCAGCATAGACCAGAACCACAATGGAACCGAGCTCAGCGTTCTTGGTGTCTCTCAAGAAAGCAATACGATAACCGCTGCGGGCGAAAACTTCATGTTTGCCCGCCTTAATTTTGACGAAACCAGTATTTTTGGGGACAAAAGCGGCCAGGAAGCAATAGAAGCCTTTAAAAAGCTCGAAGAAGGGGCAATTATCAAGGCCACCCTTTCAGAATCAACGATGAGCTTATCGGAAAAAGCCCGATCTGCCTTCAGCAGTGCCGATTCGACCAGAGTGCTGATCTGGGTGAGCGTCATAGGATCGATAATCGCCATATTCCTGGGCTGGACGCAAAAGCTCATAAACATCGAGACAGGGATCAAAGCATGGGTCGATGGAGCCAGAACCCTGATAATGGCTGTAATGATAATGATGCTGGCCTGGTCGATCAATGGAGTCTGCAGCGACCTGGGAACAGCCCATTACGTAGTCGCCATGGTCACTAACGTTATCCCCTACTGGCTGCTGCCGACGATAATTTTTATCATAGCCTGCTTCATATCGTTTTCAACCGGAACCAGCTGGGGAACAATGGCAATATTGCTTCCGATAAGCATCCCCCTGTCTTATCACTTAAACATGCAGCATTATGAAGCAAATATCGCCACCATGGCCGGAGCCCCCGAAATGATGGGGTATCTTAAAGACGCTATCCTGGTTTCAATAGGCGCAGTGCTCGAAGGCTCAATTTTCGGAGACCACTGCAGCCCGATCTCTGACACGACGATAATGTCGTCTATGGCATCAGGCTCAGACCACATCGACCATGTCAAAACTCAGGCGCCATACGCTGCCCTGATTGGCCTGGTCGCCATAATCTGCTGCTATATCCCCGCCGGCATGGGAGTTTCGCCATACGTCACCATTCCTGCATCCATGACTATTCTGCTAGGCTTTCTGGCTCTTTTTGGCCGCAACCCTGAAAAAGTTGCACAAACTGCTTGACTTGCTCAAGATGGTCTGCTATCATTCTGAAACAGCAAGCAGGATTGATTCCTCACCTTAAGCAGAAGCGAAAAGGTTCGCCCCCAAAAGGGGTACATGAAATGTAATTTTTCATGGAGTAGCATCTTGCTGCTCCATTTTTTTGTTTTTCCGGAGGTAAGAGTATCAAAGGTACTGTACGCATCAATAGAAGGATTAGGGTTCCACAGGTTCGCCTGGTCGACGAGAACGGCGGAATGCTCGGTGTAGTAAACACCAGCGACGCAGTTCAGATGGCAGAAGAACGGGGCTATGACCTAGTAGAGGTTGCTCCGGCAGCGAACCCGCCAGTTTGCAGACTCATGGACTTTGGTCAATACAAGTATGAACTTGCTAAAAAAGCCAAAGAAGCCAAGAAAAAGCAAAAAGTCATCAAATTGAAAGAAGTTAAAGTTCGCCCGAAAACAGATGAAGGCGATCTGCAGACCAAATGCAATAACATTCGTAAATTTCTTGAAGAAGGTGACAAGGTAAAGGTTTCTGTGTCCTTCAGAGGTCGTGAGCGCGCTCACATGGAAGTTGGCTACAAAGTCATCGAGAGAATGAAGGTCATTCTCGGCGAAGACGCCGACATCGAAAAAGATGCCGCTCAGGAAGGAAATGCCATTACCATGATCCTCTTCAGAACCCGGAAGAAGTAGCTATACTGCCATCAGGAGGAAAGTATTATGCCGAAAATGAAAACTCATCGTGGTGCTGCAAAACGCATCAAAAGAACAGGTTCTGGTGCGTTCAGACGCTACAAAGCTTATGGCAGCCACATTCTGACCAAAAAGTCAAGCAAGCGCAAGAGAGGCTATCGCCAGTCTGCCAATTGCGAAAAGGGCAATGAAAATGCTCTGAAGGTAATGTTGCCGTACTCCTGACCCAGTGTCGAGAGTAACTGGGTTTAATTAAATCATCAGGAGGTTATCACCATGTCAAGATCTAAAAGTTCAAGTAATGCAAGACGCAAGGAACAGAAACTTTTTCGCCGCACCAAAGGTTTCTGGGGCGCTCATAACAATGTAAAAAAAGTAGCCAAACAGGCTGTTTTACACGCCCTGGATCATTCTTACAGCGATCGCCGCAAAAGAAGCCGTGAATTCAGAAGCCTCTGGATCACCAGAATCAATGCTGCCTGCCGCATCAATGAAATGTCTTACAGCTGCTTTATCAACGGCCTGAAAAAAGCCGGAATCGAATTGAACCGCAAGGTTCTCGCCGATCTGGCAGTTCGTGACCCTCAGGCTTTTACAGCCGTCGTTGCCCAGGCCAAAAAAGCAGCCTGCTAAGCAATCCGGTTTTATTAAAATAAAACACCCGGGGGCCTCCCCGGGTGTTTTTGCTGGTGAAAACTTTGAAAAAAATAGAGTCCAAAGCTAACCCGATCTTCAAAATGGCTCTTAAAGCCGTCAGTAAAAATAACGACAATGAATCGGTGCTGATAGAAGGTCACAAGTTACTCGATGAGGCCCTTAAGTCTGGCGCCACTCCTGAGATGATCTTTATCGAGACTCCCGCTGCTCTGCGAGAAAAAACTGATCTGAACCCCATCTCATACCAGGTCAGCCGGGCAATGCTGCGCGAGCTTTCCAGTGTTCAGACGCCTGCTGAAATAATTGCCTTTGTTAAGCTCCCAACACCGGTAGATGTCGCGACAGCCTTACAGAATTCGCGTTTCGTGCTTGTTCTTGACCGCCTCCAGGACCCGGGCAACATCGGAACAATAATACGCACAGGCGAAGCAATGGGAATAGATCTCCTCGTCATGCTCGAGGGCTGCTGCAGTCGGCGCAATCACAAGGTAGTCAGAGCAGCGATGGGTTCATGCTTCAGGCTTCCCATAATCGACAAAGTTCCTTTTGAACAACTGTTGCCTTTATTACGCCTCCACGGTTTTCACTCTATATGTGCAGACATGAACGGTCAACCACTGCCTTCTTTTCGGTTTCCACCACGATGTTCATTGTTTCTCGGTCAGGAGGGGCGAGGTCTTGACGAAGAAATTTTAAAAGAATGCAACACCAGACTTGCAATACCAATGCAAGGACAGGTAGAATCTCTCAACGTTGCCACTTCGGCGGCAATCTGCCTGTATGAATGGGCCCACCCCCGCTCTGCCGGTTAAAACCACAGATCAATTATTAATGCACTTTCTGAAGGAGATCAAATGTCTGAGTCTCACGAAAAGTTGTTAAAGCAATATCTCTCAGAGAAAAACGCTGCGACTACCACCGCCGAGCTCGAAGCTCTGCGTGTAAAGTATCTTGGTAAAAAAGGCGAAGTCACAGAACTGCTCAAAGGACTGGGAAAACTTTCAATCGAAGAGCGAAAAACCACCGGCGCAGCTATAAATGAGCTGAAAAACAGCATTCAGACCTCACTGGAAGAAAGCATGCGCAATCTTGCTCTCAAGGAACAGGAAGCGAAACTAAACGCTGAAAAACCTGACCACAGCCTTCCAGGCACCTACCCTGCCGCCGGTTCGTTACACCCGGTAATTCAGGTTGCCCGTGAAGTGGCGGATATTTTTCTGTCAATGGGTTTCTTTATGGCAGAAGGCCCGGAAATAGAAGAAGAGTATTATAACTTCGAAGCTTTAAACGTGCCCAGCCACCACCCGGCACGCGACATGCAGGATACCTTTTACCTTGAATCAGGGCAGGTTTTGCGAACCCAGACTTCTCCCGTTCAGATTCGCACCATGGAAGCTCTTAACCCGCCGCTAAAAATGATTGGCCTCGGCAAGGTCTTCCGCAAAGACAGTGATATCACCCATTCGCCGATGTTCAACCAGATGGAAGGTCTTGTCGTCGGCGAAAACATCAGCATGAGCGACCTCAAGGGCACTCTGGCGATGTTTGTCGAAAATATGTTCGGCAAGCGCCCATTCCGGTTCCGCCCCAGCTACTTCCCATTTACCGAGCCATCTGCCGAAATGGATATTCAGTGTATTTTCTGTGAAGGCAAAGGCTGCAAGGTCTGCAAAGGCACAGGATGGATGGAAGTTCTTGGCTGCGGCATGGTCAACCCCAAGGTTTTTGAAGCGGTGAAATACGACACAGAAAAATACACCGGGTTTGCCTTCGGCATGGGTATAGACCGCATCGCGATGTTGCGCTACGGCATCAACGATATCAGACTGCTTTTCAGCTCCGATATCCGTTTCTTAAGACAATTTTGAGGTAAAAAAGTGAAAGTTCTATTAAGCTGGCTTAAAGACTATATCGATATTCATGAAACCCCCGAAAAAATTGCTGACGCCCTTAATATGAGCGGGCTCGAAGTAGAAGAAATCATTCAGCCCGGCAAAAATCTGAATAATATCGTCGTCGGCAAAATTTTGAGCAAAGATCCACACCCAGATGCCGAAAAGCTCTCTCTCTGCAGCGTCGACGTGAACAGAGGGCAGCCTTTGCAGATAGTTTGTGGGGCAAGCAATATGAAAGCGGGCGACAAGGTTCCGGTAGCCTTGATCGGCGCCAGATTGCCCTCTGGCTTTGAAATCAGCAAAGCCAAAATCAGAGGCATCGAATCGTCGGGCATGATGTGCAGCAAAAAAGAGCTGGGCATCTCAGAAGAGCACGGCGGCCTCTACATACTGGACGAAAAAGCCGAAGTAGGGAGAGACATAGTTTCTGTTCTCAACCTCGATGAAGTCATTTTTGAAATCAGCGTTACCCCGAATCGTGGAGATGCCCTCTCACACCTCGGCATCGCCAGAGAACTTTCTGCAATCTTCAACCTGCCACTGCACCGCGACCCCCTTGGAAACGAAGATGGCGAAGGCTCTATCGCAGAACAGATTCAGGTTGAGATTCATAACAAAGAACTCTGTCCGCGTTATGGTGCCAGAGTTCTGCATAATGTCAAAGTCGGCCCCTCACCAGAATGGCTGAAAGAGCGCCTTGAAAAGGCCGGCATAAGATCTATCAACAATGTAGTCGACGTCACGAACTACATCATGCTTGGTATCGGTCACCCCATGCATGCTTTCGACTATAATAAGATTGCCGGGCGCAAAATTGTCGTAAGAAGTGCCGACAAGTCTGAGCGTATCGTATCTCTCGACAATGTCAATCGCAACCTTGACAGCTCGATGCTGGTGATTGCCGATAGTGAAAAGCCTGTGGCAATAGCAGGAGTCATGGGCGGCCTCGATTCTTCTGTTACCGAAAGCACTGTTAGTGTGCTTCTAGAGGCAGCATTCTTCGACCCGACAGTCGTGAGAAAAACCTCAAAACGTCTGGGCCTGATGTCTGATTCTTCTTACCGTTTTGAACGCGGCACAAACATCGATAATGTCCCTATTGCGCTGAATGAAGCCGCCCGTCTGCTCAAAGAAATAGCTTCGGCCAGCCCCGTAAAAGGCATAGCTGACGCCTACCCCAAACCAGAAATACTGCGACAGATCAAAGTCAGAACCAAAAGAGCCAATCGGGTTATCGGTATCAGTCTCAGCCCTTCACAAATCGAAACACTGCTCCTGCGCTTGAAACTGGATACCCGAAGAGACGGCGAAGACCTCATTGTGAGCGTTCCGCCCTATCGTCACGACCTGAACATTGAAGCCGACATCATCGAAGAAATCGCCAGAATGTATGGATACAACAACATTCCAACAACCCTGCCGGCAATCACCTCTGTTCTGCAGCTGCCAACCCCGCTGCAGAAACTTGAAGCAAGACTCCGCGATCATATGGTTTCCTGCGGTTTCAACGAAATAATGACTTATAGTTTCATCCCTGCGGCAATAGATGAATGCTTCAGAGAAAAAAAGCCGTTGATGTTGCAAAATCCGCTCTCAGAAGACCTAAGTGCCATGAGAACCAGCCTGAAATGGGGCATGTTCGATGCACTCAAGCGTAACATTCTCAATGACGAATTCAATCTCAGGCTCTTTGAAATCGGCAAGGTTTTTCATCCCGCGGCAGGTGGTCTCAGCGAAGAGCACGCCCGCCTGTGTATCGGCTTTTCAGGGGCAGTTGACCCCAAAAACTGGCAAAAAAGCGCTGACACTTTCGATCTCTTCGCAGTAAAAGGTCTGATACAAAATATAGCCGGGCTTTTAAAAGTTAAAGTCCGTTATGCTCAGGGCAGCTGCAGTGTTTTCCACCCGGCTCTGCAGATGGAACTCATGGTAGGAAAAAATGCAGCAGGCGAATTTGGGCAGATCCACCCCGCATTGCTTGATAACAAAAAAATGCCAAAATGTATTTTTATTGCCGAAATCGATCTGGACAGATTTGCTGCAGCTCTTGAAGGGGCGGCCAGAATGCACCCAATACCGGAGCTGCCAGCAATCAGGCGTGACCTCGCTTTATTGGCACCTGTTTCTGTGAATCATCGAGATATTCTCAAGATTCTAACCACCGAGGGAAAAACTCTCCTCGAGGACTGCTTTCTGTTCGATGTTTATCGAGGCAAAGGCATCCCCGAAGACAGCAGGTCTCTTGCCTATGCCATGACCTTCAGAGATGCCAAAAAAACCCTGACCGATGAAGAAATTCAACCCATGATCAGTCGAATGGTTGAAAGGCTTGAAAAGGAACTTGCAGTCAAACTTAGATAACTGACGGGAGAATGCCAGTGTCTGAATTGTATTCGATAGTTGCCAACCCCGAAAACGGCGAAATATTCACTTTACTGCTTATCATACTGCTGAGCTTTTCTTATGCATCTTTCGTCTGGGGCAATGCCAAACGCCTTGGAAATGATCTCACGACTTTTCAATGGGGGCAGGTTTACACCCTGGGTCTGGTCATATTTATCTGTGGTGTAACAATTTTCGGCAAATTCATCTTTCCGGAAAACGCAGAAGCGCTTCTGGCGCTTCTGCGCCTGGAAGGGATACTGCGCTATCTTACTGTCAACTTTCAGACAATTGCGCTGGCGATCATTCGTGCTCTAATGTAGTTAATTCGAAAAAAGCGCTTCCTGAGTCTTTCTATCCCAGACTGAGTCGACTATCGAAAGATGGGCGGCTTTGAATTCCATCAGGGCGCGGTTGCAGTTTTCGTCCCAGATCTTGGGCGGCTCCGGGGTTTTTAAAAAACCAAGTGTCTGCAGCCTCCTGAGAATGATAGCAAGGTGAAGTGCATTATTTGGGTCAAGTGCAACCTTTGAGCTCAAGACTTTTTTGATTACCTCATCTTCGTCGCGCCAGGATTTCATTATGTCCTGGGCATCGAGAACAAGGTTTGGGCCGTGAATTTTCAAATCAGCGTCAACTTTTTCGCGGTCTTCCTGATGGTAGTCATAAAATTCGCTGCTCTCTTTCCAGTCTTTTTCGAGAAGGTTGTATTTGTCGCGCTCAGAAGTCGATAGAGCCTGTTCGTTCAGATAATCCAGGCGATATTTTTGAAAGACAGCATGCCTCACTTCGGCCAGCTCCAGCTTGCGACCATGGGGGTTGAACGGTGGCCGGCTTTCTGCCAGCCCGGTGTGACTCGTCACAGAAACCGGGAAAAGCCTGGACGCAAATTTGGCCAGAGAAGAATCGCCGTCCTTGCCGCCAAGCCTTATCGATTGCATGAGATCTTTTCTGACTTCGTCAAGGTTGAGAGAACGGCGCTCAAGAGGTTCGAGAATTACCAGAACAATGGCGGTTATCCCGAGAACGCAGCCGACTAGAAGGCCAATGTAAATCTGCGACGATGCATTCCTGTCATTTTTTTCTGGAGTCCTTCTAAGCATCAGTAGATATTTGTGCTCAAACTCTTCGTCTGTGAAAGTCAGCGCCTTATCGACCCAGCTGTTCACTTTTGGGGTATCGTTGGCAAGGATTGCGTCATCGATATTTCTCCAGCAGAGATTGCGATAGAAATGTTTCTCGTTTCTGGTGATCTCGTCGCGTATCCAGCCTGAGGGCCGGGCCGTTTTGATAGCTTCAAGAGCCTTCAACAGGTTGTAAGCCTGTTCGAACTCATAGAACTCATTATTCATCCTTACGGCAAGCTGGTTTATCAGCTGCCAGGGTATGTCTCTGCCGGGTGTATCCTGCATTACCCCAAGAAAATCTTTCAAGCCGCGAAACAGTTCGCCAGCCCTGCCCTTGCCGGCCGGGCTGAATTCTCCGGCTTCAATCTCACGGCAGAACGCAGATATCTGTAAATCAGCCTTGCGCAACTGATCTTCAAAATTATTCAAAGCCCTGTAAATTTTTTCGGGGAGAGTCTTGGCGGGAAAAATCTGCCTGGCCTCCTGAAAAAGTGAAAAATCGACTTCATCTGCGACTTCAACCTTTGGCGGAGCAGGAAAGCAGAACTCAGGAAACTGGGCAAGAGTGTAAAGCAAGAGTTCGCTGGCTTCTTCATTGAGTTCTTTTTTTAGTAAAAACCCATGCAGGCTCTGCAGCCCGTCAAAAATGCGCCGCGCTTCTTCCTGGTCGGGAGGGGAGGCCTCCCAGTCTGAGATAAGATCGAAAAGACAGGTATAAGACTCTGCAACGCTGGGATTATGATACACATCCTGCATTGCTCTGCGGACCAGCTCGATTTTTTCGGTTGCAATGACCATGTTAGCCAATCCAGAAAAGATTTCTAACAGTTCTCAAACCAATAATATAGGTACAGATTGCTGTTGCGCAAGCGAATTGTGCCGCTGCAGTTTTTTATCGCCCAGGCATTCGCCTTTGACTGCTTCTTACAAACATGCAATAAGTGAGATCTGCTATTTTTAAATCCGATTTTGTGTTATTTCGTTAGGTGTTTTATGCAAAAGATTTGGGGAGGAAGCATGAAAATTTTGTCAAAGTTGTTGTTGATCTTTGTGTGTCTTTGTTTTTGTTCGTCTGCAGCGGTATTGCACGCAGACGGAATGATTTTCCCGGTCGAGCCTGGTGAACCGCGTCCCATGATAATTTTTCGACCGCCCACTCAGGCAGTGGGTAATTTTACCGTGCCACTTTCGGTGACCAAACATCATGTTAAAGTTCAGATAAATAATCTGGCAGCCGCAACTCAGGTCGACCAGAAGTTCTACAATCACGAGAACCGTGTCATAGAAGGGCTATACATTTTCCCGCTGCCATTAACAGCATCTATCAGTGGCTTTGCGATGGACGTAGAAGGCAAAATGACTCAGGGCGAACTTCTAGACGCTGACAAAGCCAGAAAAATTTACGAAGATATCGTCAGGCAGATGCGTGACCCCGGTCTTCTCGAATATATGGGGCAAGGGATCTTCAAAACCCGCATTTACCCGATCAATCCTCTCAGCGAAAAGCATGTAAAGCTCTCTTATCAAGAATCACTGAAAATGGAGGGCGGCCTGGTCAGGTATGTTTACCCTCTGAACATCGAAAAATACACACAGGAAGACATGAAAGACGTTGCCATTGAAGTTCATGTTAAATCAGACCTGCCGATAGCGTCTGTCTATTCTCCGACCCATAAAATTTCGGTCAACAGAAAAAATGACCGTGAAGCAACAGTCGGATTCGAAGCCGACAAAATCAGACCTGAAAAAGATTTTGTTCTTTATTATTCGGTTGCTCGCAAAGACGTCGCAGTTACAACTCTCTGCCACCGCGCCGACCCATCTGAAGACGGTACCTTCATGCTCATGCTGGCGCCTGCATTGAAAGATCTCGATACCAAAATACCTCAGATTGACGTTGCCCTGGTCATGGATACTTCGGGAAGCATGGCCGGGAAAAAAATCACTCAGGCCCGTAAAGCGCTGGAATTTTGCATAAATTCGCTGTCAGAAGGCAGTAATTTTATTTTGTGCAATTTTTCGACCGAAGCTGAAGCTTACAAGAATGGCCTGACAAAGGTCACGCCAGACACCCGTGAAGGAGCTCTGAATTACATTCGCAACCTCGATGCCATGGGCGGCACCAATATTTCTGAAGCACTTGAACTGGCTATCAAAGCACTCAACAAAAGCGAATCCGGCAATCCACGTTTTATCGTCTTCGTCACTGATGGCAAGCCTACCGCCGGGTTGACTGACCCGCAAGACATTCTTAAAAATGTTGCCAGACAAAACACCAGTGCCATAAGAATATTTACGTTCGGAGTTGGCGATCAACTGAATGCAGAACTGATAGATGCACTGGCAGAACAGAATGGGGGCGTTTCCGATTATGTGTCCGAAGAAGAAGATCTGGAAATCAAAACCTCTTCTCTGTTTTCGAAGCTGACTCATCCTGTTTTGACAGACGTAGGCCTGCAGTTCAGCAATGTTGAAGTATCACAGATTTACCCCCGGCACACCGGTGACATTTTTAAAGACAGCAATATTCTTATTCTCGGTCGCTACAGCAAGCCCGGATCAGCACTCATAACCATTTCCGGCAATATCAAAGGCAAGACGGTCAAAATGGATTTCGAGGCCGACTTTCCTGCCCGAGAGAACGAAAACGCTTTTGTTGCCAAAATCTGGGCCACGCGCAAAATTGGCTATCTGCTCGACCAGATACGGAAAAACGGCGCAGACGATGAGTTGAAAAATGAAATTATCAGCCTGGCCAAGCGTTTTGGCATTCTCACTCCTTACACCTCCTACCTGGTTCTTGAAGACAACGACAAGCTCGGCCCCAATCTCAGAAGAACCATGATTCCCGAAAGCGTGCCATCAGCAGACTTCGAAGCTGGCAAAGCGAAATTTTCTGTAGATAGACTGCAAAGCCTTTCTGACGGAGCCGAGGCCGTTGGAGCATCGAGAGAAATGAATTCTCTTAAAATGGCGGCAGAACCACAGAGCTTCGCCACATCGGCGCCACACCGACCTGTCGCCGGGAGAAGCTCACATAGTCTGTCGGCCCCAGTTCAGAAGGAAATCGATGCCAAAACCTTTTATCTGATCGATGGCAAATGGGTTGACAGCACTGT
Source organism: Candidatus Rifleibacteriota bacterium (assembly GCA_029564115.1). The sequence goes on along the minus strand of JAKQQP010000196.1, from coordinate 44,392 downwards.
CAGATCAGAAAAAGACAAGATAATCATAAAAGCCTGGTCAGAAGCTTACTTTGCTCTCTGCCGCAAATACCCGGAGCTGGCGCGTTATTTTTCTGCCGGCGAGAAAGTGGTAGTAAATTTTGCCGACCGGATAATCGAAATAAGTCCTGATGCAGGCTCTGAAACAGAGATTGATTTTTAAACTCATACCTGATCTTTTAAACAGCGGCTTTTACATTCAAAGCCGCTGTTTTTTATTGTCTGCAGATGTTTATTTATGTTTTTTCGGATTCATTGTGTTATCATGCCATCCAATCAGATTCTATATTAGGAGCACAAGGGAATGGAACACGCTGGCGAATATGGTGCAAGTCTTCTTGGGATAGGCGTTCAAATAGCAATCTGCTATGGCCTTTCCACCGATCGAAAAAAAATAGACTGGAAACTGGTTGTCTGGGGAATCACTCTGCAACTGATTTTTGCCTTTTTGATACTGAAAACTGACTCGGGCAAAATGGTCTTCAATTATCTCAATGACGCCGTCGTCAAAATGTTGAGCTTCACAGAAAAAGGCGCGGCCTTCGTTTTTGGCAACCTGGTCAACTTTGTTGTCCCAGTAGGCGTATCAAATCCGGCCGCTGCCCCTGAACTCGCTTCGCAACTGTCTGGACTCAAACTGAATGCCACTACCGGCGCTTTTTTTGGCTTCAATGTCCTACCGACAATTGTATTCTTTTCAGCTTTCATGGCTATTCTCTACCATCTCGGCATCATGCAGCGACTCGTTTATTACGTCGCCATGATCATGCAGAAAACCATGAAAACCTCCGGAGCAGAGTCACTCAGTGCTGCAGCAAACATTTTTGTAGGGCAAACCGAAGCTCCGCTGGTAATCAAACCATATGTAGAAAAAATGACTTACTCTGAGCTCTGCTGCGTGATGACCGGCGGCATGGCAACGATAGCCGGTGGCGTTATGGCTGGTTACGTCAGCATGCTCAAAGACACTATTCCAGGCATTGCCGGGCACCTTGTAGCCGCCTCGGTCATGTCTGCTCCCGCCGCCCTGGTATTTGCCAAGATGCTTGTTCCAGAAACCGAAGTGCCAGTTACCAGCGGCAACCTCGAACTGCGCATCGAAAAAATAGACCAGAACGTTATTGACGCCACAGCAAGAGGCTGCTCAGAGGGAATGAGCCTCGCCTTGAACGTAGCTGCCATGCTGATCGGTTTTATCGCCCTTATCGCCATGGGCGACCACATCTGGGGCGTTTTTGCCAACTTTGTCGGCCTGGAAAAATACAACACTCTTGATTCGATGTTTGGCCTGATTGCTTCGCCCTTCGCCTGGTTGCTCGGCGTTCCAGTTCAGGACATTTCTATTGCCGGCGCCCTGCTCGGCAAAAAAACCGTGTTGAATGAATTTGTCGCCTATGCCGATCTCGGTGGCTACCTGAATGGAACCACTCTGGTCAACGGTCAGCCGGTTGAGCTTACAATGCGCACCAGAGTAATTCTCAGCTATGCTCTTTGCGGTTTTGCCAATCTTGGCTCAATAGGCATTCAGCTGGGCGGAATTGGCGGCATCGCCCCCAATCGTCGCGGTGATCTTGCCAAACTCGGTATCAGGGCTCTGATAGCCGGCACTTTTGCTTCATTTTTGACTGCCAATATTGCAGGTATGATGGTTTAAAAACCTTTCAGACAAGGGCACATCGCAACAAAACGCGATGTGCCCTTTTTATTAGCGTTCAAAACCGGTCTATGCTATCATACAGCCTGAAAATTAAAGCACTCAGGAGCAGCAGATGAAAATAGGATTAGCCGGCCTGCCAATGTCGGGAAAAACAAGCATTTTTAACATGGCCACGAGAGCAAAAGCTCAAACTCGCGATTACCTTGCCCAGACCGACGAAATCAACAATGGCGTCATCAAGGTTCCAGACTCGCGCATCGATCATCTGACAACGGTTTTCAAACCCAAAAAAACCACGCTGGCTACTGTTGAATTCACCGACATACCTGGTATCAGCAATGCAGAAAGCAAATCTGCGAGCAAAACTCTGGCCAATATACGCATCTGCGATGCAATAATGCTGGTAGTGAGACTTTTTCCAAGCGAAGAAATACCCCACATTCACAACCGCGTCGACCCGGTCGCTGATCTCGAAGAGCTGTGCCTCGAATTTATTTTCAGCGACCTGGAAATGGTAACCAACAAAATCGAGCGGTTGAACAAAGAGATGAAAGGCGTAAAAAAACCTGAGCAGGTCAAAGAGCTGGAGCTCATGGAAATCTTACGGCAAAAACTCGAAGACAACAGCTTTATCTCTGAACTGGAGTTAACCGACGAGCAGGCCCACAGTCTGCGCTGTTACAGGTTTTTGACCCAGAAGCCGTTGCTTCTTGTCGGCAACTGTTCGGACGACCAATTCAAATCTGACTCTGACCCGGCCGTAAAAGCTTTTAACGAAGGCTGTCTGAAACGCGGATGGTCTCCGATGCTCATTTCGGCAGCAACCGAGATGGAAATTTCCGCCCTGTCGCCTGAAGAAGAAGCGATTTTTCTTGAAGAATACGGCATTGCCGAATCAGGCCGAAATCGTCTTATCTCTGAAGCCTACCGCCTGCTCAACTATATCAGCTTTCTGACTGTCGGTGAAGATGAAGTGAGAGCCTGGCCTTTACAACGCGGCACCTCTGCGCAAAAAGCTGCCGGCAAAATTCATTCCGACATCGAGCGGGGTTTTATTCGTGCTGAAGTCGTAGCCTACAAAGACTTTGTCGAGAAAGGGTCGATGGCCGCGGTCAAAGCAGCGGGGCTTTCGCGATTAGAAGGAAAAGAGTATATTGTTGAGGATGGAGACATTATCAATTTCCGCTTCAACGTCTGAGCCTGCCGAAAAGAGTCGCGAATGAGCCTTCAACAGCGACTGGCCAGGGGCATATTCGCCGTCCTGGGGGTAATTCTCGTTTTCATGATTTTGACTTCGATGTCTTACTGGGATATCGAAGGTTTTGTAAACAAAATTCTTCCAGTCAATATAACCATAGCCAGATCATATGAACGTCTGGCGGCTGGCTGGACACAGCTTGGCGAAGTTCTGACCGAGAGTCTGAAATCGGGGCCTGCCGATTCTGATATCGACAATAGTGGTAAGACTCTTGAAATAGAACAGATCATCAATAAAATTGAGACTCTGATAACTGACCAGCAAAGACTTAACAGCATAAAGCAGATAAAATTGCTATTCGCTAATTTTTCCCGCCAGCTGAGTTCTTATGATCTGCTGATCAAAAGCCGCAATCGCATTCTTCGTAAAAATGCCGACAGGCGATCGAAAGCTGTAGAAGGCCTGCAGTCAGATGTTTTGAGTCTGCTTGACCGTTTCAAAAGCATGATGACTGATCTGAACGCAACCCTGAAAAACCCTGATTTTCAGGCTTCACTCGGGCGCACCTCGTCGCTCATGGAAAAAATTTCAAGGATCGAAAAAGATCTGATTCTGGCTGAGACCGAAGTAGCTCTTTATCTGAGTCTAAAAAAAGATAAAGACCCAATCAGCAGCAAATCGGGCAAATCATCAGCCAGCCGCGTTGAAAGCAGGCTTCGAGCCATACTTTTTCTGCTTGACCGCTCGATACATGAGAGTACTACTACTCTGCACAAGCGCGTGCTATCGCAGGTCGAAAGCAAAATTCGCAGTTTTTTCGATTCGTTTACCAGGCTGCGCAACATTCTGGAGGCACCTGAAAGTGATCTTCTCGAAACAGAAGATCAGCTGCACAAGCTACAAAGCAGCCTGACAGAAATAAAACAACAAGGCATTGCCAGCGCCATTGAAGAAGCTGAGTTTTTCTGGAACCGCATTTTTTCAATTTCAGACCAGTTAATGTCGCATGCCGACCGCAACTACAAACTAATACTCGCCTTTCTTGGTCTGGTTCTGGCAGTTGGGCTCTTTTTCGGATTCGCATTTCCACGTGCAGTTGGCGGGCCACTCAAAAAGCTGAGCAGCGAGATTTCCAACTTCAGGCTTGGCTCATCTGAAACTCTGCAGATACCAGAATCGGATATCAGCGAAATAGACACACTCGGCAAAGCCTTTATGGTGATGACCGATAGACTCAACCTGCAGGCAGAGGTCAATCGTAATTACCTCGAATCTATTCACAGTCTTGCACACGTTTATCGTGAGCTGCACGAAACAGAAACCAGAGTAGACAGCCCGACTGAACGCCTGGAAAAGGCAGTGGGTCTGGTTTTGCAACAGCTGATAGCCCAGTGCCCTAAAATAGATCTTGTCAAAATAATGGTTTTGCAAACTGACACTGAATCGGGTGAAGAGTTTTTTCACAGACTTGGCGAGCCTGAATTCAGTGAAAAGTTCAAAGACAGCAGCGAATTCAAGCCTTACTGTGAGTCGGTAGGTTACCTCTATGACGATCCTGGAGCCTCTGCCGAAGAAAAAATACCTGGGGAAATGGGTCTGACCGGCTGGTATTTTGTCAATCACCCCGGCATAAAAACGGGAGCAGAAGACGCCAGCTTCTTTCAACCCGTTTATTCGCCTTCGCCAATAAGTCAGAATCCTATTCTAACCGCCAGAAGTCACGAAAAAGGGCTTAACGGCAGCCTTGTCACTGAATTGCTCAATGTTCCAGGTAACAGTGAAGACCAGGAAGAGCGTTCGAGAGGCCTGCTGTTCGTCTATTTTCTTGACCGCGACACCAAACTGTCATGGCAAGAAATTTTCTTCATTCAGATTATCGCCAGTCAGATTGCCTCGATCATCGAAACCGACACGCTGTTACAAGAGCACGACCAGAAAAAGATAATCGACGACCAGCTCAATATGGCCAGAGAAATCCAGGAAAACCTGCTTCCGCAAACCATACCAACCATAGATGGCATGCGGATCAATAGAATCAACAAGCCCGCCGCAGAAGTTGGCGGCGACTATTTTGATTTTTTCAGCCTTGGCAAAAACAGAATAGGCGTGGTTATTGCAGATGCGTCAGGAAAAAATGTTCCGGCAGCAATCATCATGACCGTCTTTAAAACGACCCTGTCCACAATGGAGCTCAATCACATGTCGGCTGGAGAAGTTCTGTCAAGGGCGAATAGAATTATTGCAAAAAATATCACCAATGATCGATTTATTACGGCAATGTACGCTATAATCGATTCAGGCACTGGAAAAGTCGAACTGGCAAGTGCCGGGCACAACCCGGCGTTCGTCTCGAGTGGTCGAGGCCACGATCTGATTCTGCGTGAAAAATCAGTAAAATGTCTCCCCCTTGGGATACTCGAAGACTATGAATACCAGTCGATAACTTTTGATCTTATTCCCGGCGACCTTCTTCTTCTTTACACCGACGGCGTTACCGAAGCCAGAAACACAGAAGAAGAAGAATTTGGAGAAAGCCGCCTCAAACGCTTTCTTTCTCGTCCTAGAGGTGCAAACCCTGCTGAAGACCTTCTCAAAGAAATTTACGATTTTTCGAGACTGGCCATGCAGCACGATGACATTACCGCGGTGACCATTGAATATAACGGAGTCAAAAATGACTGACCAAATTGAAAATCAAACAAGAAATTTCTGGGATAAAACCTGGAACCGCTTTTTAAAATACCATGGCATGATCGCCCCATCCGCAAAATTGATACAGCATTTGTTCGGCCATATCCCCAGACATGGTGTAATTCTCGATCTTGGCTGCGGAGAAGGCCGTAACAGCCTTTATCTGAGTCAGGTCGGCTATAGTATTATCGGCATCGATCTCTCATTCAAAGCCACCAGAGTCATGAAAAACAATTTTTTCGAAGAAGAGCTCAAAGGGCTCATTCTCGGTGGCGACGCCAGAGCCCTGCCTCTGGCATCTGAAAGCCTGGACGGAATTCTCGCCCACCATCTCTTCGACCACCTCAACAGCCAGAGTTTTAAAACCGCTGTCGACGAGGCGTTCAGAGTTCTTAAACCTGGTGGTGTCATGCTGCTGACCATGGACTGTTTTATGGAAATGGCCGGCGACAACAACGCCATTACCACTGATGATGGTTCGATAGTATTTGTCAAAGGCAATCGCAAAGGGCTGCTTGTCAGGCCCTATCGCGAAGATGAACTGGCCGAGCTGACAGAAAAAGGCTGGGAGATACTTAAGGATGAAATAACGCCGAAGAAAAGCAAAATCATGTTACTGCGCAAGTGCAGTTCAATAAGCTGAGCACCGTGATTATTCGATTTTAAGTGCAGAGCCTGTCAAAAAAGCCAGGCAAAGCTGGTTGCCGCTCTTCAGTCTGCTTCCCGGGTGATTTTTCCGGGGGCTGCCGTCACCTGGTTCCGCCCGTGTTCTTTTGACCAGTAAAGGGCGACGTCAGCAGCTTTGATAAGAGAGTCCATATCATCGGCACAATCAGGGAACACCGAAACACCGAAACTTGCGGTGATCTTTAAAACAACACCGCTGACTTCAAGATAATCGTTTTCGATAGATCTTCTTATTCTCTCTGCAACTGCCACAGCGCCGCTCATCTCGGTTTCCGGCAGTACCAGGGCAAATTCTTCCCCGCCATATCTGACTGGAAGGTCATGCGTTCTCACAGCTCGTCTGAGAATCGAAGCCACGTGCTTTAAAACCTCGTCACCGGTCTGGTGACCATAGTTATCGTTCAAAAGTTTAAAATGGTCGATATCAACCATGATAAGAGCAAGGTTACGCTTAAATCTGGCAGCGCGCTTTATTTCATCGAGCAACCGCTGTTTAAAATAGCGATGCAGATAAAGCTTCGTCATACCATCGGTTATCGCCTGCTCGTAAAGCTGCGCGTTCTTGACCGCCGCCCCCAGCTGCACGGCAAACACTTTGATAAGGCGAATGTCTCTTGAGGTAAAACCATTCGCACCCTCGGTAGAACAGAGGTGCAGAAGCCCAAGAAATTCACCCTGGTTCAGAATCGGCACAATCACAAAAGATTTGCCGAATATTTTTTCGTCGAGCCGGCTCAATTCAGCAGGCAGACTTCTGCCCTGTTCATAGTCGAACGAGTCCTTTTTCTCCTGAGCGATCTGAAGAATCTGTGAATCTTCGAGCGAAATGTTCTCGGGAAGGTGGCTGGCGTCGCCGAGGTGGCTCATCAGATTGAACAGCCTGTGCTCTTCGTCGTAAAGCCAGGTCGTGCCACACTCTATATCTGTTATTTCAGATATGGCACTCATGGCCATATCAAGCAATGCCTGCAGCTGCAACTCGGAAGAAATCATCTGCGAAGCCTGGTAGAGAATACTTACTTCCTGGATCTTCTCGTCAAGGCGAACATTGGCCTCACGAAGTTCAGATAGAAGCAGAAAATTGTTGATTGCCACAGAGATATTTCGTGAAAGGGTTTTTAAAAAACTGACCTCTTTTTCAGAGAGAGGGACTTCTTTTAATTTGTGCCCGACTACGAGGAAGCCGATAAGCTTTTCTCTGACTTTGAGAACGGAAATACAGTCGAGATTGTCGTCAGCAAAAGCGTCGACAATGCACTGCAAACGTTTGTAATCGGCAACACGGTAGGTAATATCGCCTGAATCAGACTCAAGCTGCGCCACTTCTTCGTGAGAAAGTTCAAACTCAAAATTTTTATGAACTAGTTTCCAGGAGCAGCGCAGAGAGACTTTTTTACTGTAGCTGTCGAATAAAAAGATACCGCCCTTACGAACCCCCAGAGTGCCCAGCAAAAGATGCAAAAGCGACTTTAACTGAGCATCAAAACTGGAAACACGACACAACTCATCGCCGATGTCGCTCAGGGCTTCCAGGACATACTCATAGCGCAGCACCTGCTGCTGCATTTTCTGTTCAACTGACGTCTGTTCAGAATCAGACATGCAAGCTCAACCTTTATATTTGGCTACAGCCTCTTCCTCTTTGTCAAAAGGTTCTGCAAATTGCAGAAGGCCCATCATCTCAAATGTTTTGCGATTCGTTGGCGTGAGATTGGTGAATGCAAGAGCCCCGCCCGATTCTTCGATAGCCTCGATGACACCGATCAATATTGAAATACCAATACTGTTTATCAGCGGTGACTGCTCGAGATTGATAACAATTTTATTAACAGATTTGTCGAGGTGTTCTGAACAAATTTCATCGACCTGCTCGGCACCAAGGTCATTCAGGTAACCATTGGTTCTGATGATCAGCACCGGCCCATCTACCTGATGTGTAAGTGAAAATTCTTCTGACATAGTTGTTTTTTAAGCTCCTCGGAGACTTAGCTCTATCTTCAGAGCCTGTGTCACTCTGAGAAAGAATCATTACCTCAACCAACACTAACACAAAAACACGCGATAAACAACAGGCAAAAAATGATTATCTGTTTTTGCGATCTTCACCTTGATTTTGTTGCCAGGTTGCATATATTCCTTGCCGCATGTGGAATTATCCTAAACAGATCAAAATCAGGTATGCCAGCTTCATTCTGGCAATTATCCTGCTGCTTCTCGGAATTTTCTGGCAAACTAGCGAGAACCCCGAGTTTTTGAGCAGACTCGGCTTCAAGAAATTCGTCACAACACTTTCTATAAATGCAGAGTTTCAGCCCCTGCAGACATTTGTCTTATTGTTCTCTTTGAGTGTATTGCTGATGTTACTCGGGGTACCCTCCGTAGTCTTTTTTACTCCGGTGCTGGCTCTGCGTGGGTTTGCAGCAGCATTCACGTTCGTTCTGGCACTGCAGGTTCTTGCATCTGTGGTATCGATAAACCTTGCCAAGAGGTCCTTCGCCAAGGGCAGACAACCTGATGACACGCTTGCCAATGATCTACGGAAAATTTCTTCAAGTCCAGCGGCTTTCGCATTCTGGAGCCGCATCTACTATTCGTTTCCGCTCCGCTGCATCGATTCGATAACACCAGGCACTATGCCACCCGAAATGCCGACAAAAAAACTGCTTCCGGCAATAGTGCCTGCCATTGCCTTTCGCCTGCTCTTCCCTTCACTGTGGGTTGATTCAGTGCTTCGCCTGCTTTCTTCAACCGGGTATAATCCCCAGAGCGACATCAACATGGTTCTACTCTGGACTTCAGCTCTGATCGTTTACACCGTTATACCCAAAATCCCTGAAGTATTCATATGCCCGGCGGATATCAAAAAGATTCTTTATAAACTGGAAGAAACCAGAACATTGTTTCCTGCACCTGCAAAAACACAGGAGGACACTCTTGAAAAGCAGACAATACAACAGCAGAGACAGAAAAAAGATCGGTTAAGAAGCGGGAATCCACAATTAGCAAAGTAGTTGACTATACCTCCGGTTTTGTTTAATCCTATATTGATGTTTTTTCCACGATTAAATTTCCGGAGGGTAGAATGTCCTACGATGCATCTTTACTTAAAGAACTGAAACACCGCGCAGCCAGAATCAGGGAACTTTCGCTGAAAACAACAGCCGAAGCCGGTTCAGGGCACCCCACTTCCTGCTGTTCATGCGCAGAAATTCTTTCTGCACTTTTCTTCAAAGTCATGAGATATGACCCCAAAAACCCCGCTTCACACGCAAACGACCGCCTGGTAATGTCAAAAGGGCACGCCGCCCCGGCACTTTATGCTGCCTGGTGTGAAGCAGGCTTTCTTGAAGAAAAAGAACTTTTCACCCTGCGCAAAATGGGTTCGCGCATTGAAGGTCACCCCATGCCCAGCCTTCCTTTTGTCGATGTGGCAACTGGCTCACTTGGCCAGGGTCTTTCTGTCGGCCTCGGGATCGCACTTCAACAGAAAAATGTCGTTAAAAACGGCGCCAGAACCTTTGTTCTCATGGGTGACGGCGAAGTTGCCGAAGGCTCTGTCTGGGAAGCCTTCGCCCTTGCAGACAGCATTAAGACTGACAACCTAATTGGCATCATCGACGTCAACCGCCTCGGCCAGAGCCGTGAAACCATGCATGGCCACGATATGCGCACCTATGCCCGCAAAGTCGAAGCATTCGGCTGGGAAGCCATAGTAGTTGAAGATGGCCATGACATCGAACAGGTTCTCAAAGCCCTTGAACAGGCTGTTCATGTATCAGGAAAACCTGTGTGTGTCATCGCCAGAACTCTTAAAGGCGGCGGACTGAGTCAGATTGCCGACAAAGATAACTGGCACGGCAAGCCGATAGTATCTGGCCAGGGTCTGGAACAGGCTCTCGAAGAAGTCGCCCAGAACATCATGAAGACTCCTCCAGCACCGGTCATCGCCAGACCTGCCGAAGTAGCGGGTAAGATCGTTACCGGCCCAATCAGCAATCAGGTCGAACCGGCTCCCTACAAAATCGGCGAAAAAGCAGCTACACGTCAGGCAGTAGGACCCGCCCTTCTGAACCTTGGCAAGGCCGATGAACGAATATGGGTAATTGACGGCGACACTCAGAATTCAACCTATTCACAGAAATTTGGCGAAAAATACCCAGAGCGTTTTGTAGAGTGCTTTATCGCCGAACAGAACATGGCCGGTGTTGCAGCCGGGCTTGCCGCACGCGGACTGATTCCTTTCGCGGTCACTTTTGGCGCTTTCCTTGCCAGAGCATTTGACCAGATAAGAATGGCCGCACTTTCAGGGCTGAAAGTTAAATTTATCGGCACCCACGCCGGCATTTCCATCGGTGAAGACGGCCCATCACAAATGGCCCTTGAAGACCTGGCCTCATTCTCGACTCTGCCGGAAGGCGCCGTGTTCTACCCCTCTGATGCAGTTTCAGCTTACCACTGTATCTTAAACCTGGCCCGCCACAATGGCCCCGGCTACGTAAGACTTTCCAGACCAAATTCTGAAGTTATTTACGATGCAAACGAACAGTTCCCGATCGGCGGCCTTAAAATCGCCCACAAATCTGCCGCTCCGGCTCTCACCGTTGTGACCGCAGGTGTAATCGTTCACGAAGTACTAAAGGCGCTCAAAAATGTACCCGGCGCTGAAAAAATACAGGTTGTCGACCTTTACAGCGTAAAACCATTCCCGACCGAAGAATTGAGCAAACTGGTCAAAGCTTCAGACGGCAAAGTGGCCGTTTTTGAAGAGCATGCCCCGGAAGGCGGCATTGGTGCTGCTGTTGCCCGGCATCTGGCCGGCCAGATATCCCAGTTCAAACATGTCGCGGTCACCAGTGTACCAAGATCCGGAACCCCGGAAGAACTTCTCGAATCATTTGGCCTGTCGGCAAAATGTATTGCCGAAACGCTGACAAAACTGACCAGATAACAACATCTTTCAACCAGCCGAAACAACCTCTGACGACAAAAGAGGTTGTTTCTTTTTTCGCTGCAAAACCACAACAAAAAAAGTTGTGGTTTTTTTCTGTTTTGCAAATTTTGTATCTGTTTGAGTTTGTTTGTCAGAGTGTTTTTTTGCGGGTTTGTGTACAAAATGTCATGCTAACAGAATCATCATTCATGGCCGACATTGTATATGGATTTGTTTGCCTCCTTATTTTTCAGGTCCGGGTCTACCCGGATCTTTTTTTTAATTTGATTGCCTGTAAAAAAAAATATGGTAAACTGTGCGCATGTACATAATAGGAATATGCGGCCTTTCAGGTTCCGGTAAAAGCAGTGTTTCTCGTGCTGTGCTCGAGCGATTCCCAGGCAAAATATGCGTCCTTGAGCACGACATGTATTATTACGCCAAAAAAGACAAGCCCAAGATCAAAAACTACGACCACCCCGATGCCCTTGAAACCGGCCTGTTAATTCAACATATCAACGAGCTTCGCAATGGCAGAACGATAGAACGGCCAATTTATGATTTTAAAGCTTCTGACCGCAAAGTCGAAACCGTTACTGTAGCGCCCCACCCTATCCTGATTGTCGAAGGGCTGCTCATTTTCAATATTCCAGAGTTGATGCCCCTGCTCGACCTCAGAATCTACATCGATGTGCCGCTCGACAAAGCTATTATCAGACGCATTAAGCGCGACCATATCGATCGCGGCAGAACTGTGCAAAGCATCATAACCCAGTATGAAAGTTCCGTGCGTGATGCGGCGATAAACCTTGTACAACCATCCAGATATCTGGCTGACCTGATAATTCCGCAGGGTGCCACCAATCGCGTGGCCCTTGAAGTTCTCTACGGCAAAATAAGAGACCTTCTGTCAACAGGCAAGCCAGATGGCTTCATTCATAAAAAAGAAAAATAATACCGGCAACAAACGCTTGCAGAAGCTATAGCAGGCCATTCTCGCGAAAGCTGAAATACCCCTTTTCTTCGTTGCCGACTATGACATGATCCAGCATCCTGATGGCCAACGCATCAGCTGCGGCAACCAAAGCTCTGGTAATCTGAATATCTGCATTTGAAGGGCGAAGCTGCCCGGTCGGGTGATTGTGAACAACTATAATGCCGGTAGCATGCAAAGACATTGCCCGCTTCATTATCTGCCTGGGGAAAACAGCCGTCTGATCTTCTACTCCGCGCGACAGTACTTCGTCTTTGATTATACGATTGGCATTATTAACAAATATGACGCGCAACTGTTCTTCGGGCAGATTTTCCATGGCCATGCCAAGGTAACGTATCAGATCAGAGCCGTTAGATACAGCAACATCAGCCGCCAAAGCCCGCCTCTGCCCCAGCAGCAGGCTGATTTCCCGAACAAGCACAACCAGGCGCGAAGCAGAGGGGCCAAGCCCGTCGATGCGGCAGATCTGGTCAGCTGACAACGCAAATATTTTCTCCAGACTGCCAAATTCTTTTAAGAGTTCTTTAGCGAGCATCTTGGTGTCTTTGCGGGCAAAAACGTAAAACAACAGCATCTCGAGAATCTCATGATCAGCGAAGCCATCCAGGCCAGCCCGGTCAAAGCGCTGAAAAATTCTCTGCCGATGCCCGGCATTCGGATCATCTTTTTTATGCTGCTCTGACAACGTTTCCCTCGCAATTTCCAAAATCCGTCTCTATATACATCAACAAATAGCATCATTCAAATTTCAATGCAACCCGTCTCTTTACTTCTTGCCGAAAACAGCTTAAAGAGTTACACTCAACGCAGAGAAGATTTTATCAATACAAGGCAAGGAGATAAATATGACGGGTCATAAGTGCTTGAATTACCTCGGAATAAACGAAACACGCAGCGTTTATCTGAACCTCACAGTTGCAGAACTCGTGGAACACGCGATTATACGTGGTGAAGGCCGTCTGGCAAGCAATGGTGCCCTTCTGATAGACCGCAATAACGGCACAAGATTCGGGCGGTCACCCAACGACCGTTTTATCGTCAAAACCCCTGGCACAGAAGACGTCTGGTGGGGAGAAGTGAACAAACCCTTTGCCCCGGAAAACTGGACAAAGCTTTTTGCCACTGCCAAAAATTATCTGAAAGACAAAGACGTCTTCGTCTTTGACGGCTTTGCCGGTGCTTCAAAAGATCATCGGCTTCAAGTCAGAGTCGTCGCCGAAAAAGCCTGGCATGCTCTCTTTTCGACAACGCTGTTTATCAACAGTCGCGACGCTGCCGAGCTAAAAGAAATTCCGGATTTTACTGTTTTGAACGTCTGTGATATTCCGATGAGCGATTATGCAAGCTACGGCCTCAACTCAGATGTGTTCGTTCTTGTGAATTTTGCAGAAAAAATTGTTCTCATCGGCGGTTCTCACTACGGCGGAGAAATCAAAAAAAGCATTTTCTCAGTCTTAAACTACATCCTGCCTAAAAAAGGCGTTTTTCCGATGCATTGCTCTGCCAATGTCGGCCAGAACGGGCAAACTGCCCTGTTCTTCGGCTTATCCGGAACAGGCAAAACCACTTTGTCTGCTGATCCTGAACGTCGCCTGATCGGTGATGACGAGCATGGTTGGGATGAAAAAGGCATTTTTAATTTTGAGGGCGGCTGCTACGCCAAATGCATAAAATTAAGTCGTGAGGCAGAACCGCAGATATTTGATGCAATCAGATTCGGCTCCATCCTCGAAAACGTTGCCGTAGATCAGAACCGCACACCTGATTATGACTCGGATGCGATTACCGAAAACACCAGAGCGACCTACCCCACCAGTCACATAGACAACTGCGTCCAGGAAGGGGAAGGCGGCCACCCGAACAATGTGTTTTTTCTGGCGGCCGATGCTTTCGGAGTTCTGCCTCCCATCGCACGCCTTACCCCAGAACAGGCTATGTATCACTTTCTCTCAGGCTACACAGCCAAACTTGCCGGTACAGAAGCCGGTGTGACAGAGCCATCAGCGACCTTCTCAGCATGCTTTGGCGCCCCCTTCATGGTGCTGCATCCTTTCACCTATGCCAAAATGCTGGGAGAATGCATGAAAAAGCATGGCACAAGACTTTGGCTCGTCAACACAGGCTGGAGCGGCGGTTCGTATGGTACTGGCAGTCGCATGAAAATCAGATACACACGCGCTTTGCTGAAAGCGGCTCTCGATGGCAGCCTGAACAACGTAAAATTCACCAGAGACCCGATTTTCAATGTCGAAGTCCCCAGCGAATGCCCTGGCGTCCCCGTCGAAATCCTTACTCCTCGCAACACCTGGCAAAATGCCGCAGACTTTGAAAAAACTGCTTATGACCTGGCCGCACGTTTCAACAAAAACTTCCAGAAGTATGAATCTCAATCTACCCCGGAAGTCATTAAAGCCGGCCCGGTTGCCAGAACAATGACCGCCTGAATCCAATAAAAAAGGCGAGGAATGCTTAACTGCATCCCTCGCCTTTTTTATTGGAACAAATCAGGCCGCATCGAGCTGCGCCGCTGCCTCCATCATCTTGTCAGCATCTTTACCAGACACTTTTTCGCTGACTTCTTTCAGTTCACGCATAAAATCTTCTTCTTGAATCGTCATCTGGCGATCAACATAGGCTGCATCAACCAGAATCTGTTTACGACCGTTCTCACGCAACAGAAACATGTCATTGCGCAGAATTCTTTCAAAAACAGCTCTCAGGCCACGAGCGCCTGTATTCTTTTCCATGGCAATGTCAACGACTCTTTCAAGACCATCGCGGGCAAATACCAGTTCGCAGCCATCCATCTGACAAAGTTTGGCATACTGACGAACGATGGCATTTTTGGGTTCACTGAGAATTCTCAGATAATCACTTTTGCCAAGACCGTTCAAAGCCACCTTGACTGGTAGTCTACCGATAAACTCAGGAATAAAACCGTATTCCATAAGATCTTCAGCTTCGGCAGCATGGAAAAGAGAATAGTCAGCCTTGTCTTTCGGCTGCGGATCGTTGTTGAAACCTATAAAGGCACCTTTTCTGACCCTTTTTTCGACAATCTTTTCAAGGCCGACAAATGCGCCGCCGCAGATAAAAAGAATGTGTCTGGTATCCATTTTTACCACCTGCTGCGAGGTCGGATTTTTGCGGCCTCCGGCAAGTGGAACATTGGCAACAGTACCTTCTATCAACTTCAGAAAAGCCTGCTGCACCCCTTCCCCGGACACATCACGGGAAATAGAAACGTTATTGGAAGTCTTTGTCTTCTTATCGATTTCGTCGAGGTAAACTATGCCCTTCTGAGCCTCTTCGACCTCGTAGTTGGCATCGATTAACAAAGACAACAGAACATTTTCGACATCATCGCCGACATACCCGGCTTCAGTGAAGCTGGTGCAGTCGCCTATGGCAAAAGGTACCCGCAGAATCTTGGAAAGAGTGCGGGCAAGCAGTGTTTTCCCGCTGCCAGTAGGGCCGAGTAAAAGAATATTGGACTTTTCGAATTCAACATCACTGTCGTCGATCATCGACAGAATTTTGTAATGATTGTAAACGGCAAGCGAAATAACTTTTTTAGCTGTTTCCTGGCCGATAACGTATTCAGAAAGGGCGTCAAAAATTTTGCGGGGAGAGTATTCTCTGACGATCTGTTGCAGATTGACCTTGTTACTCTGTTCGCCAGCCTGAACGCTGCCTTTCTGGCTGGCATCCTTTTTGACGAAAATATCGGTTGCGGTAGATACGCAGCTTTTGCAAAGCAAGACTCCATCAGTATTACGAACAAAATCACCGCCACGACGAAGGTCTTTTCCACAAAAAAAACAGTTATTCATTTTATTCTCCAGCGCTAATCAGGTGTG
The DNA here is from genome assembly GCA_029564115.1 of Candidatus Rifleibacteriota bacterium. The sequence goes on along the minus strand of JAKQQP010000196.1, from coordinate 28,354 downwards.
ACATAAAAATTGAATCGAATCCTTTTCGGTCATCGCTTGTGTTTGTTGTGGCCATCGAGCCAAAAACCAGAACTGCAAAAAAAGAACCCGAAAGCTTCGAAATATCTTTTAATTCTACCTCAAATCAGAACTGACATAAAGAGCTAAATAAAAAAAAACTGCCGCATTACGCGGCAGTTTTTTTTTAAGATCGCTTACATTTCGCCGTGAACTTCTTTGAATTTTTTGATTCTCTTGAGGTCCTCGCCGGTGAGAACTGCGCCATTGTAGCTGGCAGCAACAATACCGCGCTTTGCAAATATTTTTTCGAGAGCTTCAAGGTTCTTGCCTTCGAACAGGTTTTTATCGGCGGTAACCAGAGCGTTGTAGCCATCGATGAATTTCGGGCGGCTGCCGTTGAGATAAAAATGACTCTTGAAAATGAGCTGGTCTGCATCTTTCTTGCCGATAGCTTTTCTGATATCCCAGAGAACGGCTCCCCAGATTTTGCCGTCGGCATGAACTTCGCCGTGAATGTCTTCAGGGTAGTGCAGGTCATTCTCAACTGTTCTCAGGTAGGGTTTTCCCATTTTGGCCACGGCCCATTCGCCGAGAAGGGGATCGTTCGTCACTGAGCAGGCAAAGTAGTCGGCCTGACCTTCGTTGATTGCGCCAGACTCAGCGCTGTATGCCAGGTAAGTTATAGAGTTGAGAACTGCGTGCGAATATTCATGAAACGCAATACCGGCTTCACGGGCCAAAGAATTGAATTTGTTACCGTCACCAAAGGCAAGTTTGCCTTCCATGGGGCTGAAATAGGCATTGTCATAATTGGTGCCGAGATGAACGACTGCTTTGATGGGTCTGTCGAGCTTGGTGTGACCCAGACCACTGAAAAAATCATGGATAGTAGTAATGTAGTTATACATGCCAACTTCGTCGAAGTGGGTATTATCAGGGGTGTAGATGTGGCTGTCTTCTTCGTTCACTGATTCAGGACCATCTTCATTATCGACAGCAACCCATTTACCGGTAAGAGTATTGGTAGTGAGGTGATAGAGGGGTTCTTCGGTGATGCCGCAACGTATCGGATTAGTCACATAGACAGCACCCAGACCGGTTTTAAAATTCATATCATTGTTCACATACATCACAGAACCGTCTTCTGCGTTTATGATTACTTCCCAGTCGCCGAGAGGTTCTTCGACTGCTATTCTGGCAACATAAGCCATTTTGCCCTTGCCATCATTGTCAGCAACTACACGCAGTTCGGCATCAGGCATCACTCTGAACTTTTTGCCCCCGATAGCTTCGCGGGCTCTGCCAATTGCCTGGTATTTGCTAAGAATGATTTCATTGTCGATATCCTTGATGGTCGGGAAAGATCCGTTGGCGAGAGTCACAACACCTTCAGCATCTATATGCAATTCGACCAGAGCTTCGTGAACCGGTACACCGTCGATATTCATCTGAAAAGCCACGTGGTTAACATCGCCACTGGCTTCAGCACGAACCAGGCGGAGGTAATCCACATCGCGACTCTCGGGAAGATTGAAAACTTTGCCGTGTTCTTCAATGTAGGCTTTGGCAGCCAGAACAGGGTTGCCACTCAGAGGCGAAGACAATTTACCACGAACGCTCGACAATCTCTGACCGTCTTCGGTTACCGAAACCATATCGATGCCATCGACAAGAATTTTACTGGCAAAAAGATTGCGAATAAATTCAGAGCTGACAACCACCTTTTTATTTGATTTTTTCGCAGTATTGATGGTGGTCGGAGAAGCATCGAAAGCGAATGCCTGTGTACAACAAAAAAACGAACCGAGGGCAACAGCCAGAATTTTCTTCATGGGGTCTTAATCCTCCAAGTTTGATAACGGATTTTTTAATTCTAACACCAAATAAAAATACCCGCAAGAAACAAGCGCCGTAAATTTCTTTTCTATACAGAAAACCGGCAGAGATAAAATCTCTGCCGGTTTTCTGCACGCCCCCTGAGGGATTCGAACCCTCGTCGCAGCCTTGAAAGGGCTGTGTCCTGGGCCCCTAGACGAAGGGGGCTGACAAACATATTCGCGAGCATTGGGCCCAGCAGGACTTGAACCTGCGACAATCCGGTTATGAGCCGGAGGCTCTAACCAACTGAGCTATAGGCCCGCGACGCGAAGAACATCTTATCACATAGTATTTTACGATGCAAGCATTTTTTTCTATTCCATGTAAAATTCTTTTAACTTTTTTGACCGACTGGGGTGGCGCAGCTTGCGAAGCGCTTTTGCCTCGATCTGGCGAATGCGTTCGCGCGTAACGCCAAATTTTTGACCAACTTCTTCAAGAGTTCTCTGCCAACCGTCTTCAAGCCCAAAGCGGTATTTGATAACCCGTGATTCTCTTTCGGTGAGGGTCGCCAAAACCTTATTTATCTGCTCTTTCAAAATAAGATTGAATGCGGTCTCTGCAGGCGGCAAAGCCGATTTGTCTTCGACAAAATCGCCCAGATGCGAATCTTCTTCGCCATTGATCGGAGTCTCTAAAGAAATCGGATCCATGGCGGTTTTCATGATATTCTTAACTTTTTCGACGGGCAGACCTACTTCAACCGCCAGTTCTTCGACCGCCGGGTCGCGACCGAGTTTTTGAACGAGTTTGCGCGAAGCTTTGCGCAACTTGTTGATCGTTTCAACCATATGTACCGGGATACGAATAGTTCTGGCCTGGTCAGCAATGGCGCGAGTAATAGCCTGTCTGATCCACCAGATGGCGTAAGTAGAAAACTTATAGCCTTTGCGGTATTTAAATTTTTCTACGGCACGAATCAGGCCTTGATTGCCTTCCTGGATAAGGTCGAGAAACAACAGGCCACGCTTGGTATACTTTTTGGCAACGGAAACGACCAGACGCAGGTTGGCTTCGATAAGCTTGCGCTGGGCTTCCTGGTCGCCATGCTCGATGCGCTTGGCAAGCGTAACTTCTTCCTGCATTGTCAAAAGTCTGATTTTGCCGATTTCACGCAGATAGACGCGCACAGAATCATCTATGTCGTCAAAGTCCTGTTGTTGCTTATCTTCTTCTTCCTTTTTGTCTTCTGCGACCGGAAGTTTTTTATCGAGACGAACTTCGTCGTCATCCACCAGCTCTACGTTCTTGTCCATGAGCTCGTTGATGACTTCTTCGAAAACCTCGGTAGGCAGACCATCAGGCAACACCCTGTTGATCTCCTGGTAAGAGAGATACCCCTGCCGGGTCCCTATTTCTATAAGCTCAGCCCGGATATCTTCGATAGTCCGGGGCTCGGCCTTCTTGTTAGCAACTTTACTTTTGGCTTGTGTTGCCTGCTCTGTTGTCATAGTTTTCCCTCGTTCTGGAGTGAATCAATACAGCAATTCCATTTTCCGTTTCAGTTCAAGCTGTTCCATGCTGACACGGGCAATTACCGCATCATCGCCACTGCGTTCAGCCTCTCGAATCTGCTGTTGCAGAAGTTTAAGTTCCGCATCCAGCCTGCTTTTAACCAGCCCCTTAACGCAATCCATAAATGGCTCGGGAGGCCGGTCTTCGAGAGTGGTAATCAACTCGCTGAGCCGAGAAATCAGAGTCGGGTCGTCAAGAGCTGCTAGAATTTCGGCTGGTTTAAGCGAACCGCCGGCCGCTTCCTGTTGAAAGCTGATAGCTTCAAATATCTGTCGTAAGCGGGGGTCGGAAAAATCGCCGGGTCCTAATAGCGCCCTTACTCGATCGAGTTCTTCAGGATGCTCAAGCAGATGTTTAAGCACCCACTCCTGTCTCTGAATTTCGGCGTTCAGTCTTGGTGATACAAATGTCCTTTTCTTCTGAGTTTCGTCAGAGCGCGGCGCCTCTCTGCCCTCAAATTCCTTCTCCAGGACGTGTTGGTCCATATCCAGCAGTTTCGAGATCTTTCGAATCACTTCACTTCTCGCAATTGAACTGTGAATAGCCGGAACCAGCTCCTTGAATTCCTGGATGAGTTTTTCCTTGACGGGAATCTCGATGGGAGGCTTCAAACCACGGGTATGAGTCTCAATGAGAAAGGTATATATATCGTTTGCTTTTTCAAGCAGTTTTTTAAAGCTTTCTGCGCCTTCACGGCTGACATAGCTGTCGGGGTCGTCTGAAGGGTCGGGAAACGAGACCACTCTGGCATTCACCGGCGAATCCTTCTGCAGGGAAATGGCGCGCAAAGTTGCCTTTTGCCCGGCTGCATCAGCGTCATAACAGAGATAGACCACTTCGCAATTTCTTGCCAGCATATATATCTGATCCGCAGAAATTGCGGTGCCAAGAGTGGCGACAACATTTTTGATGCCATGCTGAAAAAGGCTGATGGCATCGAGATAGCCCTCGACAACAATGACAGAGTTGGAACGACGGGCGGCCGGAACAGCCTCACGAAAATTAAAGAGCATTTTCCGTTTGTTGAAGGTTTCGCTTTCAGCACTGTTCAGGTATTTAGGCTCGTCTTCAGCCGACAGGACCCGGCCACCAAACCCAGCCACCCGGCCATGTATATCTAATATCGGTATCATCAGGCGATTGCGAAAAACATCGTAGTAGCCCTCGCCCTGATTGCGCGGCTTGACTAAACCGGCCTTTTCGAGACCGACAAGATCTTCGGAGGTCTTGCCAAACCTGCTCGCGATTGAATCCCAGGAGTTCGGAGCAAAACCAATGCGAAACTTTCTGGCTGTCTCCGTCGTAATCTTGCGCTTTTTTAAATATTCACGGGCCAGGCTCCCTGAGGAACTGTCGTGCAGGCAGGTCTCAAAAAATTTTGCGGCCCTGTCGAGATAATTGTAGAGGTCGCCCCGGCGGTCAGCATCAGGATCGTTTTCTTTGGGGATTTCAATATTCTCGCGTTCAGCCAGAAATTTGACCACTTCAGGGAAGGTCATGTGTTCCAGTTCCATCAGAAAAGCAAAAACATCGCCGCCTTTTCCGCAGCCGAAGCAGTGAAAGATCTGTTTGTCGGGAGTTACATTGAAGCTTGGTGTTTTTTCTTTATGAAAAGGGCAAAGAGCTTTATACCTGTTGCCGGAAGGAATCAGTCGTACATGCTCGCCGATTATCTGAACGATATCGGTTCTCTCGCGAATCAATGCAATAATTTCGCTCGAAATAAAGCCCAAGAAAAACCCCTGCTGAGACGTACATGACCTAAGCCGAATTTTTGATATTATTACGAATGCAGCTAAAAGTCAAGTAGTGACGCGGAAATCAGAAAACCCGCCAATAAAGGCGGTTTCAGCGGCCAAAACGCCGCCCAGCCCAGAAAGGCAAAATCAAACAAACACCAACAGCCATGAACATCACAAAATAAAGTTTTTTTGTTTCACGCCTTTTTTCTGCTGCGGACATTGTTGCAACAATTGCATGCCCCGGTATTTTCGCGATGGGTGCCACAGCTACAAAATGATCGTTTCCCGCGATTTCTTCGACAGAAAACTGGAGCAGGCGGGTGGCCCAGGCATGTTCAATCATCTGCTTAACAAAAGGGTATTTAGCCAGCTCTACCGGGAATGGCAGCTCACCGGATTCGACGTTAACCATCCCGAGGCGAACAGGTTGCCTGGCCTCGGATGATGAAATATTGTCTGCAATCTGATTTCTGAGATACCTCCTGGCGTGCGCATCGACATCCTGCCAGATTATCATCAGCAAAGGCTCCTCCGGATCGTCGGTGTCGATGAAAGTCGAAAATACATGCACCCGCCGACCGGCAAGATTCAGCGCCCCGATCTGATCCAGATTCTCAAATGGCTTGAAAAGCTCTGAGGTTATATCGCCAAGAAGATCGGCAAAATTCGCCGCAACGGATTCGAGCATTACATCGTTCATTTTATCTTTCCAGCTCTGCTCGCTACCAAACCTGGAGATAAAAAGTTTGCGGGCTACGGCAGACATAAGCCTGGCGACGAGATCGCCGTCAGGAGCGTTTGTTTCAGGCAACGACAGAAGAAGTCTGCCCTTGCGGTTCAAAACGTAAATTCGCTGTAGACGCTCCTCCCTCTGGAGAGTTGGAAAAGCTTGTGTAATATGATTAAAATCTTTGTTTTTCAGGTTATAGACGACCGGCAGGCGGCGGTAGTCCTCTGCGAGACCTTCTATTGCCACAGCATAATTTTCTTCGAGAGCCTCGAGACGGCGTGAAATTCTTTCTCGAGCGTGCTGCACAAGGTTTTTGCCATAAAGATCGATATAACTCAACCATATCATGCCGAAAACTGCAATCGGAAGCAACACCATGAAGAATGTAAACCCGCCAGGGCGAGTTTCAAGAATCTTTGCCCAATCCCCTCCCCCTGCCCGCGCCATCAGACAATATTTAAGAGCATAAGGCACAATTACCAGGAAACTGAGCTTCAGCAAAAGATCGAACAAAGACAACGAGCTGAGAGTCCTGCCGAAAATATATAACACCCGCCTGCCAGAAAGCGGGACAGTAAAGATATACCTATCTGAATACAGCTTTTCGTAAGATGAATCTTCCTGCATCTGTCTTACTATCTGCTTCAGAGAATTAATTCCGCCAGGCATGATCGCGGCAGGCAAATTATCCGGAAAAGATAGACCGGCATTCGACAGATCGATTACACCGGCTACCAACCCGAACTTTTCATCTGAAAAATCGGGAAGAAGCTGCTTTTCTGCCAGGTTTACCGGGATGTTTTCCTGCAGAAACCAGGCCGCGATTCCACCAGTAACACTGCCGTCACCGGCAGGCGAATAAAAAAGGTTCCAATAAAAGAAACCCGGCCTGCCCTTTATGAGAATTTTTATCAAAGCAGATCTTTCGGCTGCCACCACTACGGGGTTGACAGAGCCCATAAAAACATCGAACATACTTCGATAGCGGGTTAAAAGACTATTGTCATTTTGTGACACAGACTGATAGAGAGCCGCATAAATCCGCTCGAGTATGGCCCGAAAATTTTCAGACTCGCCATCAACAGAGATCAAACGTTGACGATCGTCAAAAAATCTGAAGTTTACAAAACCCAGCCCTTGTCTTTTTAAAATCTGCAGACGCCTGCCAAGACTCTCGGAGTTCACCCTGCCTTCAGACATGAGGCCGCACGCCAGATTCAATCTTCTCTGAATGAATGCCACAGGGTCGAGCTCGCCACGCATTCTGGCAAGATCTTTCTGCATGCGACGTCGCAAATCATGAGAAAAACTTTCATCAAGATCGCTTGAAACGGTATGCAAAACCGTAAATAGCAGCAAAGCAGGCAATATCACCACGACAACCAGCCCCCCAAAAAATGCCGGCGTCGTTTCTTCCCTTTTTCTTTTGTTCATTTTGGATCTGTCCTGAGAAGTTGCATTAACGCATGATAGCATTAATGACAAGTTAACTGTATTCTGATATTATAAAAATATGAATTAATTATCGACGAGGGTTTTATGAACAGAGTCATCGCTGCGGTGGTATCGTTTTTTTGCCTGTTGACGGTATGCCTGGCATATGCATCAGCATTGAATCCAGAGGCAGAGGCTTTTTTTAAAAAGGCTGAGTCGGCATTTGTAGGCAAAGATCTCAATTCCGCTGAAACCAGTTTGCTCGAAGCTCTCAAACTTGAACCGGATAACGCTGTTTATCGCTATATTCTCGGCCAGGTCCAGTTCATGAAAGAGAACTATCTCGAAGCTAAAAACAACCTCGAAATAGTCTCGAGATCGCGACCTTCCCCGGATAAGGGCGATGATTACAACAATAAGCTGAAAAACTACAAAAAGAAAATTAAAGATCTCCAGGAGAAATTCAACAGTGCCGGCTCGGCCAGATTTGACATCTACCAGAAAAACAAAGACAGCAACCAAAAATTAAAGCTGGCTGTAACGGTTTTTCAGGCATTCAAGCTCAACCCTCCCCTGCGCTACAAAAACTTCAAACTCCTTGAAGAAATCATGCAGATTTACGAAGATGCTCTACAGAAGTCCTTCGATGGCACAGACTGGCAAAAAGAACCGATGCTGCAACTTGCCTTTCTTTACGAGATTGCCAATAAAAAAGATAAAGCGGCAGAAGTCTACATGCGTGCTCTCGACTACGTTGGCGATTCAAACGAAGAGTTCGTCATAACCCACAAATTTGATTATTTGAACCGTTCGAACAAAGAAAAGCTTCTTGATACAATCGAAGCTGGTGATTTTACCCGCCAGGATCTCGAAGAACTCATTGGCAGTGGCAGCCAGAAAGTAACCGAAGAAGACAAGAAAAAGATTGAAGATATAATTTCTGACGCCCGCTCAAAACTTGAAGATGCGACCTCTGATGAAGAGCGCGAATCTGTCCTGGAAGAAATAAAAGCCACCATCATTGAGAAACAGAAACGTGGCGAATTGCCCGGCCAGGAAGAACTCAAAAAGAAGCTCGAAAAAGAAGGCAAAACCATGGAGGAATACCTCAAGGAAAAAGGGCTTTGATGAACGGAAAGCTGACAACATCGCCGCATAAAACCGGCAAAACCCGCTGCAACCGTTTAGGTATCACTTTAATCGAAGTGATGATTGGCGCCTCTGTTCTTGCCATGCTCTTTTTTGTTACTTTCCGCCTGTTTTCTTCTTTCAGCAGAACCCAGGAAATGGGTCACTGGTCTGCCACCACTACCAAGCAGCTGCGCAACGGCCTGACCCTTCTTCGCAATGAACTTTCACGGGCAACCCGCCCCGAGATCGTCACGCAAAAAGGTTCAGAGTCATTCGATACCGGCAATGGCGATCGCGAGCATTTTTTGTATCTTCCGGCCGCCATGCCCTTTGAAACAGAAACAATAACCAACCAGAAACTGCTGCACTTTTATATGTGCCGGCCAGGCCGCTCGAACCTGCCAGGTGAAAGCGATATCGGTCCCGAAATACTCGCAGGCTCCCTCTATCTTGAAAACGGGAAACTAATCTACCGTAGAGCCGTCGAGGCGCAACCCGCGGATTTCTCTGATAAAATATCAGCTCTGACGCAGGTCGTATCCGAAAACATCAGCAAGATTTCCATGTCAGTCCAGGAAGTAGCTGATACTGACGACCTTTCGGTAAAAAACCGCAATATCTTGACCATAAGCCTGACTGCCAGACACCCGAGATACCAGAATTCAACCGTTACCGAAACCATCGAAGCCACCTTCGAAGTTAAAACCAAACTGGGGGGGCACCCATGACAGCACGCCACCGCGGTGTAACCTTTGTCGAAATAATGCTTGGCGTTCTTATCATGTCGATGGCCATTCTGCCGATCGTGAGAATGTTAAGCGGCGTCAGCAGCGGAACAAAATCTGACAGAAGTGAAGCAGAAGCATTGCAGTTCGCCTGCGACATGATGGACAATATTCTGATGAAAATGGAGTACAATCCCGCGCAAATAGCCAGTCCAACCTGGCAGATCGTAGAACGCGGGCATACAGACATTCGCTATCAGGTTCTGGTAAAACCGGTCCCCTGGCCGGCCATAGTGAAGCCTGTAATTCGTTATCACCCGACCTGTGCCAATGGCGTGGAGACTACTCCGGTCGGGCAACTCGAAGATGACATCCTCTCAGAAACCAGAGATCTCGCGACCATTGATAAAGAAACCGTTGATAGACTAGGTCTCGACGCCTCTAAAAATGACTTTGACCTTTGTGATGTCAAGGTTATAGTCGACTGGAAGCCAAAAGGAACTTCCGACAGCGAATTCATGAAAAACCCGATAATTTTGATTTCCAGAAAGGCAAGGCTGTGAAAAATCTGCGACGTAAAGGGCTGGCGATACCTCTGGTATTGATGTTCGTTTTCGTTGTTTCGGTTTATTTCTTTTCGATGGCCTATACCCGAACCGAAACCAGACGCCAGGGCCTGGCCAATCTCAACCAGCGCCAGGCCTACTATATGGCTATGGGCGGCATTCAGCAGGCTCTCCTGAAAATCCGCCTGCTGCACCGCGAAGCTTACGACGCCGGCAGCCTCATACGCGGAATTTGCCCGTTTTTTAACCCTTACGGCGACAATCTGGTAGCCTCAGACCTTTCGGCCAGCACTAAAACACCCAAGGCCCGCAATATTTTCATGACCGATCTCAATTCGGGGCAGCTGCCGGTAAGCATTCTCAACGATGGCGGTGCCGACTTTGCCATGCCCGACGACGATGAATTCAAATGGGGGTATGAAGTTACTGAACTCGAAGTTTCGACCTATTACACTTCAGCCACCGATGGATCTGTGAGACAGGTAGCTAAAGTAACAGCCCTGGGGTCATCCTACGATCCACGCACCAGCAAGACAGGCAGACGTGAAAAAGTCACAAAATCAATAGAACTACACAGAAAAATTCAGTAAGTGGAGATATTATGAGAAGGCTAGCACTTGCAACAATTCTGGCTCTGGCTTCCGTGGCAATTGCTGACGCAGCGGACGGGCTGCAGGTATCTGACGTATTGAAAAAAACAAGCCTGCTGATGCGTGAGCGTCGATATAAAGAAGCACACCAGCTTGTCAAAGACAGTCTGCAGAGTGACGCACAATCGCCAAAGCTCTGGCTGGCTCTTGGTTACGTTCTCGAGGCTGACGGCCAGTATTCTGATGCTCTGAAAGCCTTTTACCGCTCTAAAGAACTCAAGGCCGACACAGCCGGGCTGAACGAAAGAATAAAACGGCTCGAAGATCTGCTCAAAACCCAGACAAAACCAGTCACGACCTCGAGCAATCCTGCGGCCGCAGAAGCTCTCGCCAAAGCTCGCGACTATGTCGAGGCTGGCGAAACCAAAAAAGGTCTCGCAGAGTTCGCCAATGCGGTACATCTCGACAGAGCTCTGCTGGCGACTGAGCAAAATCTTATTGACCTCGGGCTAAAATTTTTCTCAAACCCTGAAAACCTCTATACAAACGAAGAAAAAAACTGTTACCTGGGCTTTTATTCTTTCTTTGCCGGCAATTATAAAGATGCAGAAAGAGAACTTAATGCCTACGTCAAAAACTACCCTGACGGTAGTGAAATAGAGAGGGCCAAAGCACGACTTGCAGAGATCGCTTTTATCGAAGAACAGATGAAGACAATGAAACCCCCGGCAAAACCGGCATTAAAGCCGGTGGCAGCCGAAAAACCAGAAGAAAAGCAACCCGACAAACCACAGCAGGCCCGGCAACCTGAGGCAACCCCCAAAGAAGAAAAACCAGTCTTTCCGCAGCCGATAGATGAACTGGCAGGGCTCGACGCCAGTCAGCTTTACAACGAGGCAATGGCTGTAGTCAACCAGAAACCCCTCAAGGCAATGGGCATTCTAGGCAGAGCGATCAGCAGCGATGGCGCAAAGCCAGAGTATTATAAAAGCCTGGCCGATCTCTATGCCGCGCGCAAAGGTTTTGCCAAAGAAGCTATTTCGACCTATCGCCAGATAATGGATAAATTCCCAGGCACTGTACACGCGGCTGAAGCAAAACAGAAAATTCTCGAAATGAATCCCAGCACCGATCAAAGAGCTCGCGAAGTAAGCGAATATTTCGAAAAATAAGCTACTCACAGAACACGCCCCCAATAAGAACCGCCCCGGCATCCTGAATGATGCCGGGGCGGTTTGCATGCTACAGCAGATGCAAGGCTTTAGTTTTCGCGGTTACGGCGATCTTCGATCGTTCTGATCAGTTCGCGACTTGGCGGAATTACTCTGAACCAGATCTTCATGGTTCTCGAGTTGCTGTTGCGGTCTTCGCAGCGGAGAGAAAGCGAGCATTCTTCGGCCGCTCCACTGGACGGATTATGGAAAATGTAATCAGGCCACCAGACTTTATCAAGGCTTACCTCGCCCTTGTAGCCAGGTACGTCGGTTAGCTTGATTTCAGCTGTCACAAACCCGGAAACACTCTTGAACCTCTTGCGCTCCTCGGTTGCATCAGCACGCAGACCATTTGTTACAGCAGCACCTGTGTTGAATGAATTGATATTATCAAAAGCCCAGTATCTGAAAACCAGTCGATCTCGCGAACCCTGTTGAAAAGCCAGACGTTTGTTATTGAAAGCATCTGATCCGTTCCAGTAGCCTGTTTTCCAGAGTTTATTCTGGTCGCTGGCCGGGAATGCGAACAGCCATGGCTTGAATGTGCCGGCATCCATGCTGTCTTTCATGGCAAGATATATATCGTTTTCAATATCGTCTTTGAATTCCCAGGCTATGTCGTCGTTGTAAAGAGAATCTGCTGTCAAAGTTTTATCGCCTTCATTCGTTTCGACAGCGAAAGCCCAGTTATCCGTTCCGGCACCGTCAACGGCTTTTGCCAAGTTTTCGTGTTCACCCATGGCAAAAAGATTACCAAAGACGGCTGCTTTTTCATTCTTGGAATTGATTATTTCTACGGCAACATTCGGTTTGCCAGAATCGACGAGCTCGGCGACATACATAAATTTGCCCCAGGCATTCGAAGGGGCGTCAACGCCTGTCGGCAAAGCACAACCGCCAAGAGAGCCACCAGTAACAAGCTGGTCCACATCGAGTTTGTTCAATTTATCGACAGTATCGGGGGCTTTAACCGTATGAATGTAATCAACCAGAGAAGCCGGGTAATTCAAATCTGCAGCTGAAAATTTGTTGGCGAGCAAACCCGCAATCGAAGGAGTTCCGGTGAAAGAGGGGGAACGGTTGCTGACGGTGTATTTAATACCGCCGTCCGGGTAGGAATCTCTGACCAGAATACCGTCAGAGGCTGAAACGAACATTTTAAGAGCCTTGCTCCAGCCGAAATAAAACACCTTGGAATCATCAACAGGGATACCTTCGGACAGGAGCTTTTTGGTAGGAACAGCTGCCTTGAGGTCACCGGCGATGCTCAGAGAATAGCCAACAGAACTGTCGGCCAGATTGTAGCCCATCGGTTCGGTAAAAGCTTCTGAATCAACGGTAACCAGATACGACGAATAGCCTTTCCACTCAGGCTGATCATGGAGGCTTTCAAGAGAACTTACTTCAGCCCCTGTGCTGTCATATATTTTCCAGTCGGAAATCTGTATTTTTTCGGCATCTGCGACTTTCCAGACGAATTTTTGCAATGGCATTACCAGCACATCGTTCACCAGAGGCAGGGGACCATTATAATTCTTTGCGTCACCCGCAACCTTGAAACCGGCAAAGGCAGGCACGCAAACGTTGTAATGCAGAGTCGGCATCAGGTTGTCAGCGTCAAAACCATCGCGCACCGGCTCGAGATATCTGGCGAAGACTTCGGGATTTGCTGCCTGTGCCTCAGGCCTTTTGCCTGATTCCACGAACTCAAATTCGCCGATGTCGCCAAATTCGGTGGCAAACACTTCGAAAATATTGTTATGACTTCCGGCAGCGCCAATAACGGGGTTGTTGTCAAAAACTCTGAATTTCACACCAGTTCCAGCGTCCAGAGTTTCTCCGGTTTTTCCCTTGATTTCCGCGGCTTCCCATTTGTAGTGTGCCGGGGGAACGGTATCGGCAACCACGACATAAACCATTGTGTTTCTTCCAGCTGATGAATTGCCACTCTGATACAAGCCACGAACAAAAACGCCGCCCACAGCATAGCTGTTATCGCGAATTTTATAAAAATTCTTTACTTCACTCTGGTCGGTAATTTTTGTTCCTTCGGGTTTCAGTTCAGCTTCGACTTCAATCCAGCACCAGACACAGTCTCGTGCAGACTCCAGACCTGAGTGAAGATCGACAACCCAGAAATCAGGCGCAGTAGGCGTCGAGAAGCTGAGCGACAGCTTTGATTTCCCGACTTCATACTGTTCAGAAGACGGGGGAGTAATAAAATACTTGGTGTTGTACCTTCCAGTTGGGTAAAAATCCATGTCGGCAGCGCCCTGCATGGCCACATACCCTGCTCTGACTATAACTCTGGCCTCTTCAGCCATATCCACTGTAAACTCGTTGTCGTCAGCATCGATAAACTTTCTGGAAACAACTGCGCCAGTCTGAGATATGGCTCCTGTGCGCTGAGTCAGCGTCGAGTCGAGGCCTTCTCGCAGGGCAGAAACGCCGCCCGCACCGGTAGCGCTTATTTCATAATCATTAAGGCTCTTTGCCCCCTCGTCTGCCTGCGGATCCCGGCTTGCCGCAGCAATCTGTTCCATGTCGAAATCTGCCGGAATAGCCGAGCTTTCCATGAAAGCTGCTCTGGCGATCGGATCATTCCATACCGACATAAGAACTCTTATGGCCGTTTCTTTGTCGTAAGTAAGTTTCCAGACGGCTTTTTCGTTTGGGGTATCTTCGGCTATGATAACGCTGGGCGGAGTCTCAAAGTTAACGTATTTGAGGCCAACAGCCTGAGGTGGAAACGTACCGTCACGATAGTCGCCTCTGCCGTTACCGGATATGGTCCAGGTGGGAAGCGGGGCCCCCTCGACGGTAGTCCCCCCAACTCCGCGTACTTTTCCTTCTTCCCAGTGTTCGGGGGCAGCATCAGCGGCAGTACCTTCGATTACGCCTTCAAAAACCAGGTTAGTACCAGCCGGAACAACGAGCAGCTTCATGGCCTTGTCAACCCAACCCTTGTAATACCTGCCACCAGAAAAGGGCGTACCATCAAGGCCTTCTGTGGGCACAGAAGTAGTGCCTTCGCTGTTACCATAGCCCGGAGGGTAAGAAATCAGGCCGGTAACCGGGTCAGCCGGCCCCTTTGCTGAACAGGCATAAAGACAGGGAGACAACGCGACGGCCAGAAAAAATGCACACGCAACTGGCAATAAAAAATGTCTTTTTGTCATAAAACCCCCAAAAAAATCAGCATCTTACTATCTTATACGTTAATTATACCTGAAATGATTCAGTTTTATTCAGCAAAACCACTTGAGGTATCTTATTTTTTATTTCTTCGTAATCAGCTGCGCAGGGACCGGCCTTTTCCGCATCGGCGGCACCGGCAGCAAGACCGAGCATGGCCGACTCAAAAATTCCCAGGCCCTGACGACGGCCATAAATAAGACCAGCCAGAGTAGCATCGCCGCACCCTACGGCAGAGACTTCTCTTGCCGGGGCCGGCAAAAATTCGAAAAGGCTTTTTCCGTCCCAGAGAATGACGTTTCTTTTCCCGTCAGTTATCATCGCACCCCAAATACGCCATTTGATAAGTTCTCGAAAAAAATCACCACGGCACGCCAGATCGAAAGGGTCTATACCAAAGGTTTCCAGCGCTTCTTCCCGGTTGTGTTTAAGAAAAAACCCGCCATGCCTGCAGGCAGACTTCAAAGGCTCACCGCGGGCGTCGAGAAAAATCTCACCTTTGAAACCGTCAAGAGTCTCGAGCACCCGCAGGTAAAAGTCCCGGTTTTGTCGGCCAGGAACGGTTCCTGACATGGCAACAATAGAAGCGCGTTCGGCTTCTGTCTTTATCAAAGCAAGCATTGCAAGGATCTCAGACTCAAGAAGCTCTTCGCCGTCTTCCATCCACCAGTGATGTTTGCCTTTTTCAGGTGCAAACAAGTTTATGCCGATGCGGGTCTCGGCCTCAACATTAACGAATCGACCGGGTATACTCTGCTGCCTCAAGCCGGCGATCATGCGGGCGCCAGTGCCACCTCCGGCAAAAGTGAGAGCGAGTGCCGGCCGCCCCAAAGTTTTCAGCATTCTTGCGACGTTTATCCCCTTTCCGCCAACCGTGAAGGGCATCTGCTTAACTCTCGTGCCTTTGCAATCTTCGGAAAAATCCCCGAAAATCTGGTAATCCAGCAGCGGATTAGGGGTAATGGTAAGTATCATGACTTTTGCGTCCCGGTTTACAATATTTCAGATTTAAAGTATCATCGCACAATGAAAAATGAAACCTTTTCTTTGCTGATATTCCACGGTTCTGCCCGGCCAGAAGCATATAACGAAGCAGTCAGATTTGCCGAAAAGCTCAAGAATCAGGCTGGCACAGCGACGTTTTCCATTTGTTTCCTTAAAGGGGCGCAGCCAGAAGTCGACAACGCAATAAGTCAGGCCATCCGGGATGGCTGGACAAAAATTCAACTGATACCTCTTTTTTTATTGCCCGGCAGCCACACGCTCGTCGATATTCCTGAGATAGTAAACGCTTTTAAGAGGCAGTTCCCAACGATCGAGTTCAATGTTCGAGACTGCCTTGTCAATCTACCTGAATTCGTTCAGATGGTCGAAACCCAGCTTAGGAGCCACTGAAAATGTCTGATCGTGATATCAGCAGCCTGATGCGTAAAACTATCTTTTCTGCGGTTGTGGCCACTGGTCTTTTCGGGGCAGGAATATTCGGTTTCTACCTCGGATGGCACCAGATAAAAAGACCGATGTTGGTGCCCCTTGCCTTTCATGGAGTGACCGACAAACCGTCTTACCCCTGGGAAATCACTGCCAACGACCTCGACTCGATGATCAGGCAGTTCAAGCGTCATGATTTTGCGGCTGTTGCTCCTGCAAGCCTGAGTTCAATGCTCGACAACGGTTTTACAGGCAGAAATATGCTGATAACTTTTGACGATGGATTAAGCACTTCTGCTGAGGCCATCAAACAGCTTTATCGTGATCATGGCATCAGATCGGTTTTTTTCGTAATTACCGACCTGCTTGGCAAACCCGGATACGTCGACAAGAACACCCTTCTGGAACTGCAGAATAATTTTGGTTGTCACATAGGGCTTCATGGCCGCCGCCACTACGAAACGAGCAAAATTATCGCAGAAGGGGGCGATCTGACAGCCGAAATAGAGGAGGCCAGAACCGATCTGTCGGCCATGTTGCACCATTATATCGACTGGTATGCTTACCCCTATGGTGATTACAACGCTTCGGCAGTGGCCGGCATAGCTTCTACAGGCATAAAATTCGCCTTTACCATCGAGGGAGAAGAGGTAAAAAAAGACTCTAACAGAATGCTTCTGCCAAGAGTCATGTATTTAAAAGGCGCCCAGGAGGCTGGCGAAGTCTCGCCTGCAGACTGGCTGCCCCCGTCTTCTGCCAGCACAGGTTCGTTAACCATAACTCTTTCTTTGCTGGCCGGGTTTCTTGGCCTGAACTGGACATTGAAATTCCTGGCTTTTTTCAGAGCCTGGTCGAAGTTGCGGCGCAAACCTCAGACGTGAGCCTTGCCAGCAAAAATTGACAGGTAAAAAGCAGGGTAACCTGTAAGCCGGGTTCTGTACCTCTTGCGAGGCGTCGGCCATCTATCTGGGATCAGAGTTACCTCTGACCTCTAGCGACTTACCCGGGGTAGTGGCGAAACGGGCCGTTTCATCCCCCTGTTTAGTCTTGCTCCGGTGGGGTTTACCAGGAAACGCTGTCACCAGCGCTCCGGTGCGCTCTTACCGCACCTTTTCACCCTTGCCTGTGTCTTGCGACCATCGGCGGTTTGTTTTCTGCTGCACTTTCCGTCCCCGAAAAATTTCTTTTTCGAAGCCTGGGTGTTACCCAGCACCATGCCCTGTGGAGCCCGGACTTTCCTCATCCTTTCGGACGCGACCGACCGGTTACCCTGCAATTTCACCTATTCAATTCTGACATTCCGGCGAACACCGGTCAACCTCATCATCAAACCAGCACGCCCTGACGGATACAACGGCTCTTTTTTTCGACGCGAGAATCCGCAGCGCTCACAGGCGTATATCCGGCGCTGCAGGCCAAGAGTTCCTTTTCCCGGCTCTTTCAGAACTTCACTGCTGACTTTCAGAGCGCCATTACATCTGGGGCAACGCTCTACAAAGAAAATAATATAAAAGAGAAAAAGACCGATGAGAAGGGCAAGCAATATTTCTTTTGAAGTCCAGAGGAAGTAGCGAAGGTCAAAAACCTGAGAAGCGCCAGTAGCACGTTGTTCATCTCTCTTTAGCTCGTCGAGAAGCATGCGACGAATCGCTTTTACCCCTTCGAGAAAGCCTACGCCATCGTTATTGGCGGCATTGTTCGGGAGAATGACCTGATTAAGGATTTTCTCACCCATTTCCCTGGTAATGAGATATTTAAGACCAATTCCGACCCTGAGATGCACCTTGCCATGTGCCGCTCCCTCGGGCAAAAGCGCGTAGATGAGAATGCCTCTCTTATCGAGCCCGATAGTGCGAATCCATTCTGAGAAAAAAGTTTCGACCTGTGCCTGGCTTTCGGCCAGATTATTCGTTCTGAGCGTTCTGATCAGAACCCGAATGCGCATTTTTTCTTCAATTTCGGCGCAATCTGCGACGATTAAAGGTCTGAGATCAGCTTTAACAAGGCCGGCACGATCATCTATATACTTTGCAGCATCCGCCTGCTGCGGCTTGGGCGAAGTTTCAATGGTTCCGGTGGCTGGCTGGGCACTGCACACCCCTGCAGTCAGTAAGAAAACAGACAGCAGCAGTTGCAGCCAGACGTTGATTTTGCAAACTCTCATAGTCAAACCCGTTGTCCGGTCCAGTAGATGAGGACGCTGCAGTTTGAGCATGACTCTGCGCCCTCATGCGAGGTCACAGCGCTGACAAAACCTGCCGGGAAACCCATACCACAAGATGGGCAGGAAGGAGTTTCGGCGGGAAAAACCACCTGACCGTGCTTTTTCTGACGCAGTTCTTCGTATTTTTCGAGCAGATCACCCTCAATTTTCAGGCTTATCTGCGACCGCTGTGTCTGAATAGTTTCAATTTCTTTGCGAATCCCGGTAATTTCTTCGGCAACCCGGGTTTTGACCTGTTCAAGATGATCACGTCGCCCGGCGACGACTTTCAGCCCTTTTTCAGTGTCTTTCTCGAGCATCTCAATCTTTTCCATGTCTTCGAGAATTTTTGTCTCTTCTTCGCCAGCCTTATGCCGCAATGTCTTCAGTTCTTTTTCGAGGGCAGCATAACTGGCGGGCGATAATCCGGCACTCTGCATCTTGATTTCAGCGAGCCTGACCTGCTGATTCAGTTCATTGTGCTCTGTTTCAGCCTTGCGCCGGCGCAGCTGGATCTTCTTCAACAATGCCAGCTTCTTTTCTACCAGCTCGGCATCAGCATCTATTTCCTTTTGCATTCTGGAAATTTTCTGACGCCGTTCTTCGATCTGGCCTTTTGCGGCATCTATTTTCAGGTCCAGTTCCTGGAGTGGAATCAGCGGCTTACATGCTATCACTTGCTACCTCAAAATTTCAGGTTAATTCATCAAGTTTTAACATTAGCAGAAGCATGTTCTCCTGTCAATAAAATCGGCCCTCAGCTACTGGCAATTACGGCATTTGATGAGGAGTTTGGACAGATTCAGCCATTGACCGCAACTGCAAAGAATGCTATAATGTTTTTTCTCATCCATCTGGAGGTAGTCATGGAGTCAATCCCTACAATCGCAATTATCGGACGGCCAAACGTCGGCAAGTCTTCTCTTATGAACCGCATCGTTGGCTATCGTCATGCAATAGTCGACCCAACCCCCGGGGTAACCCGTGACCGCAACTACGCTGAAGCTACCTGGAACGGCAGACGCTTCAATCTGGTCGATACCGGCGGGCTCGACCCTGACGACTCTCAGCCCTTGATGACTTCGATAAAACAACAGGTAGATTTCGCGCTGCGTGAAGCTGAAGCCATCATTTTTGTCTGCGACGGCAAAGCCGGGCTCGTCCCCGACGACAAGCAGATTTTGAATTTTTTACGAAAACACTGGTCCGGGCACCCGATGTATGTTGCGATCAACAAGCTCGACAACCCAAACGATGAATCGCAGTTGATTGAGTTCTACGAACTCGGAACGGATGAACTTTACCCGGTTTCGGCCGTTCACGGCCACGGCGTCGCCGATCTTCTCGATCTTCTTGTCAAAGACATGCCGGTAAACTTTTTGTCTGAAGAAGAAGAAAAACTCCAGGAAAAAGCTCTGGAGCGCATTGCCATAGTCGGCAAACCAAACGTTGGCAAGTCGATGTTATTCAACAAGCTCATCGGCGAAAGTCGCTCAATAGTCGACAATGTCGCCGGTACAACCCGTGACACAATTCTTTTCAAGTTTCAGAGAGCGGGCAAAACTTACAATTTTATCGACACCGCCGGCCTGCGACGCCCTGACCGTGAAAAAGACGATGTCGAACAATACTCTGTTTATAGAACCCTCGGCGCCATAAAAAATACAGACCTGGTCATCCTGGTAATGGACGCCTCCAAAGGCGTAATCACTTACCAGGACAAGCGCATTGCCGGGCGCATAATCGACAGTGGCGCCGGTTGCATCATCGTCTGGAACAAATGGGACATCGCCAGTCATGACGAACACTTCTGGGCGGAGCTTATCAAGCAGACTCGCGAAGAGTTTCCGCTGCTGTCTTTTGCTCCCATGCTTGCAACCTCTGCTAAAACCGGTTTGCGTGTCAACAAGCTCTTCAGTCTGATCGATCATGTCCAGGAAACCGGTCGTCGCCGCATTGCTCCTGAAACTCTGCGAACTATCCTTTATGATGCAGTGACCATTCAACCTCCGCCGACCTACAAAGCTCGCGAGGTCAAACTCAAGTCGATCATTCAGCTCGATGGCCCGCCGATTGTATTCAAACTGAAGTGCTCAGAACCGAAGGGAGTTCACTTTTCTTACCAGCGTTACCTGCTGAACCACATAAGACAGGAAGAAAGCTTCGAAGGCTGGCCCGTAAAACTCATAACAGGAAGCTGAAATGGACTACCTTTTCGCACTTCTCACCGGTTATCTCTGCGGCTCGATACCGACCGCATACTGGCTGGGGTTGATTTTTTATCGTCTCAATATCTTTGAGCACGGCAGCCGCAACATGGGTGCCACCAACGTCTACAGAGTTCTGGGCACCCTCCCCTTTGCGTTCACCCTTGCCATAGATGTTTTAAAGGGAATGGCGGCAGTTTTTATCAGTGCCGCGTTCTGGCCGGCTGGCCCTGCCGTAGTATTCATCGCCGCTGCCGGAGCTCTTGCCGGCCACACGCTCTCATTCTGGGTCGGGTTCAAGGGCGGAAAGGGCGTAGCCACCGGTCTGGGCGTTTTCATGGCGCTGGCGGGCAAAGCGGCTCTCGGCAGCCTGAGTGTATTCATGATCACTCTGCTCATCAGTCGGATGGTGTCTTTAAGCTCTGTTCTTGCAGCGACTTTTCTGCCATTGTTCATCTTTTTATCCGGCGAGCCTGGTCCGGCCCACAATCTTTATCTGACTGCGTTTGCCACGTTGATTGCCGCCTTCGTCATCTTCAAACACAAAAGCAATATCCAGCGAATTATAACGGGTGAAGAAACCAGACTGTCGTGGAGAACCCCGACAGTCGAGCCTTTGCCATCTGACAATAAGCCGACAGACGGGGAGAACACCAAATGAAATTTGCCGTAATCGGTGCCGGCTCCTGGGGCACCACACTTGCTAACCTGCTTTGTCATAACGGTCACGAAGTAAAATTGTGGGCCAGAGAAACAGAAGTGGCCGATGGCATCAACGGAGCTCGCCAGAACCCGTTCTTCGTAACTCATCTGCGTCTTCACCCCTCTTTGGTCTGCACTAACAACCCGGGTGAAGCTCTTGAAAATGCACAACTAGCGGTTATCTCAATCCCATCGACCTTTATCAGACCGGTTATTGAGCCTTATAAATCACAACTGAAAAAACTCGCAGGCATCGCAAATGTGGCCAAAGGGTTTGAGCGTGGCAGCGGCCGACGTATTTCTCAGGTGATATGTGATATCCTCGGCATCGAACAGGGTTCCAACGCCGACAGAGTAGCCTGTCTTTCCGGCCCGAACCTGGCCGATGAAGTTGCCCAAAAGAAGCTTGGCGCTTCAGTCATAGCCTCCCCGGACACCGAACTTTCAGAAACACTGCAGCAGTGTTTTTCGACCCCCTATTTCAGGGTTTATCGCCAGACTGACCGCACTGGCGTCGAACTTGGCGGCACTCTAAAAAATATTTTCGCTATTGGGGCCGGCATCGTTGACGGCCTGGACCTCGGCGACAATGCCAAAGCAGCCTATCTTACCCGCAGTCTGCACGAACTCGTTCGACTGGGCACCGCTCTGGGCGGCGAGGCTCAGACCTTTTACGGCCTGGCTGGTCTTGGCGACCTTATGGCGACTGCCTCTTCGCCACTTTCAAGGAATCATCGACTGGGTCAGGCTATCGCCAGCGGCAAAACTCTGAAAGAATTTATCGAATCGACAAAGATGGTGGTAGAAGGGGTAGAGGCAGCAAAAATTGCCAGCGAATGGGGCAAAAAACTAACTCTTCAGTTGCCAATTACCGAAGAATTATGCAGGGTACTTTTTGATGGCTGCCCACCGGATATTGCTGCGGCAAATCTTATGGGGCGCTCCTTAAAGGCCGAGACTGAATGACCTAACAGGAGAAAAAAGCTGATGAATTTTTTTCGATCCGGACTGTTTGTCGCCGCCGTGCTGGTTTTTCTGACGTCGATTTTCGTCACGATTGTTTATTTTCAGAATGCCGCACCTGGCAAAACTTCTACGCCAGCATCACCCGCAACCAGCGAAAAAGCCGCAGGGTCACCAGCACAGGGAACCCACCTTCAGACAGAAGTAAAATCTGTCCAGATAGCTTTTTCTGACGGTCAGCAGCAGCTTGAAGTCAAAGAAGTGCCATTGATTTCCGTAACCCGCGCTGACGACCGCATAGTAAAAATAGAGGCTGACGGCGATCTGGCCAAAAGTTTGATCGATAACCTAAAAATTTCGACCGTAAAAGAACCTCAGCCGGCCCGTGTCGAAACCCCCAAAAACGCCTTTCAACGCATCATCCGTGGCGAGCCCGGCCTTGAGATCGACCGGGAGAAAACCCTGGCGGCCCTCGAAAAAAGCATTGTCGACAATATCGACGCTCCCAGCATTCCGGTCAATATTGTCATGGAAAAAACTGAAGGAAAGGAAGGATTTAGCACTAAAATGCAGGAATTAGGCTTTACCACGCTTTTGGCATCCTTTTCGACCCTGCATGAAGGTCATATAGAAGATGCTGAGCGCAACGTCAACCTCGAGATTGCCAGCCATAAGATAGACGGGCTGATAATCCCACCAGGCGGCAAATTCAGCTTTAACAAAGTCGTGGGCGCCCGTACTGAGCAAAACGGCTTCAAAAAGGCCGGAGTCATTTCACAAGGGCGGGTTATTCCTGGTCTTGGCGGTGGCATCTGCCAGGTAAGCACCACCCTTTACCGGGCAACTCTGTTAAGCGGCATGAAAATCGATGAGCGCCACAACCACTCGATTTATGACGGCATAGAATATGCCGATCGCGGTCTCGATGCTGCTGTAGCCTGGGGTTACAAAGACTTTCGTTTCACCAATACCCTCGACATTCCTGTATTGATCGCCAGCAAAGCCGGCAAAGGCCGGGTAGAAATAGAGATTTTTGCCGAAAAGAAACCTTTCGAAGCAATAGTCCTGGAAACGAGAAACGAGCAGAAACACCCTTTCAAAACTCAGAAAAAAAGCAATGCCAGCCTTAAAAAAGGCCAGGTCAAAGTCGTTCACCCGGGCGTCGATGGTTACAGCGTCGAAGCTTACAGAAAAATCACCCTCGATGGCAGCACCAGAGAAGAGAGACTCAGCAAAGACCGTTATTTGACCTTCAACAGGATAGAGGAGATAAATAATTGAAAAGACTGTTTGCCGCAGTTCTGTTTATAGCAGTAAGCCTTTGTCAGGCCGATGCTTCCCTTGACCTTTCGGTTTTTTCCGCCAAAGGCTTCGAGGGAAAGGGGCCGCTCGAGTTCAATGTCCCCGAAGATTTGCTGCTGCTGCCCGATGGCCAGATACTTGTGGCCGACCAGCGCAATAACAGACTGCAGCTCTTAACCGCCGAAGGGGACTTTGTCAGAGCCATACCACAGCTGCTTGCCTCTGAACCGGTCAGGGCTGACGGCAAAAAGCAAACCTCGGCCAAGTCTCTGATTCCGCCCAAAGCAGCTTCGAGCTCGGCCGCGCTCGAAGCCAAAAACAAGTTTCTCGCAGAAGTGCAAAGATATTTCCCAAGGCCCACCGGTCTGGCCCTTGACAACCAGGGTCGCGTTTACGTGACCCTGAGCGAAAGTGACCTGATAGCCATTGTCGACATCGCTTCCGGAAATGTGGTAGACACCCTTGGGCGCTCTGGCAGAGCTCAGGGAGAACTTTTCGGCCCAATGGACATCGATCTCAGCCATGACTGACGGATAGCAGTCGCCGAATTTCGCAACCGACGCGTTCAGATTCTCTCAGAAGACGGCAAATGCCTCAAAGAACTGATATACCAGGAAGAAACAGCAAAAGGCGGTTTCAATGCAGTCCCACCCCGTGGAGTTCACTGGCTGAATGACGGCAACCTGGTGGTCACTTACCCCACTTTCAATCAGATCGTCTGCTGGGAGCCGAAGGATGGAGCGATTGTCTGGCGTTATGGCAGCCAGAAAGGCAGTGAAAAGGGCATGCTCAACAGCCCATCCTATATCAGCAGAAGTCTAAATGGTAATCTGCTGATATCTGACACTCTAAATCACCGCATTGTCGAAATCACCAGAGATGGCAAATTTTTTGAGCATTATGGGCGGCGGGGCTCGGCCCCAGGCCGCATTCTTATGCCCAGAGGCCTGGCCCTGAACCGTGACGAGTCTCTGGCAATTTCCGATCAGGGCAACAACCGTATTCACTTTTTCTTACCCGGCCAGGCGACTTTGACCCTGCGCGAAGCCAAGCAACTCGCCTTGAAAGACGACTGGGTAAGTGCCATGTCACGCATCGAGCGCGTTCTTTACCTGCAACCGAATAACGAACAGGCTCATGATCTGATGGTCAATGCCCTTTACTATTTCGGCAACAAAGCGTTCAATGAGCGTGATTATTACAAAGCGGAAGAATTTTATCGAAGGGTGCTCAGATACAGGCCTGACGACGCAAATATCCCCCAGAAACTCGATGCAATTTTCTGGGCAGCAAATCAGGGGTTGATTGCTTCGATAGTTTTTGGCATTATAGCAGTCATCGCTGGTCTGATTATCATCTGGATAATCAAGATTCTGCTCACCAGATTCATCTTTACCCAATCTCAGGAGTGAACTCTTGTCACTGAATAAAATACGCAACTTTTGTATCATCGCTCACATCGACCACGGCAAATCAACTCTGGCCGACCGCCTCATCGAGTTTACTTCTACCGTCAGCAAACGCGAGATGAAGGATCAACTCCTCGACTCAATGGATCTGGAACGCGAAAGAGGCATTACTATCAAGGCTCAGGCAGTTCGAATGATCTACACGAGCAAGAATGGCGAAGAATACTGCTTCAATCTTATCGATACCCCAGGCCACGTTGATTTTTCCTATGAGGTATCCCGTTCTATAGCGGCCTGTGAAGGAGCGCTGCTTGTGGTAGACGCCAGTCAGGGCGTAGAGGCCCAAACCATGGCCAATGCCACTCTTGCCATCAACCACAATCTTGAAATCATACCAGTAATCAACAAGATAGATCTTCCTGCCGCCGACCCAGAAAAAGTCAAAGAAGAAATAGAAAACCTGATTGGCATAGACTGTTCTGAAGCGATCCTGGTATCAGCCAAAGAAGGCCGGGGCATCCCGGAACTGCTCGAAGCAGTTATAGAGCGCATCCCCGCGCCGAAAGGCGAACCAGAAAAACCCTTGCGGGCACTTGTTTTTGACGCGAACTACGATTCATACAAAGGGGTTATCGTCTATTGCCGCATAGTCGATGGTATGCTTAAAACGAAAGACCGCATAAAATTCATGGCAACTGAAGAGTCTTTCGAAATTATTGAATCAGGGGTTTTCACCCCCAAACCGGTCATAACAAATGAACTCGGCACTGGCCAGGTCGGCTTTTTTCACGCCACCATCAAAGAAATGGGACACGTTAACATCGGCGATACCGTCGTTTTGGAAAAAAGTCAGCAGGTTGCCCCTATACCAGGCTTTCAAAAAGCCAAACAGATGGTTTTCTGCGGCCTTTATCCGGTCGAAACGAATGCCTTCAACGACCTGCGCAATGCCCTCGAAAAACTGACGCTGAACGACTCAAGCCTGTCATTTTTCCCTGAGAACTCGCTCGCCCTTGGATTCGGCTTCAGATGTGGTTTTCTCGGCCTTCTGCACATGGAAATCATTCAGGAAAGACTCGAACGCGAGTATAATCTCGACCTTGTCACCACTGCTCCAAACGTTATTTACGAGGTAGCGCTGAATGACGGCACGAGCTACGAGATCGATTCTCCCGCCAAATTGCCTGAATACAACAAGCTTGCTGAAATCCGTGAGCCTTTCGTGCATGCAACCATATTCCTGCCCAAAGATTACATTGGCACCATCATGGAACTGGCCCAGGACAGACGCGGCGTGATGAAAAACATGGAGTTCATCTCTGAATCAAGAGTTTCGCTTTCGTTCGACCTGCCTCTTTCTGAGATCATCGTCGATTTTTATGACAAGCTTAAAAGCCGTACCAGAGGCTACGCTTCTCTCGATTACGAACATATAGGCAATCAGGCCGCCGACATTTCGCGCGTCGATATTCTCGTAAATGGTGAAAAAGTAGACGCCCTTTCATTCCTCTGCCACCGAGAACGTGCTGAATACAGGGGTAGAGCCGTGATCAGCAAACTGCGCACCCTGATACCCAGACATCAGTTTCAGATACCCTTGCAGGCCGCTATTGGCGCCAAGATTATCGCCCGCGAAAATATTGCTGCCCTGCGCAAAGACGTTACCGCCAAATGCTATGGCGGCGATATTTCCCGTAAGCGCAAACTGCTCGAAAAGCAGAAAGAAGGGAAAAAGCGCATGAAGATGGTCGGGAACGTCGAAATCCCCCAGAAAGCATTCATGGCAATTCTACGCCCGGATGACGATTGACATCAAAAAAAAGGGGCCTGGCAGCTAATGCCAGGCCCTTTTTTTTGCGAATCATTGTTCTGAGACGTAGTAAGCCAGCTCTCCTGCACATGCCTGGCAGCTCTTTGATTTTTCTTCACTGTAAATATATGATTCATGGCAGAAAGGGCAGATTTTTACCGGGTAAACAGGCTCTTTACCGTAGTTTTTAACTCTCACATACTGCCAGCCAAAAATGTTGCGGCCGGCGGCCATAAATTCGTCGACTATTTTAACCGCAGAAGCAGCACGAGCGTTCTGATCGCTATGAACTTCCGGTGAGCGCTTTCTGAGAAAAAACTTGTGCAATTCAGGCATTCTGGCAGCATCGATCTTTTTCATATCGACAAAAATTCTTATGCCACGACCGTCGCCTCTGTCAAAAAGCGTCAGGGCATAACGCCCGATTTTGTCATTCATTATCAGATATTTATTGCCAATCGTGCAGCCAGTCAGGTATTGAATGGCATCTGACAGACAAACCTGCGTTTCGGTTACGGCACCGAGCTTCTTTACTTCGCCCAGCTTCTCTTTGGCAAGCAAAACCATCTCCACGCCGATAACAATTCCGGGTGCACGTTTGGTATGAAATTCGTAGACCTTCTCTACCAGTTCAAGAAATTCTTTGTCTGTCATAAACCCCTCCCGGAGACAATTCGTTGCAATAATTCACTCAAGAGCTTCGTTTCAGACATTTCATGCAGAGAGTTTTTCCAGGGCCAGACGGGCCGCTCTTTTAACGTTTTTCGACCTGTCGTTTTTTGCCATTCTCGCCAAGCATTCCTGAGCTGATTCCAGCTGAGAATTCGATAACGCCTTCACCACTGCATATCGAACCTCTTCAGAACCATCTTTTTCGTATCTGGTGACCTGTACAATAGCTTCTTGAGAAGCGATCTTGCCAAGTGAACTGATTGCCGAGGCACGCACAAACTCATTGGCATCTTTACCGGCAGCAGCGAGCAGCAAAACTGCCTCTTCCCCCTGAAAGTCGCCAAGAGTGTTGGCGGCACTGCCTCTAATGTTTGGGCTTGAGTCCATAAGGCTTTTACGCAGTTTTTCAAGATTAGGCGGTAAATTTTTGATTTCAGAAAGAGCTTTAACCGGCGGCCCCTGGGGATCTTCGGGAATAACCGGTTCAGAAACCTGCGTCGCCGATTTGGCAAAAATCTTTGTCAGTTCCGCATTGTTTTTCGCCAGGCTGTAAAGCTCTTCATCAAGACGTTTCGAAGCAGCTATCAGCTCTTCCAGAATATCGGTATTGTCGTAGCCCATCAAAGCCAGCGACGCCTTGTAGCTCACCTCGGAATCAGGGTGATGCAGCAACTCTCTAAGAGTTCTCATGGCACGGTCATCTTTGACCTGCGCAAGCACTTCGACTTTCACGAGGCATGCTTCCCTTTCGCTGGCAACTGGAAACTGCTCGAGGCCTGCCAGGACTTCATCGAGAGGAAATCCGGCTATTGCCTTGGCGGCAGAAAATCTGACGACTTCATTTTCGTCTGCTGCACAGGTAAAAAGCGCCTGCAAAGCTTCAGGCTCGCCTGTGGTTCCAAGGGCATAGGCAACGGATGCTTTAACAAAACGAT
>JAKQQP010000190.1 GCA_029564115.1 Candidatus Rifleibacteriota bacterium | reverse complement strand
GGGCCGAACAGCAGAATCAGACAGTCGCCAACCACCTTGTCGAGGCAGGCACCAAGCGGGAAAACACGATGAATGATGCCGTTCGACCACTTGTCTACAAGATTGGTAATGCGCTCAGGGGTCTTGAGAATCTGCTCGCTCATCTTGGTAAAGCCTGAAATATCGGCAAAAATGATACCGATCTGTTCTTCTCGCGGGGTGAGATAAATCTTTTCGTAGCCTGGCTCAGAGATAAGCCTGCTGATAACCGTATCCGGAAAAAATTTGCGCAGTGCGTTGCGCTCGCGGTTGAAGTCGACGAGGCGCTGTCTGAGAGTTTCTGCGAATACCTGCACGATCTCACGTGAGAAAATCGAAAAGTTGTTGCCTTGTTCGGGTACGAAAATCACTTTTCCGATAAGATTCTCTTCTATCAGGCCGTCAAGCAGGTAGGTTATCGTCAGATTTTCTTCGCCAACCACTTTTTTTAAGGCTTCAGTATTTGCCGAGAGGCAGTTTCCATGGTCTTTGATAAAGGCGTCGAGGCCGGCGTGCTTCATTTCTACCGAGTCGTGAATTCTCTGGTCACCTTCGTAGACCAGATAGTTGATGTTTTCGACACCGGTCAGCTCATGGTCTGAATAAAGAATTATAAGCTTTCTGAACGGAACTTCCTTTTTCAGAACATAAACGGCGCCATCGATAGAATCTACGATCGAGTGGTTTTTCAGCGCTGACTGTACGCCCATGATCAGACTGTGTTTGAGGCTGCTCGAATGAATGCCGAAGAAGAAACCGTCAAGCAGCTCACTGATGCAATCGAGCATTGCACTGCCAAGATTCTTTTCGGGGGCTTTGTCCTGCGCAAATGCAAGAGCTATCGATCCGGTGGTTTTGCCAGCCATCTCGATTGGCTGAGCATACCAGAGTATGCCGTTAAAATTGAAGTTTATTGCCCTGCTGATCTGGTGTAACTGTGGTACCTGTCTTTTGATATTATCGTCGCAGGCACCAAAGCAGAAAACCCGGTGATTCAGGTTTTCATCCTGAGTTTCAACGAAAAGCGAAACCACGTTTAATTTGCCAGCCAGAAAAAGAAAGACTTTTCCGAGCGAGGTTTCGAGATCGTGATGAGCGGTCTGTAATTTTTCGATAACACCATCGAGTTCGAGCTGAAGATCACGCAGCAGCTGAAGTTCCTGCAGATTAAAACTCATAACGCCTCCCGATTTTCTAATTTCCTTTGTTTATGCGCCATTAGCCGATATTTATTTTGTGTTGTTCCGTAAAATACTACACCATTACTACATTGTGTTAATTTCAGTAAGATTTCAAAAATGCAATACCAATCATTTATCGACGCCTTTTATAAATCCGTTTCAATAGTTTACAATTTTTTTTCTCATTGCGCCTTGTGAAAAAAGTATCTTATTGCAAGAAAAATCAGAAAAAAAACCGCCCATCTCGGGCGGTAGTATCTTGTATTACTCTTCATCGTTGGGAATCTCGACCACCTGCAGAATCGGCAATTCTTCCGGCCCCGCTTTTGTGGCGCTTCTCAGCTCAAAGAATAGCCGCATCGCTGCGACATCGCCTTTTTTCGCCTTGGCAATCAGGGCGGCCATGACTTCAGGCGCGAACTCATTGAAAATTCTCTCATTCATTGCCAACTCCGTTCCCCGTGAGGGCGTCGAGATACTCTCTTATCATCGCGGCCGTTTCTTCGTTGTTGTTGCCGGCTTCGATAGGTAGTTCACGCCATCTGTCAGGGCATCGAAGGGCCAACCATCGGGCGCAAGCGGCAGTATCAGGTGCGACGTGCTTGACCGTTTCTGTAACAATCTCCGAGCCGTCAGGAAGCACCTTTCGCTGGATGACCTTTTCTGTGCAACCGATAGCACGCCTGAAAAGAGCTGACTCGACGGTGAAGTCTGTAACCGCTTTCCCGCGCTTCATCGCTTCTGCCAGCTTTGGGCACGTTTGCCGGTAGTTGTAGAGTGTCCGGGTCGTGATTCCGAGCGCCTTGGCAATATCATTTTCTGTCGCGCCCTGCCTCGCCATGCCTTCGACCATAATCAGGAGGTCTTCGTCAAAATCGACTTTCTGTTTGCTCATTGTTCATGCCCTTTCTGAGGAAAATTCAAGAAAACAACGGAAAAGCAAGCTCTTTACCATGCGGCCGGCAAGTGCTCTGTTGTCGCAGAACATGACCCGCAGGGCCGGGTAACGCTGCTCCCAAGCCAGCAAGCTCCCGATAATACTCGCCGGGTTCGCCTTGCTTCGGTAGTCGCCGCTTGCAATCGCCTGAAGATTGCTTTCGATGATTAAATAAAGCCTTTTCAGGCTGTTTGACCGGGCTAATTCTCGCTCGAATCGGTCGCGGCCGTGTGTGAGAGTCTGGCAAAGGTCATCAACGCTTTTTCTCTCGACTGCAAAAAGATTCTCACAGCCGATAATGCTATAGTCGCCGGTCTTTAAGCCTCGAACCTCGACCGGGTGGTCAAAGTGGTATGGCATCTGCTCTCTCGAATCAATCACAATCGCCGGTATCTCGCCTGCCTTCATACTTTGCAAAAAACCTTTCTGGCAAAAGCGGGCTCAAGGCCCGCCAGTGCCGTTTCTATTATTTCGGCTGGTTCCGGAGGCTGTTCCGGGTGAATCTGTCATCGTCGCGCTTTCTTTGCTCATTGGCGCGGCGATAGTGTTCGGCCTGTTCTTTGTGGATGTCATGGGGCGGACGCGGTTTAATGGCTTCGGCGGCCTTCTTTTCATCGGTCAAATAGCCTTCGACCCGCTCGACGCCTCTTGTGATTGTTGCCGAATCGCCGTGCAGATTATTGTCGATTAAATCTGACTGCCATTTTTTCAGCTCCGAGAGTCGCGCCGGCGTTGCGAATGGGTCGCGCATCATGGCATCGAGCCTCTTAATCAGCCGGCCGGCCTCTTTAATCGCTGCTCTCTGCTGCCTCAGTTCGCTATCTTGAGAAGAATTGAGAATCATTGTGTTTTCCTTTCAGAGTTAAGTTAAATTGCCATTTCAGCGGGTAAAGGTTCAATCGTGGTGGTTTTTACAAGCTCGGTTTTGCCTTTGGCGATTTTGATGACGTGGATTTCGCAATAATGGGTTTTCTCGTAGCTGATTTCAGCATCAATTACGATTTCGGCGTTCTCGGTTAGGGCTTCGAGCTGCTTCACCTGTTCCGGCAGATAACTGCTGCCAACTTCGATAAAGCAACTTTTTTCGAGAACAAGATTTCCGACGGGTTTAATGCTCTTTAAAATTTCAATCAGGCTTGCGCTCGGGTTCAGTATGTCGATTCTGTCGATGTTCATTTTTTACTCCTGTGTAAATTGCCGGTTATTGGCGGGTAATGGTTTGAAAGTGGCGGCCGTTTCAGGGCGGGCGCGGTTCTCTTGGTTGTGCTTTTATCAAATCAACTGCTTCCCGTTTTCGATTGTTATGACCCGCCGATAGTCAGGGCCTTCTGCATCGCAACTGATGACGATTTCAAGACTCATGGCGGCATCAGAGGCCATGTTCTCTACTTCCTGCATCAGTGCCGGCAGATTGCGGGCGTTGGTCTCAAGATTTACTGCACCATCGGTGACGCCGCCGCCGGGTTTGGTTGCATCGCTGTCAATCAATGCTGAAAGCTGCTGCAGGTGGTCAGGGTTTGCGGGCCTTATGGTTATTTCGTAAGTGTTCGACATAGGAAGTTCCTTTCGATTGCATCAAGTTCTTTTAAGAGAATGTCAGGTGTTGCGGTTTCTTCGAGGGCTGCGAGCCGGTCGATTGTCTTGCTGATTTCGGGCCTCAGTTCCGGGTTTTTCTCTGCGGCATCTGTCAGGGCGACAACGATTCTGATGACTTCGGCCTGCCCGTGGCCTGCCATCGTTTGCCGACCCTTCAGCGTCGCCATCAGCTCGCCCTTGTGCTCTCTGATTAGTTTTGCCGTTTCTGAATCCGGTTTCGGGTAGACAATAAGGGCTGAAGAGCGAACTTGAAGAGAGAATCTACGGGCCGTTAGTTCTTCGAGAATATTTTTCATTTTTAAAAAACCTCGAATTCATCGCGTGACGGTTGTGACGATTGAGACTCATTTTCCATAAAACCCACGCGAGGAGGTAGATTTATAGAGGAGTTTATGAGAATCGGGTAGCTATCGTCACTTGCGTCACCGACAAAAGAATCGAATTTTTGAAACTGTAGACCGATGATATACACACCATCTCGAAACTTGCGCTTTTCATAACCTTTTTCGGCGAGAGCTTCGGATAACCTACGGTCAGAAACGGGGTAACGCCCGCCCTCTTCGGCCCATGCTCGATACTTTGCATACAGAGCTGACAGTTTGATTTTGCTGCCGGTGGCCTTTTCGCAGCAGTCGCCGATGAATTGGCCAATAATATCTTGGTCTTGCCGGTATGCGGCGGTTGCTTCGGTCACGATTGCGGGTGCCGCCAGCCCTATTTTCTGCCAAGCAAGACAGCCATCTACCGCCCATTTCAAAATACCCGGATATTCAAGTCTCAGTTTTTCCGGTAGTTTTCCGTCGCGTTCATGGGCGGGTATTGTCACCGTGAAGGGTATGCTGTTGGTTCGACGCCATATTGAAATGGTCGTATCTTTTATTTGTGGCTTATGGTTCGTGCTCAACCATATTTTGCAAATTGGCGAAAATTCAAAAAAGTTTTGGTGCATCAATCTTGCTTTGACTTTGTCGCCGCCGGTAATTTGCTTGATTTTGGCCTCATCGAGAAGCGCACCTTCTGCCGATTCTTGCGCCAATATGAACCGTCTCCCCATCAAGTCAGCCAATTCTGCCGGGTGCCGGTTGTTGCCGTTTCTGCTCTGGATAAGAAGGTCGGGGGCCGCTTGTCCGGCATAGTTGCCCATGATTTCGAGAAGCACGTTCAGAATCGTAGATTTCCCATTTGCGCCGCAACCATACGCGATAAACCAAGCCTGTTCACTCATTGCGCCCGTGATTGCATAACCGAAGGCCCGCTGAATATAGTCTACAAGCTCCTGCCGACCTGCAAAGATTCTATCGAGCGTCTGAAGCCATAGGGGGCAATCAGCATCCGGCAGATATTCGACCGCCGCCTGCCTCATGAAGAGCTGACTAGGGGAATGGGCCATCAGTTCACCGGTTCGCAAGTCGATGACGCCATTTTTCGCGTTGAGAAGCATCGGGTCAACGTCGAAACGGTCGACCGTGACCCTCAGCTTCGGGTTATAGCTTGCTAATTCAATCGCTGCGGTCATTCTGGCAAGACTTTCGAGTCTTTTGGCGTAGGCGATAAGTTCTCTTGCGGCGTCTGCACCATTTTTACCCGCTGCCAGCTTTTCGCGGGCCTGCGCGTAGGCAAAGGGTATCAGCGACTCCGCGAAGACCTGCGCCGGCTTCCCGTCGTTCGGTCGCCATGCGCCGCCATCGTATGCCATCCAGCCAATGCCCTCACAAAATCTCAAGTCTTCTTCGGCGAGGTAGGCGAACCGTTCAGCGGTGCCGGCGTCGGTGGTCTTGTTGGGGTTAACCTCTGACCGCATCAAGCGGCCCATTTCCTGCATTTGTTCAAGCGTGATTTCTCGCATGGTCAGGCTCTCCCTTCGGGGTCTCGGGGATTGTCAAGCCCGAATTGCCACGCACTGGCGAATTTGCGAAGGGCTTCGTGGTCAGAGTGGCCGCCACGGGCCTTAAACGCCGCGCAAAAATCAGCCTCGACCCTTTTTTCGTCGACCGCGCCTGTCCATGCGTAGCTTGCCAAGCTCAAAACCGCGACATTGAAAGCTCTGGAGCCTTGGCCTTTTGGGGCGTCAATGATGTTCTGCAGCTCATTCCTGAAAGCGGCTTCGATGATTGCTCTGGTGCGGTCGCCAGCCGGGGCGTTGCTGACCTGTGTAGGTGCCCCCTCCCGAGTCAGCTTGTCCTCAACTGGCATTGAATATTGAAAAACTTCGGGAGCCGGGTTTAAATAGACTTTGCCTGAACTCAGGTAACATGGTTGGCTCATTGGCCGGGCGTTGGGGTCGATTTCAATAAAGAACATTTCGCGGTAATACGCCTGCAGACCCAACCATGCCGCTTTATAGGTTTCTTTATCGGTGAAGTTTGCGCGAGCGAACCATTTCAGGCCATTTTGGGAAGGGGAAATGAACATCAGGGCCGTGAAAGGGTCGCTTTTAATCAGGTTCCATGCCGCTTGAACGCCGTCGCTATTGAGTCCGTCGAGGTCGCATTGCACGAGATTAGCAGATTGCTGAAGTCCGGCGTCGGCGCGATGTGAAAAAATTCCTGCACCGGTGATATACCAGAGCTTTGATTTTGCCGCTTTATGCGGGTCAGATTTATAGCCGTGGTCGGTGAGAGCCTGAAAAACCTGCTGATGAAGTGCAGCTAGGCGCGGGTCAGTCTCAATAATGCGGGCGACTTCAGAAAGTCTGACGTTTTCGGGGCGGGCGGTCTGTTTAATCCCGCCGCGAAACAGACTGACAACTGGGTCGAAAATTGGTAACGACTGCTGACTTGTGGTAGAATCACTGTTGACGGTTCCTGTCGGCTTAACAGCCGGCATTTTTTTTATCTGCATATTTGCCTCCGATTAGTTTTCAGAGGCGTTGCATGCTCTCTCAATGAGGGCGCGGATATCAGAGGTTTTCCAGACGACAACCTTTGGAGAAAGTTTGATTCCGGCTGGAAATTTCTTCTCTTTGACGCCCTGCCACCAATGCGACCGGCTTATAGAGAGGATTTTTACAATCTGATTTACGCGTAAAAAAGCGGTGGTTTCAAGAAGATTGATAGGGGTTGGGGTCGACATAATTGCTCCCATTCGATGAGACGAAAAATTCCAGATATTAATCTGAAACGTCTTACGAAATGAGTCATCCGACTCTCCCCTGCCGCCGTTGGCGGTTTTATGGGCCGACAGTTTTGTCTTGTGACCGATATAGCCTGACTTTTTTCGCTATTGGCCTGACAACAAAGATTTGCAGAGTATTCTGCCCGGTGTTCTTGCTCCTGATTCTTTTTCGGTTTTTGTTGTCTCATGTGGTAATTTTACCACGACTTGTTTTATGTGTCAATTTTAATTTGGCATTTTTTTCAAAATGTCAAGAAATATTTTTAACATTTTTGCTTGCAATTATCAGACGATGATTTCCCGCTCCATTTCTCCATTTATGCGGTCGTTTCTAAGGTCGCTATAAATTTTCTGCAGGTCTCTCGGATTGATACGCGCCCCCGGGGTCAGTAATTTATCGATAAATTCAGACCATGCATCCATCATTGCAATTCGATAATTGAGCAGTTCAGCCTTATTATAAGCCAATTCTGTTTTATCGCCCTTTGCAACGTGCGTCAACTGCAGCTCCATGTCATCCTTCGGGAATCTGAAAAGCTCTGCGCCTAGTGTTCTGAATGTGCTTCTCCAAGCGTGAGGCGTATGGCGTCCCGCATAGCCAAGCTTCGGCAGCATTTTGTATAGAAGGTCGTCTTTTATTGGCTTCTTCCCCGTTAATGACCTGAATACAAAATCATCAGAATTGTTTAACTTTTGTGCAAGCAGGAGAAGCTGACAGGCTGACTTGGAAAGGGCGATTTTAGCTATTTTTTTCGTTTTCGGTATTATCGCTGTCCACGTCTGACGGGCAATATCAACCTGACTCCATTGCATGCTCATTAATTCGACCGGGCGACAGGCTATACGGGCCAATGCTATCATGGCGATATTTGCCAAGACATAAACATTATCTTTTTTCGCCGGCTCGCCTTTTTGAAGGGACTCTATCGGGGCATAAATTTTCCTGAGAAGATTTGCCAGCTCGGGTATATCCTCGATTTTATTTAAAGCGGGCTTGTTGACGTGCTTCAGGGCCTTTTCTGTAATCGCTTTATCACTTTTGTTCAATGAGGAAATAAACCCATCTCGGCCGACCAAGCTGACACAGGGATTATCGACCTTTATTTCCAGCTCGTGAGAGGCATATTTAAAAAGCTGGTTGATATCCATCAGGGCCAGTCTAGGCGCGACAGACGGCCTTGCCGTTTCTTTTTCGCTGTTCATTTTCCAATATAAATCAAAAATATATTGAATTAAATCTTTGACCTTTTTTTCGTTCACCTGCTGCAGAGGGATATTGCCAAGCTTTTTTTCAATAAAGGTATAGTATCTGAATTTCCTAGCGGAATAGGTGCTTGCTGCGTCAGCTTTCTTTCTAGCTTCGAGCCATTTTCTGCCAATGACCGAAAGCTTTTGTCGTTCGAGTTCTATTCTCGCCGCAAATTCTTCTTTGCGTTGATTAGTGGGGTTGATTCCTTCTTTGACCAGAGCTTTTGCCTTGGCGTATGCCGCTTTTGCCTTCTCAATGCCCACAATAACCTTGTCGCCGACCTCGCTGTATCTGCCAATGGTGAAAACCTCAACCACGCCGCCCTTGCCGCCTCGACGATATTGATACCGCCACGTTCGCACCATCTGATTTTTTTGCATCCGACACTCAAGATATAGGCCCGGGTGCCCGGGAAAAGAGAATCTCTTGAATGACTCTCCGTCAGAAAGCTTGCAATGAGCTTTAATTCCTTTGTCACTGGTTGGGCACGAATCGCATCGTTTTTTTTTCTTTTTGTTGGTCTGCTGAATTGTAGCGGTTTTTACCATTTCGACAACCTCAATTTTGATACTACATTCATACTACATTTTTACTGGATTTATCAACAAAATATAATACACTTTGGACTGTCGATATTTGCAGATATGGCGTTAATTCAGGATTTTAAAAATTCATGCGGACTGTAAAAAATGAATGGTTAGATTAAAACTCATAACGGCACCTCTTGATCATAATTTTTACTCTTTAAGACTGTAAGCAAGCACTTTCCAGGTGACAAACCCGGCTATGAGAAGCCAGACGATACCAACCAGCCAGTCGGGCATGAACAGCATCTCGCCTATTTTATAGGCATCTGAACCCCTCACCGAGCGGTCAATAAGGTCTTCTTTTATATCGATCAGAACATAGAAGCATGACGTCAGACCGAGAAATTTGAGAAACTGGTCACAGATTTTTTCATTCGAATAGGCTGCCAGAGCCAATAGACCAAAACCGGTCAGAACACAGATAATTATGCCCTCAAGATTGCGAACCCAGATCAGGGTTACCCCGAGGAGCAGCACGCCAAGGCCGGCAGTTATCTGCTGATCAAATCTGGTTTTTACAGCACCCAGAAGAATCAGACAACCCCAGAGCAGGCTGCCAAGGTAGCCCGCACTGATAACGATGAACCTGATGCCGCCGGTTGTCCAGCAAACGCCGCCCTGATTAGCATTTAGTTCGATTCTCACAATGCTGCCACCTGTAAAAACAGCTGCCAGCCCGTGAGACAGTTCGTGAAAGAATACCGTCAGATATTTGATTGGCAGAACGATTGCTGAATCCCAGAAGTAGACGGCGACGAGAAAAAGAACCAGCGGCAATACCATGCCTGCGGCATTGCCGGTTGGTTTTTCGTTAAGCGGTGCGAATTCTTCCATGTTTGTCATTCAGCTGCCTGTGGCTTGAAAGAAAAGAAACGGTTCAGCAGATAAAGCGACAGGGTTGCCGAGAACCCAAGCTGCACAAAGTGGTCAGCCTGGTAAAGTTTGAGATAGACAGCGATTGCGAGA
Organism: Candidatus Rifleibacteriota bacterium; assembly: GCA_029564115.1. The sequence continues at coordinate 5,454 of JAKQQP010000190.1, read as the reverse complement.
ATAATACCCTGCACGGCAGTAACAAGGAACCAGGTGTAGCGATTCTCTGAAGTGAACATCTTTATCAGGCCAACTGCCATAATTATGCCGACCAGTATCATGATGAACTGGAAAAGGAAGCCGCGCCCCTTTCTCGGATTGATCAGCATACCTTCAATGTACGGGGCTTTGCCGCTGGGGTCAATCTGCAGCATCGAAAAAGATATCGGCCAGCTGGTTGTCGGAATCTTAAATTTAACCGGCAGCAGGCCGCTCTGGCCAAAAACCTTTTCACTCTGGCGTGACTGCATCTGAATCTGCGAAGAACCCTTCTGACGTTTCTGCATCGAAGTGTAAGAACTCATTGATGAAAAATACGAGCTGTTGTCGAGAAATCTTGTTTCTGCTGTCTTCATCAGACGGTCGACATTGCCCGTTTCACGCATAAGCTCATAACCTTCTGGCAGATAGACGATCCAGCTCAGCTCGCTGATCGGCAGGTGAGCGGTCGGAAGCTCCATATAGGTGTGATTGAAGGCCGAAAGCTGGGTGCCAAGCTTGATGGCATAAACAATTTCTACCGGAAAGGATTTTGATTCGCCTCTTTCAACCGCCGATCTTACTATTGGCAGATTGTAGGCGCCAAAGTCAGGGTCAAAGCCAGATCTTACCGACAGCCCGGCTACCTGGGTGCTCCAGAGTTCTGTTTTTGCAGTGCCTATGACTGGCAGCTTAACTTTAAGAAACTGTTCTGAATTGTTGATGACTTCATAAACGACGCGGGTCAGCAGGTAGCCATCTTCGTTCAGCAGGGTCATGGCTTCGGCCCGGTCGATAACGGCAGTCTGTTGTTCGATGTCTTCTGGCCTTGCAATAGAAAGCGACATGCTGTTCGGGTGTCTGAGAAATTTGAATGCATAAGGAGTTTTTTCGGGCCGTTCGCGTGACCAGTCTTTGAGAAACTCGGCAGCCACCACGGGTGAATAACCCTGTGGCGCGCCACTCACAGAAACTTCGAGGGCTGCCATGCAACCAATGCCAAGCAGACCCCATGACTGTTCAACATCGAGAGGAATAATCTCTGGAACAGTGTAGGCACCGTCTTTGAGATTCTGAATGTCTTCTTCGAATTCGACGGCAACCTCGGTGCTGCCACGAATTTTTGATTTAAAGACGATGTCGAGGCGGCGGCCCTTTTCTTCGACTATTTTCCAGTCTTCAATCAGCTTGTTTTCGACCTTGAGAACCCTGATGCGTTCAGGTAACTGAAAACTGGCGGTGGCGATGCCTGCGCCGCCCATGATTTTCAGCTCAAAGATGCTGGTTCCGGTTACGAACCCCTCTTTAAAGTGCAGAAGGTTCTGCTGACGAACCGTGATGCGGGTTTTTTCTTCTATGACCACTGGTTCTTCCTGGGGTTCGTCGGCAGTCGGTTCTGGTTTTACTTCTGCCGGTTTTGCCATGCTGACATTGCGGTAAAGCTCGACATTAACCACTTGAGTAGGTGGAAGAATGGCGCGAAAAACCGTTTTGTCAGGCGTGCGCTCGCTGTTGCGCAGAACTCCCGGGTCGATCCAGGCTTCGCAGTCTTTTTCGTTGATGGTGAGCTGTAGAGTCGATATACAGACCGGGATCATTTTGAGATCGAATCTTCTCAGGTGGCGATACTCGCTCGACGAAATCGGAATGAAGAATTCGACAGTTACCATTGCTGGTCCTGAGGCATTAGTCATGAAACCATAGGCAGTTTCGCCACGGTCTTCTATCAGGGTCATGGCAAGCGGGTTATCGTTCAGGGATGCAGAAGATGGAACAGCTTCAGTAGACAGCAGGCCGATCTTTTTCCAGCTGCTGTTAAAGAGGTTTAGTTTGAACTCAGCCTTGAATCTGACGCCCTGCTCTTCAACAGTACCATGGTATTTGACTGCTTCGAAGCGGTATTCGCTCGGGGCGATGATTTCGGGAACAGGTTTAGGGGTAATATCTTTGAGATAGTTGTAGTCTTCTTCTGGTATGATTACGACCCGATCGCCCGAAGGCAATACTTTTGACAGATCCTGAAACGGGGCCATAACCCTGATTTCACGAAAATCTGCTGAAATTGCAGGAGCAGAAGCAACTGCCAGCATCACGAGAACCAGTATCAGCAGTATGCCAGTATTTGCCTTGCCGGCATCGGGGGGATTTTCGGCGTTCAGATTGATTGTCGGAGGCGTGGAAGAATCATCGGTTTCTGGCAGTTTGACGAAGCGCAGCAGCCAGACAGATTTCCAGATTACCGCACCGAAAATTGCCAGCCAGAAGCCTGCATTTGCCGCATCGCCGATGGTTTTAAGCTTAAGGTCGATCAGTGAAATCAGAATTACTATGATTGCGGCGAAGGTAATTTTCTCGGGCATGCGCAGAAATGAGCCGGCAACGAAGTAGAGGGCGCTGAATACCGCGATAATGAACGCAACAACCTCGGCCGAATTCAATACCGAGTTCCAGATGTAACTGACTCTGACGCTGGGGCAGGTAGAGTTGGCAACCAGAGCTCCGTCTGATGCAATTTCGGCCATTACCAGATCGCGTTCGAGAGTATAGAAGTTTTTGGTCATGATAAATTTGCTCTTGATTGGCTGCATGCCGCGAACTCTGGCATTGCCGAACCCTGACTGAGAAACCCCGAGTGCGGCTGTGTCTTCCTGAACATCTTTGCCCTCAAAAGCTTTTGCCTTTGATTTTTCAAAAATGGCAGATTTCGATTCGCGCCTGGGTTCCATCTCATTGGCAGCCATATCGCTTCTCGGATATGAAGGCGCGGCGGCCATCTGCTGGGCGACGTCTTCTATCGGTCCGTGCAGCTGGCAGTAAATATTGCCGGTTTCTGCAAGATTACCCTGCGAAAAATAACGACAGCCAGCCTCTGGTGGGTATGGTCGGTTCTTGAGATACTTTCCGTTTACCAGCCGGTCGATGTCGAGCGAGGTCATCATGCTGTCAGGCTGGGTATCCATGTTATACATTTCAACCGCACCGAGCAGAACTCGCTGATTGGCATAACAGGCTTTGTCTCTTGCCTGTTCTCTGGCCTTTCTGAAGTTTGGAACCGCCAGTGCGGCCAGAACTCCCAGAATGAGGACGACAATCATCAGTTCGACAAGTCTGAAGCCTTTGCCGCCGAAGATAAAGCCGAATACGGTGCAGATAAAATTCCAGATCCAGGTAAGTATCGCCACGAGCAGCTTACGGGAAACGATTGCCAGGATGATGGCCGCAACAAAGATTAGAAAAACGATGGCATCAGGGTTTCTTACCAGCAGCCAGGCTGCCCGCAGCATGTGCATGAAGCCTCTGAAGAAATATGGATCTTTGCGGGTCTGCGGGTCTTTGACCGTGCCCGAAAAATCGTAAAGGTGATAATCTTCGGGGGCGTAGAGATACCATGAAAAGCGCGAAACAGGAATGTCGACCAGGGGTGGCGTAAAGGCAAGGCTGCCGCGCCATTTTACTTCTCCAACCGGTTCCTTGATGGTGATCTGCAGGTTCATATCGACCGGTTCGCCGACGATCTGACTCATTTCAAGAGGTATCTGGACTACACCGGGGACCTTGCTGTTAACCGGTTTGACCGGAACACCGCCGCGGAATGTCGATACGACTTCTGAGCCTGACGCCAGCTGCAGCTGCAGATACTGTTTGTTATTGTTGCGGATGTTCATGGTGACCAGAGTGCTGCTGGAGCGATTGGTCGTGAAAGTGGTTTTCACATCCATGCTGTCGGCAACAACGGTTTGCTGCGGAACATCGAGATAACGCTTGATGCGGAGCCTGATGCCGGCAGGGCTGATATTCTGTCGCCAGGCGAGAAGAAGCGGGCGGGTGGCTTTGTCTTTAAGCGGTTGCGGAATTTCCAGCGGGTCCAGAGGGTAGACGCCTTTATTCAGTGGTTCTTTTTCGCTGTTGCCGGGCTGCACTTCGACAGATGACAGGGTTTCGACGGCAATGGCGCCAAGCTCTCTTTCGACGCCGACGGGAGTGATTTCCGGCAGGCTGATAACCGGCAGGTTAAGGTCTACAGGGGCCTCATAGGCGATTTCGATCTGGCAGACGTCTTCGCGACCAGGCTGAAATTCGATGCGCAATTTTTTCTGGCCGCCCTCGCGCGTCATTTTCTGCGTTTGCGGGCGGTCGGCGTTAACTGCAACAATTTCGACATCATCTGGCAGGTTGAAGGTAAAGGTGTCGACTGGGGCCTTACTGATCGTGTAATTGAAGGTTTTCTGAACAAAAATCGAAGTTTCGCCAAGACTGGCGAGGGTGTGAGATCTGGCATAGACCAGCGGCTTTATAACTGGTTTTACCTGCTCAGTCTCCTGGTCCGGCGCTATTTCAGGGGTCTGAGTTGCGGTCTGTAGCTGTGTCTCATCGGTTACAGGTTTGGGCTCGTCTTTTACCATCGGCTGTTTTGAAAATTTGCGTCGCCACTTGATACTGACATCGCTGTTGGCACCAAGCCAGCCGATAAATTCACAGCCGCCGGTGGCATTGTCTTCGCTGACGTTGAAATCTTTGAAGCTGGTTGTGTCAATTGAAAGAACGTCACGTTCCGATTTGAGGGTCATGAATGCAAGCGGTATTCTGGTTATGTTGAACTGCAGATTGAAGAGATCATCTATGTTCTGTACTGGCACGACAAAAGAAATGCGGGATTCGTGAAGCCCTTTACCGGATACCGGCAGCGAAAACATCGTGTCTTTCCAGTTGTTCTGACTGAGGGTGTCGTTGGTTGCGCCAAATGACTGATAGACGTTCTGCAGAATATTCTGTTTGCTCATCTTGCCGAACTGAACCTGACGGGCATTGCCGGCGAACCAGCTGGTCTTCAGGGTGGTCGGGCGGTCATTGAGGGTGACCGATTCAACCGCGAGACTGCCCCAGATCAGCGGAATTTCATGCCAGCCTTCGGTATATGTTTCGATTTTAAAACTGGCGTCGATGAAGGCGAAGTTTTCTTCGATTCGCCCCGAAAGATGGACTGAGTTAACCTGATAGAGCAGCGGCGGCGGGTCGGCTACCGGCATGGATTCTGAAGCAAGCCAGGCTTCTTTGGCCTTTTTCAGGCTTTCGAATTCTTCGATTGGCAGAATGAAATACTTGCCAACCTCTTTCTGCAGAACTTTGTAAAGATCTTCGTATGGAACCAGCGATTTAATGGTATTGATAACAACCGGCTGCCCTGTTGATCTTGCTTTGTTGAATTCAGGGTTTGCAGAAGAGTTTATTATCTGCAGGCTTTCGGGTGTCTGATTCGCCTGCTGATTGATTACAGTGCCAATATTGGAAATATTGTTCTGCTGCTGGATTTCCTGAACCTGGATCCGGCTTTGCGAGAAGGCCGGCAGAGACAAAAAGAACGCAAGACAAATAGAAAGCAGCGCAAACCGCAGTTTCATGTTTCCCCCCAATTAGCTGTCAGGCTGAATCGTCAGC
>JAKQQP010000179.1 GCA_029564115.1 Candidatus Rifleibacteriota bacterium | reverse complement strand
TTCCGGGTCTACGCCCGGAATCTTATTCTGATGATGGACACGGGCATTTTAGTGCGATTGCCTCCGCTTCTTATGGTTTGAGATTGACTGGAACGGGCTAATGGGGTAATCATGATGGCAGCCAATGCTGTTGGTAATGCTTGTATGATTAATTGCAGAAGGCAGAAAATAGCTGCCGGGAGGTGATTGCCGGTGAATGAGAATTCTTTTGCTCCCCCGCTTCTGAAGATGATTGATCTCAATGCTTATGACGTGTTCATGGGCATGGGTCTCGCGTTCATTCTCTGTGCAATACTCAGTCGCATTGTCAGAGCCTGCAGCCCGGCAGACCCGACCAGCGACCGAACTTTGGCAAGAACGATGATTCTGCTCGGTGCGGTGGTAAGCCTGATTATGGCCGTCATCGGCAACAGCCTGGCACGGGCCTTCGGGGCCATCGGTGCTCTCAGCCTGATTCGCTTTCGCACCGCCGTTAAAAGCACTACTGACCTGGCGTGGCTTTTCATGTCGATCGCAATCGGAATGACCTGCGGCAGCGGTTATTATGCGATTGCCACCGGTGCCGCCGGCCTGTTTGCAATTTTTATCGTGATTCTTGGTAAACTGATGCCTGAAGCTGCGCCTGTCAGAACCGCGCTGTTCAAGGTGATTTACCCGCTGAATGTCGAAACCGCCCGCCGACTGCAGGAAACTGCCGCCGGGCTGGGTCTGCATTTCCGACTGCTCAGCGAGAACAGTCTCAGCAATGGCAGCCGGGCCGAAATCATGTTTGAAATTGCTCTGCCACGGGAAACTCTTACCGCTGACTGCCTTAAGAAGCTTTGTGAAGTTGCGCCCGAAGTCCAGGCTTCGGTGGTTCTCGAATAAGCGCAGAGCATGGAATACCATTTCGGGCGCCATGGTTTTTATCTGCCGTGGCTGGCGATAGGGCTGGCCATGCTGGGATCGGCTTTTCTTTTTCCTGCTGATCTGCAGCCGGTTGCTGCACCAGATACGCGGAGCAGCTATCTGCCTTATAAGGTGAATCACTTCACCATCGGTCTGCTGCCGGAAAACTACGCTTTTTTCTTTTCTGACAAGCCCGAGAGCCTCTTTGATTACCAGAATGCTGAACTCGTCGTTAACAGAACCGCACAGCTTTTTAAAGCTGAGATGCGCATCAGGGGCACGCATGCCTGGAACTGGGATCATCGTAAGCCATCATTCAGACTGCGCCTGCGCGGAACAAAACGTATTATGGGCCGGCAGATTCTTGACTTTATAACACCTGACGATGCTTCGATGCTTGCGAATCTGGTTTCTGACCATATTGCCGTCGAACTTGGCATGCCTTCGCCGCGAACCACAATTGCAACGGTGATGCTCAACAACGATTACAAGGGGCTTTATCATCTGGCCGAGCCGATAAACGTCGCAACTCTGGTGGGGCAGGGCTTCAACGACTGTTCGGTGGTCGAAGGCAATATCAGAAATTCAAAACTCTGGGCCCACCCCGAAGTCTGGGAAATTGAACCGGCTGCCGGCCGTGACCCCGAAATCGCGAGAAAGGCTCTTGCCCGACTTCTTGACGCGGTAAAAACTCCGGTCGATCTGCGGCGGGTTGAAAAGCTGACAGAAGTGATCGACCCTGCAGGCTTTGCTGGCTGGTCAGCTCTGATGACCGCCATTGGCAGCATTCACACCAACGACTATTTCGGGCATCTGCTTGTTTTCGATCATAAAAGCTCGCGCCTGTTCCCTGTAATCGCTGACCCGTCAGGCTTTGGCGTTATCACCTCGATCGGCGGCATGCATGCCGAGATCGACATCAGAGTGCCGCTTTACGAATTTCTGACACCGCTTCTCAACGCCTTTTTTCGGGTCCCCGAATTCCAGTTTCAGCGCAATCTGCAGCTTTATAAAATTCTTCAGACTCAGCTCGCTGACGATAACCTTCAGAAGCTTGCAGACAGCTATCTGGAACAACTGCGACCTCTCTATTACCGGGAAACTTATGCCAGCGCCCTGATCAATATCCCTCTGGTGCTGTTTTCGCGAAAAATACCCGTTTCGCCTCAGTTTCAGGAAAAAGACGCCGCGCGTCTGGTCAGTTTTATGAAGGCCCGTCGAGCTTTTCTTCTCGGTGAGCTGGCAAACATTGAAGCCGAGCTGGTCAGGCTGCAGCGGCAGACGTCTGTTGACGGCAAGCTGTTTGAACATCTGTTGATCAGAGTTAAGGGGCATTGCCCTTTGGCTGTTGATGTCAGCGGTTTGCCGGGCAGATTGATCTCAGATGTTGATTTTGACGGTGTTCTTGATGATTCTGTGATTGTCGGTGGCGCAAAAGTGCTGTTTTACCCGGGCCTGGCTGAAACGGCTTTTTCTGAGCCACATTGGCTGATGCCCGGCCGGCGCCGTGCCGACTTTCTGCTCACACCGGATTTTCAGTCCTATATTATCGGGGTTCAGTCCGAACACCTCGATGAGACAATGGCCCGAATAACGCAAGCTGCTGAAAACGCCGTTACTGGCGAAAAAGTGACGGTTAAAAATGTCGATAAGCAGAAGTATAAAACGTTTCAGCCCTGCGGCAAAAGCCTGCACGCCTGGAGAAAATTGAAAAAATGACAAGAATCAGATCTTTTCATGAGTTGAAGTTCCCAGTTTCTGCGGCGCAGAATGCGGTTCTGCAGAACCTGGTTCAGGGTCTGGCGTTGCCTGACAAAAACGGTTGCAACGGTTGTTACGAGGTTTTTTCGCAGTATTACGACAGCCATGATCTCAGGCTTTTTCGCGACA
>JAKQQP010000140.1 GCA_029564115.1 Candidatus Rifleibacteriota bacterium | reverse complement strand
GGCCTGTGCCAGGCTGCAGCAAAGCACAAAAATCGCGCCTAAAACTTTACTGACTCGCATCGACATGACCTCATCTTACCATCATCAAATCAAGCAAACAAGAATTATGAGGAGCAAACGATTTTTTCTCTCTCAGGATATATTACGGCAGGTCAGTCATTGCCCATAGCAGTCAGGGGGAAATTTCGAGGCGGTCGAAGAGAATGGCGGTTTCTTCGGGGGTGGGAATGGCGAAGCGAATCTTTTTGCGGGCATATTTGAAGTAGGGAAATAGACCGAAAGCTTCGCCGCCGTCGCGCGAAATCAGCACGATCTCGCCAGGTGGCAATTCGATTCCGGGGCGTTTATCGGGTGCGAGGGGTCGGGCAACCGGGCCGCTGAGGTCAGCGAATGGCTCTTTGGCGCCGGCCGGCGTTTTCATTATCAGACGATTGTTGAGTATGGCCTTACTGCCGAGCAGAATCTGGCAAAGCCCTTCGACCGCCTGCGGAATAGTTTCGGCAAAGGGTTGTTCGGGGGCCCGCAGAAAGCTTTTTAATTCGCGCAGCAGCATCAGCGGGTTGTCTTCGGCGGGTTCGGTAAGGGTCTGCGCCAGCTGGAAAGTAAAAAATACCGGGTTAGCACGGGCTTTCTGCATTGCCAGGGCGAAATTATGCAGGCAACGCAGGGCGGTCGGCCCGACGAGATGCCCCTTGAGGCACTCTTTGACGCTGCGACTGAGCATTTCAGATTCGCCGGCATAAAACAGGCATGACTGCAGAAAACACAGGTTCAAAAAAGCGATAAGGTTGTCGGCAACGGCGTCAATCAGCTTCAACTGCAATTCAGGTTTATCAGACTGCAGCAGCATCGCCAACGGATCACTGAGAAACGAAGGGAAACGCGCCAGAATGTCTTTGGCAGCCGGCGGTGGCTTCAGAGCAAGAGTCGCCTCTGCGACTGCTTTTGCAGCGACCGGTGCGGGTTGCGCAACTATTGGGCTGGCAACTACCGGTTTTGGGCGCGTCGCTGGAATATCGACGACAGACTCTGGCTTTGCTGTCTTTTCGAGTTGATCGTCGGCATTATCGGCCACCGAAACCGGTGGCTCGGGCGGCAACTTTTGAGGCACGGGCTGCTCGGTGAGCGGAACGGGCTTCTGCGGTTCGGCGACCGCCCCAGACTCTTCTGTAGCAACATTGAGCTGCAGATCGAATTCGGGCACCTGCACGACGTCGAAACTTTGGGCAATTTGTTCGAAGTCGATGACTTCATCGTCGATGATTCCGGGGGCAGGCGGTGGTTCAGAGGTTGCGGCCGATGGTTCATTGGTAATTTCGGTGGTAGTTTCAGGGGTGGTTTCGGCTGATATCTGACTGGCGTCGGGCTCGTCAATTACGATGCTGTCGGCATCGATACTTTCGAGCATAGCTGTTTCGTTTTCGAAATTCTGGTTGCGGTTCAGATCGGGCAGATCTGCGTCAGCGACCGGAGAAGCAGCTTTGCCGAACGCTTCGGCGGCAAATTCGGCGAGATCTGCGGCGAATTCGCTGAGTTCTTCAGGCTTGACCGCGGCAATTTCGGCAGCCAGGGCTTCGGCGGCTTCGCGACTGCGCTGTTCGTTTTCTTCGCTTTGCCGCCGCTTGCGTTCGAGCTGTTCTTTAAATGAAACCACGGCTTTTTCGGGCGGCGAATCTGCCGCTGTGGCAGCGATTTTTTCGTGGTTTTTTTTGGGCGCCAGATGCACGGCATCAAATGTCTTGAGCGCTTCGCGGGCTTTTTTAGCCACCAGCGGGTGTTTGTGGTATTGCACTCTGGCAATTACGGGTCTGAGATCGCTATTGATCAGATTGGGCAGAAAAGGCGCGACGTTTTCGAGCACCCATTCGTCGGGCGAACCGAGGGCAAAATCGAGAATTATCGCCATTTCGTTACCTGGCAAACAATTTATGACATTGAAAGCAGTTGCGGCCACAAGCGGGTCAGAGTCGGTAATCAGGTTGAGCACATAAGCGAAATGAGTTGGCCGCCCGCTTTTAATAGCTTTTTCGCAGGCCATTGCCCGCACTTCCGGGTCGGGGTTGCCGATGCAGTAGTCGACAAATTCAAGTGCCCCCTGCGGAATCGCTTCACCCATGGCGCCGAGCACTGCGATCAGCATGCGACTGCTGCCGCTCTGGCACAAATATTTCCACATGCCGGCCTGCAGTTCGGCTGTGCCGCCGTCTTTCTGTAGAAGTTCAAGAATTCGGCGTTCAACGACAAAATCACGCGGAAACGCCTCGAGAGTCAGAATCACCTGCATCATAAACACAGCCATCTGCTCGTCTTTTTCGGCCGCCGCCGCCTTCTTCAGCTCGGGCAACAGGTCATGCCGCCGCTCGAACAGCAACCGATACACCGCCGCCCTTTTTGCGGCAGTGTCGTTTCCATGCAGTTGCGCAGGCAGCTTTACAGTAATCGCGTCTCTGTTAATTTAAGTTCATCCTGTTCTGTGTCTGGAGCTATTCTCGCACGAATGCTTTCATTAAATAATTCTTGCAGCGTTTTAGCACGGCGCCACCCATAGGATTTGATTCGCTGATGTTCTTCTGGCGTCAAAGCAGATATTCAGCCGCTTCTGTTTTGCTGTGTCTGCCATCGATGTCTCCTGTTCAGGGCGAAGCGCTACGAGTTACAACAGTTCGGGCCAGGATCGGGCTGAATGTAAAACCCGAAGAATCTGGGTTGTTTCTGCTTTGACCCGATAAGCAATTATATAAGGCTTTACCACCAGTTCGCGGGTGCCCGGCACTCGACCGGGTCGCCCGAGTGCCGGGTATTTTGCCAGATTCGTTACGGCATCGGTCACGCGCTTTACTTCATTTTCAGCAATGGCAATGCCATCACGGGAAACATGAACGAAAAGAGCTTCAAGGTCTTCTTCAGCCCGGCGAAGCCAGCGAATCTTCACTTCTGGTCCTTTTTGCGTGCAGCAACAATTTTCTTTTTCATTCTGGCAACAACGTCTGAATGGTCACAAAAATCGGCATCAAAAGCATCTGCTTCTTTAACAGCCTCTTCAATCGCCGAAATTTGCCAACCCTGACTATCAAGAAATGCCTCGATCGCCTTATTTGCCAGATACGATTTTGACCGTTCAGTCGAGCGGGAAACGCTATCAAGGCGATTCATTATTTCGACAGGAACCCGTATCGTCATCGTCGTCGTTTGAGCCATGCCAGTCCCACCGCCTTTGTATACACTTTATTACATTATACCACAATGCAACACAACGCAGACACTCAAATCAGCTCATCTTTCATCAAGCCAGCAAAATAATACCGGATTCTCTCTGTGCCTGACCACAGATTTTTTCAATGAACCTTTGTATAAGTTTGTGCCCGGAACCATTATTTGTTACAATCGTTTTGCGTAGTAAGAAGGAGCGAGTATGGCCTTCAGCTAACAATTTAACCACAAAACGACTTTTCAAAGATATGCCGGCGGTATGCATGACTAAAATCCTGAAATAAGGGAAGAGAATAGAGTCCACGCGCAATAGCACTGTTAAAAATTTCTTTAAGTTAAATATTTAATGATTGGCAAAATTCGATGATCATTGTCCAGCTTTCTGGTGGTCTAGGAAATCAAATGTTTCAGTATGCCCTCGGTAGACATCTGTCTATCAGAAATGGCTGTGAATTAAAACTTGATATAACTGAATTCGCCTTTGACCCTCTTCGCGAATACGCACTAAATAAATTCAACACAATAAAAACTCTGGCAACCCAATTTGAAATTAACAACCTGAGATACGGTCTGCACAATCCGCTACTGATTTTAGTCGCACGCAACCTGAACAGATTTTCAAGGCACTTTATCAACGCCAGCGTCATAAGATCTGAAGCCCTGTATGAAGAAACAACTTATAGCTTCGACGAAAAAGTTTTTACCCCACGCCAAGAGATTTATCTGCAGGGTTACTGGCAGTCAGAAAAATATTTCAAAGAAATAAATCACATCCTGTTGCAGGAATTCAAGCTGCCCGCTGCGCCTGATAGAGAGAATGCAAGGCTGACCAATGAAATCACCAACTGCGAATCTGTTTCAATTCATGTTCGAAGAAGTGATTATGTCTCAAACCCCAAAACCAGCACTATTCACGTTTGCTGCTCCGTTGATTATTATATGAAAGCCGTAGAGCTTGTCAAAAGTAGAATCGCTACGCCGCGTTTTTTTATTTTTTCCGATGATCCGGATTGGGCCGAAGCCAATTTAAAATTTGGCAATTGCCAGATAATAAGAAATAACAGCATGGACTCCGGCGAAGAAGATCTTCGTCTGATGTGCTTATGCAGACACAATATTATCGCCAACAGCTCTTTCAGCTGGTGGGGTGCATGGCTCAACCAGAACGACAAAAAATTGATAGTATCACCCCGGCAATGGTTCCATGTATCCAGGTTCGATTCTCCAGACCGTATTCCTGACGATTGGGAAAAATTATAAAATTACCGACCGGAATATTTTCTACGCTCTGGAAAAACTGTCATACAACTGAGTCATCTGTTTTACAACAATCGACCTCGAAAATCTCTCTTCCACAAGCTTCTGAGCATTCTTGCCCATTCTTTTTCTTTCATCCGGATTTTGAATCAGATGAATTACAGCACTGGCAATAGCCTCAGAATTAAACGGCGGAACAAGAATGCCGGTTTCTCCATTTATCACAGCGCTTCTGCAACCGGGAACATCGGTTGCAATGCAGGGTAACCCCGTTGCAGCTGCCTCGAGAATACTGGTGGGCATGCCTTCACGGTAAGAGGGAAGAACCAATGCGTGAACCTTTCTGAGCATTCCGGCAACATCAGAAATATGCCCCAGGTAGTCACAAAGCCCTTCCTGTTGCCAGGCGCTTATCTGCTCTATACCGACCGAAGCCGGACTACTAATATCAGGAGCGCCAATCAACAGCAATCGCGCATTAAAGCCCTGTTCCCGAACTAACCGCATAGCCTGCATCAGCTCGAACAAACCCTTATCTCGCAGCATCCTGCCGACAAAAGCGACTGTGAATTCCCCAGACGGTTTTCCTGGGTAAAACCGGAAAGTATCTATCCCTATTCCAGGCAGAACATGAACCATATCGCCGGAAATATTCATATTTTCCTGAGCCCATAAAGCATCATCAGGGTTTAAAACCATAAATCTGGCAAATTGATTATGCCAGGCCCACTTCAACAACCTGGTCACCAGGGGTCTGATCAATTTCGCCTTTAACGACGAAGACGTATAAACGTAACCCAGCCCGGTCATCATCGCAACCACAGGAGTAGCGGTAATTCTCGAGATAAGATCACAGAAAAAAATCGGTTTCAAAGCGACTGCGTGTATCACATTTGGCTTCCAGGTTTTAACGAAAGATAGAATCTTCAAAAAAGCCTTCAAATCTGCATAAGGAGTAAGCTGCGTTCTCGAAAGCTTTATCGGAAAGACTCTGATACCGGCGTTTGCAATTTCCATCATTGCAGCCTCACCCTTCTGACCGGTATTACAAAAAAGACAGACATCCCAACCATCGAGTTTGGCAGCTGCCGCAAAGTGCAAAAAATGCATTGCAAAATACCAGTCTTCTGTTACAAAAAAAAGTAAATTGCCTTTGGCTTTCATAAAATGTATCCTCTTCTGCCGAACTGCCCACAAAATAACACGAACGAAGGAAAGAGTCACTTCCGACGTCTTTCTGGAGCATAAAAATGTCAACTCCTCTTCTTTCAGTGATCCTGCCAGTCTATAACGCCGAAAAATTTTTGCTCGATGCCCTTGAGTCGATCTCAGCCCAAACTTTTCAGAACTGGGAAATGCTGGCAATCAATGATGGCTCAACTGACAACAGCCTGGAAATTCTGAAAAAGTATGCAGTCACCGAGCCCAGAATCAGGCTTATCAACAGAGAAAACAAGGGACTGGCAGCCACTCTTAACGAAGGGATAATTGAAGCCAAGGGCGAATGGATCGCCCGAATGGACGCCGATGACATTTCACTCCCTCACAGGTTCGAAAGCCAGCTTGCCTGGATACAAAAGCAACAGGCCGATGTCTGCGGTGGAGGGATAAAATGGTTCGGCGACCAGAGCGGAAATTCCTGGGCTTTCCCCACAACCTGTGAAGGTATTTATGCCTGGCTGCTTTTTAAACCGGCTTTTTCTCATCCAACCGTGGTTATGAAGAAAGAGGTTGCGAAACGGTTTCTCTATAACACTCACTTCAAGCATGCCCAGGACTACGAACTCTGGACAAGAATGGCTTTAAACAGCGTCAGAATGACAAATCTGCCAGAAATTGTTCTGCGGTATAGAATACATGGCACCCAGATTTCTCAGGCAAAAAAAGAACTCCAAACCAATCTAAGAATGAAAATAACCAGAGAATACTGGCAAAACTCGCCACTTTCCCATGATCTGGCTTTTCATACGTGTCTCATGGATGAACGCGAGATTATAGATCACGAAAAATTTCGTTCTGTCATTCGCTCCTTAAACAGGAGTTTAACGGGTCGGCCTATTTCA
>JAKQQP010000135.1 GCA_029564115.1 Candidatus Rifleibacteriota bacterium | reverse complement strand
AAGGTCCGGCGAGACCTGTCGAAAATGCGACAGATAATTCTCACTGGCACGCGAAGCGGTGGCGTAGGCCTCGAATTTTCCGGCCTCGATCATGATTTCACTTTTCCCGCGGGGATCAAACGGCAGGCCTGAGTTGTCGCGGCTGATGGCTTTGATAAAAGCCAGCTTCTGGTTTTTATGCCGGCGGTTGAAGCGGCTGATGATCAAACGCGGCCCGATATCGCGATCAAGCAATGCAGCGTCGATGAAGCATGCAAGCGAAAACTGCCGGCCATGAAAATACCACAACAGTCTTTTCTGCGGGTCGTCGCTGACGAACAGACAGCGACCGCGGTATTCCGGCTGAAAAGGCTCAAGCATAAGTTTTTGCGTCAAAAACGGCCCGAAATACCCTCTGAGAAGCTGCATTTTTTCTGAGATAAACTCAGAACCGCCGGGGTCAGTGGCTGGATCTTTTTCGTAAAGCCGCGCGAGTTCCTGCAAAACCCCAAACATAGCCTTGAGAATGTAGTGAAATCGCCTCTCATCGGTCAAAGTCTGGTTCAACCTGCCATCACGCTCATAAACAATAAATTTAAGGCGACCTTTGAACATGCGACGAAAAGCCGAGATTTTTTTTGCCAGCGCTGCGAATGGCTGCGAATGGTTATCGATAGGTGCAAAATTTTTCTGCAGCAAACCGTGAAAGAAAACCCGGTCATCGTGATAGTTTTCGAGGGGCATTATATTCTGAGAAAGCCGATCGAAACCAGTTTCGACAAGATTCTGACGCTGCAGCTGAAAATGGCTGAGCAGTATGACCCAGGTCAGCCAACCGGGCAGACAGATGGCAAAAACGATGAATGCCAGACCTCTGGTAATTTTCTGCAGCCGGTCAGTCACGCGATTCTTCCTCTTTCAGAGCTAAAACCACAATGGTCTGATCTTCGCAGACACCTTGCCGGACGGAGTCCGGAGCAAATTTTTCGGCCAGCTGCAGATAAAAATCATGCGGGCAGACAGCGGCTGCACTGCCCATCATTCTCAACAGATCCTCGG
>JAKQQP010000650.1 GCA_029564115.1 Candidatus Rifleibacteriota bacterium | reverse complement strand
GCGAAAAGGTTACCAAGTCCATAGAACTGCATCGAAGAATTCAATAACTGGAGACGTTATGAGAAGGATTGCCCTTGCCGCTGTGCTGTTTATGACTTCCGGTTCCGTGCTCAATGCCGCTGAAAGCAAAATGGTTTCTGAGGTATTGAAAAAAACCAGTGAACTGATGCGCGAAAGAAAATACCAGGAAGCAAAACAACTGGTATCTGAAAGTCTCAAACAAGAAAAAGAATCGCACCGCCTCTGGCTGGCAATGGGTTACATCTCTGAAGCAGACGGCAAATACCAGGAAGCACTCGAGGCATTCTATGAAGCAAGAAAACTGAAAGCAGATTCAGAAGGCCTGAAAGAAAGAATCGCCCGTCTCGAAAACCTTCTAAAAGGCGCAGCAACACCGGCAGGTGCTACCTCTGAAGCCACCGAAACGCTTACCCGCGCCAGATATTTTGTCGAGTCAGGCAATACAAAAAAAGGCCTCGTTGAGTTCGTTAAGGCGGTTTACCTCGACCGCAGCCTGATCGGCAGCGAACAGAAAATGATCGATCTCGGTCTGAAATTCTTTTCGAACCCCGAGAACCTTTTTACCACCGAAGAAAAAACATGCTATCTCGGCTTTTACTCGTTCTTTGCCGGCAATTACGCCGATGCCCGCCGTGAACTGACAGATTATGTGACCAGATTTCCTGAGGGCAGCGAAGTTGCAAAGGCAAAACAACAGCTCGAAGAAATAAATCAGTTCGAAGAGCAGCTGCGCTCGATGAAAACGCCCGTAAAAACCCCGGCGAAGCCGCCGGTAAAACAGGCAGAAAAAAAGCCGGAAGAAAAGCCTGCCGAAGCCGCCAGCCCTGAGACTGCCAAAGCTGCTGACCAGAAAAGCGGCGAAGAAAAACCGGTTTATGTTCCGACCCCGAAAGTCGACGAATATGCCGGCATGGATTCAGCGCAGCTTTACAGTGAAGCAATGAGTCTCGCCGAGCGCCGACCGTTAAAAGCGATCGGCCTGCTTGGCCGTGCCATAAATGAAGGCACCACCGATCCGCAGTATTACCAGAGTCTTGCCGATCTCTATGCCTCACGCAAGGGGTTTGAGAAAGAAGCCATTTCGACCTATCGTGCCATAATGGAAAAGTTCCCTGGCACCATGGCCGCCGCCGATGCGAAACGCAAAATCCTGCAGATGAGCCCAAGCGTCGAACAGCGGGCCAAAGAAGTCTTCGAACATTTTCAGCAGAAACAGTAAAACACCGAAATCTCGGGTGTTGCCAGGGTTAAACCTGCAGCTGTTTTTAAAATTTACGCAGAAGAAAAGCGGGGCTGTTTCACAAGATTGTGAGACAGCCCCGTTGTTTTAACCGGCAATCAGGTCAGTCGCGGTTGCGGCGGTCTTCGATCGTTCTGATCAGCTCACGGCTCGGCGGAATGATCCTGAACCAGAGCTTCAGAGTTCTGGTGTTGTTTTTTTCGTCTTCGGCCTTCAATGAGATCGAACATTCTTCAGAAGAGCCGCCTGATGGATTATGGAAAATGTAATCAGGCCACCAGACCTTGTCGAGAGCGACTTCACCCTGATAGCCAGGCACGTCAGTCAGCCTTATTTCAGAAGTTACAAAGCCTGAGGCGCTCTTGAAACGTTCTCTACCAGCAGCATAGGTCTTAACTCCGTTGGGCAAGCCACCGGCAAGATTGAACGGGTTGATGTTGTCATACACCCAGTATTTGAATACAAGACGGTCACGCGAACCCTGCTGGAAAGCCAGGCGTTTGTTATTAAAGGCATCGTCGCCGTTCCAGTAACCGGTCTTCCAAAGCTTGGGCTGATCGCTGGACGGGAAGGCAAACAGCCAGGGCTTGAAAGTGCCGGCATCCATACTGTTTTTCATAGCCATGTACATGTCATTTTCGATGTCTTCTTTGAATTCCCAGGCGGTGTCTTCGTAATAAGAAGATGTCGAAGAATAGGTTTTGTCACCTGTATTTGAGTCAACGGAATATACCCAGTTATCAGTTCCAGCACCGTCAATGGCCTTGGCCAGGTTATCGCTTTCGCCCATGGCATAAAGATTGCCAAACACAGCTGCCTTCTCGTTCTTTGAGTTAAGAACTTTAAGCGCGATATTTGGGCGGCCCGTGTCAAGCATCGAAGCAACATAGGCAAACCTGCCCCAGGCACCATCGGGAGAGGAGATCGCGCCTGCATCGCTATCGGTCGAATTGGCAGGAAGTGTGCAACCACCAAGAGAACCACCCTTGATGACCTTGTCGACTTCGAGTTTCAATGCAAACCTGTCAACATTGGCAGGTTCTTTTACCGTGCAGAGAAAATCAG
>JAKQQP010000111.1 GCA_029564115.1 Candidatus Rifleibacteriota bacterium | reverse complement strand
TGCCTGTTTTGTTAATGATGGCAGCATCAACGAAAATTTCATTAAAGAATTGGCGGCCCGCAAACCCTTGCGCGTTGTCTTCAGAGATGCCGGTTTCAAAGATGACAGCGTTAAAATAAACGTCGAACAGATCTTCAAGCTTCTCAGCCCACACACCGACGTAAAGACAATCTGAGCAAACCATGGAAAAGCTTTCATTAACAACTCCAAACCTATCTGACAAACTATTTGAGCAGCTTTCTGAATTGCTGCCTGGTTGCATTACCGAAGTTGAAGACAAAAATGGAAATACGGTAAGAGCGCTTAATGTTCAGGCTTTAAATCAGGAACTGAACATAACCGAACTCGAATCTGTCGAGAGATACCAGCTCTGTTGGCCCGGCAAAAGAAAATCAATAATTCTTGCCAATTCACCAGTTACCAAAACTTTACGGCCCAGCCGAGAAGAAAGCAGTGCATTTGAAAACACGCAGAATCTTTTTATTGAGGGCGATAACCTTGAAGCGCTGAAACTAATAACCACCGGCTATCTGAATAAAATCAGGCTTATTTACATTGATCCGCCTTACAATCGCAAGAATGGCAATGATCTTCTCTACAATGACTATTTCGCGGAAACCAGAGAAAATTATTTACAAATCAGCGCTCAAACAGACGAAATGGGCAATCGCCTGGTTGCCAACACCATTGCAAATGGCCGTTTTCACTCTGATTGGCTGTCTATGATGTATTCGCGATTGAAAGTTGCCAGAAGCCTGTTGAGAGAAGATGGCGTCATCTTTATTTCAATTGACGACAATGAATACTCGAACCTGAGAAAAATCTGTGAAGAAATTTTTGGCGAAGATAACGTCGAGACTTTGATCTGGGAAAAAGTCGGCGATGGTGATGCAGGCGCCGGGCGAATGAAAGCAGTAGAAAGATTCAGAGTCGATCATGAATATATTATTGCCGCCTACAAAAATGATAAGCCAACCTTCAAAAAGAAGCTCGAAATACCAAACTTTCAAAACACCTATGGAAATCCAGATAACGACTCCAGGGGCCCTTATAAGACAGGGAATATGTCAAAGACTGAAGAAAAATCGCTGCCCGGTGGTAAAAACTATTATATGGTCACCGCACCAGCTGGCAGGACAATTACTCGCCAATGGCATTTTCCAAGAGAAGAATTCGACCGGCTCAACGCTGACGGGAGGATATACTGGGGTAAAGATGGGAACGGAGTTCCGGCAATTAAAATTTTTCTGGAAGAGCCAAGAGCCATCGTTAACAGCAGCCTGGTTAAAGGAGTAGGCTCAGCCACTTCTGCCAGCAAGGCACAGACCAGATTGTTTGCAGCCGAGGGAATTTTTGATAACCCCAAACCTGTTGAGTTAATAAGATATTTGCTGGAAATTTCCGCCGATAAGGACGACATCATACTTGATTTTTTTGCTGGCAGTGCAACAACAGCCCATGCTGTTATGCAGCTAAATGCTGAAGACGGCGGCTCGCGTAAATTTATAATGGTGCAACTGCCGGAACTATGCGACGAAAGCACAGAGGCTTATAAGGCTGGCTTTAAGACCATTCCTGAAATTAGTAAAGAGCGCATTCGGCGCGCAGGCAAAAAGATCAAGGAGGACAATGCCGGAAAAGAAGACATTGATCAACTTGATACCGGCTTCAGAGTGCTTAAGGTAGACTCATCAAACATGAACGAAATATACCATCAACCCAACCATCTGAATAAGCAGGATCTTTTCAGTGCCATCGAAAACATCAAGCCTGATCGAACTGCCGAAGACCTGGTTTTTCAGGTAATGCTCGACTGGGGCATTGAGCTTGATAAGCCAATCAAAAGCGAAAAAATCGCCGGCCAGCAGGTTTTCTTCGTTGACGAAAACGCCATTGCTGCCTGTTTTGTTAATGATGGCAGCATCAACGAAAATTTCATTAAAGAATTGGCGGCCCGCAAACCCTTGCGCGTTGTCTTCAGAGATGCCGGTTTCAAAGATGACAGCGTTAAAATAAAC
>JAKQQP010000087.1 GCA_029564115.1 Candidatus Rifleibacteriota bacterium | reverse complement strand
GTTTTTGAAAGCGTTCAGGCCGACAACGTCGTGTTTGAATATTCGGCCCCGGGCTATGCCAGCATGATTTACCCAAAACCAAGCTCTGGTGACGATGAAGCCGAAGGTTCAACCGCCGAAATCGAATTCGTCAGCGTCCGCAGCGGTGCCTTCGTTGACCTGCGCATGCTGCCACTGCAGAAGATTTCAAACCCGCTGCCCGCAACGGTAAATGTAAAACTCGATCTGGTCGACGCTACCACAAAACAGTCTATTATTGCCGACATTAACGGAAACCCGATTAAATTTTTCGTCAGTCTGAACGGAAAGAATTTTGATGCAATGGAAGCGGCTCTGTGGCGTGCCAACGGTGAAAATGTTTCTGCCAGCGCTGAAATAAAGGCTGTGGTGCGACATGAAGATGGCAGTCTGTATATTGCCAAGGATGATATAACTATCAACGGCAGCAATGACGTTTTTCAGCGTGTTGAGCTTGAGCCGGTTACCTACCAGTTATCGCTTCGCTGTCTCAATGTGCCGGATTATATGACTGGCTCTTCTGCTGTGGTTAACCTGTTTGCCGAAATTCCTGCGAATGCTGATGGAACAGGCAAACCCGCTCAGATAATCAAAAGTGGCGTAATGAACACATTTGGGGATATGTATGTGCTTGCACTGCCTGGTCTTGCTCTTCAGAACGCCATTGGCATGGATCTGAGAATTCAGGTCAGGGGCTATTATGATGAAATAATTCGCTTTACCAACAACAGTCTTGGTATGGGCAGCCGCGGCAATTATCGCCTGGATATCGATTTCCTTGCGGAAGACTCAAGTCCTGATAACGTTAATAACGGTGTCAGCCCGGTAATTCCGTTTAATAGTCCCGAGCAGATTGTCAGACTTTACGACAATATGAAAACCCGCGATGTGCATCTGGTTGTAACTAATCTTGGGCTAAATGATAGTATTACCGATGCTTTTATCAGCCTACCTTTTACAGGTGACCCTTATCGTTACTATAAAGGAACGAAAAATCTAAAGAAAAATGACTGGGTCGCTACTGAAACCTCTCCGATTACAATAGGGTTTGACAAAGTCGCAGTCGGTTACCAGATGGCTTATTCGATTGCTATTAAGACAGCTGCAAGCGGAACATTCAGCATCTACAAGTCCGGTCTGACAGTTAATCCCGATGTCTCAAGCCCCTCAAGACCGCTCGAATTTACAATCAACTGGTTCGATGAATACCAGAAATTGAAGAGTGCGGCTAACTGATAGCTAAGCGGTAAAAAAAACCGGCCGGCAGATTCTTGATCTGCCGGCCGGTTGCTTTCAGGCGGGTTGTGTCAGATGACCGATGTGCCGTTTTTGTAGTCGACTTTGAGATGAGCGGCAATGGTGGCGGCCACGTCCCAGAAGCCTTTGCGGGTGCCGAGGTTGCGGCCGGGGCGGCCGGGCTGGTAGACGAGAAGCGGTACGGCTTCGCGGGTGTGGTCTGAACCTCTGTAGGTCGGGTCACAGCCGTGATCGGCGGTGATCAGCAGCAGATCGTCTTTATTCATCAGCTTGATGAAATCGCCGAGCCAGGCGTCGAAATCTTCGACGGCCTTTTTGTAGCCGGCGACATCGCGGCGATGACCGTATTTCATGTCGGTATCGACGAGGTTGGTGAAGATCAGCCCGCTTTTAAACTTTGTCATCGACTCGGTCGTTTTTGCCATGCCGTCGTCGTTGCTTTTGGTGGTTACATGCGGCTCAACGCCCTGACCGGCGAAGATGTCGTAGATTTTGCCGATGCCGTAAGTGGTGATGCCCTTCGCTTTGAGCACGTCAAGCAGGGTTTCGTCGGGAGTCAGACTAAAATCATGGCGGTTGGAGGTACGGGTGTAACTGCCTGACTTGCCGGTGAACGGGCGGGCGATGATGCGGGCGGCGCCGAGATCTGGTGGCTGCAGCATATCTCTGGCGATCTGGCAGATGCGGTAGAG
>JAKQQP010000068.1 GCA_029564115.1 Candidatus Rifleibacteriota bacterium | reverse complement strand
CTTGCTGATCTACGCATTTGCAGGACTGGCCATCGTGCGACAATATCTGGGAAACGGGCTAAGACCCTCGTTGCTGCGACAAAGGTTTAAATTTGCGATTCTGACGGCAACTCTGCTGCCATTTCTGGCTTTTTTTTACACAGCCAACAACTTTAAAAACCACTTCAGCAGGGCTCTGTTGTCGACCCAGCAGCAGAACATAGTTAACGATCTGCAGATGCTCGAACTGAACATTCTCAACAACGATTTGCGCGAGCGGCAGAATACTACAGAATTTGTGGCGCAATTGAACAAAATTCGCGCCGAAGATACCGACAAATTACGCAGAATATTAAATGCAAATCTGGGAAAACTTTACGAAGGTTATGGATTTTTGCGCAGCGACGGAGCTTATCTGGAACATTTTCCGATCGAAGCCTCAACTTCCGATAGCGATCTCGACAAGCTGCAAATACTCAAAGAGACCGTTTTTGGGCAACTTTACAACATTTTTTCAGTAACAGGCGTTCTCAGGCCGGAGTTTGCCAAAAATGTCGCAAACATTCCAGAATACCGCAAATGGAAGGCTTACGAGCTTTACTATAACGAAGTGGACAGGGATTCTTTCTGCAGCAACAACGGCAAGTATTTTCTGTCGAGCAACGCAGAACAGAATTATTACAGGATGTCTCAACACCACCTGTTCCCAGAATCCGACAAAACGGAGCTTTGGGCCGGCATTATTCTGATCAAGAATGCCAGAGCCGCCGTCGAGAAATATCTGAGCAGCCAGGAAACCAATCACCTCACCTTCAAACGAAGAGACGGTCTTGTGACTCATTCTGCCATATTCAGGATGCATGCCGACAGTTATGAACTCGACAACAGTTTCGCCTGGCCGCCTGGAGCGCTGAACGAGCCGGACATGCTTGCTGCAGCCGAATGTCTGAATGAAAGCATCAGAGAAACAAGCTGGCACCAGTTTGATAAAAATGGGATGGTAACCCTTTATGCTGTCAAGGCAATGGCTGACCTGCCGTTCATTCTGGTTTCGCGCAGCATTATCAGCCAAAATGCCGTCACAGAAAGTCT
This sequence comes from Candidatus Rifleibacteriota bacterium, assembly GCA_029564115.1. The sequence goes on along the minus strand of JAKQQP010000068.1, from coordinate 53,088 downwards.
TTTCAGAATTGCCGGGTTACTGTCGATTCCTTACGCTATGGTTCTGATTGCACTTTTGAGCTCCCTGATGTCCGATGTGTTTTTAAAACCAATCAACCTGCTGATGAGAGGTATCGATTCACTTGAAAAAGGCAATTACCCGACAATAGATTATTCAGCAGCCAATGAACTTGGGAAACTGATCGACAATTTCAACCTGATGTCTGAAGGCATGCGGCAGCACAAGCTTCTACAACGCTTCATCTCTGATGAAGTGGCATCGACCATAAGTGAGGAAGCTGAAACTATGCGGGAAACTTCTGGGGCGACAGTATATAGAGTCGTGATGTTCATACATATCAGAGAGTTTGCCGCTCTGACTGAAAAGCTACCCCCGGAAGAAGTCATCACATTGCTGAATGTGTACTTCAGCGAAATGGAGCCCATCATCAGGCAATACGGAGCACAAATAGACAAATATATTGGCGACGCCATAATGCTGAGCTTCTCTTCAGAAAGATGCCACAATCAACCTGAGGTCGCGGCATGCAAAGCCGCGATCGGCTGCCTGAAGGCAATGGTCGCTCTCAACGATAAGCTCTGCGTCAAGAACCTGCCACCCGTTCTGACAGGCACCGGAATTGCGGCCGGTGAAGTCATAAGAGGCAAAATTGGCGCACATCACGGGCGCAAAGATTTCACACTCATTGGCAATACGGTCAACCTGGCGGCACGGCTCGAGGCAGCCTCTCACTTCGACGGGTTTCCGCACATTCTCGTCGACGAATCCGTGGCTGAAAAGGCAAAAGAAGCCATCGAGCTGTTTTTACACGGAAGAATTACGGTCAAAGGCAAAACTGAGCCTGTCACCATTTTCGAAATTCGTGGAGAGAAGAATGCAGACAGTTAAGCTGAAAATCAACGGCGAACAAAGCCAGGTGTTGAGCCATGCCCCGGTTTTGTTATGGCTGCTTCTCGTCATTTTGCCGGCGCTGGCAGGAAAATTTATCTTTGCATCTGCCATCGATATGGAAACACAGCTGGAAAAATCGCGGCTGCGTCAGAAATTCAACATCGAGCTGCAGAAATACCAGACTGCTCTTGAACCAGGGCAATGGCTTAGAGACAGACTTTTCGCTTCAAGTTACAACGATTTCACCAACAAACTGATGGCAGGAACGGCTACCATTGACGACTATCGCCAAAATCCTTTCATGAAAGGAATCTCAACTTTCGAAGAGTCTCCGGGCGAGGAAATCGAAATATTTTCCCGGCACTTTTTTGCTTACGCAGGTTCCCGACCGGACTTCGTCTTTGTCATGGCTCAGAATGAAGATGATTGCGGCTGGCAGATACACGCCCCGTTCGCACAACCTGATAACAAGGAAGAATTCAGAACCTGCCTCAAAAAATCCTGGCAGATACTTTCAGAGCGCATTTATCCGCCGCGTGACCGAAGTTCTGAAAAACACCGAAACTTTTCGTCAATACCCGTTTTCAGCAAAATAGCAGGGATATTCGACTTTCTTGCGACCAATTTCGACATCGGCAAAAGCCATTTCTCGACCCATAACAACACAGGTCTCTTCGTCTCTCTGCTTCCGGTCCCGGATAAAAATGGAAACTTCAACCACAGATTCGTCATTGCCGGAATATCTCTCGCCAGCATAAAAGCGAGGTTCATGCTGCAAACGACCTGCAAACAGCTTTCAGGAAGTGTTATCAGGCACAGTTTCGGGACATGCAGCGAAAAAAATCTGCCGGTCTTTGTTGAAGAAAACGATCGTTTGAGCCTGATTGGCGCAACACCGGAATCTTTCCAAAAGCTGGCCTGGGGCCACATTTCTGCAGGCGGCAAACCCCTGGCAATAAGAATTTCAGAAAGCCGGGCATTGGCAGAAGGCAGAAAAAAGGCGCGTTTTGCTGACACAATTCTTCTAATTTACGCTTTATCAGTATCGTTGTTGATGGTGGGCATAAAATCCGGCCGCTTCAAAAAACTTCAAAAAATCAGAATGTACGTAGGTATCGGATTGTTCTCAGGGATGCTTCTGCCACTGGGCGGCACAGTCTGGCTTGGTGTTTGTTATATGAATACCAGTCGTCACCTTGAAGCAGAGCAAACTATAGATCTCATGCAAAACGCCATTCATGTAAAAGATCAGGCCATCAAGCTGCAATTGGCACGCAATGTGCTGTTTCGAAATATTCTGGCAAATATTTTTTCTTTGATGAAACTGGAAAAGCTGGCAAATATAGGTAACACTCTGGGGCTCTTTGCGCGGGAAGGGCAGTCTGAAACGGGTCTGCCGGTTTACAAGAGAATAAGACATCTTATCGATACTTTCATCATCTACCATCCTGAACTCGATTATCTAATCGGCATGAGCAACAACCGTAAAAAAATCACAGAAACGCCACACCTGTTTTTTGGCAGCCATGCTCTCGAGGTTCTTTTTCAGCTCGGGGCAATGCGCCATATGTCCGCAGAAAAGCAAAGAAGAATTTCAGACAAAAACCAGTATACTCTTGGCTTTCTTGAAAACGTCATAGACCCCAAGGTGGTATCGCGGGTCTTCGCCGAAGAAAAATCAGCAGTACGCAACAGCATGAGTTCTCGGCGTGAGAATCTAACCGTCTCTATCTGGAAAACTCCCACGAACCACGCGACCGGGCTTTCAATTTTTCAGACAGACAGTTCTTGCTGGTTCTACGACTTTGCAGAAATGCTCGAGAAGGGACTGGTCAAACAAGAGCTTTCTTTTAACGGTTATCGTGTATTTTTGAATTTCTACCTGCGTCATTCTTATAATTTTCGCGTTTTAAGCGACCACACCATCAGGCGGGATATCCCGTCGAAACTTTCAGATACAGGCATTCGACCGCTGGCAGATGCCCTGTTCACTTTCAGCAACATCAATAGAATAAACAATCTCGACTCTGCTGATCCGCATCTGATATTCACGGCACCTGCGGCGGATGGCGACGTATGGATAATGGGAATTGCCCGCCCGGAAACTTCGAGCAGTTTTATCATTGGCAATGCAGCCATAATTTTTTTCGCGCTTCTGGCACTCATTTGCGCTGTGGTTCTGGCCCGCGGCCTCAGCAGAGTATTACTTCGCCCACTACCGGCCTTCGAAGCTGCAATTAACGAACTGAGCAAAGAGAACTTCCATTTTTCCATGCAGATTGACAACGGTGACGAGTTTGACATGCTCGGCAATTCTTTCAATAAAATATCGCGAAAGCTCTATGAAAAAAGCCAGATAAGCCAGTTGGTCTCGCGTAATGTTCTCGACGCAATTTCGTCTTCGCACACCGAAATGCTTAAGCCAGGGGGCAGTCGCGTAGAAGCCAGCATTCTTTTTGCCGATCTGCGGAACTTCACGACCATCAGTGAAAAATACCCCCCTGAAGAAATAGTCGATATGCTGAACGAATACTTCAGCGTCATGACTGAAATAATCGAGAGTCATGGGGGGGTGGTCGACAAGTTGATCGGCGATGCAATTCAGGCGGTTTTTTACGCTCACGAAAATACAAACTGCGCTGCAAGCGCTGTTGATGCGGCATTAAAAATGCGTGAAGCTCTGATCAATTTTAACAGTCAGCGTCGCCAGCAACAACTTTTCACCATCGAAAATGGCGCAGGAATTTGCACGGGAAGCGTAATCTGCGGACGTGTAGGCTCAAACGAGGGCATGCTCGACGCAACGATTGTGGGCAGCCTGGTAAGCAGAGCCGCGCAACTGGAAAGCCTCAGCAAACATTGTAATGGCAGCAGAATACTGCTGGATAAAGCAACCCAGGAGCTTCTGCCGGAAGGAATCTATTCATTCACCATTCCGGCGATCGAAACTGCCGGATCGCCACCGCTGGAAGTCTCCAGACGCGCAGACAGCCCGACTTGAAGTCGGGCTGTCCTGAAGATATGCTGTTTGTCGAAACTCAGTTCTTTTTAAAGATTTCTGCCACAGCTTTTTTTATTGAGTCTTCCTGGGGGATGAAAGGCAGTGTGACATGGTTGCCGTCAGCCTTGTTGTTGAAATCTGCAGTAACTTCGATGGCATTTTCGCAACGCCCCCAGGCACGGCGCGACACTCCGCACATTACATCCCAGGTCATGGCCTGTTTTATTATCTCGTCAACCCGGCGACTGCCGTCGAGAACAAGACCAAAACCGCCGTTGATCGACTTGCCAATGCCAACCCCACCGCCATTATGCAGAGAAATGAGGCTCATCCCACGGGCGGCATTGCCCGCATAGCAGTGGGTCGCCATTTCCGCCATGATATTGCTGCCATCTTTGATATTAGCTGTTTCGCGATAGGGTGAATCGGTGCCGCCAGTATCGTGGTGGTCGCGACCGAGCATAACAGGGCCGACTTCGCCTTTTCTGACCATTTCGTTGAATTTGAGTGCGATTTTAACTCTTCCTTCGGTATCCTGGTAGAGAATTCTGGCCTGAGTGCCAACTACCAGAGCATTCTTTTCGGCATCACGGATCCAGACATAGTTGTCGCGGTCCTGTGCCCGGCGATTCGGGTCGATACAGGCCATTGCCGCCTGGTCGGTTTTATCGAGATCTTCTTTGCGGCCGCTGAGGCAGACCCATCTGAATGGCCCATAACCGTAATCGAAGAGCATTGGTCCCATGATATCTTCGACATATGAGGGCCAGATAAAGCCATCGCGGGGATTTTCGCCATTGGCGCAGATTTCTTTGACGCCGGCGTCATACACTGAGCGCATGAAGGCGTTGCCGTAGTCAAAAAAGTATGTACCTCGCTGACAAAGAGTTTTGATCGCCTTGAAATGTGCCTTCAAAGAGGCGTCTACAAGCTCTTTGAATCTGACCGGGTCTTTAGCGATCATATCGGTTCTTTCTTCGAAAGTCAGACCTTTGGGGCAATAGCCACCGTCATAAACAGCATGGCAGGAAGTCTGGTCTGAAAGGAGCTCTATGGGGACTCTTTTGTTCACGGCATATTCAAGCAGATCGACGATATTGCCGTGAAAAGCTATCGATGTACTGCGGCGGGCACGCATGTGCTCATGCGCCATTTCAAAGGCTTCAGCCGGAGTGCGAGCAATTCTGGAAACCCAGCCCTGTTCATGTCTGGTTTTTATTCGGGATTCATCAACCTCGGCGATAATGCCCACACCATTGGCAATTTCGATCGCTTTTGGCTGCGCTCCACTCATTCCGCCAAGCCCTGACGACACGAACAGATGACCGGTGAGGTCTTCGTCGGGGGCAATGCCGAGCTTCATTCTGCCGGCATTGAGAATAGTATTGAAAGTGCCGTGAACTATGCCCTGAGGGCCAATGTACATCCAACCGCCCGCTGTCATCTGGCCGTAATTCGTCACGCCCAGCTGCATGCCACGATGCCATTCTTCCTGGTTGTCGAACATACCGATCATCAGGCCGTGGCTCATTATTACGCGCGGGGCAGACGGATGTGATCTGAAAAGACCGAGTGGATGCCCTGACATGACCACCAGGGTCTGTTCCTGGGTCATGACTTCAAGATATTTTTTGATCAGGCGGTACTGCATCCAGTTTTGACAGACCTGACCGGTTTCACCGTAGGTTACCAGTTCATACGGGTAAAGTGCGATGGCAAAATCGAGATTATTGTCGATCATTACCTGAAACGCCTTGCCCTCGACGCAGTTGCCACGGTATTCATCGATCGGGCGCCCGGTGATTCTACCGTTCGGTCTGAAGCGGTAACCATAGATCCGACCTCTGGTCTTCAATTCATCGAGAAATTCGGGAATCAGCGTTTCATGCAGTTCTTCCGGGATATAACGCAGAGCGTTTTTCAGTGCAGTCTCAGTTTCCGACTGGTTAAGGGTAAAGCCACGATCAGGCGCTCTTCTGATACCGGATTCGAACTCCGGGTAAGGCGGCAGAACCGCTTCCAGTTTTATTGTCATGGCATCAGAGATTGCTTTGTTGTCTAACATTCCTTCGACCTCCGGTCAATCTGTTGTCTTGTCAACCGTCAGATAATATAACCTCTCACCCCGATTTGGGCAACTTCGAAAAGAAGCCAGGCATTAAATTACTGCGTTGTCTTGGCAAACATGCTAAAATCTCTGCAGCATTATGAATAATTCGAGTTTTAGAACCTACAGGCTGCAGGTTGTGGTCTTTTTTTCATTTCTGGCACTTTTTTCGCTGATCGTTGCCGGAATAGTTTTTTACGGTTATCGCAGCAATTCAGAAATCATGCTGCAATCTTCAGACGAGCTGCTATACCAGATTTCAGAAACGGTAATCAGACAGACCAGCAATCACCTCGACCCGGCCAGAAAAACCGGCACTCTGCTGAAAAAACTGATCGAGCGCGGCACCTCTTTTGCAAAATCGCCAGAACTTATCGAGACTATCAGTCTTGAAACCTTGAGCATTTACCCGCAGTTTTCTTCTGTTTATCTAGGTGACGAAAACGGCAACTTTGTCATGTCACGACGACTCGACAATGGCAACTTTTCGACAAAAATCGTTTCACGAACATCGGAGCCGGCCGGCATAACCGAAATAGACCGTGATGCCGACTGGCAGATAATAGCGACTCACAGCAGTTCCGTTCTAAACTTCGACCCTCGCGAACGCCCCTGGTATGTGCTGGCCAAGTCGGAAGGCACGACAGTATGGAGCAGAGAATACCGCCTGTTCACCGATCAGGTTCCAGGCATCACCTGCGCTCACCCGGTTTTCAGCGATGATGGTTTTTTCATTGGCGCAGTGGGTATAGATTTCAGGCTTTATGAACTGGCCGAATTTTTAAAAAGTCTGAAAATAGGGGAATCGGGGATCGCCTTCATCTCAGACAGTGAGGGCAATGTTCTTGCCTACCCCGAAAAATCGGGGCTGCCCACCGAAAATATCAAGACGCCAAGATCACCGACACGTGAAAGCCTTAAAACCGGTCCGATAAAAACCGCTATCGAAACCTTTCTCAGTCAGAAGCAGTTTAAATTCATTTACGATCACCATGGTGACCGCTACATAGCTTCTTTTCGGCCATTTCCCGAAAATTTCGGGCGTGACTGGGTTCTGGGCATCATAGTTCCTGAAGATGATTTTATCGGCCCCATTGCAAGAATTCACGAAACGACTCTGCTCTTTTCTTTCTGGCTGTTGATAATTGCCGGTTTTCTCACTTCAACCATCGCCAAAGAACTTACCGACCCCATAAAACGCCTGACTGCAGAAGCCAGCCGCATTCAAAACCTTGATTTTGACGGCAGCATCGATCTGCGCTCACCCATCAGCGAGATTCAACAGATGGGTGAAACTATGGATTCAATGAAAAAAGCGCTGGGAGCCTTCAAAAAATACGTACCATCTGAAATTGTTCAGGGGCTGGTACACAGCGGCGATGAGGCCAGACTGCAGGCCCACGCTGAAAAAATCACCCTGATGTTCACCGACATAAGCGACTTTTCTGCGATAACCGAACGTGTTCTGCCAACCGATCTGGTGCAGCAGCTCTCAGAATATTTCGACTGTCTGGCGGCCATAATGCACAGTCATGGCGGCACGATCGACAAATATATCGGCGACTCGGTAATGGCATTCTGGGGAGCGCCGGCACGTGACGACCGCCAGGCCGAACACGCCTGCAATGCCGCCCTTGCTATAGAACAGAAGATCAAAAAGCTGAACGAAAAATGGCTCTCAGAAAAAAAAGATCAGCTGAAAACCCGCATCGGTATCAATACCGGCATCGCATTGATAGGCAACTTCGGTTCTTCCGATCGCTTCAACTACACTGCCGTAGGCGACAACGTCAATCTTGCCAGTCGTCTTGAAGGCCTGAACAAGCTTTATGGTTCAGAAATAATTGTCAGCGAATCAACTGTTTCAGATGCCGGCAATTCGTTCATCTTCAGACCTCTCGATCTGGTGGCGGTCAAGGGGCGCCAGAAAAGCGTCAAAATTTTTCAACTGCTTGGCAGAAAAGACAGCCCCGACGCTGAAAAGATGGAGCACCTGGCAGACATGGCCGAAAAAGCTCTAAACAGCTATCTTAACCGTAACTGGCGCGAATCATACGAGCAGTTTCAGGAAATCCTTGAAATACAGCCGGAAGACGCCGCTGCCGAGATGTATCTGACACGCTGCCGCGAGCTTCACGACCGACCGCCAGGCACCGACTGGGATGGCGTTTTCCGAATTCAGCACAAATAAAATAACTACCAGAACCGGGCTTCAGCGACGAACCCAGGTATACAGCGCCTGTGAGGCGTTGTATGCAAGAGAGAGTCTGCCATTTCGGTCGCGGTTCACACAAGCGGCAAGATAATCGATGAATTTGCCTGAAACGGCAGACTGGCTGTTTACCCCGGCTTTGCGCAAGAGAGTTTCAGCTGCTTCTTCAAGGCTCGTGAAGGTCCAGCGAAAAGGCCGGGTGACAATCTCAAGATTCGGCAGCATGCCACAATCAACCATGGCACAGTAAATTACCGCGACGCGACGGCGTTCGACTGCAACCTCATCGACGCCGAGAATTCTGCGCATATTATGGTCGAGAGGCGAGTCTGCATGGGGTATCAGCACTATCAGACGCTTTGCACAAGCATCGCGCAATTTACAGAGCGCCTTGACCAGTTGTGGCTTATGGCTGGCATCAGAGGCTACGACTCCCAGGCTGTTCAGGCAAAGAACCGTATCAAAAACGCCGGGGAAATCGATATCGAGCCAGCGGCCACGAATCACTTCCAGGTTGTCGATTTTTTCGATAACCGCCTGCTTCAAAAGCTCATCGAGCATACCTGCCGAAAAGTCGGTAACAGTGACGTGCGCAACCTTGCCGGCGAGTGGAATGGCAAAGGTTCCGGGGCCGGCGGCAACGTCGAGCACCCGCTCTTCCGGTTTCCAGCAGAAACGCTGCAAAAATTCGAGCGACTCGGCACGCGCTTCTGGAGAATGAGCTTTGACTGCGAAGTCAAAAGCCTTGTCATCCCAGAATTCAGGGGTTTCTTTGCTGGCATCATCACCGGCATTCAAAGCCCATTGGTGTTCGTACAGCTCTTTGAAACGGTCAAAGTTATCGTTCATCATCTATATCTCCGGCAATTTTCTGCATGGTAATACTTTGAAACCGTAATGGCAACTCCAACACGGCGTACAACAAGGGACTGCCTCATCCAGAGGCAGTCCTGCACAGGTCTGCTACCTAACTTCCCTTTGTGTCTTTTTTATTTATGCAATAACTTCTTCAGCTTCACCGGCAACGGGTGCTTTCGCATCAGCTTCTTCGCCTTCACCACCAGCTTCGACTTCCCTGTAGTCCTGTATCAATCCATTTTTATAAGCGAAGGAAAACCCGGCCTTTACTATTTTTATATCGCCGGAAAGAGATGAGGAAAAACTGTCGATAAGCTGAAGAAATTTTTCCAGAATCAGATCTCGGGCCGCAAATCGCCCCGAATCAACAACCGCAGCAGCAGTATCGGAACCATCATCTTCTGCTGTTTTTACACTTTCTGAGGTTTCTGAAGCCTCTGAGGCATCTACCATACGAAGTTCGCTCTTGCTTCTTACCAGTTCAAGTGAGTAGCCAGCGCCGTAACTGACCTTTCCAGCCGCAGTGGCAGCAACACTGGCCGATGTTTTCTGCATAGCATCCTGAAGCTGCAGTCTGGCAATATCCATCGGTGAGGCAGAGGTCAACAAACCTCCTGAGTTGCCCCCGGCAGCAGAATTCAGCCCGGTCATCCAGGCAGAGTTCGAAATGGAAGCGGTCACCGCTTTCAGCCCGGCATCAGCAGCAGCAATAATATTGTCGATAAACGATTTTGAAGTCTGCAGCCCGCCGGCAGTAGACTCTTCAGCTTTGGCAAGATAGCTGTCCAGTGCTTCAATTCCGTGCGATTTTTGACCGTGCAGCGCTGTCACGAATTGTTTTGTGGCTACTCTGAAGTTTTCTACCAGCTCTGACTGCATGGTGCCAAGATCACCACTTATGCGCACGAATACCGAAAATCGATACATTGCTGAAGCAGTAGTGTTTTTATGATCCAGAGCGGCGGCAGTGGTCTCCAGATCAGAGTTTTCAGCGGCAACTTCGCCAGCAGCAGCATTTTCGGCAGTTACAGCCGCTACCGGCGTGGCTGCTTCAGACGTTTCTGCAGCCGGCACCGCCCTTACGCAGCCGCGGCAGACAGGCCCGGAAGCGTTTCTATCTACCGCCCCGGCGATCACCGAGGCGAAACTTTTGTCTACCTTTTCTTCGGGCGAGCTTTCACTGTGCAGATCGCTGTTGAAGTCGCCATAATGTCTCTGGTTAATTGCATTGACCGACATGTCAGCCTCCTGTTATCTCAGCGCTCGATATTTTCTACGGGAGCGAACGCCAGGCAGTGTACCGGCTTAAACACCGGTTCGTAAGACATAAGCACAAAAATCTGCAGCAGTTTTCGCTTTCGATCCGGGTGCGCATCATATCTAAACATTGTCAAACTCCTTATTTTTCAGGCCGGGAGGTGGCGTTTCCCATTCGTCTTAGTCTCTAATTTATTCATCGACCTTATTTATTCAGGTCTTTAACGACAATTTCAGATAATTAGAAGTGATCTTTGCCCGTTTTCTTCGTTTTTCTTTGTTTTTTAAGCCGATCTGCCCATTTAATTTTTATTTATTTATTTTTAAATTTTCAGCAAAATCTGGCAAAACGAGCATTTACAAGGCAAAGGTTATGTACGAACGGCTTATATCGAGGTCAGACTGAAAACTTCTACCTCTTGAGTTTTGCCTTTGATAGAGCTGACTGCGACCCGTGAAAAGTCAAAACGATCTTTCAACTCGGCCACTATCGCCCCCGACACAATCACGGGCTGACCGAGCTTTTCTGCCAGACTGCACAGTCTGGCAGCCACATTCACCGGATCTCCGATTATGGTGTTATCCATTCTGACCGATGGAGTTCCGATTATGCCTGAGATAACCTTACCGGAGTTCAAGCCAAAAACAGGTTGAATAACCTCATCAGAAGCGAATTCTTTGCAGACTGCTCTTATCAGACTGACAGCCGCCAGCGCCGCGCCGGTTTTTCCCCTGCCGGCATGGGGAAAAACGATCAGCAGCTTGCCACCGATAACTTTGTCTATTTCGCCGCCGGCATCGCGGGCAAGCCTGTAAAATTTTTCGAGAACAAATTCAAGCTTCGCCTGTATTCTGCCTGCCGGAGCTGCAACGGCAAAGTTGTCAAATCCCCGCAGAGCAACGAATAAAATAGTGACGGTCGCTTCACTGCCGCGCATGGCCGCCTGAAAAAGCTGCGGGTTTCCGGCCAGTTTTCTGACTGCCGGGGAAACGAACCGGCCCAGCGTATCTCTTTCCCGTAAGCGCCGCGCCATGAGATTGAACGCCCGCGAAATCGAACCAAACTCATCTTCTCTGTCATCGTTCAGTCTGACGTCGTAGTCAGATCGATCGATCATTCCGATGCCCCAGAGCAGGTGTTCGAGCGGGCTGCTGACCGAGCGACTGATATTGATTGCAGCCAGGGCCGCAAATAAAATGAAAATCAGAATGCCGGCAAGCAGCATCGAAGCCCGCCAGTCTTCGACCGTTTTTAAAAAAGCCGTTTCCTGCATTCCGCCAACTATGTACAGAGTGAAAAAGCGACCGGGCAGAATATAGTATATAGCCTCATCATCGCCGTATCCGACAAGTTTGACGCTGCGTCGACTTCTTTGCCCGGCTTTTAATAAAATGCCGAGCTGCGACGACTCTTTTGTTCCTGAGTAAAGCATGTCGCCGCGAAAATGACCATAAGCCTGAATGAATTGTTTGGGGCGGGAAATGTGACTGGCCGGGTCGATCAGCTCAAAAAAAGTTTTTTGAGGCGGCGTTTTTGCGGGTTCATCGCTGGCCAGACTGGCAAAAACTCTTGCCAGATACACACGGCTGACAGTGTATTCATCCCATGAAATGCCACAAAAATAGTGAATGAGGTCATTGAAGCGCAGAGGAAAAACTGCAAAGTTAACGACTCCGATTGAAGTTCTGAAATTGCTCAACCCTTCAAAGTTTGTCAGCATTGAATAAACCTTATCGTGACCGACCGAAGCGGCGATATGTCTTCGGATTTCCTCGAATTTAAACTGTTCCAGCTCGCCTTTTTTTCCGATCTTGTCTTGCAGAGCTACTCCCGGTGCGAATTCATCCGGGCGAAAAAATCGTTCGATGGCTCTTCTGAAAAGATTTAGTATAAGGAATGTCGGGTCTGTGTCGGGCAAACGACCGGTAGTAAAAGTAAAGCTTTTGAAGCGATCAAAGAATCTGACAAACCCTTTGGCACCCATTATAGCAACGGCACTGGCCTTTAGGTTGGTATCTTCTGTCAGTTGCACACCCTGCAGAAAAGGCTCAAAAATCTTTCTGGCGAGCTGGTTAACAAAATCTAAGCTCTCAGAGTCTGTGGTTTCAGCGGGGTTTTCGGGTATCAGCCCCTGACTTTCCAGCTCTTCTTCTTTTTTTAAAGCTCTTACAGCAGCTTCTGTGTTCACCAGACTCTTGAAATAATGGAACATATTGGCATGAAACAGCCGCGAACCTGAATCAATGCTGCTCACCACAGCATGCAGATCTCTTTCCAGTTTCAACCGACCGCTTTCTGATGCCTCAACAAGAATCATTCTGAAGATGGAACGGCCCATCATAAAAGGCATAAAAATTGCTGCCAGACAGGCTATGAGTAAGACTCTACCAACAGTGAGGCGCATCCCCCTGCCCAGACAAAAAGTCTGCACAAAAGCGATCAGGCCTGCAGAGGCAAAAATAAGAAACCAGATGCCGAACTGGCTGGTTCTGTCGATAATGCGTTTTCTTTGCTGGCTGTCGACCAGAGAGATTGGCAGAACACCGCCGCTGAACATCGGGCGGCCAACGATGCCAATAAGATTTCCCGCGTTTACCAGACCCACATTCTGTTGTTCGACCAGCGTCGGGTCAACAACCTCTCTACAGACATTCATAACAGTCATAAAAATTGGAGTTTTCTGTAGTTCTGCAAATTTTCTGTCGGCGATAAATTTATTTTGGGCAGGCAGATAAAAAGCCCGAAAGACATCATCGTCGGCATTTATGCTCAAAAGTCCGCGCAGATGATAATCAGAAACAGTACCGGTCAGATCGAGTTTCGAGAAAAAATAAGCTTTTCTTCCATCGTTGAGGGTCTGGTTATCCCAGTATAGAGCCAGAACTCTGTCGACAGATTCGAAAAACGACAATCTCGAAGCTCTTATCTGCTTGTAAGCAACGCGGTCAGAGCTCACTCCGATAAATTCTGCCAGCAATTTATCGGCGACCGCCAGCTTATCAAGGTATTGATCACCCAGAAAAACATCGCGCTGTTCTTCGACCACAAGATAATCTATCTCGATAAATCTTTCGACAAACTCCCGGCTGGTATGACCCCTGAGGTCGGTGAATTTTTCAATGGTTCCGTCGGCGGCGACAATTGCCAGAGCCAGAGAATGAGGTGGTAACTGTCGCAGAACTTCGGGTTCTTCAACTCTGAAAAGAGAGTCAGGGTCGCGGTAAAGCTGTTCTCTGAAAACATCGAACCTTGTCTGAAGCTGAAATTCGAAATTAGCCTCCGTCCGCATCTTTTCAGACTGCTGGAAGGCTTCAGCAGCTGACTTCAGCTCTTCATTCGAATTATTCACGAGCTGATTCTCTATCTTGAAGAGCATAAAAAAGACAAATATCACGAGAATGGCGCAAAAAAGCCCGGTCGGCAGCCTCATGTCTCTGCCTCCAGTTCTGCAACCTCGTAGTTTTTGCCATCGACATGCCTGATGAATTTATAGCCCTTAACCAGACTGAACACCTGTGGCGAAACAATTATTCTGGTATAACGCCCCTCTTTCGATTTTGCTTCGAGTTCTTCGGCCATATTTCTTGCGGCACCGACAACCGTGTAATCACTTCTTGAGCCAGCACTGACAATGCCGCTGAGCAGGATTCCGACCTCGATTCCGATACCGGTTTCGTAAACGAACTTGCCCTCGCTCTGGCGCCGCCGGCACAACTGTGCGTGACTGCGTCGCATAGCCACCGCCGCCCTAACGGCATTGGCGCTGGCTATTTCCATGCTGCTGCCGTGAAAAACCGCCAGCACCGCATCACCGACAAATTGTTCCACCAGGCCGCCGGCTTCTCTTATACATTCAGACATGGCGGCGAGGTGCCCGTTAAGCATTTCTACGACGTCACGAGCCTGATTCGCTTCGCTGATCGAGGTAAAAGAGCGGATATCAGAACACAAAACAGCACCAATACGGTTTTCGAGGCCGGCATCATCTTCGTTCTCGGCACGGGAAACCTGCTGATTCAGGGTTGCGGAAACAAATCTGCCAAGATTGCTTCTTTCTTTGAGGCCCTCGACCATCCTGTCGAATGAAGCGGTCATGAGCCCGAATTCATCGTCGCGGTTCAGCTGCAATTTAACGGAGTAATCTTCGTCGGCAATTTTTTTGAGGCCGCTTTCGACCTGTATCAAAGGCGTCACCAGATAGCCTGCCGTCATTCTCGAAATAATGACGACCGGAACCGCCATCAGGATCACCAGAATGGCAAGCAGCAGTTCCTGCAGGTGCGCAGCGCTTCTCATGGCGCTGAAATAAACGATATTGATCAGAATGGGCGTTCCTGATTTGACACAGGGGTAACTTATGACAAACTTGTCATCATCGTGCCTGATCAACTGACTGCGGCTGATGGCCGCCAGGTCTATCATATAACCGGCATTGCTGCCTATCAGCCCTGCCTCTCTGCTGCCCGGTTCAGGAAAAGCCAGGCGAGTGCCGTTGCGATCGAAGAAAACGACAGCATAAAAGTTTTCGGGATGAGTTGCCTGAAGGCTTTTTACTGTCTTGCGCAGATAATCTTCAAAAATTCCGGCAACGTCGAAGCGGAAAAAATACCAGTTGTGCGGCTTGCCATCGAGCAAAATATAATTGTGGTAAAAAACCTGCTTTTCGTCCTCCATGTCGACAAATGATGTATCACCGCGATTACTGAGAAATATTCTAAGCACTTCCTGGCCAGTACGCCCCTGAAAAACCGACATCTCTGGTTCTGCCCCTTCCATCAACTCCGGGACCAGTTTATGATAGGCTTTAAGTACCCATGACCGATAAAACTCATGAGTACGCATCTCTGCTTCTTCTGAATTTTCTTTGCCAGGCAGCACAAAACAGGCGCTTTTCAGCCCGGCCCGGTCTGGGGGGTAAATATAAACTCCGCCAATTGTGAGCCCGGCCGCCACGAATCTTTTCTGAATATGGCTTACCGCGATCTTCCAGGAATCAGGGTTCCACGAGACGATATTGTCTACCCACTCCGGTTCTCTTGTCCAGATGCGAAAAGCGTCGCGAAATTCTGAAAGAACGACTTCGCCTGAAGCATCAGCTTCTTCAAGGCGCTGCAGCGAATCTTTTATAGCCTGTTGTTCGCGTCTGAACAGAGCCGAATCGATCTGAAAAATTCCTGCGACAAAAAACACCAGCAGCGGCAAGATACCGACAACCACAAAGGTCATGGTCAGCCAGTTTTTCAGGCTGATGCCGACCGGTTGCCCACTTATCAGAACCTTGCAAAAAACGAGCAGCCATGCAGAAAAGAAGAACAGCCGCATGATAAAGCTCAAAGCCGGCTCATGAAGCTCTGTTGTCGGGTTTTCTCTGCTGAGAACCCAAACTTCAAAAGGAACGGCATAGTCGATAAAATCCCGAAAGATTCTAATGCCTTCATAATCGACGAATTTTCCGGCGGGCACCAGGCGATCGCGGGCGAGAGGCACGCCACTCATTTTTTCGAACAATTTTTGAATGCGCTGCTTTTGTTCAGGCGGCACATAAGAGTCAAAAACCGGTACATTCCCGGAGCCTGAAAATTCAAGAGGCATAAGAACCGCACAGATTTCGGGGTTCTTCATACTAAGCGAATTTGCAACCAGCTGCATAAGCCCGAGACGATCGAGATTGCCCGGCGAAAACAGCTGCAGCGAAACGAGTATGCTGCCGTCTGTTGCTGTGATTGTATCCCAGAACAGAAGGTTCATATCGCCTTCGAACATCACACGCGAAACCTTGCCCCGTCGGTAATTTTTGAGAAGATCGAAATCGACCACCTCGCCAAAGGCTCCGCGCACCATACTGTTCAACGAAGCTAATTCAGAAGTTTGAATGTCTTCAGAGGCTATAATGAGCTTTTCAAGGATTCTGGCAAAAAATCGCCTTTTCTGAACAGTGAACCCCGCCCCCGAAAACATTCTAAGACCGGTTTTCTGGTTATAAACCCCGGCATACAAGGTTCTGGGCAGTAATTCTTGTGGGAAAACAGCTCGAAGGTCTTCAAGAAAACGCTGGCCGGTAAAATTTTTTGTCAACCCGGCACGCAGGCGCGCTTTTTTCAGCATGAACTGCCGGTATTTGATCTGCAGCTCAACAGACCAGAGTGATTTGAACATTTGCAGGTAATTGCCGGCTCTGTGTTCCCATTGCAGCAGCTCGCGCTCGTGCCTGATGGCCGCACGCTGCCTTTGATTGTGCTCGAGCAGACCAAACGGCATCAAAGTCAAAACGAAAGCAAAAAACAATGGCATTGCCATTCGCAATTTTCGTTTCATCTCTCCCCCATTGTCAGAGCCTTCCTCATTCTACTTCATCTCTGCCGGTTTATCTACAAAACAAATGGCGTCTCAGAGGACTGCTTTACAAACATGCCTAAAACAATTAGATTCGAATTGTAGCAATCAAACAAAGGAAACTGGTAATGAATTCAATCTGTCGATTCTGCGCCATTGCGCTGCTGACGACTGTTTTATCTTTTGCAACAGGCTGCTGCAGCAAAAAACCAACAATGGAAGACGCCAGCAAGGCTTATCAAAGCGGCGATTTTGCGAAGGCTGCTGCGATTTTCATACCGGCTGCCGAAAAAGGCGACCCTGAAGCTCAGGTAAACATCGCCTTTATGTATTATTGCGGCATGCACGTCGAAAAAAATCACGAACTGGCCGCCGAATGGTATCTCAAGGCGGCACGGCAAAATCATGCCAACGCCCAGTTCAGCCTCGGAACAATGCTCGAAAACGGTGAAGGAATCGCCCGCAATCTTGAAGACGCTTACTTCTGGTATGGTCTGGCCGAAAAACAGGGCGACAAAGATGCACAGCGCCTGCGCCGGGAGCTTGAACAAAAGCTATCGCGCAAACAGGTCACCAGCCTGAGAAAACGAATCTCAGACTGGAAACCCGACAAATAAAATCTGAGAATCAACCATCGCGAGTTATCTTTTCGACCAGTTCTTTAAGTACAGTTGGAGCATTTTCATGCTCGATCTGGCAGGTACCGGCAGCTTGATGCCCGCCACCACCATATTTTAGCATCAGCTCCCCGACATTGGTTTTTGAAGACCGGTTGACAATCGACTTGCCGACAGCATACACAGTATTCTGCTTCTGAAAACCCCAGAGAATATGTATTGAAATATTGCATTCAGGGTTGAGCGCATAGATCATGAAGCGATTGCCCGCGTGAATGATCTCTTCATCGCGCAGATCGAGAACGATCAGGTTGTGATAGATTTTTGAACAACGGCGCAGCTGTTCTTTAAACAGTTCTTCCTGTTCGAAATAAAGATCGACCCGCGCTTTAACATCGGGCAGCGCCATGATTTCATCGATGGTAAGATCTTTGCAGCAGTCGATCAGATCCATCATCAGCTGGTAATTCGAAATTCTGAATTCACGAAACCGGCCAAGACCCGTTCTTGGGTCCATCAGGTAATTCAGCAAAACCCAGCCATGTGGGCGCAGTATTTCATCGACACTGAACTGAGCAGCATCGGCCTTGTCGACCGCATCCATCATCTCTTCAGATATCTTCGGGAAACGCTCTTTGCCACCGTAATAATTATAAACGACCCGGGCAGCCGACTTTGCAGAAGGATCGATTATGTGATTTTCACGCTTGCCCTCATTGCGTATGGTTTCGCTGAGATGATGATCGAACACCAGATACGCGCCATTAACATAAGGCAGGTTGGTCGTTATGTCACGGCCGCTAATCTCGATTTTCCCATCCTGCATATCTTTGGGGTGTACAAACTTAATGTCGTCGATCATTCCGAGATCTTTCAGCAACACGGCACAAACAAGCCCATCAAAGTCGCTGCGGGTAACCAGTCTATATTTTTTGTCCTCTGTCATAAAAGCTCCAGCGGTAGAGTTGTTGCAGACAATTTACCATGCTGTTACGTCAATTTCCAGTTTCCTATTCACTCATCATTGCTTGCCTTTGTCGGAGCTGAAGTGTAAACTTGAAGAAGAGTTCGTAAAGGGGAAAGTGGATGATCGAGCCAGTCGCAGTAAGAACCCGCCGCGCCGGGGTAGCGATGTTTTCTGCCATTTTTGTGATGATAATCGTGGGGCTGCTTGCCATGCAGTTCCATTACATGTCACGCCAGGCACAGTCGTCCGCCCACCGCTTCCAGACTTCGGAAATGGCCCGCCAGCTGGCTGCCTCTGCCATGGAAGAAGCTTTCATGTATGTCTTCAAGCAAAGCGACAACCCTGGCAGCCCTTTCATCCAAAAACTGGTCAAGCGCAGCAGTGACATCGACGCATCTTCCACCAGCCTCGAAAACAAGAACAGCAAAGGCGTTGCCATTCCGACAGATCTTACCCTGGCTCAGGCGGCCAATATGCCCATGGGCTCGCGCATAAAAATCGATGCTACGGCACGCATAATCGACTTTCGTAAAAACGACACTACCGGTGCTTCTTACTTCGAAAACGAGGGCATTGGTACTCTCGAACTCAGAGTGACCGCCGAACCCAAAGACGAGTTCAAGAAACAGATGCAGGGAGCCTGCACTATCACGCGACATCATGACTACAAAGTTGCCGCAATCGTTGCCCGGCGCGACAACACGACGCAACGAACCTCTTACGCAGGTGCCTATGCCCTCGATTACGCTCTCTTCCTTCGTGACGGCCAGGAAGAATTTGATTCGACAGCCGGTCTGAGTCTCAACCCCATCAAACAGAAGCTGACCATCGACCAGACAGGTCTTGCGCCAGGCGAAATGGGCAAAATATACCTCGGCAACAGACGCAACAAGTCGGTTTATTACAACGTCGATGCCGCCCGCCAGGATTTCATTCCAACACCGCACAAAAAAGAAAAAATTCTTCAGGTCGATGACCAGACCGTCTTCAAGCTGCTGCCCCAGTTTTTTAACCAGGTCAAGGCTCAGGCGAACAAAGCAGTCAAAGATGAGGGCGCTTCAATGAAAGGTTTCTCGATGTCGGGTCATTCGGCTTACTTTGAATACCAGCGCTACCCGGTAACCGATGAAGCGCTGTCTTCGATCACCGACCTGAAAGACTTTCGTGACGCAACCCTGGTCGGAGAAGCCAAATACAAAGGACAGAAGGTCACGACCGAAATTTTCCCCGCCCTGGTCATCAAGCCCGATACTGCTCTAACCGACATTCTCGAAGGCGACCTCAGACAGAGATACTTTCATTTTGGGTATTTCTACGTCGATATGAGCAACTGCAAAATCTGGGTCAAAGCCAAAAAGAGCGGCAAATCAAAATCAGAAACAATCGAAATAACTGATCCGACGCTCGTCAACAGCTTCAAGAACAAGAAAATTCCCTGCTTCGACGCTGATCATTTTGAAGGTGTTACTGATAATTCCATAGATCTACGCTATATCAAAGACAATATTGCCGTCACCTACCCTGAAGTCGTCTGCCGAATAGATGAATCAAACCGATATCTCAAGGGCTCCAACACAACCCTGGCGCACCCGGCGATGTTTCAGTTCCGCAGTTCAGGGAGCATCGACGACCCAACCATGGCTTCTGTGCCATTCGCCCACACCAGTCTCTGGTCGAGACGCAATCTCACTGCCGCGCAGCTCGTCGAGTTCGGCATTTACCTGCCCACCCAGAAAAAACTGAAGCTTCAGGGTATCACACAGTTCAACGAAGCTATAACTCTTGGCGGCGATGGCGACATAGAAATTGAAGGGCGTGGTGTGATCATCGCCCCCGGCATTACCATCAATGGCGGCATAAAAAAGAAGCCAGGCACTGATTCCATCTGCGTTCTGCTGACGCGTGGCTACCCGATTACAGTCAACACCGACAAAACGATCGAAGCGGCCCTGATAAGCATGGGGCGCTCTGATCGAAACGGCTATGTTACCGCCAGTAAGAAGCTCGATCTTGTGGGCTGCCTGGCGGTAGACAGACTCAATATTGCCAAATGGGCCGAAAACGTCGAGCACAAAATTCAGTATGACCCGGCCTTCAAACGCAACGAAAGCCTTTATCAGGTCAGTGTCAACCGCTGGGTGACCTTTGAGAGAATGGTGGAACAGGACGAATGAAAAGACGCGCCTTCTCTTTGCTTGAGATCATAATCGCCATGGCGTTCCTTTCGGTGGCCATTCTGTCCATGTTCTGGATGAACAGAGCCTCAAACCAGGGTTCCATGGATGCCTATTACGAATTTCTCGCCTTTTCTCTGGCCCGTGAACCAATCGAAATTTTTCGTGGCTTCGGCTACGAACAGCTTAAAATGATCGCTGATGGCAATATTGCCCCGCCAGCCTGGTATCCGATCGGCTCATTCAAAAACATCGAGTTCGACCTGATGTCAGATATGCAGTACCCGGCAGAAGCGAGGCTGTTTGAGCGTCTGATAGAACTGATCCCTGTCAGCAGTGGCAATATCAATGGCATACGCATCAAGGTAACCGTTGCCGCAAAAGGGCAAAGCCGCGTTGAAGTCTGGATGAGCCGCAAAAGTGTTTCGC
Organism: Candidatus Rifleibacteriota bacterium; assembly: GCA_029564115.1. The sequence continues at coordinate 32,240 of JAKQQP010000068.1, read as the reverse complement.
TCGAGTCTATAGTAATGGAGCGGCCAAGATGAACAGACACGACTCACCCCGAAAAGCCGGTTTTACCCTGGTCGAAATCATGATAGTGCTTATCTGCACAGCTCTACTGATGGGGCCTATTTTTCTGGTGTTGAGATCGAGCACAAGAACCTCTCTGAAAGGCATGCTGCGCATTGACACCACTCTCGAAGCCAGAAGAGTGATCAAACAGGTTTACGCCGATCTTAAAATGGCATGTTTTCCTTTGCCGTATAACTCGGTATACAATTTTGACGATGTGATGCAGGTGACAGGCACTACCCCGCACAATTCCTATAAATTTTACAGTTTTCCGATTCATCAGCGCTTCAACGATATTTTTGCCAGTCAGCTTTCAGGAGTCAATTACCGTAATGTCGCCGAAGTCACCTATCGGGTCGAAAAGAGCAAAAACCCCGACAACCCTTTCATGAGACTGATTCGAACCGAGTCTTTTGCCGGCAAAGTCAATACCCGCATTTTAACCGAGCGCGTCAACTTTTTTGAGATCAAGCCAATTATGATGCAGCCCTACGGCAAAAATCAGTTTTATTTTCTGGTGACATTACAGCTCATAGATGCTCTGCACCCAAGCGAAATGAAAGACCGGGTAGCCGGCAGCCGACTTGACGACCTGCAGAAAGACGTTATTCTGGCAGATTTTTTTGACGTGGTTTACCCTGAATTTTTTCACGCCGCCTGGAACCAGGCTCGCGTCAATCCTAACTGGCATACCCAGATTCGCATTCCTGAAGCACCATAATTTTTTTTAAATTTTTGCAACAAATTAAAACCATCGATCGTAAGCTGAGTAGATTTATCTGCACTTCAGGAGGTTGCTCATGTTTGCATCTATTTTGCGTAACTCGCTGTTCATCTCTCTTCTTTTAATGGTCTCCGTAACTCTTTCCGGCTGCAGTGTCGATTTTGGCGCTATTTTCAGCGGCCTGAAAAACGTTATCGGCAATATCAGCCAGAATCTCGGTGGCTTCATCGAAAAGGGCCTGAGCTTCGCCAAAGACTTCATTGGCAAGGCCAAAGATTTCGTCTCTCCAATTCTTGAGAAGGGCAAAGAAGTATACGAAAAGGTAGCCCCGATAGCAGACAAAGTTAAAGACGGCTTCGACAAAGCCCAGAACGTCATCGAGAAAGTCAGCGACGTTGGCAATTCTCTGACTGATTTTGGCAAAAAAATGACCGAGGGTGGCACAGACGCGGTTGGCAACCAGATCAATCGCGAAGCACCCACCAGCGAAGTTGTTTCCGACCCGGACAACGAAGACAGCGTCATAACCATACGCCCTGATGGCAACGTCAGTTCGACAGGCGCAGCCAACGCCCAGGCACCCGCCAGTGAAGTTCTCACTCCCCAGGAAAAAGAAGCTGCATCAAAAGAGGTTACTGCCAGCGTAAATCAGATAAGCGCAGCTGTAGACTCACTTTCAACCAGCATCAAGCAGCTGAAAATGTCTGACGCCGAAAGAAAAGCCGCTGAAGACAGAGTTAAAAAACTGCGTGACAACATGCGGCAGATCATGAAAGACCCGACTTCAAAAGAAGCCCGCGAACTCCTCAAAGTTTCGCAGGATGAAGCCGGCAACCTGGCATCGACAGCGAAAAAATATGCCGATATCGCCCGGGGCACCGTCGACTCACTCAGCAGCGTCGTAAACAGCCTCAGCTCAGGTTTCAACAGCATCGGCAATGCCCTGTCATCTTTCAAAAAGTAACTGACCGGCCCATTCCAACCAGACAAGGGAACAGACAAAATGACCAACCCTCAGACAAGCGAACTGTGCCAAAGATGCATCGAGGCTCTCACCGGCCCCGAAGCCAGTCTCAACAACCCCGAGACACAGGCTCACCTCGCCAGTTGCAGTTCCTGCGCTCGAATACTCACAACCATAGAGCACCTGCGCCAGGAAGGTTCGGCTTTTGCCTGCGAATCCCACCCTGACCTGAAACTTAGAATCATGCGCAGCCTCGAGCCAGCCCTGGAAAAGCGTCGTGCCAGCCAGACAACGGCGGGTACGACGCAGACCCGGAGCTGGTTCTGGCTGCTGTCTTCATGCCTGACGCTACTGCTGATTACGGTCATTTCTCTTTACACAGTCAACAGGCAACCGATTCTGACTCCTCCAGAACCGCTCGGGCATTTAACCGCCAGTGTTCCGGCCAGTTTCATGATGACCGTAGACGGCAAAACCCCGGCCGAAATATCGCTCGACAGCCCGGTTTCTCTTTTTAACGGCGAAACCGCTGTCATTACTGTGCCTGACGGTTCGTTGCTGCATGTCAAAGGCCCGGCACGCCTCAATGTTCTTCCTCGCGGGTTTCACCTTCTCCAGGGTCATATCAGAGTCGAAGCAGCACCTGCCGACACCGAATTCAAAGGAACAACCCCTCACGGCACCATAACCGTAATCGGTACTGTCTTCAGCGTGTTTACTGATCAGCGGCACACCAGAGTTGAAGTCAGCTCCGGGCGCGTCAGAGTCGATGCCGACGGTCAGATGCCGGTCATTCTGAATGCCGGAGAAAATACCGAAATCTGCCCTGACGGCCCATCGACAGAAACCGAAATCATCCCTGAAATAGACAACGAATAGCAGCCGCCGGTCAGTCGCAGACAGTGTCTTTTTCGACCGCGAGACGCAACCGTCCCATCAGTCTGAAAAATCTCGACCGCAAAGTCGCCTCGACTTCGCCGGTCATTTCTGCTATTTCGGCAAAAGGCAACGCCTGAAAAACGCGTGCCTCGACCAGAAAGCGCTCAGCAGGAGTAAGAGCCTGCAACAACGCACCAGCTGAATGCCTCACAACTATTTCTTCTTCCGGGGTAGCGACATGACCGGCGCCTGGATCGCGAACCATCTCGCGTCGCCGGTTTTCGCGACGACATTCGTCAAAATAGAGATTTCGCCCGACCGTCATCAGCCATGCAGAGAATTTTCGGTCTTCTTCGAATGAATCGAGTCTGAGAAGAACCTTCTCAAAAGTGGCCTGTGCCAGGTCTTCGATCGAGGCTTCCGGCGCTCTGAGATAGCGAAAAAAAGCCAGCAGCTGCGGCAGATAACGATCGATAAGCCTGGACATAGCCGCACTGTCACCGGCACGCACTCTGCGCACCAGTGCTATATCTTCGGCGTTCCGTAGATTATTGACCGCATCCCGGTTAACCACACTCATCTGACATCCTTTCCAGCGCCCTCTGAAAAAGCGGTGATTTCACGCATAGAACGGATTCTTGCCAGATAGGAATTATCTGGCCCTCTTCTGAAGGGCACGAGAGAGACTCTGAGTTTTGCACCTACCGAAGGCATCCGGTAACCTTCACGGGCCGGTGTCAAAACAAACTTTTCGCCCTGAAGGCTTTCGAATTCGACAGCTGCATTCACCACCAGTCTGACCGTGCCTTCACGGACATACTGGTCGACTACAATTGCGCCGCCGGCTGTATTGCCGGCTTCTGTATCTTTGGGCACAAAAAGAACATAGAACCCGGCTGCAAACAACAGCAATATACCCAGCGCAACCCAGGAACTTTTTGCCGACAGCAGCTCTTTCAAGCTCAAAAACAGAGCCTCGACCGTCTGGCGTGGTGACAGTTTTATTTCGTCAGCCGGGGAACGGTAAGCATAAGCTGGTTTGCGAGCCTTGCGCTTTTGTTGTTCAGCCTGCCAGCGCTCTTTTAACGCTTCCTCGCTATCGCCGGCAGATTCTTTGCCGGGCGGCGCAGCGAGCGCCGCGTCCTGATCGGATACAGCGCGGCAGCTTTCTCTGAGCTGACGGGCCTGAGCTGCGATGTGGCCGGAATGAGCTTTTTCTATTTTGTAAAGGCTATAAACATTTTCAGAAGCCGGGTTTGCAGCAAAATAGCACAGCCCGGCCTCTGCGAGATTTTCATGGCCGCAACGGCATAAATAGTCGGTCAAATGCTCGCGTATCAGAGCGAAATCGAAGTGTTCCATGCACTGAATAGCCATCATCTGCTGTTCAGAGTCAGGTGAGCGCAGCATGGCATTCAGCGACGAAAGCGCCTGGTTAAAATCGAAGTTTTTGAGAATACCGAGTGCCGCTGACTTCATGCGCACATCAGCGACTTTAAGGCATTGCCCCAGATAAGGGAAAACAGCATCAGGATCGACTTCACCCAGATACTCGACTGCGGCAGTTGCCAGGCTGGCATTTTGATGTGAAATCAGCTTTACAGCAGAATCTTCGAGCCCCCTGGCTCTCAGGCTGCCCAGGCAATGAAAAGCTGCAATTTTGACTTCGCCCGAGGCATCTTTGGCCGCAACCAGTTTTTGGATTTCTTTAAGAAGAGTTACGGCCGAGGGCTGATCCAGCCCGGTAAGAATGCTTATTTTTTTCTGGTCATCGGCCTCAGAGAAAGCTGAAAGCAGAGAATCGCTGCCGGCAGACGGCGACTTGCCGGCACCGACTGCTGGCGCTGGCGAAATATCAGTTGCAGCAGCGGCGTCTTTTTCTGTATTCGATTGTTCCGCTGCTGCAACACTTTTGACGTAAGCTTTGATTCTACTTTTTACTGTTTCAGATATTGGCCATTCAAGAGCTTCTTTAAAAGCTTCGACAACGACGGGCTGTTTCAGACCGTTACGCAATCTCAGGTCTAGTTCAGCATCTATCTTTTCAGCATCGAGCATGCCTGCAGCCTGTCTGACAAAACGCAAAGCGTTGCGTTTGCTTACCCAGGCCTGAAGTTTTTTCGTGTAAGCGGCGAATTGGCCGCCTAGAACTCCTGATTTATCGAGAAGTCTGACACATTCGTTGAGTATTTTCTTGGCAAGTTCGGCTTTTCTGGCGGGGGAGCGTTCGACAATTTCGAACAATTTAAAAGGAACCTGTACATCTGGGTTCATCTCGAAGATCCAGCCAGCGCGAACCAGCAGCTCGGGATCGTTTTCGGCGGCGAAATATTTGAGCAGCACCGGCTTGACCATTTCGAAAGGCAAAAATGGACAATTCTGAATACCGGCCATTCGATCAGATTGATCTGAAGAAAGTAAGAGAGCCTGCAGGTGATTGAGAGCTTCTTCTTTGTCGATTTTAGCCAGGCCGCGAATAGCAAGCGCCTTTATTTGAGGATCTTTAGAATTAAGCAGCTGCGGAAGATCGTTTATCAAAAGTTCCGGCCGCATATGAACGATTGTACGTAACGATGCCAACTGCAGACTCAAGCTTTTTGAATTCAGATACGAGACAATCAGGGCAAACTTTTCTTCTGGCCATGAGCGGCAGAATACCCTGATAATACGGGCAACAATGACACTGCTTTTTTCATCGGCAATAAGCTCTGGCCCGAGCTCCTTAAGCTCTTTGGGCAGGCGGGCGGGCAGATCTGAAAGAATTTTCAGGCGTTCCTGCTCTTCTGCGCCGTTCCAGGCAGCAAGAAACTCTTCTTTGTGACTGATGACAGGGCCAGGAGAAGCCTGAGAGCCAGAAAGCCTGCTTTTTACAGAAGCTATGGCATGACTGATAAGCATCGAACATTCGCCATCATCCTCTGTCAGGCTTATTTCTTCAAGTGCAGCAAGCACTTCCTGTGATGCACCAGTTCTGATAACCTCTTCAAGAGCAAAAATTCTGAAAGACTTGATAGGTGCTTTCAGATCTGCAATCAGATTCTGTTGTTCATTCATGCTGGTCACAAACTTTATATTAGTTGAAAGGTTCTCAGTTTACAAATAAATCAGGATTTCGACGTCATTGTCCAGACCCCGTCCCATTTGTCACCGGGAGGATTGCTGATAAAATGGTTGCAGCGACCCACATACAAACGTGCCAGCTCATCGTGGCGCCGCAATCGAATGACGGATTCAAAATCGGCAATCGCTTCATGCCAGCGTTGCTGGCGGTAAAAATCTATGGCTCGATGCGACAGACCGATAATTTCTTCAAGATGCGGAAACGACTGTCGGTCGTGATGATCGAGAATTTCCATCACGCGAACCGGCTGCAACTTGCCCTTCACTCTTATTAAATCGACTTCCCGCACGTGATAGCGGTATTTCAGCTGCTCGTAAGTTTTTTCGCTGATCAGAATATCTGAATGGTAAAACTTGGTGGCTCCTTCGAGCCTTGAAGCAAGATTGACCCCATCGCCAATGACCGTGTAATCCATGCGCTTCATCGACCCGATATTACCGACCAGAACATTGTCTGTGGCAATGCCGATGCCGATAGAAACAGTTTCCTGGTTTTTCAGCATGCGACGGGCATTGAACTGCTTGAGCGCTTTCATCATGTCGACAGCCGTTGCTACCGACCGGTCTGCGTCTTCACCAGTACTGAAAGGCGCCCCAAAAACCGCAAGCATGGCATCGCCGATAAATTTATCAAGAATACCGCCATGATGAAAAAGCGTATCGACCATGGTCGAAAAATACTCATTGAGCATGACGACGGTTTCCTGAGGGCCCAGGCGCTCTGAAATAGTCGTGAAATTGCGAATATCGGAAAAAAGAATGCTGAGTTCGCGCATTTGCCCGCCCAGTTGCGCATCGCTGTCCATCAGCTGATCCGCGATTTCTTTGGTCATGTAACGGGCCAGCGTTCCCTTCAGACGTTTTTCGACAGAGAGATCTTCGATGATCATCAGACCACCCATAGGCTGGTCGTAAACATCGCGAAGCGGCACCACCGACATATTGATCGAAGCTTTGCGCCCCTGCATGGTCGTCAGCTCGGTATCGTAAAAAATGTCTGAATCATTGCGGGCAATGACCCGGCGCAGACTGTCAACCACCCAATGGTTCTCACCAGTAAAAAAGATGTCAGCGTATTTGCCGATGACCTGGCTCTCTTCGGCCCCGAGAATGCGCAAAGCGACGGTATTGGCCTTTTCGATGCGCCTCATGTTGTTAACGCTTATTACCCCGTTGCTGAGGCTGCGCAGAATGCTTTCGCTGTAATTGTTGGCGTTGAGCACTTCGTTGAACAGTTTGGCGTTCTCGATGGCAATGGTAGCCTGCGCCGAAAAGCTTCTGAGTTTGCGCTCATCCTGGCGGCTGAAAGCCCCACCCTTCTTGTTCAAAACCTGCGTGACACCGATGATCTTGCCGGTCTTGTTAACCAGAGGCATGCACAGAATGTTGCGGGTGCGATAGCCTGTCTTTTTATCGACTTCAGGGTTGAAGCGGCTATCGGCGTAAGCATCGGGAATATTGACTACCTGCCCGGAACAGAAAACCTCACCGGCAATACCGCGATTGGCCGGAAATCTGATTTCCTGATCCTGCATGCCCAGCGCAACCTGCGACCACAGCTGGCCATTCTTCTCGTCATGCAAAAAAATAGTGGCACGATCGCAGTTGAGAATCATGGTCACCGCTTCCATCAGCTTTTCGAGCAGTGGCTTCAGCTGCAGTTCAGACGAAATAACCGAAGTAATTTCGAGCAGCCGCGATTCATTGTCGCGGGCCTGACGATTGAGTTCGAATAAGTGAGCGTTATGCAGCACCTGCGCCGAATTGTCGGTCACCCTTGTGAGAATCTTCATAGTTTCGACTGCGAGAGGCATCTGTTTTAAATTGATCAGTTCGAGAACGCCGATAATCTGGCCGGTTCTGGCGATTTTCACCGGCAGACAGATCAGGTTTTTTGTCTGATAACCAGTCTGTTTGTCAATATCAGGATTGAACAAGGGGTTTTCATAGGCATTCGCCGTGACTACGGCCTCACCAGTTTCAAATACAGAGCCGGCAATACCCCTGGAAAACGGAAACCTGATTTCTTCAACGGCATCACCGACGAACACCCGCGAAAAAAGCTCATCAGAATCGGCATCTACCAGAAACAAAGTGCCGCGCTCCGCACCCGAAATATCAGAAGTAATTTCGACAAGCAGCAAAAGAAGATTTTCAAGCAGACGCTCGCTGACATTGAGCAGATCGGCTACTCGCTCGAGAATATCAGAAAGAATCTTCGCATAATCACCACCGCCGGAAGACCTGACTTCATTGACAATCTGCCTGATCTGCCCGCCGTCAAGCTTTTGTGTAAGAATTCGATGAATTATGTCTGTATTTGTTTCCATCCGCCCAAATCCCTGTAATTTTCTGTCAATCAGTATACTAAACTCAAATTAAATCAGGTTCAACCAAATTGAATTCAACTGAAAAAATACGTTTCTACAGAAAAATCACAATATTACTTTATAACTTTGCGCAAACTGGCGAATAGCGTTGTCGAAGTTCATTTTACTCTGGTTTTTCTAGAAGCTGGATTTTAGAAAAATATGCTGATATCCTGAAAGGCAAGTCAAAAGGATTAAAGGAAGGGTAAAACCAGATGCAAAAAGTTGACAAGCTTTTTAAGAATGCTACGGTCCTTACCGTAGATGGTAATTTCAATCAGTATCCGAATGGAGCGGTCGCGGTATCAGGCGATTCAATCGTCGCGGTCGGCCCCCAGGAAGACATCTGCAGCAAATACGAAGCGGCCGAAGTTCTCGACTGCCACGGCAAAATTCTGATGCCCGGTCTCATCAACGGCCATACTCACGTGCCCATGACTCTGTTGCGCGGTCTTTCAGACGATCTGCGTCTCGATGTCTGGCTGATGGGTTACATCATGCCGGTCGAACGCGAATTCGTGTCGCCCGAAATGGTCACACTCGGCACCAAGATTGCCTGCGCCGAAATGATTCGCTGCGGCACCACCACTTTCGCCGACATGTATTATTTTGAAGAAAACATTGCCGAAGCTACCGCCGAAGCCGGCATGCGTGCGATCTGCGCCGAGAGCGTTCTCAAGTTCCCCTCACCCGATGCGCAGTTCTATGAAGAATCATTGACCCGCACCCGCACCTTTATTGAACAATATCACAATCACCCGTTGATCGTGCCCGCCATTGCCCCGCACGCCCCCTATACCTGCACCCCCGAAATTCTGCAGGCCTGTGCTTCTATCGCCCGCGAATTCGATGTTCCGCTGATGATCCACCTGGCCGAAACCTCATGGGAAGTAGATTCTCTGCGTGCCGAGCATGGCGTACCCGTAGTGCCATACATCAAGCGCCATCATCTGCTCGACACTAAACTGATCGGCGCCCACCTCGTTCACATCGATGAAGGCGAAATTCGCGATCTGGCCAAACATGGCTGCGGTGGCGTTCACAATCCGTCCTCCAACATGAAGCTTGCTTCCGGCACTGCTCCGGTTACCAAAATGGTCGAACTCAACATGAGCGTTGGTATCGGCACCGACGGCCCCGCCTCGAACAATGACCTCGACATGTTCGAAGAAATGCGCCTCACCTCTTTCCTGGGCAAGCTGCAGACCCTTGACCCGACATCGCTGCCGGCCAAAACCGTAATTTATATGGCAACCCGTGGCGGCGCCAAAGCTCTGCATCTCGACAAAATTACCGGCTCTATCGAAGTTGGCAAACGCGCCGATATGATTCTGGTCGATGTATCACCGGTTCACAACGCCCCCCGCTTCATGCGCGACCCCGATGGTCTCTATGCCCAGATCGTTTATGCTTCAAAATCGACTGACGTAAGCCATGTGATGGTAAACGGCAAATGGCTGATGAAAGAACGCCAGCTGCTGACCATCGACGAATCTTCACTGTTGAGCGAAGCAAAAGTTTTTGCTGCCAAGGTCGACAAGTTTTTGATGGAAAGAGAACAGTCGCTGCTGTCGAAACTCGTCACCATCGGCGGAGCTACCCAGGAAGAAAGCTTCGAAATACAGACCAAGGTCAGAGTCGACGATATCGCTGCAGTTCTCGAAAAAATCAACATGCCCGAAATCGTTATCGAACAAAAGAAGCATTACAAACAGTTCGACACTTACTTCCGCTTCAACAATACCGACCAGATGATCAGATACCGCGAAGACGAACTGATTGACGAAAAGGGTGGGGTCAAGAATGTTCGTTCGAGACTGACGCTGATCGGCGATGCCAAACACGGTGTCAGCCCTGAAAGCAAAATTCTGCTGTCGAGAAGCCGCTATCTGGCATCAGCCGGTAACTCGCTGCGCTTCTACCGCGAATATTTCCGCCCCGATTCAGTCTTTGAAGTGCAGAAAGACCGCCAGCGCTTCCATGTTCTGTTCAAGGGAATCAAATTCTTTATCAACGTCGATACCATGCAGCAGCCCGAAATCGGCAAATTTGTCGAAATCAAGAGCAAAACCTGGAGTCGCATCGACGCTGAACAGAAGACCAAGCTGGTTTCTTCACTGCTCAGTTTCCTCGGTCTCAAAGCCGAAGCCGCGATTCACGAAGATTATCACGAAATCAAATAAGGCTGACTTTGTCTTAAAAAAAATTCCAATTTTGATTTGCAGTAATCTACAAAAAAACCGCACTGCCTGGCAGTGCGGTTTTTTGTTATGCAATACCTTGCTTAACGGGCAAAGTCGTGGCGGGCGGGGTATTTGAACCTGTGTTCATACTGCCAGGGCGAGTTTTTTTTCGGGCAAAAAAGCTTGTCAACCCTCGCAGAAGCCTGGGTATCGCGAGGCAGGCCTTTTAAAGCGATGGCACTCGAGCCACGCGGGTAAAACTTCCATTCGGCATAACTGTAGGGCCGCAGACCACCGTTGACGATCTGCACGAATTTTTCGCGAAACAGAAGGTGTCTGCCGGAATCAGCGGTAAATTCTATATCGATATAAGCTCTGGTAATCACTTCTGGGGAGTTATTATAAACCCGCAGTTTGATGAAAGGGTCGTAGTTGGCTTTTGAATAGGGGTCAGCGGCAAACTCCACCGTCATGACTTCGAGCAAAGAAGGTGAGACAAAGCCGTTGCTGGTATTTTCGTTCGCACTTTGCGCATCGACTTTGTCGAACACGATCAAAAAAACCGCCAGCACGCACAAAACCACGCAAATAATGGATGTTCGCATAATTAATTAAAGTTTTCAGCTCGCAATGTTGAATTTTGCCATTCCCGGCCAGATTATCGGCTCATTTTCCCAGTTATTTAACCGATGAAAGCAATACCTGCAACACGGGTTTCGGGTTGGCATTTTTTTGGGGTATAATTAGCGGGTAACGGAGAAAAACAAATGTACACAACAAAACAGATTTGTCTGGCACTGCTGCTGGGCTTAGCGATCTTCGCACCTGATGCCACAGCATCGGCTGTTCCCGCCAATGCCCCGCGCATCGACGCCACTCACGTTCTTGCCCGCGAATATGAACTGCCACAAAGAGCCGCTGCCCCGGGCGGCGTTTCTTATGCCGACGGCGAGACCGATGTCAGGCGGGTGCGCCGTGCAGCTACCCCCAAAAAGCTTGGCGAACAAGAAACTTTCTGGGCCAACAATCTTGCCAGCAACCGATTCGAACAGGTCACCGCGACTTTGCGGGCCATCGGCAAACATTGCCAGGTTTTTCTTCAAGATGGGCAAAACATCTCTCAGACAGCCATCAATAAAATTCAGAAGCGTTTTGACGAGCAGATTTATCCGATAGTTACCAGCCATTTCGGTAACGAAAACAATCCCGGGCTCGATGGCGACCCGAGGATCACTCTGTTGATGCTCGACATCCAGGATGGTTACGCTAACCCCACCGACGGTTATGTGGCCGGGTATTTTTTTGCCGGCGACCAGATGCTGCAGTCTGAATTCGAAAGCTTCAGTAAAGTAAAGAGTAACGAACGCGAAATTCTTTATCTCGACACCTACCCATGCGACCCCAATGCCGCCGATTACCTCGAAATCGTCGCCCACGAATTTCAGCACATGGTTCACCACAACCAGGACCGCGATGAAGCAACCTGGGTAAACGAGGGCTGCTCACAAATAGCCCCGGTGTTCTGCGGTTTTCAGCCGCCCGGGCACTACAAACTGCTTAAAAATGACCCCGACCGCAGTCTTAACAACTGGGCAAAATGGAACCCAATGCCAGATTACGGCCAGGTCTACCTCTGGAACCAATACCTCGTCGATCACTGCCTCACCGACGCTGCCGGCCGTTCGCAGTTTTTCAAAACTCTCGTCAGCTCAAAAAAGAAAAGTATCGCCGGTTACGTCGATGCCCTCAAAACAGTGAATCGCACTTTTTCAGACGTTTTTACCGACTTCACCATTACCAACAGAATCAATGACCCGAGGCTGGTCAGAGGCAGATACACCTACAAACAGAAACGACTGCAGAAGTTCAGACTCCCCCCTACCCGTCACGTCAAGGTTTTCCCATCTAAAGTCAGTGATTCGGTTTATGTCTGGGGTTCTGACTCGATTTTCGCCGACATTTCGAACGTGGCGAGCCGTCTGAAAATCTCATTTTCAGGCTATCGCCGGCATATCGGGCCGACGGTTCCGTATTTCAGACTGGCCGCCATCCTGCAGGACTCAACCGGCATTCAGCAGCCCAGACTGACTTTTTTCAACCTCGACGTCAACCCGGCCGACAAAAATCGTCTGATCGGTTCTATCGAAGTCAACTGCGACGGCAGCTATGACAGCCTCACGACAGTCATTATGGCCCTCGCCCCCGAAGAAATAGACGACACTCTTTATATGCCGGCGTCAGGCTTTATTTACGATCTCAACTTCGAAATAGTCGAACCGATCGTCAACGCCAGCCATACCAGGCACAACCTCGATATGAACGCCTTGATCGAGGCCGTCGACAACTCAAAAGATTACAGCGTAGCCAGCATCAGAGTGCGCGAACATTACGCCAATCTTCTCATCAGAACGGTCAAACGTGATATCGAAAAAGGCTCACTCGAAACCGTCGATGCCTTTATCGAAACAGCTTCTGACAAAGCAGAGCTCGCGCCCTTTGCCCGCGATATTTCGGGTATGCTGCAGTTTTTCAGAAATCAGCAGAGCAGTGTCTTTTCTGATGAAGAGCTGCAGAACCGCATCGAGATTTTGAGCACCCTCAAATAATTCACTGACTGATTTCGACGCGAATGCGATAGACGTTTCCTTCGCTGCTTTCGCTTACATCGGTCACCGAACCGATGGTGGCGGCTTTTGCCTTGATCGACTCGCGATACACGTCTTTGAGTGCGGCGTTAACCTCAGAACGAGCCTTTATTGCCAGATCGGTCATCTTGCGTGCCAGCCTTTGTGGCAGATCTATTCCCAGGGTATCTGCAATTACTCTGCCATTCTCGAGAGCGTCTCTTATATTGCCATTGATCCAGTTCAAAGACTCTTCGTAAACCCTGATTTCCTGGGCAGCAACGACGTTTATGCTCAGAGTCATTTCCATGGCGGCCAGATTAAAAACCGCGCTCTGACCCTCGGCAACCGGCATTACCAATCCATCCGGGGTATCGAGAAAACCGGCAGCCAGCAATTTCTCTCTGACTAACTGCTGCATCTGTTCGGCGGGCAAAATTTCGAGCAGCGGAAACTGCAGCTTGAAGCCCGCCAGGCTTTCGCGCAGGTTTTCCGAAAGCAGCACCTCTACAGGAACTCTAATTGCGTATGAGCGACTCATATATCTGCTCCTCTGTGGTCATTTTTTCAAGAATGGCTTCTGCCGCTTTCGAGAAGGCGGCATATTCGCTGTCGAAGCCTGAAGTCTTCATTGCCCCGACAATGTAGCGCTCGTCGTCGATACCGGCGCTCCCCTCTGAACACCAGAATTCGACGGCACTCCTCACTTTGGCGACAAAGCTCTCGACATATTTGTGCAGAGCCGGAACGCCAGTGTTTGCCGCGATCAGCGAAAGTGGCATACCGACAATCGGCCGGGGCGTATGTTCGGCCTTAAAAGCAGGGTGAAGAGCCTGCACACACAGATTTACCGCGGCAAGATAATCGGCGGCCCTCTCGATGAGATACTCGCGCAAAGGCAATTCAACTGCTGCCGGGCTTTCAAACAGGCACTGCCATGACACGGCGGTGAGAGAAACTTTCTGCCAGGCTACATAACAAGCCATTATCAGCCAATTTGCACGATTTTTCAGCATCCAGGCAAAAGAATAAAGAGAATAATCGTTGGCGCAGACGCTGACAAGCAGAGCATCAGCCGGAAGCACAACCGGATAGAGAGGTTTTTCATTATTATGAGCACTGAGAAACTCTTCATACATTCGCTCGGCACCACGATGCGAAAAGCAGAGTTCAACGCTGTCCCAGAAAGGTGCGTCAGCGGGTGAAAACCTTTTGGTATAGCCATCCACTGAAAAAATAAAACTTCGAAGCCAGAATGTTTCTGCGATAAATCGCCGCATGGCCGGCGCTATCATAGTCTGCCAGCGCCGGGCAAACTCTTCAGAAAATTCGATGCTCGACGGCAAATGCCCGATATACTGCTCGTGGTGAACGACCGCATTGAATTTGCCGTTCAAGCGGTTCTCAACATATTCAAACAGCATGTCTTCCGGGCAGAGCTCCAGCTTCACTGCTCGATCTCCCTTCTAGTATCGGCATCCTGATTGATTTTGATGCCACCGCCACCTTTGCGCAACTCCGGGTGATTATCGAGGCAGACTGCAGCTATTTTGCCGCTGCGCACCTGCTCGGCAACATTTTCACCAAAAAGCCGGCCGGCCTCGACCAGAACCAGATCGAGCATTTCGCCACTGCGAATCGCCTCGTTTATTTCGATGCTCGACATCGATGAGTCGTTAAAATCGACAACAATACGGGTCTCACCGGTCTGTTCGTTGAACTCAAAATCGAGTATGAATTTGCGCATGGCTCAAATCAACCTCCGCTCTGCAATTTTAATATCCGGGTCAGCTCATGGTCAGCCTCGAGAGGAGTGCCATTGACCATTATCTCGCCATCTCTGATAAAAATCTCTATTTCGCATTGCCGCACCGGCCAGTTCTGCTGCAATTCCCGATAATGTCCGGTAATAAAATGCAGCGTCTGGTTATCAGAACCGATCCAGCGACGGTTGCCGGGTGCTTTTTTTCTGTCGTATGGGCCGGCAATCACCAGATCACAAAGCTCAGCAACACGCAGCTTTTGAGCATCTGCAACGACAGCCGACCATTCATAACCGGTAAACATGATTATACCATGGTAATCAGACCCTCGAAGCAGCTGCAGCAGGGAAAAAACCTCATCAGCCTGATCGAGCGGTTCGCCGCCGAGCAGCGTCAGCCCGTCGCTACCGGCAGCGACAATCTGTCGGGCGAGTTCGACCACCGGCAGGTCTACACCTCCGCTCTCCGGCTGCATGAGAGGATTACAACAATCAGGACACCTGATACTGCAGCCCTGCAACCACAAAGCCGAGCGTTCGCCCGGCCCTTCAACCAGTGTTTTAGCTTCGAATCTGGCCGTCCGCACCTTTTACCATCCTGTCTATGGCTTCGTTAATCAGCTCTCCGAGATGTTTTTCCTGTTCATCTGGCGGCAGAGCAGCAAATCCGTCGTTTTGTGGAAAGACGAATGACACAGCGTTGTCTGCCTCTGTAGTGGTCTGCGCATCGCCGAAATACCAGGTCTGGGCATTACGGCGCAACAGATCGGGCAAAGAGTCGGCGTGGCTTCTTCCCGCCAACAGGGTAATTCTTTTGTCGAGCGATTTTTCGCGCAGAAAGTGGCCGAAAAATTCGTCGGCATCTTTTAATGACGAGGGTTCATAGCCATCGAGAACGACAATTACATTCACCATGTCTTTAACAAAAGTCTCGATAAGTTTTTCGGAAAAATTGAAAAACCAGGCGAAAAGCAGGCCGAGATGGCGCTCGTGCTCAAAGAATTCTGTCAGAGTGACTTTGACGACGATATCGCGCCTGATGCGAAAAACGGCGCCAGAATCGCGTTTAAAATAGGTCAGCTGATTTTCGATAAACTTGTAATCGAACAGGTCGAATACCAGACTCTCATCGATATAGGCAAGCTCAGAGGGCACGAGCGAAGACAGGGTTCCCTTGTTGGTCAATTCGTCATAACCACCGAGCGGTAGAGTCTGCGGCTCGCCATAACGGGCGACAACCCATGAACTTTCTTCTTTGAGAGTGAAAACGCTGCGGGTCCAGAACGCCATGCCCTTCATCGCTCTGGTCATGCGCCTGAAAAAAAGCCGGTCTGCCGGACGGGCAAACAAACTCGGGTGGCCAATCTCAAAAATATCGTCGGCATAAAATTTAAAATCACAGCGACGAAATTCAGCGGCAGCCTGAGTATAAATACTGTTCAGAGTCTGATCGACATCGAAACCTGCTGAAGTCGCGTGCTCGATAGCAAATGATTTTTCGAGCTCGGCATCGGCAAAAACAATCTCGCTATGCTGAAAAGACGGCAGACGATCTAGAATCTGCCGGAAAATCCCCTGCGCCAGAACCGTATCGCGGTCAGCACCGCTGAGCAGAAAGACGCCTTCAAGGCGGTCGGCACCTTCTGCCTGACATATGGCATCGAGATACTCATTCTCAGCGGTAAAACCGACATGTCCGGGCAGTTTTTCGCCAACCGGAACTGACATAAAGCGACTCATCAGCCTGGCGACGAAGCCTGGCGGAATAGCGTGGCTGCCGCATCTGACCAGGTCTTTCCAGAAATCACGAACGAAGGCGTAAACCTCTTTATAGCCTGACTTCTGCAGAGACTGGCGATACCAGTATGCAATCTGATCCGGAAGTAAAAACCGCATAAAAGCCTCTGTCAGTCGAGATTAGCAAGACGTTCTTCAATATAATCCTTGATTTTTCTGACGTCTGAGAAGTTGTTGCCGCAATAGCACAGGATTTTCAGTTCTTCGCGGGTAACGTTGCCGCCGTTAAAAATGAACGCCTGGGTCAGAATCAGCTTGTACAGTTTGATCAGCTTTCTATCAGTCACTTCAACCTTCAGCTCATCGGCAAGCACCGAAATGAGAGCTTTAAAAGCAGTCGTGACTCGTTCATCGCCAAGCAGAACACGGTCTTCGCGCTCGATGGCTTTTGGCAGGACAGTACTGACGATGTAATCATGAATGAGAATGAAATCATCGAGAGTACAATCTGATTTCCAGGGCTTTTCGCGGTTATGACTGCGGCTTTCGAAAGCCACACCCGACCTGATAAGCTCATAAAAGCAGGTATCTCGCACCGGCAGAGTTTCAGCCTTGATGATAAAACGGTCTTTCAGAGCATCGAATTCACCGAAATCAGGAATCTCATTGCTGGCGGCAAACATGCAGACAAGCGGCACCGGCAGCGGGCGACCTTCCTGGTAGTATTTGCGCTCGTTGATAACGGTAAGCAACACGTTCAGAATCGCTGAATTCGCCTTGAAAATCTCGTCGAGAAAGGCGATTTTAGAGGTGGGCAGATGACCTTCGACCTTGCGCAGGTATCTGCCGGACTTCAGCTCCTGAATATCGACAGGGCCCATAATTTCACTGGGTTCAGTAAACTTCGTGAGCATGTATTCAAAATATTCGTCCTGCTTCATACCCATCCCCTGGCAGAACACCGAAACCAGAAGCGATTTGGCAGTACCGGGCCGGCCAATGAAAAGCATCGGTTCCTGAGCGGCGGCGGCAACCATCATCAGTCTGAGCAGGTCTGAGCGCTGCAGAAAGAAGTCATTCAGGCGGGTATAATAATCGACAATGCGGGCCCGGGCCGCGTTAATCGAGTCTGTATCAGGGGTTTGATAGTTCATGAGCTTCTCCTGTCAATATCTTCAAATTATCCGGTCATGAGCAGGCCTTCTGCCAGGCAAGAAAAGCTTTTTCACCCTGCGAAGCAAGTGAAAAAGCATGTTGAATCCAGAATACACGTCGTTTTTCGAGCAACTGGTGCATTTCGAGTTTTTCAGGAACAAGATCTGCGAGAATGCCGATACTGAGAAAACTCAAAACCATCATCGTCTGGGCAAAAATATCCTGGTCACTCGTACTGCAGGCGTTATCAAGCCATTTCATGGCGCGACCGGCCAGATTGTCCAGCTGAAATCTGCGCACCGGCGAGCTTGTCAGCAACAGACACATGATGATCCATTCTGCCGAACCGATGAACGTTTCCCAGCCACTCGGCGGCTGCGGGATACGATTGATGAGCATATTGAAAAGCCTTTGCTCATCAATAGGCCGATGAAATGCCAGACAGAGGCGATACATATCGCAATACATGGTCAGACGGTAAATATCCCAGGTATCATCATGACCAGGTGTGATTTTAAGAGGTTCGATGCAATCGGCAAAAACCGGGTGCGGACCGTATTCTGAAACCATAAGCAACAGCAGGCGCTGGGCCTTGCCTTTGACAGCATAGTCATTGCTGCGCAAAGCCAGCCTGAAAAATGAGTCCCAGTCTTTGTGTCCGTCGCTGAAGCGTCTATAGATAACTCTTGCCAGGGGCTTACCATCAGAAACTTCGGGAAACTCACTGAGCGACAGACTCTGCAGCCATTCGATCTTTTTCGTCATACCTTCGGGCAGAGAGTCTTCTTCTTTGCGATAAAACATGAATGGTGGCCGGTAAAGTTCACCGGTAAAAAAGTCACGCAAAGGTGTTTCACGAATTTTTTCCATGCTCATCAGTTTGAGCCAGCGACTGACAGATGGCTGCAGATCTTTTTCTGAGGCTGATTCAGGCCACTGCTCGATCAATCTGATAAAGTATGAAGATACACTGAAGCTGTCGGTTTCACGGGTAGAGAAACCCGGCCTGATTCTTCTGACAGCAGAGCTTTCTATGCCGATATTGCCAACCAGTGAACGGGCACATGATTCATTCAAATGAACCGACAACATCTTGAACAGCTGCATTTTTACAGCTTTGATGGCATCGAGACTGCGACAGCAGCCTATCTGCAGCAGAAACTTTTCGACGTTTACCTCGATACGCGGGTAATCTTTTTCAGACAGGAGTTCTACTCTGTTTTCTACATTGAAACCGCCGCCAGAAGCTACTCTCGATTCATTAAAACTGTAAAACTCGCGATTTTCGCCGGCAAAGGCTTTTTTCATACCCTCTACAGCCTGATTGAAAATATCTCTGTCATTGAATCTGGCGGCAAAAACCAGCAACAGCGTGTAATGAAATTCGCAGAAAATTTTCTCGCTGCGAATCGCCGATAAAAGACGACCTTTTTCAAGCTCAGTGACGTTTGCCTCGAAAAGTGTTGCCAGATCAGGCCGCTCGCTGCAAAAACTTCCGGCGCAGTCAACCATGACTTCGACGCGACCACTCAAAACCGCCGCATTAAGCATTGCGGCAATGGCAGAGTTTTTCATGCGCATGCGCCGGGCGATATCCGAACGTTTTTCCCAGAGGTCTGCTCTGGTGGCCGCGCTGTTCAGCTGCCGGTCGATTTCGAGTATCTGCAGCTTGAGAGAAGCCGTCTCAGAGGCACTGAGTTCAGGGACATTGTCAAGATCGACAGTTGTGGGCTTTCTTCGCTTTGCTGTGGAACCACCAACCCCTTCGAGAACTTCACCACCTTCTTTTTCGGCTTTTAGAGCTTCAAGACGGCTGGTTTTAACTTCAATCTCGATCAGCTGCTTTTTTTTTTTGAGTTCTCTGAACTCGAATTTCCAACCGGGTTTTATTGTCTCTGAGCGGGTTATAGCCCGTTCCACCTCGAGAGCGACAAAATCTTCAATACTCAACATGTCATCAGCAGAAAGCATGGTCGATGAGAATTCCCCGTTCTGGTCATCGAAACAAAGATAGTCATTCGGCCGGGCGCCAAAAAATTTATGCAGGCGTTCTGCCGACAATCTCGGAGTCAGCAGATGCCCGAGCGGCACCATGACCCGCTCTTCCACTTCCGAGAAGGGCTGGAAAGCATCGCTGAGAATGCTTGCCACCGCGCGGTCAGCTCTCTGGTCGCGGGCCAGCAGAAAAATGCGGCCATCGGTGCAATACCAGCAGCGATAATTGCGAAAGTTTTCGAGGGCTTCGTTCGCAACAATGGCTTTGAGGCGATTCGGGTCGTCTATTTTCCAGAAGGTGGCGAGCTGATGGCGGTCAGTTTTGCGCAGACCCGGCTGAATAACGAGTTCGGCATCGACGTCTTTCTGAGGGATATCAACGCGGCCAGTAGCTATTTTGATAACGCTCTCACCCTTTTTCCAGGAGGGTTTGAGCTGCAACAGACGGCCATCTTTCTGGATCATCAGAATGCCACCGTCAAGTATTTTGAACTGATTGAAGCAGTCAGGCCCGGAAATATCGTGTATGCGCCAGCCGGTCTCCATGTATATGCCTGAATGGCCGGGCAGAAGATTATACCAGGTAAAGCTATCGGCAGGCAGCGTATTGAAAACCCATAGCGACGGGCCAACTATCTTCAGCAGAAAATACTCGCGACCCGACTCGAAAACAGCAAACTCGCATTGCCCCTGCTGCAGCATGAAGTGCTTTTTGACGGCCGTAAAAAAAACTTCGCGATCACCGGTCATCAGAATGACTTCTTCGGCGACCGTCTGAGTGGGTTCTTTTTTGATAACCGCTTTGCGAAACAGGTCTACCCATGCGATCTGCCGCAATGCGCTGCCGGGAATACCTTCTTCCCAGGTTTGTTCAGGGGCGCCGATAGAACCCTGCAGCATATTGCCCAGACGGCTTATCAAACTCTGGTCTTCCTGGACATGCCACCAGATTGTCCAGGGAGGGTCCTGTTCCTGGACAAATTCGCCCTTCAGCTGCCCGCTTGACGAAAAGAAACGCACCGTCAGAAGGTCTGCCGGAGTTTTCATTTTCAGATAGCGGTCAGTTTTGCTCATCAGGAAAGGCTCTCGGAACTAAATATTTTTTCGATCTCGGGCAACTGCAGAGTGCGCTGCTTCTGCAATTCTACTACCAGCGCCTCGAGTCTGTCACGATTCTTTTCGATAAAGGCGCAGACTTCCTGAAAAACTTCGTTGATGATACGGTTGATGTGCGGCGACAACTGCGGCAGATAATACGGGTCAGGGCGGTTGTTCTGAAAGGTGAACTCGCGGGGCGTGCCGGCCATGCCGTAAACTGTCGCCATATCGGTGGCGATTGCCGTCGCTTTGCGTAGATCCTGAGAAGCACCTGTGGAAACTTCGCCAAAAATGATCTTTTCCGCGGCATACCCGCCAAGAGAAATTCCTATTTCACTGCGCAAACGCCCCTCTGTATAAAAGTACGGGCGTTTCGAAATTGATTCGACCAGCCCAAGGGCGTCTGTGCCACCGGTTTCGAGGGTAATTCTCGTCACTTCACTCTGCCGGTTGAACAGAAAGAACATCAGGGCATGGCCCACTTCGTGAGTCGCCACGACCCGCTCTTCTTCAGGAGAGAGCTTCGCCTCTTCAACGAGACTTTCGAGCCATACCCGCAATGTTTCGTCGTCGGCGATCTCTTTGCCGTTGTTGATCAGGTAGCGTTTCAAAGCCTTGATCATAGCGCTGAGGTGGTCTCCGGTGTAGGGCGAGCCAAGCTCGGTGGAACGGCCTGTCCAGGCTGCGAGCCGATCGATCTGTGCGGCGTCGAGGCCGGTTTCGAACTTTCGATTGTAGAGATCGAGTATGGCGCGGCGGTCTTCCCATTCAGGGTAAGGTATCTCGATCTGGTATTCAAACCGGCCCGGGCGTAGAAAAGCCGGGTCGAGACTGTCGACGAAGTTGGTAGTGCCGATCACCAGAACCATCTGTTCTTTACGAAAACCGTCCATTTCGGTCAGCAGCTGATTAACCATCGAGTGGGCGGCCTGAGAAGCACCGTCGGAAGCATTGGCGCTGCGGGCCTGAGCAATCGAATCGAGTTCGTCAAAAACGATTACCGAAGGGGCAGTGGCCCGGGCCCGTGCAAAGAGGCGGCGAATGTTCGCTTCCCCCTCGCCCACCCATTTAGACTTGAGTTCAGGGCCGCTGACAATGTATATGGCAGCATTCAAAGCCTCGGCGATGCCTTTGGCAAAGAGGGTTTTGCCGGTGCCTGGCGGGCCATGAAAAATCAGACCACGGGGAATGATCGCCTCGATTTTGCGGATGGCATTTTCGTCATTCAGAGCCGAAGTTGCCTGCAGAAGATTCAGAATATTTTCGCGGATGCGTGTTTTCACTTTGTCGTAGCCGGCAATATCGCGTTGCAGCTCGATCTCGGACAGAGAAACTCCACCGCAGGCTGTATAGTCGCGCAATTCTCGCATATACCCCTGGAGCATATCTTTGATATTAGGGTCGTAATCGGCCTTTCGGGCGAAAATGCCCATAATTTCGCGAAAGCGCACCGGATTCAGGCCTGACACAAACTTGAAAATGCCCATCAGATTGATTTTATCGACAGCAAACTTGCGGGCCTCGACCTCGGTAATCAGGCTGGCAATGCGGTTACGCTGAATACCCAGCATTTCGCAGCGGGCTGGAAAAGCCTGGGCGATCAATTCAGGCAGCGTAAAATCAGGGTCTTCAAAAGCCACAAGATTCAGCATCGGGTTCTCGTGGATGGTGGTCATGATTTCGCGGGCTTCCATGGTCAGGCCGCCCGGTGACATCGAAGTGATAATATCGAGATAAGGCAGGAAGAAAACCTTGTTGGGCTCGGTATTGTTAACCAGATCGCGCAGCTGCGACACAATGCGGCTCATTCTGGTGCCCTGCCCAGGCTGAGTATCCGGGGTATCGCGGCCATCGATAATACTGATGCTTTTGCCTTCAGCTGCCAGACGCCGTTTTATTATCGTCTGCAGATATGGAATAATCTGCTTTTCGCAGCGGATGAGCACCGACACCTCTTCTTTCAGACGGGCGCAGACGAAGCGCAATTGTTCCTGGTAGCACTGTTCAACAGCATCGAAGGGTGAAATTTTACGCGGCAATTCGTTAAGCACGACTTCAAGCATCATCCGTCTCCGTATGGGTTTTGTTTCGTCAACTATACACCACCTTGCGGTATCCGGGCAAAAGTTAAGATGATTTGCGGCAGAAAAGCCGGGCCAGTAAAATGCCGGCTTCGAACAGCAGCCAGGTGGGAATGGCCATCATCATCTGGCTCAAAACATCAGGAGGAGTCAGGACAGCCGAAATAATCAGTATTACTACAATAATGACCGGTCGCAGCGCCACCACCCTTTCGACACTGACAACGCCAGTATAAATCAACACAAATATCAGAGCCGGGCTTTGAAACATCGCGCCAAAGCCTATCACCAGCATACCGACCAGATTCACGAACTGTTCGAAGCCGATGGCGGCTTCAAGATAAGTTGTCTGAAAGCCGACCGAAAAAGTCATTACCAGCGGCAAAATAAACCATAGCGAAAAAGCTGCTCCGGCAATAAAAAGCAAACAACTGGCTGACAGCAGGAAGCCGGCGAGTTTTTTTTCTCTGAGATAGAGGCCGGGAGCGACAAAGCCCCAGACCTGGCGCAGCACATAGGGAGCGGCAACCAGCCCCGCCAGATACATCGACATTTTCAGCTTGACGAACAGGGGCTCGACCGGCGAAAAATAGCGCAATCTCAGATCTGGCGGGCACAAATACCGCAACAACAACTCTACAAGAGCATCTGAAAAATAGTAAGCTATCGGAAAAATCGCGACTACGGCCAGCAAAGCCCTGATGATCGCCCAGCGCAATTCTTCGAGGTGCTCTACCACTGAGCCTTCTTTTCGCTCACCCTGTAACATTTCCGGCTCCATAAGGTAATGAAAACTGCAGTTTGACTTATCAGTCGTCAGAATTATATCCTTAATAAGTGAAGTTTTGCATCGTCTTTTTTTCCTGCATCAGGTGCGGGCAAACCCGCACAAAACGGGGAGGCAACATGGACAGAAGAAAGTTTATTGCCCTGCTCTCAGCTCTTACCGCGTCTTACAATCTCAAATTTCCGTTGCGGGCCGGGGCGACTGAAACATTGCCGGCCTCTGCAACGGTCAACACCGGAGCGCACCCTGACCTGATCGGCGTCACCGGTGGCGAACCGGCAGCCATGTTCGATCGCGCAATTGCGGCAGCGGGTGGCATAGAACGCTTTGTCAAACAGGGGCAGAAAGTTCTGGTCAAACCCAACATCGGCTGGGACAAAAAACCGAAAGAAGGCGCCAACACCTCACCAGAACTGATAAAACGCATAGTCGAACTTTGTTTGAAAGCCGGCGCCAGCGAAGTCAGAGTTTTTGACAACACCTGTAACCACTGGCAGGCATGCTACGGCAGCAGCGGTATCGAGACTGCCGTCAAAGAAGCTGGCGGCAAAATGCTCATGGCCCACGACATAAATCATTTTACCCAGGTCGATATACCGAACGGCAAAATTTTAAAAACTGCCCACGTTCATCAGGCCTGGCTCGACAGCGACGTAATCATCAATGTACCAATTTTAAAACACCACGGCGGCGCACGCATGACCTCGGCCATGAAAAATCTGATGGGCGTCGTTTTTGACCGACGTTTTTATCACAGCAACGACCTGCACCAGTGCATAGCAGACTTTACCACCTTCAGCAAAAAGCCAACACTCAACATCGTCGATGCCTATACCGTCATGATGCGTAACGGCCCGCGCGGCGTCTCTACTGCCGACCTGGTCACCCGAAAAATGCTGCTCATGTCGACCGACATTGTCGCTATCGATGTGGCATCGACACGCATCATGAACATCGACCCGGCTGAAGTGGCTTATATCGGGCGGGCTGCCGAACTGGGCAGCGGAGCCAGTTCTCTAGACAAACTTCGCATCGAACGTCTGGCAATGTAACCCCGCCTGGATACGTGAAATTGTCGGGACACCCCGCCCCACACATACCGCATACCGTATGAGACATCTGAAAACCATCAGAAAACTTAGCGCGACGCTTGCATTGACCGCTTTCGCGTTGCTGTTTATACGCTTCGACAGTTTTGGCTGGCTGAACACAGCGTTTCACTTCGGTCAATTCACCCCGGCCGTCTTGTCTGCATTGCTCTGGCCGGCTGCTGTCGGCGCGTCGCTGATATTGTTACTGACCGTTCTTTCCGGCCGCCTGTATTGTTCCTTCATCTGCCCTCTTGGCATAATCCAGGATCTGTTCATAAAAATTCGCAGCCTGCTGAGAAAAAAAGCATTCAGGCCACTGCCCGATTTTACCAGAACCCATATAGCTCTTGCCGGCCTGATGATCGGGGCTGCTGCTGCCGGTTTCATGCTGCCGATATCTCTTTTTGAACCTTTTGCCACCGCCGGAAGACTGATGGCCGGCATTCTGCACCCGATCGCGACCTTTCTTTTCAAACAAAAAAGCTATCTGCTCGGTGACAGCGTCGGCTGGCTCGGGCTGGCTGAATTCAGACCGTTTATGTGGCAGAATTTTGTTATGGTGGCAGGCACAGCTGTGTTTCTTTTCTTTCTTTGCTGCAAATGGGGCCGGGTTTACTGCAACCTGGCCTGCCCCGTCGGCGCAATACTGCGCCTGACAGCCGCCCGTTCATATTTCAAAATAGGGCTCGACCCCGAAAAGTGCGTAAGCTGTGGCCTGTGTGCGAATATCTGCAAAGCAGGCTGCATAGACCCTCTCGAAAAGAATCTCGACTTTTCCCGCTGCATTGCCTGCGGCAACTGCCTCGATGCCTGCAAACTGTCTGGAATAGCGATACAGAAGAGACAAAAAAATCAGCCAGAACCCGACACATCGATGTCAGAGGGGCGGCGAGCATTTGTTAGCGGAATTGCCGCAACAGCGGCAGCATATCTGCTACCCAGAACACTCCAGGCCTCTCCTGTAAATGCAACCGCAATATTGCCGCCTGGCGCCGGCGATATGACCAGATTCAGCAGCAGATGCATTTCCTGTCATCTCTGCGTCGCCGCCTGCCCATCTTCGATAATAAGACCAGCCCAGCCACAATCAGGCCTGCGCAGTCTGCAACAGCCTTCACTGCAATTCGACCACGGCATGTGCGAACAGAATTGCAACCTCTGCTCGCAGATATGCCCCGTAATGGCCATAGAACCCGTTGACGCCAATGACAAAAAGCTGCTGAAAATTGGCGAAGTGGTTTATAAAAAACATTTGTGTGTTGTCGAAACCAACGGCACCGACTGCGGTGCCTGCGCCGAGCACTGCCCAACTCAGGCTGTGCGTATGGTTCCGTATAAAAACAACCTGATGATACCCGAAACCGATGTATCGATCTGCATTGGCTGCGGCAGCTGCGAACACATCTGTCCGGTTCGTCCTGAACGAGCCATTATCGTTAAACCGGTCGACAAACAGGAATTTATAAAGCTGCCGGAGCAGGAAGAGCTCTCGGATGTTGGGGGGGAGGAGTTTCCATTTTGAACTGGGATGAACTCGGATAGAGAAAGAGAGAGGGCCACGGATGAACTCGGATTAACGCGGAAAGAGAGAGAGAAAGAGAAAGAGAAAGAGAAAGAGAAAGAGAAAGAGAAAGAGAGAGAGAGAGAGAGAGAGAGCCGCGGATGAACTCGGATTAACGCGGATAGAGAAAGAAAAAGAAAGAAAGAGAGAAAGAGAGAGAAAACTGGATGAACACGGATGAGAGGGGTACGGATAACAAAAAATTGCTGGGGCATAGAAGATTAGGCTACGATGATGTTTTTTTCTGGTAATTTATGGCGGATTTTTGTATGCTGGCAGGCGCTCCGGTGGCTTGTCCGTTATACGTAGTCAAAAAAACATTCGGTTTAGACGGGTATTGAGCTGCGAACGGAGTGAAATCAGTTTTAAAGAGAGAGTTCATGCAAAGCAGCGAAGTTAAAAGAGATCAGTGGGGTTCAAAGCTCGGCTTTATAATGGCAGCGGCTGGTTCGGCGGTCGGCCTGGGCAATTTATGGAAGTTCCCGTTTCTAGCCGGTCAGAATGGTGGCGGCGCTTTTGTTCTGGTTTACTTCATAATTCTGTTTGTGGTCGGCTTCACTCTGATGATGGCCGAAATAACGATTGGCCGTTATGCTCAGTTGAACGCCATCGGAGCCTATCGAAAAATCAGAGCCGGCTGGGGTTGGGTGGGCAGCCTTGGCGTGCTGGCCGGTTTTTTGATTCTATCATTTTACAGCGTTATCGGTGGCTGGATCATCAGTTATCTGGTTAAAGCCATTTCAGGAAGCTTCAACACCGCTGATGTAAAGGTTCTTGGCAACATGTTCGCAGAATTTACCACTTCAACCGGTATGCCGATTTTTTACCATGGCGTTTTTATGCTGCTGACTCTCGGCATTGTCGTGGGTGGCATTCAGAATGGCATCGAAAAATATTCTAAAATCATGATGCCGGCGCTTCTGGGCATGCTGTTCCTGGTAATGATACGTTCGGTAACCCTTGACGGAGCGATGGAAGGAATAAAGTTCTTTCTGACCCCCGACTTTTCAAAAATTACCGGCGGAGTCATTCTTGCGGCGCTCGGCCAGGTATTTTTCTCGCTGTCGCTGGGCATGGGCTGTATGATCACTTACGGCAGCTACCTGAGCAAAGATGAAAACATTCCGCAAAGTTCGATGATTATTCCGCTCGTAGACACCGGCGTGGCTTTGTTAGCCGGCCTGGCAATTCTGCCTGCTGTTTTCGCCTTCGGATTTTCGCCGAGCGCCGGGCCAGGCCTGCTGTTCATAACCCTTCCGGCTGTATTTTCTAAAATGCCTATGGGCTCACTGGTCGGTGCAGCCTTCTTTGTCCTGGCGCTCTTTGCCGCAGTCACATCTTCTATTTCGCTTCTCGAAGTCTGCGTCTCATACGTCGTCGACGAATGGAAGTGGACACGCAGAAAAGCCACTCTGATCATCTCCGGCATGATCTTTGCCCTGGGTGTTCCTTGCTCTCTCAGCCAGGGGCCTTGGTCGCACATCACACTGATCAAGGGAAAAAACATTCTCGACTCGGTCGATTTTCTCGCGACAAATGTGCTTTTGCCTCTTGGTGGCATATTTCTGAGTATCTTTATCGGCTGGATATGGGGCCTGCGCAAAGAACAGCGCATTCACAAAACTGACGACGGCAAAACCGTCATTTCATGGGAACTCGCTTATACTGACGCAATCAAAGAAGTTACCAACGATGGCAAAGTGAACTTTGCCCTGGCACCTCTCTGGGCTTTTCTCGTCAAATGGCTCGCCCCGATTGCTATCGGCATAGTGTTTCTGCAGGGCATCTTTGCCTGATCGATAAAAAACAGCGCCCCGCCATACAACTGCGGGGCGCTGTTTTTTTATGCGCGCCGGGTTTCTTGCCCGCCTTCTTCTGATAAGTTATAATATTGTTTAGATTCAACAATGGCAGACAATCGTTGTGACAGGAGCAGAGACATGAACTTCCGGCAAAACTTGGCAAAACATCTGTGGGTTGCAATATTCGTTCTGGCTTTTAACACAATCATTGCAACGCCTGGCGCGACAGCCTCCGAAGCAATCACCCCATTTTCGTTAAGAAGCGCACTCAAAAATCATAGTGCAGAAACAAAAGCTTCACTGCAGCGCCATCTCGAAGCCGATTTAAAGATATTCACCGATCGAGCCGCCAAATTGCAGCGACTCTGTGAGGGTGCTCTCGACGAAGATTCATACCTCGACAGACTATCGCGCACAGATATTCTGCACAACCACGAAACCCTCAGGCCAATATACCGTTTCTGGAATCTGTTCTCGGTATTTTTTGAAGACCTGGCCCGGATCGGCAATAAATATGAAGTGCCTCTCAGTCTAAACCACGAGCACCTAACAGGGGAACTGTTCGCCGGCTACACACTTGGCATGGCTTCAAAACTGGCAACTGTAGTTACAGTATCTGAACTCATGCACTTTCTGGCAAAGCGCGGCAACCTCGAAGATCTTCTCAACGAAACGAACTCAGAATTTTCCATCGTTGCCGGATCATTGAGCAAAAGAGTCAGAGAAACCATGAAAGCAGGCAACCTGGCCCATCTCTACCGTTTTCGCATTTCGTATCTCGAGACTCTGCGAAACACCTCGAGGTCACAACTTGGAAAAACTTTTCCCGATTCTGTTCTGGCTTATCTTGAAGCCCACAAAAGTTTTCTCGACAGTCTGTCGCGCAAAGTCGCCAGTGACCCGACCTGGAAGTTCCTCAGCCGCAGCTTGATAAATGCCTCGCTCGAGCTTATTCTGCCGGCGCAAAAACAGATTTTCACCTGGATTGGTGATACCAGAATCAAAAGCAGAAAATCACGCCTTATCTCACAACAGCAGTTAATCGAATTTGGAAACCTTCTCGAACCCGGCGATATAATCATCGGCCGCCAGGACTGGTATCTTTCCAATATTTTTCTGCCGGGTTTCTGGCCACATGCGATTCTCTACATCGGGACTCCAGCAGAAATCTCAGCCACCTTCGACAGCGACCCCGAAATCATTCGCTGGTGCCGAAGAAACGATGCCGGCAATTTTTCTGAACTACTGGCAAAGCATTACCCCAAAGCTGCCGCAGCCTGGAAAAGCCCCGGTAAAACCGACAAAAACCCCAGACGTATGATCGAAGCCATCAGTGATGGTATCGTGCTGAGCAGCCTTTATGAGGCTCTGCACTGTGACTACGTTGCCGCAGTGAGACCTCGCCTGAAGAAGATCGACAAAGCCAGAGCCATATTACTGGCTTTCTCTTACTACGGGCGTGAATACGATTTTCATTTCAGTTTTAACACAGAGCAGGCCCTGGTATGTACTGAACTGATCACCAAAGCCTATGTCAGAAACGATAATTCAGGTCTGCGCTTCCCGATGGTCAAAAGCCTGGGCAAATACGGCATACCGGCTGACTCTATAGTCAAAACTTTCGCCGAAAATCGTGACAAGCCCGACCGGCAGCTCGATTTCGTCGCCTTCCTGCGCGGGCTTCCCTCAAGGAAAACGGCAGTATTTGCCGACGCAAAAGAATTCGCAGAATCATACAGGTGGGGCGGCGGGCTGAAAAGTTCAAATACCCGTTAAATAATCATTCAGAACGGGCAAGAACCTGCTTGATCTTCAGCCCGAGCGACTCTATCGAAAATGGCTTGGCAATGAAGTCAAGATTCTGGTCAATTATTTCCTGCCCCTCGACTACGCCATCTATACAGGCAGAAGTGTATAGAACCCGCGTCTCAGGTCTGACTTTGCGTATTTTCTCGGCAAGCTCATGGCCCGTCATACCCGGCATCATCAGGTCGGTGAGCATCAGATCGATCTTGCCACTGAAGCCTTCAGCGGCAATAAGAGCTTCGTGGCCATCGGCAGCCTGAATCAGATTGTAACCAAGGCGGTTGAGTATTTCTGCGCCGATAAAACGAACTATATCTTCATCCTCGACCAGCAGCACAGTTTCACCGTTAGCATCGAAGCTTTCTGGCTGCCTGTCTTCGACCGGCTCAGCCTGCTTTCTGGTTCTGGGGACGAACACATCGAAAGTCGTGCCGCTGCCCACCTCACTCGTAACTTCAATGAACCCGCCAGACTGTTTAACAATACCATAAATAGCCGATAAACCCAGCCCAGTGCCGCGCCCACGCGGTTTGGTCGTAAAAAACGGCTCGAAAAGTCGCTCGAGAACTTCTGGGCCCATGCCATGCCCGGTATCACTGAGTGTCAGCCTTACATAATCTCCGGGCACAACTTCGGGGCGAAGGCGGCAGTCTTCTTCTGAAAGGGCGACATTGGCAGTGGAAATCGTGACTTTGCCACCTTCAGGCATGGCATCCCTGGCATTCAATATCAGATTTATCAATATTCTTTCAAACTGCCCCGGGTCGAGCATTATGTTCCAGAGGCTGGCGGCGGTAAAAAGTCTGATTTTAACGTTATCACCAGCCATTCTTTCGAGCATGCTAAAAATGCTGGTAATAATTTCATTTATATTCAGCACCTTCGGTTCGATATTCTGGCGCCTGGAAAAGGCGAGCAGCTGCTGGGTCAGCAAAGCGGCACTCCTGGCAGCTTTTTCTATTTCGAGAAGGTTCGCTTTTGCCTTGTCATCTGGCGGCATATCGATGGCAGCCAGAGAAGCGTTGCCAAGAATAGCGGTCAACAGGTTGTTGAAGTCATGAGCCACGCCTCCGGCCAACCTGCCGACCGCTTCCATTTTTAAAGCCTGCTGCAGCTGATTCTGCAGAATATTTTTTTCTTCTTCGCTCTTTTTTCGCTCGACAATCTCGCATTTCAGGCTGGTATTGGCGGCCTCGAGCTCAGCCGTTCTGATACGCACCATTTCACGCAGCGTCCGAAGCCATAGGGCAAGAACAAAGATAATTGCCAGAGCGGCCAGCAGAATACTTACAAAAGCGTTCCAGCCAACTGAGTTGGCGCGATCAAGAGGTCTGCCCAGCCAGTTGCTTTCGATCTGCGCCAGCTGCTCAGCGGCAATAGACTCAAACCCTCGCTGAATCATCGCGGCCAGCCCACTATTTCCCTTCAGCACTGCTCTGTGGAACTGCCCCTGGTAAAGCGGGGGGCTTTCGCGGAACCGATCGATGATATCGAACTTGTTCAGGTAATACAAAGCCGGTGGGCGATCGACACTGAAGACTTTAATGGTGCCGTTTTTAGCCGCTTCGACAAGTTTTTCGTAACTTGGAAACTCGACTATGGTCTCGACACCAGCCTCTTTTAAAATCTGAATGACGTTATCGCCAGACTTGGCCCCAACGGCAAACCCGACAGCGTCTTTGGCGGAACTGATGCCGGAAAGATCTTTGGCGAAAAAAAGCGGGACATCGATGGTGGCATATGGCTTCAAAAACTCGTATTTCGCGGCCCGATCTTCATTGTGAAAGAGCGTATCGATAACGTGAAATTCACCGTTTTCCATGCGGTGTATGGTTTCTGCCCACGGGAAGGCCTGCAGATCGACTTTGATGCCAGTCTGCTGCTGCCAAAGCTGCCATTGGTCTACCAGAATGCCTTTAAGCTGGCCTTTGGCGTCACGGAAAATATAAGGCGGATAATTTTCGTCACAGACGACCCGCAAAACTTCTATCTGTTCTGCCGCGGGGCATACAGGGCCAACAATGCACCATAGAAGAGCCAGCACGGCTGTCAGTGCCGTTTTTACAAACCCTCTGGCTGTTGATTTCATATATTCTGTGTCCGCTGTCTCTTTCGTACATAATAACAAAAGTCATTATATCTGACAGCAAAATAAACTTTTTTCTTTTCTTCGAGGTTGTCGCAATGAGAGAATGGCCAGGGAAAGGCGTTTCATCCGGTTAAACGTTTTAAAAAATGTACACAGCAAGGGGTTACGGGTTGGCATTTTTTTCATTACAATTCAAAACAATAAGGTAAGGTTTTCAACTACCCTCGCCTGAAGGCGAGGGATTGGGGTTCCGACTGAAGTCGGCTAAAGCCCCGATCCGGCCATGCAGGCTATCATTGCGAAACTTTGAAATCATCGTCATCCTGGGACTCAGCACCTTGATTTTCAATATA
>JAKQQP010000045.1 GCA_029564115.1 Candidatus Rifleibacteriota bacterium | reverse complement strand
GCAAGCTTGCCATTTTCATCGGCCATAAAGAAATGTTCGATAAGTTCCATTTCCTGGGCTTTGAGCATCGCTTTCTGAACTTTTTCGATATCGTAGGGCGGCGGGCCGATCAGTGCGAGCAGGTCCTTGAACAGCTGCTGTTCCATCAGGCGCGGGGTATCTTTGTAGCGCAGGTTGAGCGCTTCCATGCCCGAACGCATTTTAACGAAGGCCGATTCTTTGAGCCTCGTCTCTTCGTGGGCAACAAATGTATTACCGATACTGACAAGGCTGATAATCGGCATCAGAATTGCAATCATGAAAATCGCGGCGATTCGCTGCCGCAAAGAAACATTGGTTATATTGCTGGTTGAAGCGAAAAACCCCGCCAGCGAGCTCAGAAGAATGACGGCAATACAGATTGTCAGCAGAATCTGCAACGTTCTTTCCTTCTGTTGCTGAATCCGGCTGATATCGACAAGCGACAGAAGTCTGATCTGTGAATCACCGTCAGGCATGCCGGCTCTGCCCATGAAAGGGCCGCAGTCAAAGATATTCTGGCTGCGGTTGATATAGGCGTTGAGAAGTTGTCTGGCAAATCCGGCATCAGCACCTTTAAGTTCAGGATCGAAAACCAGCGGCGTTTTGTCAGAGATATTGACGGCTGCAACCGGAAATCTGAGCCGGTCGACCGCCTTGGCACGGCGCAGTACCATGCGCTTCAGCCAGATATTTTCCGGCATCTGGTCAGGGAAAACCATCATCATGAAGCCGCCACGAATTTTTGCCGGAATATTTTCGCGATAATAGCTTATTACATCAGCATCCCAGATTGCCTGACAGGGCTTGCCAAGCCATTGCATGGCAGTCGGTTCATTGCGGGCCCAGTTCAGGTGCTCGATTTTCGCCAGGCCACCCATCGCTTTTTGAATTGTGCCCATGGCATGGGCAAACTGTTTCTGAAACCCATAATCTTCGGTAAGCGCATCAGGGTTGTTGATCATGCTCAGTCTTGCCATAAGGCTTTTGAGAACAATCTGCCAGGCCTTGTGCCCATGCAGAATCAGCTTCGATTTTACCGGAATAATTTCGCCATTTTCATTCCAGAACAGCCATTTGAAGCCACCCGGGTAGATTTTATCGAGCTGCTCGATAAATTTCGCGATAGTTTCGGGTTTCTGCTGACAGAGCTTTTTCTTGAACAGCAGGGTTCTGAAAAAGTCCTTGATCTGGTAATTCTGCCGCGAAATCATGTCAGCGCGGGCACTCTGCAGGTCCAGCTCCTGCTTCAGGGTTTCACGCCGGGCCAAATACTGTTCTTCGATCATGTTGGCAATTGCGAAATAGGCGACCGTCACCGGCATCAATATGACAACAGCATATAGAAACAGGTTTCGCAGTGACAAAAGTTTTAACATGGCCGAAATCTGCATGTGGCGATTTTAACTGAAATTTCCCCTCATTTGAAAACATTTTATCGTACCAGCCCCGAATTTTCCCAATATTTCTCTCAACCCGGCAAAAAGCTGACAAATCATCGATTCAAGGTTGAAAATCCGCTTGTTTTTTGCTACATTGACACCTACCAAAGGTATTTGTGTGCGGGAGTAGCTCAGTTG
This sequence comes from Candidatus Rifleibacteriota bacterium, assembly GCA_029564115.1. The sequence continues at coordinate 2,560 of JAKQQP010000045.1, read as the reverse complement.
GTAGAGCATCAGCTTCCCAAGCTGAGGGTCGCGGGTTCGAACCCCGTTTCCCGCTTAGAATCAGGGAATCCGTCGAAAAATCGACGGATTCTTTTGTTTTAGAGCAGAAAAACTGGTGCTGCCACTTTATGACTGAATCATCAGCGGCAACCGTGAATATAAACCTTCTGCAGCAGAGAGAGGGGGCTGTATTTAACAGTATTTTGGAGCTTATCACAATTTGTGACAACCTCCTTCTATTCTTCTTTTGAAAGCTGAAACATAAAATCTTCCGGGAATTTTCGCAGTGTCCAAAAACTGTTTTAAGATAATTCTGCTATCAACTTGTCATAGTCTGCGTGGCTACCAATCCAGAACCAGATCAACCATCAGCAACCTCTACGGCAAGGGCCCGGTAACGAATACCTGTTCTGACCGACCATAGCCGCCCGATCTGTTTGAAGTTCGATGAGCTGCTCTAGCCGACTGGGTAATACTTTCTCATTACCTGGTATTGGTGACGTGCCAATTTCACTGCCGGGTCGTCCAAATCGGGGTTGTTGAGAAGAAACTTCCGATACATCGCCTTTTCCTTTTGCGACATTTTCAGCCATTCTTCTCTTAATTGAGAAGCGTATCGGCGTCTCCCCTCTTCGTATGAGGGACACATTTCGCTCAAGGATTTGGTGGTATTCAGCTGCGGTTTCCGGGTCGAAGTCATTTTAGATCCCATCAAAAAATCCTCCTTTGAGTCCCTCATATAGATTATGATCAAGATTTGTGCCGGGGTCAAGTTCGTTCCTGAGTTTTAAAGACACTATCCAAACTTGTCTGCACAACCGTCTCGAACACCATTCAGGCTTCTGAGCTTTTTATTTTTTTAGCATCTCTAACCAATCAGCAAAAGATTGTTTTACCGGTTCATCGGCTTGCGGCATCTCTCAATAGTCTTGTCAGCTAACTGCTCAAAGGCAATTATAAGCGCCGCTGTTTTGAATTGGCTGACAATAACTCACCAAAAAAACCATGAAATTCAAAAGCGGTTGTATTAAAATGTGACGGTCGGGGCTGTTTTGCGGGGTGCCCCACACAGGAAAAATAAAAAGTGAGCAAGAGAGTATGCAGAATGTCTTTGAATTCAGAAACAGCGTAATCACAGAATATGAGAGTTATTCACGCAGCTTTGTAACCATCAGGGCCGCAGATATCGCGGGGCAGATCGACGGCGAATACCAGGAAGGCCGCTACTGGCCAGACCCGTTGATTCAGATCAACCCGGGCTATAAACGCTGCGAAACCGTGCAGCAGCTCGTCAGTCAGGGTCTGTTGCACCCGAAATGCGGCGAAATTTTCAAACTCGGCAAAAGTGAAGGGCAGAGCAAAGACATGCAGCTCTACCAGCACCAGCTCGAAGCGATTGCCAAGGCGCGCAGCGGGCGCAGCTACGTGCTGACCACCGGCACCGGTTCGGGCAAGTCGATGGCGTTTTTTATTCCGATTATCGATAAAATTCTCAGAGGCCGCCAGGCTGACCCAAAGCCGCGAACCCGGGCAATAATCATTTACCCGATGAACGCCCTCGCCAACAGCCAGCTCGAAGAACTCAAAAAATTCCTGCACGGTTTTCCTGAAGGGCAGCGACCATTCACTGTCGAACGCTACACCGGCCAGGAAAACAGCGAAGAGCGCCTGAAACTTGCCAACAATCCGCCTGATATTCTGCTCACCAACTTCATGATGCTCGAACTGATCCTGACCCGCTACGACGAAAAAGACTGCAAAGTTATCAAAAACTGTCACGACCTCGAATTTATCGTGCTCGACGAACTGCACACCTACCGCGGTCGTCAGGGCGCCGACGTCGCAATGCTGGTCAGAAGAGTCAGACAGCGGACCAGTGCCAAAAACCTTCTCTGCATCGGCACCTCGGCAACCATGGCAAATACCGGTTCAAGTCTCGAACAGCAGGCAACCGTCGCCCAGGTCGCAAGCAAGCTTTTCGGCACCTCGATCACCCCCGACGACATCATTACCGAAACCCTCGAACGCATTACCAACCCGGCTCTCATTATCGATTCAATCAAAGCCCAACTGCCGGCACGCCTTAAAGTGCCCCACAAATGGGAAAACTTCGATGAGTTTCGCAATGACCCGCTGGCCGTCTGGGTCGAGCTCAACATGGGCATTTCCCTTAATGACCTGAACAAACCGGCCCGGGCCCGGCCCATAACCCTGCGCCAGGCTGCTGACAAACTGGCCGAAGATATCGGCGTCGACAAAGAAGAAGCCATCACCGTTCTGCAGAGCTTTCTTATCAATGCCCACAGCTCTGCTGGTACCGGCGTTCTTGCACCGTTCGCCTTCAAACTGCACCAGTTCATTTCCGGCCCCGGAAAAGTGCATACCACGCTAGAACCCGAAGGAAAGCGACAGATAACCCTCGATGCCCAGATTTTCGCCCCGGGCCGCCAGAACGAAAACGTCAAACTCTTCAGCACCTATTTCTGCCGGGCCTGCGGCCATGAATACCACCCGGTCTGGTTCAGCAAAGACGAACCTTTCAATGTAACGCCCCGCCAGA
>JAKQQP010000021.1 GCA_029564115.1 Candidatus Rifleibacteriota bacterium | reverse complement strand
TGACGATCAGGTTGGCGATGATCAACACCGCGAAGATGGTGACACCAATTATGGCACGTTTATTGTTATTTTCTTCAGCCATCTATGGCAAACCTCACCTGACAATTGAGGCGCAGCTGGGCTTCGTGATTCGAGTCGTCAAGAGTCACAAATTCGAGCATTTCAATACGAATACCGGCCGGATGGGTTTCGAGGGCGTGCAGAAGTTGTCGTATCTGGGCATATTTGCCTGAAAAAGTGATTTCGAATGACTGCTCGATAAAATTTTCGATTGTTTCTTTGGGTTTATAGCCGAGATGGTCAAGCTTGACACCGGTAGAAGCGACAAGCTTTGGCAGAGCATCGACAAAACCGGGCAGATCGATCTCGCTCATTCGCGAAAATGAAGACATGGCGATTTTGCTGTTTTTATCGGCGATGTTGCTCGAAATGACCTCAACTCTTTCTTTGAAGGCATTTATAAATGCGTTCATGCGGTTTTCTAATTCGTTGCTGTCAGAAAGCTGCATTTTTAAAGAGGTCAGGCGTTTTTTCTCACTGGCGTAATTCGGGTATCTGATCATGATCAGAGCAGCCAGAAACGCCACTGCTACCCATGAAGCAATGAAAAGAATGGTAACTTTCTCGCGCTTTTCAATTTGCATCGTTGTACCTGAATTCGAATTCGATGCTGAAGCCGGCACGCCCCTGATACCTGATTTCGCCTTTCGGGTTGAAACTGAGGTTTTCGAAGGCCGGTGTCTCTGAAAGTTTTAAAAAGAAAGAGTTGGCGTCATCAGAATTCAACAGTGCGACACGAAACTTGAAAAAGCGGTCTTCTGCCGCGAATACCGGCTTCTGGGTAAAGGGGTTTTCGATTGCGGTAATGATGGCGCCTTCTGGCAGAAGGGCATCGAGTCTGTTGAATAGCTTGGTCCAGATGCTGAAGCCACCGCCAATTGCCAGGTTGTGCGCCTGTATATTCTGCTCGAGTTCACTTATTGCGCTTTCTGGTGGCAGCATGGTTGTAGCACGGTCGATGAATTGCTGGGCATCGTTTTTAACACGGGTGACGGCGGCGGCATATTCGCGCTCGAGTCTGGAAGCGGAAAAATACATGTAGATCAGGGCCGTGAAAACGAAAAAGCACGAGACAACGGCGACGGTGGCCGAAACCACCGGCATACGTATGCGGCGCTCGTCGCGTTCGAGATATTCGTAGGCAGTGGTCATGCGGCCATTATCCTGTCGTAGCGGTCGAGCTGCCAGGGCGAGAGAAGAAGGTTGCCGATAATCGGGGCGAGGGTCGCCACCAGTTCGCCTTCAGGCAGTTTCAGTTCAGAGATGATATCGGCCATTTCTTCGGCCACACTGGTTGACGGAATGCCAAGATTGGCGGTGATGAGCTTGTCTAAATTGCGGATACGCGTGCCTTCACCTGAAAGCACGATTTTTACGAAGCCGCTTTCTTCGGGGTGGTCGTTGGAAAAGAGCAGCAAAAAACCGTAAATTTTTTGCAGCAGATCGACGAGAACCGGCTCTATCTGTTGATAAGTCTCTACTTCTGCCTGGGCATCAGAGTTGGGGTCGTCGAGCAGAACGATTTCGCTGCAGAGTTTTTTCATGGCATCGGCATCGCTGCAGGCGGCGGCTTCCTTTATGGCATCGAGCAGATCGATGAAGCCTTTGTCGATGGTATGAATCGAGCGCAGGCCATCGCTGTTGTATATGCCGGCTGTGGTCGCTCTGGGGCCGAGATGCAGAAATATCGACGGGTGTCTGGCGTCGCCGGCGACAGACTTGAGCAGCTTGACAATGCCTGTAAATGAGGGCTGTATGGAGACCGGGACGATATTCGCCTGGTCGAGCAACTCTTTGATTTCGTCGAGGGAGCTTCTGCTGATGGCGCAATACTGTATCGGAATCTTGTTTTCGCGTTTCTCGCCGAATTCGTAGCGCACTACAAAATCTTTGTAGGACATGGTGGTGCTCTTGTGAATTTCACGTTCGAGAAAAGGTTGTAGCCCTGCTTTGGCTGCTACTGCCGGCACCTGAAAGGAGCCAAAATAAAATATCTGGTCAGGCAGAATGACCGAAGCATATTTTTCGAGGGGGAAGCGGTAGCCAGTGAGAGTTTTCAATGGCTCCAGAATCAGGTCGGGCTTGAAAAGCTTCTGGCCAAACCCACCGCTGAATGCCGGTTGATCTAGCACGCAGCTGTTCAGGGAACTTATCTTCACGCGATTATTGGCGCAGGTGCCGCTGCACCAGCGCAGTTTTGTGCTGGTGAGCTGCAGAATATCGATCTGGCTTCGGCTGAGAAACCACTCGTTGATCTGGGTAATTACAGACAAGGCCCGCACACCCTTTCAAGTTCTCTGAAGTCTGAAATGCCGCGGCTCACTTTTATCAGAGCCGATTCGAAGAGGGTGCGCAGCCGCTTTTCGCGCACGTATTTCATGCTTTCGGTCAGGCCGTTTTGAGCGACCATATCGCGCATTTCGTCATTGATTTCGAGAAATTCAAAAATACCGCTTCGCCCGGCATAACCCATTTTGTTGCATGAATAGCAGCCCTGAGCTTCGTAAACCTCGCCGCTGTCGAGTTCGCCGAGAAGGGCGTGCTCGTTTTCGCGGGTAGGTCTGCCTTTTTTGCAGTCAGAGCAGAGTTTACGCATCAATCTTTGCGAAAAGACGAGATTGAGGCAGCTCATGAGCAGGTGGAAGTCGATACCGATGTTTTGCAGGCGCGACAGTGTTTCTGCTGAAGAGTTGGCGTGAACGGTAGAAAGAACAAGATGACCGGTCATACTGGCCTGCATTGAAATCTGGGCGGTTTCGGCGTCGCGAATTTCCCCGACCATGATGATGTCGGGGTCGAGGCGCAGAATGGTTCGCAGCCCGCGGGCAAAGGTAAGAGAGCGTTCGGGCTCGTTGCGGTTGACGCGCACCTGAATCTGTTGCACTCCCGGAATTCTTCTTTCAACAGGGTCTTCGATGGTGATGAATTTGAGTCTGGGGTCGGCAAGCGATTCGAGAACGCCGTAAAGGGTGGTGGACTTACCACTGCCGGTGGGCCCGGCCACCAGAATCATGCCGTGCGGAGACCTGGTGACGCTTTTGAGTATCGCCAGCTCATCTTTGAGCATGCCCATGGTTTCGAGGCTGAGCTTGACAGATTCTGAGCCGGAGAGAAGGCGAAGAACGATGTTCTGGCCATGAATGCCAGGCATACAGGCAATACGAAACTCGACTTCTTTGTCTTCAGAGGTGACTTTGAAGCTGCCGTCCTGGGGCATGACCTTTTCGGTGATGTCGAGGTGCGACATGATCATCAGCCTTGAGAAAAAGCCTGAAGAGGTGGCAGCATCGAGGTCGAATCTGTCGACAAGAACGCCGTCGATTCTGAATCTGACGCGGGCGCCTTCATTGGTGGATTCGGCATGAATGTCGCTGGCGCCCTGTTGAACGGCGAGCAGCAGGGTCTTGTTGACCAGTTCAGATACGGAAGGAGTATCGGAGCTGATGCTGATATCGTTGATTCTTTCGCTGTCACGCAGTGGCTTGTTGTCAGAGGATTTGAGAGTCGAAGCCAGAGAATGGATGCCGCTGTAAAGGTCGTCGGCCGGCTGTGCTTCTTCTGCCTCGGCGGGCGCAGCGGCATTGGTGCGGGTCGGCGTGGTTACCTGAAACGAGGTTTCGTAGCCAAGGGTCGAGAAAAGGGTATTGAGAGTCTTGATTTTAGCCGGCTGGCTGGTGGCAATGACGAGGTTGCGTTCGCTCATCGAGACGACGAAGACCTTTTCCCGGCCACAGATGGTGGCGATTCGGTCAGGCAGATGATCGAAGGGAACCTTTTCTCCGGAACTGTAAAACGGCAGATTATAGGCTTCAGCAAGCAGCTGATACAGTTCTTCTTCAGGCAGCCCGCTCTCTGAAATCAGGACGGCTTCGAAAGACTGTCTGGTATCGGCGGCGAGTTTTCTGAGGGCGGTGAGAGTGGCGCTGTCGAATATGGCCTTTTCTTCGATGAATTGTTCAAGAGGTCTCTGAAATACCAACCCCGATATCAAGCGTGCCATTTGTGCCTCCTGAAGAAGTTATCGATCTGAACAGACCGGTATATACAAGAAAATAAAAATATTATATCTCAATCAATCGACAAAAACAGGGTGAATTTAATGCTTAAGGATAAAACGAAAATTGTCGAATATTGAAGTGTGAAAATATATAAACTGACATCTGATTTGTGGGGCAAATCCTCGGTCAGGCGCGTAGCTGGCGTTCTGGCGGCGGCGTTTCTGTTTTGCTTTATAATGGCGGCCAGAGACGCATACAGTCTGAGCAGGCCGGGGCGCTTTGTGCGTCTTGATTTTATGCCCGGTCATCTCGAGGGCAAGCCAGGCGATGAACATGGCAGATATATTCTGTCGTTCGACAATGCCATCAGCGCCAAGATCTGCAAGGAATCGACGATCCCGCTGTTTTATGCCGACATTCTCGGCGCCAGTATCGATAGTAACCCGTTTTTGATGAATTTTGACCGCGGCCCGGTGAAGATGGCGCGGCTGACGCAGATTTCCGACAACCCGGCGGTGCTCAGGGCGACATTTTTTTTGAAACGGCCACTGTCGCCCTCGGTAAAATACGTTAGAAACACCATGGAAATCAGTTTCTCTGAAGCGCAGGAAAAACAGCGTGACGAGAAACGCAGTTCATATTCTTTAATTTCGCCGGGCGAAAAGAAACCTCTCAAGGTGCCGACTTCGATTCCAGGTGTCAGCGGCGTCGATACCGGCGTTGCCGACCCGGCTGATGAGCCGACCCGTATCAAGGTGAGCAATTCTGATGCCGCTACGGTCATGCGCGAGCTGGCGCGGCAGGCGGGGCGTTCGATTCATTTCAGAGACCCGGTGCAGACCAGAATCGAACTGGATATTACCGCAACAGATCCTGGTGAGGCTCTCGATCAGGTGGCCGCGAAGATTGGTTATGCCGTCAGTCTCGAAGATGGCGATATCTGGGTGACGCGCCTCGAAAACCCGCTGCTGCGTATTTCAGAAAAAGATCAGGTTGAAGGTGCTGACCTGTCTAATCTGGCACTGGGCGATGTTTTGCGTGCGCTTGGGCAGATTGCCGAAGTCAATATCGGTCTTGATAAATCGCTCGAGAATGTCAGAGACAATAAAGTTAACATTTATTTTCAAAAAATCAGCGTCAGAAGAGCTTTTGAAACTCTGTTGAAAGTTCATGAACTGGTGCTGACCATAGTTGATGAAAAAACTCTTTTGATCATGACTCTCGACCGGGCCAGAGAGATCGAAGGCAAAGTGGTGCGCATACTGCCTTTGCAGGTGCCGTTCGAAAAAGTGACCGCCGTTATCGGTGAGTCGGTGAGCGCTGATATCATTGCCAGAGTGAAGACCCAGGAAGACCTTGGCAACATAATTCTGACCGGTGATCGTGAAGCGGTCGATATTTATGAAACAGCGGTAAAAAGCCTCGAAAACAAAATGCTTTCAGCCGGCGAAGCTTTCGCCCGCGAGTATTTTCATCCGGTCAACATCAAACCTGAAGATCTGATCACCCTCGTCAAAGAAAACTTCGACGAAAAAGAAAAAGTCAAAATTTCGGTCGATAAACGCACCGACATGCTGGTTATCTCTGGGCCGACCACTTCGGTAACCCGTACTGTCGAAATGGCGAAAAGGCTCGACCGCGACCCGACGCGCCAGGCTCTGATTCATATCAGGCTGATAGAAATTCACCGCAAAGACATGGAAGCGATGGGAATTAAAATTCCGGATCAACTGGCAGCAACGAGCGATGTCTCTAACTTCAGCGCTTCAAGCATTGTGGTGCCGGCTAATTTTACCGCCTTCGAAGATAACAATCGTATCAAAACCCTGGCCAATCCGACTCTGCGCTGCATGGACAAAGAAGAGGCCAGCATCGACATTTCTGAACAGATTCCGATCAAGAATACGGTTACCAACTATTTTGCAGCCGCTGCCGCCAGTATGTCGGTATCGACCAGCGATAACTGGGAAACCGCCGAAGTGGGTATCAAGCTGAACGTGCAGCCGTTCATTCATCGTGACAATGAAATTACCATGAAGGTCGACGTCGACCTGACCGAACTGCTCAGTCTGGTTGAAGGGCACCCCTGGACCGCCCGCCGCAATATCAAGACAATGGTCAGGGTTAAAGACAAAGAGACTGTCGTTATCGGCGGTTTGATCAGAAACAAAAAAACCACGAACAAAAGGCCTTTACCCTTTATCAGCAGGATTCCGCTGCTGCGCCGCCTGGCAAGACGTGTCTCGCACAAAGAAGACACAGACGAAAAGAGTGAAATGGTCATTCTTATAACGCCAAACGTGGTAACTGCCGATAAGCAACTGGCCCTCGAAAAAGCGGAAATATCCGCGGCGCTCGAAAAGAGCAGACAGCGGCGGGAGAACTGATAGAAACAATTCGGGCAGACAATGAAGAACAGAAAAAGATACTTTATCGTTCTGACACTTTTTACCGTTGCGGTCCTGTTGGGCTTCATCGGTGAATCTGCTATTTTAGAGTCTTCAGAATCTGCAACCCATGAAATGATAGCCAAGGAAATGGCGCGGGTGATCAAAGTGCTCGAGCCGGTGCGAAGACACTCGAGCCTCGATGGGCGTCAGCCTTTCGACGGCGTGATTCCCGAGCAATTTCGCTCTGTTGTGCAGCGCGGTTTGATGAAAAGCCTGCCTGACGGCACCTGGCAATGGGAAAAGGGGCTTACGCGTGGTGAGGGGCTCTATTACTTTGCCAGACTGCTCGAAAAACTGAGTCAGGAAATGATTCTGGCTCCGGTTTTGATCAGTATCGATACGGATTTTGCCGATATAGGGCCTTCGCACTGGCTGAGAGATTCGCTGAAACTTCTGGCCGGCACTGGCGCTTTGAGTGCCTTTTCCGGAGAAAAGCTCCTGCCCGACAAAGCGATGAAAGCCCATGAGATTCGCCTCATAGGCAGCGCTCTGATCGAGTATCTCGGTTCGAACTGTCTGCTGATAATTTTTGATGGCAAGAGCGGCAGGATGCGCACCAAGGGAACTCTCAGACCGATTGAAATCGCCGGCTGGCGTTATTCATTCAATCGAACCAACTGGTTTGCGGTAGACCCTGAAGGAATGTTTTTTCCTGATTTCAGCAATGGGCGGCGGCAGAGCATTTATTTCATGAACGATCAATATGTGCAGACCGGCTCTTTTGAAGTAATTCAGGGAGTGAGTTCGGCCGGCATGATCAAGTTGCAGAAAAAGTATGCGATCAAAGAAAGCGTCAGAGCTTCAGGCGTGCAGCCAGTCATGACTTTTGCCGAAGGCGGCGATAACAGACAGCGTTTGCGCAATCGTCTACTCGAGCTGCAGAACAAAAACAAAGATTCCCAGACCACCAGAAAGACTGGCGCCAACGTCATTACGATCGATCCAAACGTTACTTTCAACAATGCTTCGGTGAATAGAACACCCGTGTCTGAAGCACCTGCAGCTTCGACAGCCAATGTTGCCGGCAGTTTTGCCGATGAGACAGCAGGAAGTCATACAGCAGACAGCGAGGTGCCGTTGCATGAAATCAATGAAGAGCCGGCCCCTGAAGTGAAAAAGCCAGCTTCGGACGGCATGCATGAAGGTATCGTGGTTGACGCCGTGAGCGGTAAACAGGTGCAGGGCGCTTCGATTCTTGTCGGTTCCAGGCAGGTTGCCGCCGACGCCGAAGGAAAATTCAGATTTGCGGCAAACACTGACGACGTTCTCGAAGTAACCGTATATTCAGAAGGCTATGAACCGCTTTCGCTGCGGCACCGCGTCGGTTACCGCAATGGGCCTCTCAAGCTTTCGTTGAAGCCTGTTTTAACGACTGTTTCAGGAAAAATGCTTCATTCTGAATCTGGCCGCCCGATTGGTAAAGTGCTGGTGAAGATCGGTACCCGGGCAACCCGGACAGGCGACGACGGCCGCTTCGTTTTCAAGGGAGTCAAACCCGGTTACCATCAGCTGTCGTGTTTTTCGCGCGGCTTCATGGAAGCCCACGAAATAATTCATGTGGGCAACGAAGCGGTCGATAACCTCGAAGTTAAAATCCGCCCCATTTTCGAAGAGTTCACCCGCTAAAGTTCTGCAGGTGATAGGGCTGTAACAGAGCTGTTCGGCCGTCACAATTGACAGCTTTATTGTTACTGCAAGCTTAAATTATCATTGTGAGTGTAAAAAAACAGTCTCATTCGTTTTACAAAGACGTTGCTTTGCTTGCGCTTGCGATGACATGACCTGTGATACAAGTCGTCTGTAGCTGGTGATCATGCGCCGCCCGAAGGTTTCTGACCACTATTCTCTGCCCACTGGCGACTATCGGCTATTATCAGCTTTCATTCATTTCTCTGATTATTGCATTCAGTATTCCGAATGCCTCGAGGCGACTGGGGTAAAATTGTTCGCGAGCATAGATCAGGGGCTCGGTGTTTTTGATATAGAGTTTTTCTCGCAGATGTTCGCTGAAATTGCGCAGGTCGATATTGCTCATCGGGCCGCTTTTATTGTAACAGAGCCGGTCGATGAACGATGTTTCGAGCCCCAGCGAGCGAAAGAGGTCACTGGTTATATTGTGCCAGTCAGACCAGCTCATTTTGTCGTCGGGGTGTATTTTATTCTCTGAATCGGCGCACTTTACGCCGAGCCTGGCGAGAGGTGCAGTGACTTCATAAATGGGATGAACTGGCGATACGTCTGCAAATACAGCATTGGCAAGGTTGCGAATGTTTTCCGGCGACAGGGGCTTTTCGAAAAAGGGGTTGGGAAAGATCGACAGGGATTTCTGGTTGAAAGAATCTTTGAAATAGCTTTCGAGCAGAATCGCCTGATCTTTGCTTATCAAAGCCTTTTCATCTGCAGACAGAGAGAACAGTTCAAAAAAGATCGTATCGAGTTCGTAGTGCGGAATCTCGAGCTTGCGGGCCAGAAAAGCTCTGAAGTCACGCCACTTTGCCGTTTCTCCGGGTTTGCCCGGCGGTTCTGAGATATAAAGGGCTCCAGTAAGGGCTATCAGGAGCACCAAAAGCAGGACGGTCGCAAGGTTTCTGTTCCGGCAACAGAATTTGCGTAAAGAAAGCAGGTGTGACCAGGGTCTTCGGGCTGAAGTTTCTGATGATTTATCTGAAGAAGGTTGAACCGGCGGGCTGATAATTTCCACCCTTGAAAAACGGGTAGAACGACCACAGCCTCCGCAAAATCGAGCAGCAACAGGGTTGCTGTGCTTGCAGAAGCCGCATTTTTTCACTTGTTTGCCATTTGGTGCCCTTGCCGGAGCCCTATGCAGCAGATTGCTTTGCATACAAAATCTATCGGCAGATCAGGGCACAAAACAAAGAAATAAAAGCTAAGAAGCTGGTTTGAAGTCCTGGGCGACCAGAAAAATTTCGCGGCTGCGCGAGAGAGAGGCTTTGGGGTTGAAAGACTTGGCGAACTTGAAGAGCTTGCGGGCTCTTTGTAGCAACTGTTGATATTCTGAACCCTCAAATACTTTGGCGACAAAACTGCCGCCGGGCTTCAACAGTTTTTCGGCCATGTCGAGGGCGAGGTGAACGAGCAGTGCTGAGTTTTCGGTGTCGGCATAGTGTACCCCGGTGGTATCGGGTGCCATGTCGCTGAGAATCAGGTCGAGGCCCTTCGGCGCCAGTTCAGTTATTTTTGCCTGATTTTCGGGAGCGCGGATATCGCCTTGAATGATTATGGCACCTTCGACCGGAGCTATTTCAAGCAGGTCGATAGCAATTACTCTGGCTTTGCCGTTCACTTTGCGCAGAGCATACTGTGTCCAGCTGCCGGGGGCGGCACCGAGGTCGAGAATTTTTTGCCCTGGCTTGATCAGCCGGTATTTTTGATCTATTTCTTCAAGTTTGTAAGCGGCCCGGGAACGATAGTCGTCTACCCGGGATTTTTGCAGGAAGTGGTCGTTGAGTCGGTTTTTAAACCAGGCTTTTGCCATATCAGTCGAGGTTTTCTTCGGTCAGACGAAGGTTGAATATGCGTTTTTCGGGGCGCTCTTCAATGGTTCCCATTTCTGAGATGTGTTTGATGAGGGCGTCGCGAACCAGAATTTCGAGTCGGTTACGGTTGGTGAAGTCGCGCAGCAGTGTATAGCCATCGCCACCGGCGGCAATGAAGTCATTGAGAGCGACTTTGTAGATTTTTTCGGCGGCCAGATCTTCACCTGTTTCGGTTTCGAGTTTAACAATGCGCTTCATCGGAACCTGAGACGGATCATAGGTGATTTTCAGGCCTGAAGGCAGAAGATAGCCGTAGTCTGCCCCTACCACGAGTTTCAGGCCATCGGCTTTGATGTTGTAATTGTCGAGGGCAAATGCTTTGTCTTCGCCATTCAGAACCCTCGCTTCGTTCGAAAGAGAGCGTTCGATGAGGTCACGCAGCTGAAAACCGCTCATTTCGATCACTTCGATGAAGTTGTCGAACGGCTGCACGAGAAAAACGTCTTCTACGGTGATTTTGCCTTTCTGAAGCGGTTGTCTGACACCGCCAAAGTTGATGAAGGCAAAGTCAGCACCGGAAGCTTTGCGCATCGCGTCAGCAATCAGCGAGCCTTCAGGTGAATCGCCGCCGCTGACGCCACGGTAGAGGCCGACCATGCTTTCGCCGATCACTTTCTGCATCTCAGCTTTGAGATCTTTCAGGTAGCTTTCTTCGAGAGCTTTCATTTCGGGGTCTTCACCGATAGCGTCAAGATAGAGAGGAACTGAAGTGAGCTGGATGGTGGCACTGGCCGCATCAGGTATGTTGATTCGTATGACCGAGGTATGTTCGCATGAACTGCCGCTGTGAATGATTGCGGTGTTGAACGGTTCGGCGAAATAAGGCTCTTTTCTGAGGGTATGCGAATGCCCGCCAAGAATCAGATCTATGCCGCTGACCTGGGCGGCGAATTTGATATCGCTGTCAAAACCCAGATGAGAAAGAAGAATGACAAAATCGACACCGGCTGAGCGTAACTTTTTGACGAGCGGCGGCACCAGCGGCAGCGGGTCTGCAAAAATCACGTCTTTAACGTTTTTTTCAAAAGAAATTGTCGCAGTTTCGGGAGAATCGATGCCAATTACGCCAATTTTTTTGCCCTGGTGCGAAAAAACCAGGTAAGGCACGGCGAAGGGAACCAGGCGACCGCTGCTTTTCTCGAAAACGTTGCAGCAGACGACCGGGAAATCCCGTTTTCCCATCTGCTCGACAAGGCTGGGGTAGGAATAGTCGAATTCATGATTGCCGATGGTTACGGCTGCCGCACGCAAACGGGTAAGATAGTCGATCATGACGGCGCCTTTGGTGCGATCGACGATAGGAGTACCCTGAAAAAAATCACCGGAGTCGATGTACAGGATTCTCGAATCGGCATTGGCGGGGTCGACCCGGTAGGAATTCATGAGGTTTTTGAGGACGGCATAACCACCTATCAATGGCCTGGGCTCATCTTTTGAGGTCGGGTCGGGGTGAGCTGCGATGGCGCCATGCACATCGCTGGTGTGAAAGATGATGAACTCGGCCCCGGAAGCGCTGAAAAGGGTAATAAACAGGAACAAAGCCAGCAGGGTGCTAACTCTGGCGCGGAAACTGGATGCGGTGACTTCAATCATTGCTGACTCCTTGTTTTTGTGCCGACGGCTGATTCTGTTATCTTGCGCCGGTCAGTTCGTGTTCTTCGATGACAAGCTCGATGTGTTTTTTATTGAGCGAAAGAAAGTTGGCCTGAATGCTGTGCCCGGTTTTGAGGTCGGTAATCACCGCATTGGTAATGGGAAGAAAATCACGGGCCTGACTTTCGGTGTTGAGAATGTCGGAAAGACGGCTGTTTTCGATGAGGTGAAGATTGCCGTGAATTTTATGCTGTGAGGTGAACACCACTACCTTTAACTGATCTTTTTTAGCTTTCATTTTTTTCTCCTGGCAGGTTGATCTCTGCGAAACGTCCTTCAGATTCGGCCAGCACGGTGCCATCAGGCAGAATAACCGTGCCCCTGGCAAAATGCAGATTTTTTCGCTGACCGACAAGGGTTGCGGCGAACTTTAGCGGCACTCCCACCGGAGTTGGCCGCAAAAATCTGATGCGCATATCGGCAGTTACGGCCATAATTTCTTTGTTGGCACCCATCACGGCGTAAGCCATGGCTTCGTCGAGAAGAGTGCTGAGAATGCCGCCGTGAACGATGCCGGCGTAGCCCTGGTAGGCTGGCCCTGGCACCCAGGTGAAAGTGCAGGTATGTGCTTCGACAGATTTTTGTATGGGAATATGCAGCCCGTTTTTGTTGCGCGGGCCGCAGACAAAGCAATGATCGTTGTCGATGAGGTTGAGCCCCGAAAGATTGCGTCTTTCGATAAGGCGTCGGGCGTTGGCGATCGCTGCAGAAATTTCTTCGCGGTTAAGTGCTGCCGGCGTCGAGAGGGCGGCACGCTCATAGAGGTGCATGTTTTTTTCTTCGAGGCGTGTTTTCAGGGTTTCAAAATCGGGCACTGAAAAAATCTCGTGGGTGGGGTCGCCGGTCAGCATTGCGACTGAGCCGAGGTCGTTCAGGCCATATTCGACAAGTTCAGGAAAACGATAGAAAAGATGGGGTGGCACCGAGATATGGTGAACCGGAAAAGCGTCTCGAAGAGCTTTTGCAATTTTGCTGACAGCGTTGAAGGGCAGCGGTGGTCGGTCTGGCATAGCGCAGCCTGGAGTCGGCTGGAACGGTATCAGCCTTACGTCTTGCAGCAGAGGGTCAGCCGTGCAGTAGCGACCGACTTCGTCGATGAAGTTCAGGCGTTCTTCTTCGCTTTCGCCGATGCCAACAATAAATCCGAGAGAGTAGGGGATGCCGTTGGCGTGCAGGGAGGCGATGCAGGCTTTCCCGGTACTGGGATTACGCCCCCGCGATTTTTCGAGGGATTGCCCCTGTTTTGCCAGAGAGGCACAGACGAGATTGAGCCTGATCGAGCAGCCCGTTTTGGCAAGACGTTCGAGCGTGAATGAATCGAGGTAGCCGACTTCGAGGACGGGCAGAAGACCTGACTGAATGGCGATGCGACAGACTTCGCCGAGGTAGTCGGTAAAGGAAGAAAAGCCATTCTGATGCAGGGCAATCTGTATGTGCGGAAAGTCCTGAGGGGACTCGCCGGCGAGCAGAATTACTTCGGTGGCACCTTTTCTGCTGAGCTCTTCGATACGCGCGGTCGCGTCTGCGATCGGCAACAACGGGGCTTCATCGCTGAAAAAAGAACAATAGCCGCAACTCTGGTGGCAGGTGCGTGTGAGTACAATATATGAACTGAAAATATAAGAAATGGAGACGCTGTTTGTCATGGCATAAAGTTACCATAGAATGCTAAAAAAATAAATTCACATAATTTTTGGAACCTGTCGGTTTTTTGCCTGTCTAACAATACAGAATTAGCAGGAGGAAACTTTCGTGCCCAGATATTTGACGAGCTGTTTGCTCATTTTGCTTCTCTGTCTGACAGCCAGTGTTCAGGCTCAGACTTTTTCGATACAGGCAGAGGTGGACCGCGATCAGGTCGGTTTCGGTGAATCTCTCAATCTGGTGATAACTATTACGCAGAGTCTCGACTCGGGGCGCAGCCAGAGAGTTTCTGTGCCTGCGGTCAGCAATATCCCCGGTTTCGATATTGCTTCGACCAGAACCGGGCAGAGCACTACCTTTATCAACGGGGTGGGGCAGACCCGCAGTCAGGTTCTTTATGAGCTCGTGCCCCAGAAGGCGGGCAAGCTGGTCATACCTGCTTTTTCGTTTAGAGACCCCGCCGGAAACGACCACAGCACTGACCCGATCGAAGTTACTGTTGCCGCCGCCGAGGAAGCAGCCAGCGAGCCAGAGTCTCAAAGCGAACGGGAAACTGCGACCGAGCAGTCTGGCTCGCTGGGCGGCGGTTTGTTCAGGTCGATGCTGCTGCTTGGCGCTCTTCTTGGAGCAATCGTCGCCGTTCCGTTCATCATCTCTGCCTTTGTCAGTCGCAGACCAGCGGCTGAATCAGAGCCGGAAGACGCTGTCGTCGTAGCGGTCGCCGCT
The DNA here is from genome assembly GCA_029564115.1 of Candidatus Rifleibacteriota bacterium. The sequence continues at coordinate 25,677 of JAKQQP010000021.1, read as the reverse complement.
GCGCCTGCAACTGCGGGAGCGGATGCAGACAGTGTGGCAGCGAAACCGGCCCGACCGCCGCTTGATTTTGGCTCTGCGGTTGCGTTTTTGAAGCGTGAGCACCCTGAAGTCGACAAAGAATTTTATCGGCGCTATTTTGAATGTTTCAAGGAAGCCGCAATCGGGAAAAGCGGCGGTCTGGGCGGCAACATGACTGCCGATGAACTGTTTGCGAAAATCTGCGAGTTTTCGCCTGGCCAGAGCACTGCTCAGGCGGCAAAGCGGCTTGGTATCGACCTGGAAATGGTTTTGTATGCCAACCGTGCGCCGGAGCGGAGTTTTTCGGCCATAGATGCCGATGCTCGCGAAATTATAAGAGCTATTTCTGAATGACGGGAGATGCCAATGAATCAAGCCGCTGATCTGATCAGAAGAATTGAAGAGGCCGGCCGGAAGATCGAGCAGATAAGATCTCAGGCCAGAAAAGTTCTCGTGGGGCAGTCGGACCTGCTCGAGAGCCTTATTCTGGCGCTGATCTCTGATGGTCATATACTTCTCGAAGGTGTACCTGGTCTGGCCAAGACTCTGGCGATAAAGGCGCTGGCCCGCACTGTAGAAACCGGGTTTTCGCGGATTCAGTTCACGCCTGACCTTTTGCCGGCAGACCTTATCGGCACCAGGGTTTTTGACCAGCGCACCGCTGAGTTTCAGACGCACAAGGGGCCGGTTTTTTCGAATTTTGTTCTGGCCGATGAGATCAATCGCGCTCCGGCCAAGGTTCAGAGTGCCCTTCTCGAGTCTATGGAAGAGCGTCAGGTGACTATCGAACGCGAAACTTTCAAGCTCGAAGAGCCATTTCTGGTGCTGGCAACGCAGAACCCGATAGAGACAGAAGGCACCTACACCTTGTCAGAAGCTCAGGTAGACCGTTTCCTGTTCAAGGTTATAGTTAAATACCCGGCTTTTGAAGAAGAACGTCTGATAGTGAAAAGAATGGGGCTTGCCGAAAAAAGCCACCAGATCGACATTGTTGAGCCGGTTATCGATGCCGCCGGTATCATCGAGCTTCGCCAGCTGGCACGCGAGGTCTACGTCGACGACAAGATCGTCGAATATGTTCTGAGGCTCGTAGATGCGACAAGATACCCCGAAAAATACAATCTGCCTTTGAAGAGTTATATCAGGTTCGGTGCCTCGCCGCGTGCCTCTATATATTTGACCAGAGCTGCGAGAAGCCGGGCCATGGTCGATGGCCGCTCATACGTCAAGCCTGATGACGTTAAAGCCGTGATGGCAGAGGTCTTGCGGCACCGCGTCATTCCGACATATGAAGCCGAGGCCGACGATGTCGATTCAGATGAAATCGTGACTCGCATCAGGGAAGGAGTGGCGGTGCCCTGAGGGGGCCGCATGACTTAAATGCTGCCAAAAGAGCTGCTCAAGGAAGTTCGCAGAATAGAGATAAAGACCGGTCATCTGGTCGACTCTCTCTACTCTGGCGGTTACCGTTCGGTATTCAAGGGGCGGGGCATCGAGTTCGCCGGTATCCGTGAATACTATCGCGGCGACGAATACCGTTCGATAGACTGGAAAGTTTCGGCCAGAACCGGTCGTCTGCACGTGCGTGAGCATATTGAAGAGCGTGAGCTGCAGGTAGTAGTGGCTCTCGATCTTTCGGCCTCGATGGCTTTTGGTTCGGGCAGTCGTGAAAAACGCGAGAGTGCCGTTGAATTTGCCGCTGCCATGAGTCTGGCTGCTGAGCGCAACAACGACCGCGCCGGTGTCTGCCTGTTTACCGATCGTGTCGAAAAGTATCTGCAGCCGGCGAAAGGGCGAACTCACGTTCTGCGGCTGATCAGAGAACTTCTCTATTTTGTGCCGCAGCATCGTAAGACCAATCTGCAGGCTCCTCTCAATTTTCTCAATTCAACTTTAAACAGGCGCTCTGTGGTTTTTCTGGTCACAGACGCTATTGGTATCGGTTCATACGAACGTGAACTGCGTATCGCTGCGGCTCACCATGACCTGATAATGGTTCTGATCCGTGACCCGCGCGAGGTCGAGCTGCCAGATGTCGGTCTGCTCGAGGTCGAAGACCCAGAAACGGGCGAAGAGATGATTCTCGATACCTCAGACCGGCTGGCGATGAAAGAACTTGCTTTCAGGCAGCAGCAGTCTGATGAAAAATTCATAAAAACCTGCAGGCGTCTTGGCCTTGATGTGATAAGGCTGACCGCCGGCGAATCAGTTGTAAAACCAGTATGTCAACTTTTCTCTGAACGCGAGAAAAGAATGACCAACATGAAATGATGCAGAGGTAAACATGAACAGTCTCAGAGGAATTTCGCGAAAAATCGATGCCATACTGCTGATGGTTATTGCCGGTCTACTGCTGTCACTGGCTATTTCATACAATTATTATCAGAGTCGCAAAACCACTATAGCCGAAAACGAAGGCATGGCTGCCAGTCTGCTGGCGCATGGCCTGCCTGATGAAGCCGCCCGGGTAATCGAGGAGAGTATCAGGCGACAGCCTCTCTCTGACCGCAGTATGAAGCTGCGCAAGGCGCTCGCTGATATTTATATGACAGAACTCAACGATTTTGGCAAGGCTCTGGCAGAACTGGTATTCATCAAAAATCACGCTGCCGGCGCTGCCATTGCCAGTGGCACTGAAGAAAAAATACGTTATTGCCTCAACCGTCTTGGCCGGGTTTACGATGTTGAACGCAGCCGTCTGCTGGAGGCCGGCGAAAACCCTGTGGCTTCAACCGTTGCCACCAATACGGTCGTGCGTCTTGGCAATCGGCATGCTATCGGTGCCGATGAGCTGAAGCAACAGCTCCGGGCAATGAATATCAGCGAAGAGAATCTGAATCGAGAAACACTCGACAATGTAATTGGTGCCATGACCCAGGAACTGTTGCTGGCACGCGCTGCCGAGCGCGAAAACTATCGCAGAGACCCCGATTTTATCGCCAGGGTGAGAAAATTTGAAAACAGTCTGGCAATCAGCAATTATCTCAACAGACAGCTTTTTAAAGACAGAAAGCTCGACGAAAAAGAGCGTCAGCAGTTGCTGGCCGATGAAATAAACAGACTTGCTCAGGCTGAAGCGATGCAGATTGACCGTAAAGCTATCGATGCCGCCTTTCCCGCTCTGGCAGGTGCTGCCAATCAGCCGGCAGAAACGGGCGGGAACTGATGGCGCCGACAGAAGTATTCACATAACGGGAGAAAACCGGAATAATGCTGCAGAAATTGGCAGTTAACAGACGAGGCAACAGCGGCGAAAGTTTCTTCTCAGTCGCTTCGGCGGCAGTTGCGAGCCTGGCAGTCGATTTGCCGCCGGGCGAAGAAATTTTCGATCTGGCGGGGCCACAGCCGCTGTCTTACCCCTGGTGGCAGCTTATCGGTCAGACGCTGGCAGTGGTCGTGGCTTTCTGGCTGTTATGGCTTTTTTATGGCTGGGTGACGGCGCCGGTGCCGCGTCTGCGCAGGCATGTAGTGCAGACCCCACAAAAGCAGGCTCTCAGAGCTATAGAACGCCTGAAAATTTCGCCGGTATGGCAGGAGAACCGAATTAAAGAAGTCTGTGAAGCAATTGCCTGCATTTTGAAGGTTTTTGCCAGAGAGAAGCATGCAATTGGCTTTGGGGCACCATCGACAAGCGATGAGCTGCTTGAAAGCCTGGGGGGCGCGGGCGTGAGTCAGAATGTTTTTAACAGAATCAGCCTGTTGTTGAGCGAGTGCGACCGGGTGAAGTTTATGGGCGCCGCCGCCCCGGGCATTGCACCAGAAGAGTTGTTAACGACTCTTACCGAGCTGGTGATGATGGAGGGCTGGAAAAAATGAAATGGAACAGCCCGGAGTTTTTTTGGTTGCTGACCCTGGTTCCGTTAGTGGCCTGGTATAAGCTTTATCTTGGCCGCACCCTCAAGAAGGGTGGGGTGAGGTTTGCACAGGCATTTCAGGCTGGTGGTCAGAGCAGTGGCTGGCGGGTTCGTCTGCTTTTTCTGCCCGATCTTTTGCGTCTGATAACTCTGGTGTTGCTCGTTTTCGCTCTGATGCAGCCGCAATATGGCCATGAACATGAGACAGTCACCCGCCAAGGTATCGATATCATGATTGCGATAGATGTTTCCGGCAGCATGGCCGCTGAAGATTTTAAGCCGAACCGCATCAGGGCAGCTCAAAAAATAACAGAAAATTTTATCGGCGGCATTAGCGACCATCGCGTCGGACTGGTGGTTTTTGCCGGGCTGGCTCTGACTCAGTGCCCCTTGACCATCGACTATGGTGTCGTTACCGAGTTGTTGCGCAAAACTTCTCTCAATATGCTCAAACACGATGGAACCGCCATTGGTGACGCAATCGTGAACGCCGTTTATAAGTTTACCCACGACAAGAAAGAAAAACGCGACAAAGTCGTGATCCTTTTGAGCGATGGCGAAAACAACTCTGGTATTGACCCGCATGAAGCGGCAAAAATAGCCGCCGAAAAGGGTGTGCGGGTTTATACCGTCGGTGTTGGCAGTATCGAAGGGGCGCCGGTTCCGATTATCCGCAATGGCCGAAAATTTTATGCCCAGAATAACGACGGCAGTCTTTATATCCCGAAAATAGACGAACAGCTGATGAAGGATATTGCCTATATTACCCGTGGGCAGTATTTCAGAGCCACAGACAACAAGGCGCTCGAAGAAATATACAAAACCATCGCGACCCTCGAAAAGGGCAAGATCGATGTCAGCCGCACCATTCAGTATTCTGAGCGATTTTACTGGTTTCTGGCTCCGGCTTTTCTTGTTCTGCTCGTCGAAATTTACCTGCGCAGTCGCGTGTTTCAGAGGTTGTTCTAATGCTGTCTTTTCGATCAGGTGAAAATCTGCTGTTTCTTGTAATGTCGGCTCTGTGGGTGTTTCTTCTGTGGAAACATGCCGGCGCTGACCTGCAGAAGAGGCGCGGGCGCTTTGCCAGCGATCGCATGTTCCCTCGAATAACCGGGCATCAACCGACGCGTCGCCCGGTATTCAAATGGCTGGCCGTTCTGGTTGGGTTGACCTTGCTCGGAATTGGACTGCTTCGGCCACAGGGCGGTTTTTATGAAGAGGAAATTTTTGGTGAAGGACTCGATCTGGTGGTTGCTCTTGATATTTCGAAGTCGATGTATGCCGACGATATAGAGGGCAATAGCCGTCTAGATGTGGCAAAGGCTATTCTGGGGCGGATGGTCAACGGTTTGCGTAATGACAGGCTTGGTCTGGTAGTTTTTGCCGGCGAAACTATGGTGCAGAGCCCGCTTTCTTATGACAAAAATGCTTTTCTGACTTTTCTCGAAAGGGTTAACCCGACTCTGCTTTCCCGGCAGGGCACTAATCTTGCCGGTGCAATTCAGACCTCTCTCGATCGTTTTGATATGACTGCTTCGCAATCTCGGGCGATTCTGTTGATTTCTGACGGTGAAGACGAGAACAAAAACCGTCTCGAAGCCGCGATAAAAGAGGCCAATCGCCGCAAAATTCAGGTGTTTACCGTTGGGATCGGCAGCAGTCGTGGCGGTTATATCCCGGAAGGGCGCACCTGGTTCGGTGAAGTTGTCTACAAGCGGCATAAAGGCAAGCCTGTGATTACAAAACTCGACGAAAAAAATCTCAGAGAAATTGCCGAAAAAACAGGCGGAGCCTATTTTCGGGCCTCTGATATTTCGAGCGCCCGTGATGTAATTGCTGGTCTCGACGGCATAAAACGGGTCGCTGTTTCTGGAGGCAGCAGGCTCACCAGGCGTGAGTTGTATTTTTTTCCGGTTTTGCTGGCATTTCTGGTGCTTTTGCTTGAGTGGCTCGTTTCTGAGCGTATTCCTTACGAACGTGAAAAAGATCACTGGTTGAAACGAATATGACCGAGACAGGGACAAACCTTATGTGTGCCAATGAGAAGAATTTTTTGGACTGCGCAGTTCTTAGCCTGGCTGTATTTTTTTTCTGCATCGTTTTGGCAACTCCGGTCAATGCGCATGCAGCTTTCAATGTCGGCAGAGGTATCGAGGCTCTCGAGCGCGGTGACCTTGAAATGGCTGAAACCGAGCTGCAGAAAGCGCGCTTCGCCAGCCCCGACGCACCCGAAATTCAGTATAATCTTGGCATAGTTAATTACCGCAAACGCGACTATTCGCTTGCAGCGCGTTACTTTGCCGGGGCAGCCAACTTGTCTGGCGATGCCGCAGGCAGGTTCGCGGGCTTGTACAATCTTGGCAACGCCTCATTTAAGGCCGGAGACTACGCTACTGCAGTTGCGGCTTACGAAAGTTCTCTCGAAATAAAGGAAGACGAGCACGCCCGGTTCAATCTACAGGTTGCCCGCGAAAAACTGCGCCGGCAGATTGAAAAACAGCAACAAAGCCAGAAGCCCGAGGGCAAAAGCGATGAGAAAAATTCTGAATCACGGAACGAAAACGAGAGCCAGAGCCAGAGCCAGAACCAGAGCCAGAGCCAGGAAAAAAGTGGTCAGCAGTCCGGGCAGAACGAACAATCAGCCCAGAACGATCAGCAGAGCGGGCAGAATGACCAACGACCCGGTGGTGATAAACCTGAAGGCAACGACTCAAAAAATACCTCTGACCAGGAAAAGTCAGATTCAGAGCAGTCGCAGAGTGACAATCCGCAGTCGAATGATTCTGCCAGACCTGATTCAAAAACGGGCGAGGGTGGCGAAAATGCTTCGCAGTCGCAAGAGTTGAATCTCGAAGACGAAACGACGGCAGAACAACGGCACGGCACGGATGAAAATTCTGAAACTCAGGCCACCACAGCCGCACCGGAAAAGGATGTTCCGGAAGCATCGCAGCGGGCCCGGGCTATGAAAAATTCAAAAGTTAATCCGTACATGGTTGAGAAAGTTCTTAAAGAGATGGAACGCCGTGAACGCGACGCTCAACTGCGTTACCGTAACGAAGATACCACAACCGATGAAATGGACCCGTTCGATATGGATGCCGATCAGCTGCGCGAGTGGTTCGAAAACCGTCGTCGCCCCGCAAAAGCGGCACCAGAAAACGAGCCCGACTGGTGAGCCGGTAATGGAAAACAGCCAGTGGCAAGTAATCAGATGGCAATGGGCGACTGTTGCCACTGCGAGCAAAGCGAAGCAGTCATGCCGCGAAGTAAGCAGGTGTGATCAGGCGATCGTAATAAATGCTGACAAAGAAGTTTAATTGCGCCAGCAAAGATAAAAATAAAAATCGGTAAAATGGCAGATTCGTGCTAGAATTTTATAAAGCCGGGTTTGGACTGTTCTCTCGGCTCACTTCTGGATCTTTTTGATACCGCTTTTCGACACACGAGGCCGTTCTTGCAGAAACTTGTCGAGTTCGCAAAAAAGATAGATGTGTATGTGATTTGTGCTTTGCTGGCATTGTTGCTGGGTTATATCGATTATACAAGCCTGCAGACCACCGGTTCTCTGCTTCTCGAAAGAAGAACTTTTCTCGCTATATTCTTTTTGCTGGCAGCGGGTCTGAAAATTGACGACAAGTTTCCTTTCATTGCCCTGGTCATTTCCGTTCCTAACCTTGCAATAATTTTTGTTTTGACGATGCAGGCGCGTCATCCGGGGCAATTTTTTTCTGGTTTGCTCTCGCAGGTGGTTGCCGTGGCGATAGCTTCATTGTTTCATGCCAGACTGTCGGCTGCTTTCATTTCAGAGGTAGCCTTCGGTAAATTGCAGCGAGAGCTTAAAGACAGCCAGGAAAACGGCCTGTTTCGGCTGCTGAACTTCAGTCTTATCGGCTGCCTCAAAGAAAAACACAAAGTCGTTTCTCAGGCATATCACGTTTTACAGCAGGTTTTTCGCGTCGATAAAGCGGTGGTTTTTCTTGCCGATTACGAGCATAATCAGCTGATTCCATATTCTGTCAGCGGTACGGGGGTTGATAAAAACACCGGGTCACTTATGGTGCCCCCCGATTTCTGGGACAAACACGCCTATGACCCTGAAAAGGGTGTTCTGAACGTAATTGGCGGGCGGTCCAGTTTGCCGTCATTGCGGCAGTTGATACCGGGAGCCAGTCTGGAAGCGGTTGCCGTTATGCCCCTGAGTGCCGCCGGCCGGGTCATCGGTATGGTGGCTGTGATCAAGCAGAAGCCCGAGAATCGCGGTTTTCTCGACTCTGAACTGTTCACGACTTTTGCCTATGTTCTTGCCTCAGCCCTTGAAAATTGCCAGATACACGAGGCAAGACTCGATCAGATCGATACGGCAACTAAAAAGTCTGAACAGATAGAGGCCAGCTTCAGTAAGTATGTTTCGAAAGCTGTAGTCAGTGAACTGGTGAACAACGAAAATCTTGCAGTACTGGGTGGTAAAAAGCGAAAGATCACGGTCATGATGGCCGATCTGCGTGGCTTTACCAGGCTGACCGGAGTTTTAAACATTGAATATCTGGTGCAGCTTCTGAATGGCTGGTTCGAGCAGGCTTCAGCTCTGATACTCAAGAGCCAGGGCACTATCGACAAGTATATGGGTGACTGTATCATGGTCATCTTCGGGGCGCCGATCGCCAAGCCTGATGATCAGCTGCGCTGCGTTTACACGGCCTTCAGACTTCAAGAACAGTTCGAGGTTTTTGCCAGAAATTTAAGTCTGCCGCACGGTCATTCACTTGGTCTCGGCATTTCAATCACTTCCGGCGAGGCGGTTGTCGGCAATTTCGGTTCTTCGAACCGCATGGAATACACAGCCATAGGAGAAATCGTGAATCTCGCTGCCCGGCTCGAAAAGATTGCCGAAGCCGGTGAAATAGTGGTTGATGAGGCTACGTTCGGGCAGTTGCCGCAGCATCACTTTGAATACCGTGTCGAAAAAGACATTGAAGTCAAAGGAATTGCCAATCAAACTGTGTACCGGTTGAACGCGATTATCAGGCAATCTGCCCCCGTTCCCTGAAAATAATTTTTTAACGCGGTTTATTCGTCAGCTTATTCGAAACTTTTTCCGATTTGTGAGAGTAGTATACTTGGGGATAATCTGAATTTCGTGTACAATTAAGGTCAACGGGCTTTGAACAGCCCGGGCTTTTGTCTTTGCCCGGCTGCGAAGGGCCTTGTGGCAAAGATCTGGCTGGTTTTTCTGTTTGTTTGAGCCGTCATATGGAGACAACTCATGTTCGAGCGCTTTAAAAAATTCTGGGAAACAGTCGACTTCAGCGACATCAGGTTGATGCTGCTCGGTTGTCTTCTTATTCTTTTGCCGCTGTTCTATCTGTTTTTCTTTGCTGGAGTTTCGACGCCGGCGCAACCGGCCCGCAGAATTCTCATGACGGATATCAGTCGGCAGTCCGCGTTCAATCTCACTTCGCTGAGCAAAACGCCAGGGCAGACTGGAGCCAGAACTCCACCGGCTGTTTCGGCCAGAGTCGATCAGGTCGAAGCAGAACTCGACAAAGCCTGGCAGAAAATCCAGTCCATTCCAAAGGTGTATAACCTGCCCCCAGGGCTTCCGGTTGAAACCAGGCAGATGATCGAGGCCGAGGACGACCCCGACATCTGCGAAGGGAATTCCCTTCTTGACCGTTGCGACTTCGACCTGGCCGAGAAGCATTATCGCTCTGCCATCAACAATGCTGCCGACAATCACTTCAAAGAGCTTTTTGCCTGGGGCGGCCTGATGGAGATTTATCAGCTGCAGGGCAATATTGCCCGTTTTAAAGAGGCGTTCGCCAATTACGCAAAAACGGCCCAGAAGCTGAAGCATGTCTATGGGCCTCTCGCCGATGATGTTACCAGGGCATTTCAGATGCTCGAACAGATGCAGCATGTCGATTCGGGCAAATTGCGTGAGTATTTGACCCGTGCCAATCTTGAGACTGGCAACCGGGTTTCGTATGAAGATTTTATGAAGAGTATCAATCATACCAAAGAGTGGTTTCCCGGCAACCTTACAGAACCGCCCGGCAGCATGCCCGAAATGATGCGCCCGGGCAGCGGGGGGTAATTTATGACAATAGACAATATTATTCCAGAAACAGGCTCAGAGTCTCGAGGCTTTTTGTCTCAGAATTCTTCTGCTGCGCTCAGTCTGGGGGCGCGGCGCGGTAACGTTCTTGCCATTGTTATCGGCATTCTGGCGGTTATCTTTGTAATAGCCGTGTTTTTTGGTTCGTCTACGGTCGAACGCACCCGTCAGACCCGCCGGGCTCTCGGCGGCGACCAGGCGGCCTCTTTGGCAGAGGCAGCCGTTAACCGTGCAATTCACATTGTCAGCAAGGCCATGAATGACCCGAAGTCTTTCGATAAGGGCGCTGCGACCGGTAATCTGGCGATCATGCTGCGCTACCCTCTTCCCGTCAAAACGGCTGAGGCCAACGAAGTCAGCGCCGAACTCGGCAAAGACGACCTTCTCGATATCTCGGTAATGGATAAAGAAGGCATGCCCTCAAAAATAGAACTGAAGCTGGCTGATCTGCGTGTCAAAGCTAAGGGCGAAGATCTGCTCGACGAGCTTGTTACTTTTGCCTGCGCCGAAAGAGCAAAAGATTATGATGTTACTGTTACTGTCGAGCTCGAAAAAGCCTGCCGTATCAATGCCAAACCGCTGCCGTCGGGCAAATACGAGGTGCCGGGCATTGACTGTGAGTTCTCGGTGCGCCCTGATGTTCTGGGTTTTCTTGAGAACAAGGGCATGCTGAACTTCATTCTTGAATTTCCAGACTGGCTGTCGCTGTTCAACTTTTCTATTCCGATCAAGGTCTGGGTGCCGGTAGTCGATCTCGAGATCACGCTGGCGACCATTGACCCGGCACCAATTCTAGATCTGGCCGTAAAACCTCTGACGAAAGGGACACAGCTTGCCGATGCCATGAACTGTTCTGACGGCATCGGGGTTAAAGACTATTTTGTTCTCGATAAAATATTGCGTGCTCTTTTCCACCAGTTGCTCGACAAACCCCAGCTTTACCCGATCAAAATCATGTTCGACAAAGATTTTTTCACGGCGAGTTCAGATCTCTGGCCTTCAGCGGTGAAGATACCCGATGATTACAGTCGGCATGTCGAAAAATATGGCAATATCAAGATCACGGCGAAGTCCCGCATTGAGTTCGTCGATGGAACCACCTCAGAACGTAGAATAGAAGCGACAAAAGATTTTAAAGTTTCTGATTTTATGCCGATGGCCCCGCTTTATAGCTTTTTTATGGCCAATACCACCAACGACCGCGTGAATTTCAACGATAACGGCGGGCAGTTCTATGTGAATAACAGCGCCGGCCGCATCATGAACAAAGCTGAACGCGAAAAGCGCAAAGAAATTGCCGGGCAGGTAAGGGTTAATTTCAAGCCTGACGATTACAGTGATTCGAACCCCGGTACCCCTCTGGTTATTAACACCTCGATGATGGGGCACCATCAGGGGCCAAAACTGGCGGGCAACAGCATTGGCAATACCGCCCTCAACCTGACAGCCGGTGCTGATGCATTGTTAATGCTCGGCAGAACTAAAAACGCCATTATTTCGAAGGCTTCTTACAATATCGACGGCACTGTTAACTCCAAAAACGTCAAAACCAAAAAGGGAAGCCCGCTGCCGAAAGAGCTGAAGTTTTCGCGTGGCCCGGTGCGCCACGGTTTTCAGCTCTCTTCTGACGTCTCGGCAAAACATGCGAAATTTTTGCACAAAGACCCGAAATACATCGAAAACCGCAAAACCTACCAGTCGAGCGCTCTGAAGCAGCGCAACGACTCGTACAAATGGTGGACTGATGATAAACATAAAATGCCCAAAGAAGATTATCTCAAAAAGAAAGCTGAGAGTATCAATTTCCTGCCAGACCCCGAAAAGTTCAGCTCGAATATTATTTCGTTCGGTATGAGCATGGCCATGCGTGCTTTTGGTTCTTCGCTCACCGACATTTCAGCCGGTGCGGTCGTTATGGGTTCAAATCCGCCGGCTGACGCTTTTGGCCGCATGAAACTCCCCTGGATGGGCACAGGCAACAGTTATTACTGTCTGCCTTCGCTCGGATGGGGTCAGAACAAAACACATCTCTTTGGCTTGAACGCCTGGTATCCGACTCTTTCACGCGATATCGAGGGAATGGTTGCCAAGCGCTACCGTCAGTGGCACGTTACCATTGTCGGTTTGTTTGCCAAAGACCGCCTGCCGTTGCTGCCTTTCCCGCCGCCCTGGTGCTTTGTGCCGCCGATACCTGTGCCATTCTGGTTCGCTGACCAGATAATCAACAAATACGATTACAACATGTGGTTCATGAAGGCCTACGACAGCGAAGACGACACCGGTGACGCGGGCATGTCGATGTATGACCCTGAATACACAATCAACATGCCGGCTAATTACTATGCCATCGAGCAGTATGCCAAAAAATCGAATTATTTCTATGAAAGTGGCGAAGCTTTCGTCAAAGACCTGCCAAACCGCATGGTTACCATCGATGGCAAAAAAGCTCTGCAGCTCAATGGCGTAACATTTATCGTTGGCTCGCTGGGCACTGACAGTCAGCCGTTCGTTGCCACCGAGGGCGATACTTTTTATGTTACCGGCAGGGGTATGATCGTGGTCAGCGGCAATCTAAGTCTGGGTTGCAACATAAAATATGTCGAAGAAGCCGAAAAGCCTACTGTCTTCAGTCTGATCGTTCGTAATGGCGGTCTTATCATGACCAATAACGGCGATTATGTCATAGAAGGTTCTGTTTATACCAATCGTGGGCTTTATCTCGGTTCCAATACTACCCTGAATATTCAGGGCAACTGGGTAACGAACGAGTTTGCCAAACATCGTATGCGTGGCGAGCTGATGGTCGACTATGTATCATCGAAGTTGCGCCCGTCGCTTGGTTCTCTACACCCTCAAACCGGCAAATACGACCCCAGAAGATATAATCTGGCGTTGTCATCGCGCTGGAATGCCTGGAAAGTCGATTAAGGAGACTGTATGCGCGGCTGGTCACTGATAGAAATACTTGTAGCCATAGCTGTGGTTGCCATCGCTTTTGTTCCGCTGGTCAACCTGGTCAGCTTCAATGCGGTCTCAACCGTTAAAGTCGGCAATTATGCGAAAGCCTCGAACGTTCTCAGCAAATTCATGGAAGAAGTTAAGCATCTGCCAATCAGAAAGTTTCAGGAAGACGCTCCTGAGCTGATGAGTGGCAATGAAATAACTGTACCCGAAAAATTCTACCCCGATACTCTGGCCAGCCTCGCCGACATGAAAAAAGAAAAAGAATTCTGGCTTAAGGCTTCAATGAAGGCGGTCAAAAACGATTTCGGGCAGCTGGTGGAAGTGGCGGTCACCGCTGAAGTGCAGTGGCGTGAGCGCGGCGGCAAAGAGGCTGCTGGCGAGCCGCTGCGCAATCTGCGTGATTTTGCTCTGATTTTTAACCCTGAAACGAAGTTCTGAGGAGCTTGGAGGGCGTGATGAACCAGAATGAAAAAAGAGGTGTGACCCTGGTCGAACTTATGGTGGCCGCAACTCTGGCCTCCATGGTTCTTGGTGTCGCAATGGGTATCTGGAGCTACACGCGGCGCAATATTTCTCGAACTGTCACCAGGCAGATGCTGCAGCAGGACGCCATGCGCATTCTTTCCCAGTTGAAGGCCGATCTGAAAGCCGCCAAAGCTGAGACTTTCAAGGCGGCGGAAAACCCCATGAGCCTCGAATTTACCAGATATGTCGCTGATAAAGACGATGACAAAAAGCTTTCAGCTGAAAAGACTGAAAACGTAAGATACATGTTTACCAAACCGATTTTACGACGCGCTGTCGAGGGTAAGCCGGCAAGGTCTTTATCTAAAAGCGTCGAGAATATCGTTATTTCACGTAAGTCGCTGTCTGAGGCACAAAAAGAAAAGGATTCATACCTCGAATCGAGGGTCGATATCGCCCTCGAAATGGGCAGCAAAGTGCAGGGTACCAACGTTGAAGAACGTCACACCCAGTATACTTCTGTGGTCATAAGAGATGAGTTCTACACCCTGGTGAATAAAGACCGCAAAGAAGTTTTCGAGATAGCCAAAGAAGTTGCCACAGAAATCAGCAAGCCTGGCGACAGCCAGTTTTTCAATGATTCACTCGATGCCAACGCCTTAAAAAGCTTGACCGACGAGCAACTCGACGATCTCGATGAAACGCAGAAAGTGAATCTTGAAGACGCCAAAAAAGGTCTTAAAGAAATCAATGACCGCATCAGCGATGTCGATACGGGCAAAAAATGGTGGCAGGGCTTTTTCTTTGGGCTTGGCGCTAACGAGGAAGGTGCCGAAGTGAAGGAACTTCGCGAAAAACTGCATGATATCGATTGCCCCGACAAGAATATTCCGGCCAAGGGCTCGGGTAATCGCGCCTCTGAAAAGGTTGATGCCATCGCCAAGGAACTCGAAAATAAAATTAAAGAGCTGGACAAAGAGTTTATGGGTAAGGCTTTCCAAGATCAGACTGTCTTTAACCTCGACAGCACCGACCCCGAAGAAAAGAAAAAAGCCGAAGCGCAAAAGCGTGCCTATGACATGAAGGTCATGGACCGGCAGATCGAAAAAGCGGTCGCAGAAATGTCTGAAGAAGACCGTAAAAAAGCCGAAGAAAACAAGGAATTGCCGACCAGGATGCTCGATCAGTTTTTGCGTTCAGAGGCAGATATTCGCAAAGAGATCGAGTCGTCGGGTGTTACCGGCTCGCAGTCAGAGCTCGATGAACTTGTCGCCAAAGAAGTCGCTTCAATGAAATTTCTCGAAGAGCAATACAACAACTGCAAACTGGACTGGATGGACGACAGCGAAGACGAGAACAAAATCAAGGCCTATGATGCCGCCAAGCAGCTCAAAAACCTTGCAGACAGCAAAAAAGAAACTATGGTCTTAAAAGAAATGGCTATCGATAATCAGGTCGAGATAGCCAAAGCCAGAGAGCTGAAAAAAGAAAGCTTCGACGGCTCGTGAATCTTCTCCCACAGCTGTTTCCTTACCACTAATCACCAATTGGCACATGCTTGTCATCGCGAGCACAGCGAAGCGATCTCTTTTATGCGATAAGACTGCTTTGCTGACGCTCGCAGTGACAATTGCCGCTCTCTAGCCTGCTTTCTGCTAACTACCCCGGTTCACATTTGCAAAATGTTGCGTGTACAATGTTGGTGAAAAAAGAGCAAAAACGGGGTACCTTTTCGAAAAACGAAGATAAATTGCGGGCGAGGTGAAAATTTCGGTGCCTGATTGAACAATCAGATTTTTTCACCGATAACTTCGCTTAAACCCGAATATGTAGAAACGAAAAGGGGTTGTATAATCCGGCCATGAATCTGAGGCTCTTTTTGAGCCAGGTCAACAGGTTCAAAGTTTGTTTCTATCGGTCAAATTCTCAGGAGGAATTTAAAATGCGTAAACTTTTCGGTCTTCTCGTAGCTGTATCTTTCATTCTTGTAGCTGGCGTTTCTTTTTCTCAGGACGCTGCTGCTCCCGTTGCTCCCGCCGCCGTTGAAGAACTGGCACCTGTAGTTGCCGACACACCGGTAGAAGCTCAGTACACTGGCGTAATCGAAGTTACCCCCGCTGACGCTGCCAACAACGAAACTGCCGCTACCATCATTCTCGATATGGGCGAACAGGCTTACAAACTGGTTGCCGGCGATGCCGCCAAACTGGCCGAACTCGAAGCAGCTAACGGCAAAACCGTTACCGTTACCGGTACTGTAGTTGCCGCCGGCGAAGATCACCTGATGGATACTCTTCAGGTTGCCAGCTGGTCAGAAGCTGCTGCCACCGAAACTCCGGCCGCTACTGAAGAACCCGCTGCTACTGAAGCTCCGGCAGCCACTGAAGAAACTGCCGTTGACGCTGAATAATCTGCAAATCTGCTGATTTAAGACGCAAAAAAAGTGCCCTGGCTTAGCCAGGGCGCTTTTTTTTTGCTAATTATATGAATCAGTAATTTTTTTTAGAATAATCCTATACAATGCTTTCGCCGCCGAGTTCGACAAGCTTTTCGCGAAAAAACGTCGGGATAGGAGTTTTGGCATTTTGCGCAAAATTTACCAGAACCAGCACGTCCTGGGCTTCTGCAACAACTTCTCCAGCCGGATCGACAATAAAATGATTGATTTGAAAACTGGTGGTTTTGATTTTATCAACTCTGGAGCATACTACAATTGTCCCTGGGTAGAAGAGCTGTTTTATAAAACGACACGAAGTCTGAGCCAATATTGGCGCCATATTTTTTTCTTTGTGCAATTGCATCAGCCCCGATTCTTCGATAGCGAGCACACGTGCTGACTGGACATAGCGCATGACGGCAAGGTTGTTCACATGGCCGAAAAAATCGGTATCAGCCCAGTCGATGCGAATTTCAATCTTGATTGGAAAGTTTTCAGGCGCAGTTGATTTTGTTTGTGTGTTTGTTGTCATGGAGTTTAGCTTTCAGAGTGAACTAGTAATATTTTTCCGAAAACTGGTGTACAACCTGGACTATTTGCGGGTGAGCTCCGTAAAATGCCCTTTTGTTTCGCCCGGCTCGTTACAGGGGTCGCGATTTCGATTTTTTACATCTGAATCGAATGATGTCTGTTTTGCTGGCGGTGTGCGGTAATTCGCGTATCAGAGAGCAGTTTTCATGGTCTGGATTATATCACAAAGTTTTTGTGCTGCAAAATTGTGCTGAAAAAACAGCAAAATGTGGTTTAATCAATAATTCGCAGAATTTTATTTGGTTAGCGATCAACCAAACCTTAGAATAATCAACAAATTTGCTGATTTAAGGCGAAAAAAGCGATATGGCTGAACTTCGTCGCTTTTTATGTTGAATTATCTGACTGTTTCGATGATTTCCGTTACCTTCGCCAAGTCGGCAATTAATGCAAGGTTATGATAAAAAAAAACTAAATTTCTCTTGTCATTTTGCCAGGAATCTGTTAATATAATTATACGCAATTATGAACGATATTGACCGGGATACCACAAAGATTCTCCGGGATAGAGTGAGTAAGTGTGAAATTTCTTAGGAGAACTATTTGTGATGAAGATTTACGTCGGAAACCTGCCCTACAGCGTTCGTGATGCCGAACTCGAAGAACTTTTTGCCCCTTACGGCGAAGTTACCAGCGCCAATGTTATCATTGAACGCGAAACCAATCGCTCTAAAGGCTTCGGCTTTGTTGAAATGCCCTCAAAGACTGACGCTGAAAAGGCAATTGCCGAGCTGAACAATAAAGAAATCAACGGTCGCGGCCTCAAAGTTAACGAAGCCAAACCCCGCGAAGATCGCCCCGCTCGCAGACCCTCACGCTACTAATTTAAACCTTAGAAGCTGATTAACCGCCGCAACCCTCGGGTTGCGGCGGTTTTATTTACACGGGATCGCAACGATCGACCAGCCGAAATACACCATTTTTGAGATAGAAAAAGTTTTTTTGTCGTGGGCAGAAGAACAGGGCAGACTTTTTAATTAATGAATACCAGTTCTGCGAACGGAATGACGAAATTTCTGATCGCGTCATTGCCCGCAATTACCCCAAGGGAAGCAATTTATTACAATACACAATGTTTAATGCGATCGCTGTGATCAGAAGATTCTTTTGCGGTCATTTGCGCAATTCTGTGTTAGAATTCTGTTTAAATATCGGAACTGCGTTTTAAAGAAGCTATATACCGTCAGGTCAGGAGAGAGCTGATCATGTTGGAATTTCTTTTTTTTGTTTTGATTACCTACTTTGTAGCCAGTCGGGTTACCCAGATAAAAACACAACTCGAAGAAAAAATTGGTGAACTCGAAACCAGAGTCAGACTTTTAAACGACAAAGTCAGCGTATTGAAGAAACGGGTCGAAAAATACGAAGCGCGAGATTCGGTCGTCACGACGCCCAAACCTTCAGAATCTGTTGTAGCCCGTGAAGACACCGCTGTCCAAAAAACTCCTGGCGACACTGTTGCAGTTGATGCGCAAACTCAGCCTTCATCAGCCCCCAAACCAGAAAACGAATTCGGTTCTCTCAGTTTTGAGCAGCCCGGAAAGCCTATCGTTAAAACACCTTCAGAACCTGAAGGCGAAGAAGACAAAGCCGCATACGAATGGCTCAAAGCTGCCAAAACAAAAAAAGCAACCGGCGATTCAACCAAAAAAACGGCGGCTGCAAAGTTTTCGCAACCGACCGACAAGGCTGCCAATAAGCCTGAAGTATCTGATTCGACCGGCCCTAAAGAAGAAGCATTTGCAAAAACAGATCGGCAACCCGCAAAAGACGACAGTGCAGCCGAAGCTGCAACCGGTGGGTCGGGTGGCCCTCGCGACCCTGAAAAACCGGGTGGTGACGACTGGGGCGAAAGCTGGCGGCGTTTTAAAGCAAGCGTCGACTGGGAACAATTCACCGGAGCCATGCTTTTTGCCTGGCTGGGCGGCATCGCACTTTTTATCGGTGCCGGCTTTTTCGTCAAATATTCTATCGATAAAAATCTGATTTCGCCGGTAATGCGCCTGGTTGTCGGTGCCATTGTCGGGCTTGGCCTGATTGGCGGTTCGTTCAGATTTGAACGTGGTCGCTACGACACGATGCGCCAGACCTTCGCTGCCGGTGGTATCGGTGTTCTCTACTCTGTATTTTTTGCGGCAACGCTTTATTATGAATACCTGCCGAAGCCGGCCGGTTTCATTTCGCTGGCGACAGTTTCAGCGGCCGCATTCGTTCTGGCGGTTTTTCACCGCGGTGTCTCAATTTCGGTTCTTGGTGGCATCGGTGCCTACATTACTCCTTTGCTGGTTTCTACCGGGCAGGGTGGGGTGGTATCGCTGTTCGCCTACCTGGCCATGGTTAATGTCGGTATTTACCAGGTAATCAAAAGACTCGAATCGAATGCACTGCTGCTTTTTTCGGCAGCCGGCACAATGCTGTCGCTGGCTTGCGGAACCTTTCTGGCTTCAACTGCCCCCGAGGGAATAGACATCTTCGTGGCCTGGGCTGCGAACCTTGCTTTGTTTGCAGTATTCCTCGACCTTCTTAAAGCAGAGCCTCTGGTCAGCACTTCAGTTCGCTGGACCGGTCGCCTGCTTTTCGCCGGCATGGTTCTTGTGGCGGCACTGGTAGTTTTGGGCTATTCTTCGAGCGCTCCTATGGCAATGATGGCAGCGGCGGTCACCATCGCCATGCTGCTGGCATACCGCAACCCCGGCTGGTATGAAATGGTGGTGCCCTATGCGGCCATAACCTTCGTCGTGGCCGCATTCTGGACTCTGACCAGATTCAATGCTCAAAGCTCGCACTGGGCCTTTCTGGCGTTTTTTATCTATGGTCTGGCCGGTGGTGCCGGCCCGGTTCTGCTTATTCATCGCAATGGTCTGAGTAACCGCTTTCTCACCTGGTTCAGAGTGTTTCCGGTTGCTGTTGCCGGCCTTTTGTTGCTGACTCTGATAATAACTCCCCAGATGAATTTTCTTTTCTGGCCTCTGGCTATCGGCTTGCAGCTTGTCGGGATTTTTGTCAGTCTATTGTTTGGCGCTCTGCCTCAATTGTTCATTACAACGGTCATTCTCGTCGTTGCGGCCTTTATCTGGCTGACAGCCGGCAGTATGATCGTGCTGCCACTGTCTTTTTATGGTTTTTTGCTGCTGGCAGGGGTTCTTGTGGTGCTGGCCACTGTTTATTGTCTCGCCAAAGTTGCAGAATGGGGCGCGGCACTGAAACTGAACCCTGAACTGACCAATAAAGCCGAATCCAGCCCGCTGCTGACCGAATGGATGGCTTCGGCACCAATCATGGGCATTTTTGTACTTCTCGCGCTTGCCTTTTCTATGCCCGGCGCGATCGAGGCCAACCCTGGCATGTTGACGCTGGTCTGTTTTCTGACCATATCTTTGACGCTCTGCAAACGCCTGAAATTTGAGTATATGGGTGCCATAAGCCTTATCGGTGCTGCTGTTGCCCAGGGCTTCTGGGCGTTGAAACCCGACCTGGCCTCTGTTGGGCAGCCATTCGTTTCGATGTTATGGTCAGGGGCGCTTCTTGTTATCTCTCTGGTTTTGCCGTTTCTGGTTCTGAAAGACTTTTCGCAAACCCGAAAAATCTGGATGAGCTGGTCTTTGTTCGAACTTGGGCAGGCAGTCTTCTTTGTTTATGCTGCCGATCAGATCTGGGCCCGCGAAATTTCGGGCTGGCTGCCGGTCGTGCTTGCCTGTTTAAAACTGCCGGCTGTAGCCCGTCTTGTGCAGCAGCTTACCGGCAGACCTGAGCGCAACTCTGTTCTTGCCTGTCACGGCGGCACACTTCTGTTTTATGTTTCTCTTTCACCCTTTCTGTTATTAGAAACAGGCTGGCTTGGCCTGGTTCTGATTCTTGAATCGCTGGCACTGCTTTGGCTGAATCACAGGGTGGAACACAACGGTCTGCGTCGCACTGCTGCCGTCATGGCGCCTGTTGGGTTCTATCTGTTGCTCTCATGGCTGCCTCAGATGAAGGGGCCCGAAAGCATCATTATTTTGAACCCGGCGGTAATGTCTACTCTGCTGGCGGTGCTGGCGATGTTTGCAGCGGTGCGGCTGGCACCATACCCTGACGATCGACTGGGCCGCTGGAGTATCGGTAATTATTTTACCTGGATTGCCGTATTGTCGGGGTTTTATCTTGTCAATCTGGTCGTTGCCGATGTATTTGCCGGTTCGCATGTCGAGGCTGGCCCGGCGATCAGGTTCATCCCGGTTCATGGCAATATTTTGCACTCTCTCGTGTATACTTCGCTGTGGGCTCTGTTTGGGGCTATACTGTGGCGCCGTCAGAATCTGCACCCTGCCATCAGAGTTTTCGGGCTGTGCCTGCTCGTGCTTGGGGTACTCTGGCTGATCGCCTTCCCGTTCAGGTATGGCTATGCGGTTGCAGCCATGGCGCCTCTGTTCAACCTCGGCCTGATGGCTTATCTGCCGATCATTCTCATTTTGCTGTATCTGTTTCTCAGCGAACCCTGGGGGGAAACGTCAGTCAGCATCAAGAACTTTTTCCTCACCATGCTGCTGATAACCGGTTTCCTGGCACTTAAAGTCATAAAAGCGACCATTTTTCAGGCTGGGCAGCCTCTTGACCTTTTTCAGGCAAAAACCGCCTCGATGGCAGTGGCTTCAGCCGCCGGCTGGATAATCTATGGTCTGGCCATGCTGGTCTGGCCGAGGCGCCTCGACAGACCTTTCCGAATTGCTGGCCTGGTTCTGCTGTCTCTCGGTTTGATCAGAACCATGCTGTTTCCGCTCAGATTCAGCGTCGATTTTGGTGCCATGGCACCTTTGTTCAACAGGCCGACAGCCCTGTTCGTTTTTGCTATCGGTGTTCTCGTATGGCTGACCCGCCGCCGACAGGATGAGCGCTGGCCTCTGTCTGTCGTTGGTTCTCAGCCGCTCTTTGCGTCGATGCTGGCAGTGATGATTTTTTATGTCTTGAATGTTGAAATTGCCAGTGTGTTTGGGCAGCGGGAAAGGGCCTTCAGCTTTCTTACCCGTGGTAGTCTCTCGCATCAGCTCGGTTACAGTCTTGGCTGGCTGGTTTACGCGATCGGGCTGCTGGCTGCCGGTATAAAATGGAACCAGGTGCGGGCGCGTCAGGCTGCGTTGCTGCTGGTTCTGATCACTTCGGGCAAAATTTTTCTCAAAGATCTCTGGTCGCTGGGGCAGCTTTATCGGGTTGCTTCGTTTATCGGGCTGGCGATCGTGATGATGCTTGTTTCGTATTTATATCAACGCTTTCTTTCCAGGTCGGGGGTAAATGCAAATGAAAATAAATAGGGCTTTCTGGCTTTTTATCGTCGTTTTTGTCGTGGCTGTGGCAACTGCCACAGCCACTGAGAACTGGATGAGCGCGGCAACGGTTCAGGTAGATAAAAAGGGGTTGGTCGACTCTGTTCTGCTGCCAGAACTTCACCGTGCTCGCGACAATGACAGACTCGATCTGGTATTGATCGGGCCAGATGGCAATAAGCGTGCGTTTGAGCTTTATATGCGCAGCAGCGGTGAAGCGCAAACGATGAGTCTTAATGCCGAAAAAGAAACGCTGCTCGATGACGGGCGCATCCTCTGGGAAGCCAGCCTGCCGCCTGATTATTTTTTTGATTCTCTAAGTTTTTTTGTGAATGCAGCAAATTTTACCGGCAAAGTCGATATCGAGGCAAGCTACGACGGTGTCTGGCAAACCATCGCCACCGGAAGTCTGCTTAGCCCTCGTGGCGCCGGCTCGGGCGCCGTTGTAACTTTCGCAGAGGCGGCTTATGACCGTGTCAGATGTTATTTTTCCGGTTTTGATCGCCATTTTAAGCAGACTGCTATTTTTGTGCAATCAGTTGAAGCAACCGGCAGAAAAACCGGCAGCGACTATGAATCTGTTTTCCTGACGACAAAAGTTGAACAGTCAACTACAGAAGACGGTCTTGAAGCAAGAATCTTTCTGCCCGGCTCTGGCTTGCGCTTCGAAGAGATCGAGGTGCTTACTTCAGCTCAGTTCAAAGGCGACTGGCAGACTGGCCGTGAAAAGCTGAATCTGGGGCAGCGAGAATTCATACCTGTCGATGGCGGTCGGGTCGATGCTTTTGGTGAAGAGCCGCAAAAACTGCTGATCAGCTACCCGCGCATCTGGAATCAGCGGGTAATGCTCCTGCGTATGCGCTCGAATGAATTTTTCGGGCAGATCGAACAGGTCAGAATCAGGGTTCAGTTGCCTCGTCTGCTTTTTGTTGCCGACCAGGAAGGAACTTATACCTTGCAGACAGGCCATGAACAGCAGGTAAAAGTGGCAGAAAATCCGGTCAGCAATAATGCCGGCAGTGGCACAGCGTTGAGTTTTGCCGCTGCTGTCGAGAACCCTGACTGGCAGGCTGAGAGCGTTCTCAAAAATTATTCGGCCCGGGGCGGCCCGTTCAATGCTGATGGTTACAGCTGGCAAGCGCCGTTTGTGATCGAAAAGGCCGGGTTTTATCAACTGGTGACTAATGCGGCGATCAGCCTCGACCCGCACCAGGCCGCTTTGCGCATTGTTAAAGACGAGGTGCAGATTCCGTATTTTACAGGCGGCATGGAACGGCGTGAAATCGATATTCAAGTCGTTGAAGAATATGAAAAAGCGGGTAACCGTTCGCTGTACATAATAAAATTCAGCGATGGCATCAGAAAGCCTTCATTTATCAGATTTCGAGCTGGTGGCATTTTCAATCGAACTCTCAAATTCGAAAAGCACGATTTCGGCCAGTTGAGCTGGCAGCCGTGGCGTCAGTTGAACTGGGTAAACCAGAGCGAAAAAGAAGCGGAGTTCGTTTTCAACCTTTCACAGTTTCCGGATGATCAGCAGGAACTGAGGCTGATTGTCGAGCATGGCAGTAATCAGCCTCTTGCAATAAAAGATTTTAAAGGCATGTATTCTGCCCGCGATTTGTTTTTTGTCGCCGGCGAACCCGGAATTTTCTGGTTGATGGGCGGAAATGCCGAAGCGAAAGCACCAAAATACGATTTGGCAATGATTGAAGATGCTTTGAGCGAACTCGACCCGGTTAAAGTCATGCCAGGTGCCGTTGAGTCGATTGCATCGGCAACTGCAGGCGGCAAAACTGGTGAATTTGCCGGTTTTGAACAGGGTGCGCCATTCAATGACGCCGGATATTCATGGGTTGCGACTTTTACGGTGCCTGCTCCCGGTTTTTATCAGCTGTCATTGAATCTCAAAGCAGCGTTAGACAGCAACCCTGATGGCATCAGGCTCGTGAAAAACGGTCTGCAGATTCCATATTTCCCCGGACGTGTCGGGGTGTCTGAGCTGGATCTGCAGTTTTCTTCAGATTATAAACGTGATGAAAACAAGACTTATATCGGGGTGCAGCTGCCCGTTGCTTCGAAGCAATGGAAAAACCTGGAGTTGGTTTCTTCGGGTGTATTCAGCCGCAAAATCAACTTTGAGATTCGCAAGCCGGGCAAGCTGGGCTGGAAAGTCGCTCATACGGACACCTGGGTTAACAACAAAGAAAAGAGCAGCGGCTTCAACGTGTTCCTCGAACAGTTTGCCGAGGGCGAAACCGAATTCAGGCTGGTTATCGAACATGGCGACAACAGCCCGATCGAGGTTAAGGCGGTAAAAGCACATTATCAGAGCAGAACTCTGCTCTTCAAAGCCAATGAAGCCGGGGAGTTCAGCATATTTGGCGGTAATTCTTCGGCAAAAGCGGCGAAGTATGATCTGGCAATGATTAAAGACAGTCTGTTGATTCGCGAACCACAGCGGCTGCAGCTTGGTGAATCAGCCGATTACAGTGGCGCCAGTCAGGTCGGAAAACACATCGAAGAGGCATTCAGTGACCGCGGCTGGGGCATTTACGCAGTTTTGGGGCTGGTTACCTTTTTGCTGTTGCTGGTTATCGTTAAACTTTTCCCCGAAGAAAACAAGCCCGCCGATCCTCCCGCTTCCTGAAATGGGTTAATTTGAACGCTTGTTGCCAGTTTTTTCTGGCGCAGAATTTTCTTTTGTAAAAAAAAACAGGCCAGAGCCGATGAGGCTCTGGCCTGTTCGTTTAACTGTTTATTTGGCCACTAACCACTATTTCAAAAAATGTCAGGCAGGTGGCTGTTGTCTTTGCGGGTTTCGTTGCGCTGCTGATTACCGCGATTGCCGGTGTTTGTAGTTTCTTGCTGGCGGGCAGGTCTTTCAGAAGGGCGACGGGACTGGTGACTGGTGTGACTACTGGTGGTAGTTCGTCCGGTAGTATGATGTCTGGTCGGTTCGCCGGCAGTTGTGGTTTTTCTGGTTTCGTGCTGGCGTGTCGTTGGCTTTTCGGTAACTCTTGCGTGGTTGCCGGTGCTTGTTTTGGCAGTTGTCGGGGTGCCGGTACGTCTGGCCTGTTTTTCGGCTGCGCGGGCGCGACATGCGGCTTTATAAGCACGAATTTCGGCGATGCGTTGCGCAATCGGAACTTCAAGCTGTTGTTCGGGTTTGGCGTTGTAGTCGAAATTTTCGAGTTTGACCTGGTCGATGCGGGTTTTGATAGTGCGTTCGATCTGGCCGAAATCGTACATTTCACCGGCAGAAACAAGCGTGTATGAATAACCGGTCATGTTGGCTCTGGCAGTGCGGCCGGCGCGATGGACGTAATCTTCGACAATGTGGGGAACATCGAAGTTGATGACATGTGAAACCGCTTCGACATCAATGCCGCGTGAAGCGATATCGGTGGCGACGAGCACTCTAACCTTGCCGTTGCGGAAGTCTTCGAGGGCTTTGGTTCGCTGCATCTGGCTGCGATTGCCATTGATGAAATCGGTAGCGACGTTTTTGCGATCGAGAAACTGTGCCAGTCTTTTGGCGCGGTGTTTGGTGCGGGTAAAGATGATGGCGCTGCGAATCTGGTGTTGATCGATAATGTTGATCAGCAGATCCTGTTTAAGTTCATCGCGAACTTTGAAAGCTTTGTGTTCGATGCCGGTCGCGGTAATCTGCGGGCGTTCGATGTCTACTGATACGGGGTTGTTAAGCATGTCTTTTGCCAGGGTTACGATTGGAGCCGGCAGAGTCGCAGAGAAGAACAGGGTCTGGCGCTGCCTGGCCGGCAGAACTTTCAATACCCGTCTGATATCTGGAAGAAAGCCCATGTCGAGCATGCGGTCGGCTTCGTCGAGCACGAGGTATTCAAGGTGGGGCAGTTTGCCGTATGAATGTGAGGCATGATCGAGAAATCGGCCGGGGCAGGCGACGAT
>JAKQQP010000010.1 GCA_029564115.1 Candidatus Rifleibacteriota bacterium | reverse complement strand
TGCACAGGCAGGAAAACCGGCCTGCAGTTTCCCCATGATGACGAGATCGCAGGCCAGCGAGGTTTTGCCGGCCGGCACGATCAGATCGAAGAATTCTGCGGCCTTGAAATCGTTGATCACCGGGCAGAGAGTCAGAATGTCGCCTTCGACAGCCTGAACGAAGGCCATCAGTATCGTCTGCGATTTCGGGGGCCAGAAACCGTAGTTGATGGGCAGAACAAGACCATTTTTGCTGTTCATTTCTTTGTCCTCCCCGTTTCAGGCTTCAGGTTCAGGAGGTAAACCTTAAGAAACTCGCGAAGCGCCGGCAATTCTTCACTGCTCAGTTGTTCGCGCAGCGGGAGACATTCTTCGGCGACCCGACTGAAGGTCTGGGATGCAAATGATGGTGCTTTGCCGACCTTTTCGGCGGCCGCGCCCGGCGCCAGGCCATTGACGTAATAATACTGCAGAAACTTTTTCTGCTCGGGCCTGAAGCCTGCGAATACCCGGTCAAAGTGGCTGGCCCATGCGTCGGCGTTCTCACAGAGCACCTCTTTTACTGCCTGTAACTGCTCGATGCCGAGCAAATCGCGTCCGTTCTGATCGAGATATTTCTCGACCGCTTCGGGGCCGCTTTCGCTGTCGCGGGGCAGACCGTCGAGCGACTGTTCGGCCTGCACGGCAGTCGGGAAATTAACCAGCTTTTTCCAGGAATCGAAAAGCCTCTTTTCGCGCACCCATTCATTGAGCAGTTTGAACATTTCCCAGACAAGGTCGCACAGCGGTTCGCCGACCAGTTTTTCGTTGCACGCCATATTCGGGAACCGCAGTCTTTTTTCGACCTGCCAGAATTTAACCAGCTCTTCGACCTTTTTATTGCCCAATTTGATTCTGCTGTCGCTTTTCCAGGCACGCAGGCCCCTGAATCTTTTTTTTGCGACTGTTTTTGAGGTAAAACGCTTAGGCTTGTCGTGCTGTAGTTCCTGGATAAATGAATTATAAAACCGTTTGAAGTTGGGGGTTGCTTCGGCGATCATGATCTTGCGAATCTGGCCCCAGATTATATCGGCAATTTCTTGTGGGGGTGCCTTGGCAATTTTGGCAAAATACGACATTGCCGGGTTGAGAACGGTATTCCAGATAGCCTGCAGTCTGTCGGCGACCAGTTCATCTGTCCAGTGCCGTTCCCCGCAATAATCACGGGGCGGGTATTTTCTGATTCTGGTGTCTATTCTTGCAAACAGGCGGCTGAACAGATCCGGCTCCTCGTGAAAAAGTTCCAGTATCTGACGACGCATGGCCGCAAAACCGGGCTTTTTCACGGCTGCCTCGATCCGTGCCAGCTTCCGCTCTTCTTTTAAATTGTCAAAGTCGATATCGGTCATAGTTCCACCTCACGGCCGTCGCGAACGTAGAG
>JAKQQP010000007.1 GCA_029564115.1 Candidatus Rifleibacteriota bacterium | reverse complement strand
GCCGGTTTCGGGCCCGGGGAAGTGGCGGCCGGTGATGCTGCCCTGTGCGGTATGTTGCTGACCACCCGCTGCTTTTCGTTTGGCGGGCGCTTCAGAATGTCGTGGTTTCAGCGTCTGGCGGTAGAGATCAGGCGATACCTGCACCGTTCCGGCACCTGGGGCAAAAACTGGCTCAATTATGCCATCGATGGCCGTATGACCGAAACGCAGCAGCAGTTTTTCAACGCTATGGCCCGCGACTTCGAGGGTGCCGGCGAAGTGATGGTTAAACGCATTGCCGATGATGAAATGATTAATGGCAAGGCTTTTCTGGCCGGCGTCAACCTCAGTCTTGACATGATTCAGGCCGGTGTTTTCAATAAATAAAATTGCCGGCCGATTTTTTTTCCGGTCGGGTCGAATTTTTTTGTGGCATGTCTGTCTGGTATTGCGGTGTACGGTCACAGTAAAAAACAGCCATGATGACGAATGAAATCATTAGAAAATAAATGAAAAAGAGTTATGTTGAGATGAAATGTGATAAAAATTGCGTTTAATCGGCTTAATTGTTGTTAATATGTTAAATATTACACGTTACTTAAGAGTAGTTCGTGACGATAAGTAGTATAAGGATAGGAGGAAAGTGTGTCTGTTTGCGTTTTGCACTTTTCTCCGGCAAGGATGCGACCTGGCAAGATTCAAGGAGGAATCTGACATGCAGCATTTTCTTCTGGCAGACAAAAATAGCTTGAATAAACAGAGAAAAATGGCAGGTAGCGAGATATTTTCTTCTCGCGACTGGTTCTGGTATGCCTGTGTGGCCGGCAACCCCGGAAACATGCTGCACCCTTATCACCCGAAATTTAAAAATGACGACTCTGATCTGAACCTTTATTCAAGGGTTCAGGTCTGATGTACTGTTTCTCTATCATGTAGAAAGGAGTGTGGAAATAATGGAAATCGGAAACATCAAACCAATTCTTGAACCCCAGCCCAATCAGACGTCGGCCACAAACGGCACCCGTCCCGGTGAAAACCCTGTGGCTGAGCAGACCGAACTTCCTGATGGCAAGGCAATGAAGGCTGCCAAGGAAACCAAGGAGAAAAATGAGGAAGAATTACGCGAGGCGGTCGATAAGCTTAATAAGACTGCAGTGATTTTCGACAGGTCGCTGCGGTTTCAGGTTCATGACAAAACG
>JAKQQP010000616.1 GCA_029564115.1 Candidatus Rifleibacteriota bacterium | reverse complement strand
AACAGGCGCCCGTCAGTGGCACGAAGCTGCAGTGAAAAATTCTGTATTTTCAGCACTTTGGGCCGCCCCCGGTTCTACAGCTGCGATTCAGCCGGACCAAATAGAAGTTTCCAGTTCAGCACATCGTTCCAGATGGCGCTGGCAGCGGTCGACAAACCTACCTCAGCGTGGTAAAGACCGACATCCATGGGTCTGATCAGAAAGGCCATCGGGCGCTGTTCTTCAAGATAGGCAGACAGACTCGCAATCGCCTGGTTCCTGTCAGTCTCGCCAAGCATTGAATCAAGATCATCAACAGCCTTGTCGACCTGATCGTCTTTCACACCCGCGTAATTCAAGTTATCAAGAACCTTTGGCGACGAATGCAACAGTGAAACCCAGTTGCCACCGGCCGGAAAATTATAGCTCAGCAACGCCGTACTGAATTCGCCCTGTTTCAGACGTTTAGACGCAAAGTCAGACCACGAAACGGCTTCGACTGAAGCTTTAATCTGGGCCCGCCCAAGATCTGCAACTATCTGGTCGGCGATAACCCGGCGCGAAAGATTGTCATCATTGATCAAAATTTTGATTTCAAATGGATTTCCGTTGATATCGCGCCATTTATCATTATTAGAATCTTTGATTCCGGCAGCGTCGAGCATTTTTTCGCCGTTTGCGAAACGAACCGGGTATTCTTCAGCCGCTGTCGGGCCTGAAGCCAGAATATTGTTATAAAGCGCCACACCATCACCCGGAAACTGGTTTAAAATGCGATTTCGGTCAACCAGCAGATCGAGCGCGGTGCGAACTTTTGCATCGGCAAGAGATGCTTCGCGGGTGTTAAAAACCCAGACCATTGCGGCCTGATTCGGGTATTTGACAAACTTGACCTGCTCGAGCTTCATGTTTTCGAGCTGCTCTGAAATCATCGAGGGCAGATTGATCCAGTCATATTTTTTCTGCCTGAAATTTGAAACCAGCTGCTGAAAATCATAGTTACTGTGAATAAGAACCACCGGGCGCGAGGCAACGCGGTCGTCAAAGAAATGCGGGTTGGCTTCGAGCAACAGATAAGAGCTTTTTTCGCGGGCTTTGATCATATAGGGCCCAAGACCTA
>JAKQQP010000610.1 GCA_029564115.1 Candidatus Rifleibacteriota bacterium | reverse complement strand
TCGATGTCTCTGGCAAGCAGGCTGCGGTCGATTTCGACAGCCTCGACAAACAGGCGGCCAGCTTCGAGAGTTCGGCCCTGCTCGAACAGTTTGTGGGCCTGTGCCATCATGCTGGCTGCTTGTTGTACCGGTGTTTCTGGTTCTGGCTGTTTTGGTGCCTGATTTTTGGCGAGTTCCTGCAGGCGGGTGATTTTGGCCTCAAGGCCATCGATGCCGGTTTTGAGCTCAGATGCCTGCATGAAAGCTGCCAGAGCCTTGTCGTATTCCTGGCTGGCTTCAAAGACGTAACCGAGCGACATCCAGAGCTGCCATGAATCCTGGTTGCTTTTGAGACTCTTTGCGATCAGGGTTTTGGCGGTCTGGTAATCTTTCTGTTTGAGAAGTTCCTGAACTTTAATTATGGTGCCGGCGACTTCAGAGCCGCTCAGCATTATCGGGACCGAAGCTGCTATCAGGGCAGCCGGCAGAATTTTTCGAATTCGTGACAAAAAGTGGTTCAACATGGCAGATCCTTGATCGTTTAAACTCGGGTTTTCTCTCTGAGGAAAAATGTATCTTTTGATTTTATCAGGCATATGGTGTCTATGCAAGTTGTCTTTCAGCTGAGAATGGTCGATCTGAAGCGGTTCTTGTCATTAACGACCCGAGTTTTACATTGGTGTTACAAAAAACATGCAAAAACGGATGCAATGCGACTGTGGATTTGCGGTGCAGGCAGAGGTTTGGGCTGTTTGCTGCTGTTTGTTGTTTTCTGGTTACAAATGCTGCTTTGCGTTAAAACTGACGGAATTGTCTGCTGGCTTATTTGCTTTTCAGAATATAGCGGCCGTCCCAGTTTTCGGGGGGCGGGTGCTGTTTGAACTCTTCGCAGCGGTCGATGTAGACCTGTGCCGGGCCATCTTCGGGCAGCAGCTGCAGAACGGTAGAAAAAGCGGCGATTGCTTTTTCCCAGTCGCGGGCGAGATAAAGGTTTATGCCGTCCTTGTAGGCCGATTCAGCCTGCAGCCAGA
>JAKQQP010000594.1 GCA_029564115.1 Candidatus Rifleibacteriota bacterium | reverse complement strand
CTTGATGGGGTTCACATCAATTTTTCCGGGCATCTGAATGCGGTCATTGGTGGCCGTGGCACCGGCAAATCAACTTTGCTCGAGTGCATTCGCTACGTGCTTGAATTGCGCCCGGCAGGTAGAAACGCACAGAAACAGCATGAAGAAATTATCAAAGAAAATCTGGGTAAAGTCGGAGCGCGGGTTGAGCTGGTAATTTGCTCAGCACGAATGAATGGCAAACGTTTCCATATTGCCAGGCGATATGGAGAGAGTGCGAGTGTAAAAGACGAAGATGGCAACCCATCAAATTTTACCCCTGCCGATCTTCTGCCTGAAGTCGAACTCTATGGTCAGAATGAAATTCTCGAAATCGCGCAGGACAAAAATGGCCAGCGCCACCTGCTGGCGAGATTTCTGGAATCAGGCAGCCAGGCTAATGGATCACGCATACAGGAAGCTCTTGAAAAGCTCGCAGAAAACAGGCAGAAGTTACTTGAAGCACAAAGCAATATGGCTGTTGTTGAGGACGAGGTTGCGCGACTGCCCAAACTCGAAGAGCAGGCCTCCCAATTCAAAAGCCTGGGTCTGGAAGAAAAATTGAAGATCGTGCCGCTTCTCGAAACCGAAAAGCGACTCTTGAAAAGGGTGACAGAAGAGGAGACGGTAAATCTCGATAAAGCTTTTCAGTCAGTATGCGATAATCTGCCTGATACTCTATTTCTCGGCGAGTCAGCCATCAGCGGGCTTCCTCATGCCGATAGCCTGCGAAAAATGCGATTGGCCCTAGATAAGCTCAGAAGTGAAGCGGAAGAATTGTTCTCCCGATGGCAAAGCAGGTATGCGCAGACAAAGTCTGATTTTGACAGGCTTGGACAGGAACTGAATGTCTGCATTCAATTTCAAGAGGGGCATCTCGAAAAGACCTTCAGAGATCTTCCCGCCTGTGAGGGAAAAACAGGACCACAGCTCGGCACCGAATTTCAAAGATTATTGAAGGAAATCGAGCGGATTCGGCCATTGCAGACCCTGGCGGCTACGCGTGGTACGCTTGTTAAAGAGTTCCATAAGCAGCGGCAGGCAATCCTGATGGAATTGTCAGAACTGCGGGCTGAAAGATCTGCGAGTTTTTCGAGATCGCTGAAGAAGCTCAATAAGCGACTTGACGGCAAGCTTAGACTGACAGTTAAAGCTGAATCGGATCGAACGCCGGTTATTCAGTTTTTGTTGGACTGCAGGCTTGATAATATCGCTGAGGGCAGACTGTCCTGGCTTAGGACCGCGGAGGATTTTACCCCTGTGCGTCTGGCGGAGCTTATTCGTGGTGGTGCATCGGCTTTGCGAAACACCAG
>JAKQQP010000590.1 GCA_029564115.1 Candidatus Rifleibacteriota bacterium | reverse complement strand
AATGAACAAACTGCCCCTGATTGATCTTGCAAAAAAGTTATCTATAACGCCCACGCAATGCCGTTACTGGTCGAAGTTATGCGGTATTGAGATTGAGAAAAGCGGGCGCATCAGTTACCTACCAGAGAGCGCCGAAAGATTGTTAAGCGCCATGTCAACGGCTATCAATGGCGGTTTATCGCCTTCTATTGCTGCGAATGAAGTTATGGCCAATCATGCCCCGATAGAATCACCCGCGCCGATCTGCGACAATACCGCCAATAAAATTGAGAATCTTGAAAAGGCAGTTCTTTTACTGGCCGAAAGCAATCAATCAATATTGAAACAAAATCAAGATCTGATTGCCAAAATAGGCGAATTGGCGGCCATCATCAGCCACCAATCAATGAAACTCGATAGAATCAGCGCAAGATTGCCAGCACCAGCGCCAATAAAACAAGCTGAGCAACCGAAAAAGGCTGTGGTAAAAGTACCGCTACTAAAAAGGCTGTGGTATGAACTGTTTAACCCGGAATACCTACGGGCAACACCTTAACCGTTTTCTAAAAATGCCGCATAATCAAGAAGTGCTTTAACCCGCCATTCTTTGGGCGTGCCTGTGTGTGTCGCATAATAAGCATCAATGCTGTTTTCAATGTGCTGCATCAGGCTTAAATAGTTTGGCGTTGCTGTTTTATTTGTGCGTAGCGCCCTGATAGCTGCAACCGCCTGTTTTGTTTTGGGCTTAGTTTCGCAGATATGCAACGCTATATCTTTCATAACCTCAATATCGTTTACCCGGCCAAGTTCTGAGAGTATAGAAGGCTTCCAGGCACCAGCAACGCCCGCCGCCGCCTTTGCATTATCGTATAGCCATGAGAAACGATTATCGACCTTCAGAACTGCAATAGCCTTCATGCGATAAACTACATCTTGCATACCGCGCTTAGACTTAATATCGGCAAAAACCCCGCCGCATAATGCTGAATAGGTGCTTATTGAAAGCTCTAAGGCATCGTTTTTGGGTCTACCGCGCCTTTTATTTTGAGAAGCCGCTTCTCTAATCATTTAACCCCCCGCTGATAAATTTCTGGCATAAACGACACCCGGCACCAGGTAAAAGCAAAATTTCAGCAACCAGGACACCAGGCCATGAAACTTACTTCTAATTCTGAGCCAAATTTGTACCCATAGTTTAAAGCCGTTTTTTGAACGAATCGAACTATACCGCGATCAATTTTTAGACGAAAAAAGCGCCGCCAGGCCATAACGCCGAATCTGGCCGCCACCATACCACCCCGAAGGGCTATATGGTTATTCGCCATCATCGAGCGAGATTTCTTCAACACGCAGCACCGGTGTTTTGTTTGACAGCAAATTCATATACTCTGCAATTTCGGAATCATCATCGGCGCTATTAAGCCCCTGAAAAGCGTTATGCAGTTCTTCTGGTGACATTTCGCTGATCCTTTTACGACCGCCACCAGTGCCAGGGTTGAAAGCATCATCAAGATTATTTTCTGTGCCGCGCCACTTCTTACCATGCCGCCGTTCGAGTCTTGCCAGCGCCGCCCGCCAATCAGGTAAACCGTTTTTGATAAAAGTTTTGCGGGTCACTGTGCCGTCTGCGTTGACCGTTTCTGTAAACTCGACCACCTTAACACCTTCAGCGCAACGCGATAAAACCTGAAGATCTTTTATGCAACTTTTGGCAACTGCTGACTGAAGCCGCCTCACAAGTTCAACATGAATTTGTCGATCATTGGCAATGCGGGCACGTTTGCCGGTCTGCCTGACCTTCTCGACTCTGGCAAGCTCATCATTGCCCTTTTTCAACCAATCGTAGAAGGTCGATTCTGCAATATCATGCACCCGGCAAGCATCGCACCAAAAACACCCGGTAGACTCGACCAGGAGCGCCAGTTTTTCAATCAATTCTCTGTTTAATTTTAAAGTCACCGTTTTAACTCCAATCTGCCGCCACCGATTCAGGGCGTGTTATAGCCGGGTCGATTGAGAGAATCAAGGCTGCACCCGCTTTTAAGAGTGCAACCCCGAATCAAGTTACTTTTCTTTGCCCAGGTGCCCGGTCTGCGTGTAAATGCGATCTTGACGCTTTTGGTCTGCCATCGAACGCTTATACCGCGCCGCCTGATCTGAAATGATTTCTGCTGCCGAACGTGGCGCATTAACCCGAACCGCTGCCGATTCTTCAGAAAGTTTGCCCTCGATCTGCTTAATGCCGCGCCGAATAGTTTCAGAATCAGCGCTTTTGTTGTTTTCTACAATAGCATCAGACCATTGCTTCAACTGTGCCGCCCGCTGTGGCGTAGCGCCTTTGGCTAATTGGCTGAGTTTATTCAGTAGTTGAGTAGCTTCACTGACTGCTGAACGCCTGAGAATGATTTCTTGAGATTCCATCTGTTTAGCTCCTGTAAAAATTACCATGCCGGATTGATTACCGACTTGAACCAGAAAAAACACACCTTCTATCAAGTTTGCCCGTTTGAGCGATAGGCCGTTATTAAAAGTACAAGCTGAAGCGATTTAAAGCACCGTCACGAGCTTTTGAGGTCAGAGGGTCACTTGCACCCTAGCCGCCGCTTAAAAATGCAATGGCGGGCACCGTAGAAAAGCATTTACGAATCGACCACGATTTTTTTCACCAGGCGCGATCATCGAACAACCAAAATTGAACCACCGGCCAATTTTTAAACCACCGCGAACAATCACCCGATTTTTAACCCCGGCGATTTTTGAAGATCTGCACCCGCTGAATTTTAACCAC
>JAKQQP010000585.1 GCA_029564115.1 Candidatus Rifleibacteriota bacterium | reverse complement strand
ATATCACAACCGGCGTCATTCTGCTTTCGGCCCTGGCCGGGATTTCTGCCGGCCTTGACAAGCTTGCCGGCACTCTGCTGTATCTGGCCCTGCTGGTTGGCAGCCAATATTTCAACAATCTCTGCCGACAACTTGCCGGCGATGACTGCTGGCTGCAGAATCGCCTTATGCAGCGCGGTTTCAGCCGCATTCAGACCGGCAAAACCCTGCGTATTACCGGTGCCATGTCGATTGCAGGCCTGTGCGGTCTGCTGTTGTATCAGGTTTACCGACTTTCTCTGGGGTTTAGCCTGACGGTTTACGATTCTTTCAATTTTCGTTTTTTCTACCTGGCAATTCATCTTCTTCTGATTTTTTATGCGGTTTTTGCCGTAAGAACTCTGCAGCTGCTCGAAAAACCAGACTTATCGGCCCGCTGGTATCGTGGGCTTGGCTATTTGAGCGGTTATCAGTCGCTGATTTTTGCAGTTTTCCTGCTGGCTTCATATCTGCCCGAGGCAGAGAGC
Source organism: Candidatus Rifleibacteriota bacterium (assembly GCA_029564115.1). Next base: position 2,253 of record JAKQQP010000585.1, on the reverse strand, counting down.
GATGTTTTGAATGCCTATGTCGACTATGGTTTTTTCTCGGTATTTATCGGCATGGCATTGCTGGGTGCCGAAATTTTGACCGCTGCCATCCGCAGCCTGCGTCAGGCATTTTCCGGCAGCATTCAGACAGAACTGCCGGTTCCGTTTTTCATCAGTTTCTTTGCCGCAGAGAACACAATTAAAAAGAGCCTGATACGCAGCATCGAAAGCATTTCTGGAATCGATGTCTCCAGGTCTGAAATCATCGCTTTCGGCCTGCACATTCTCGAACCGGTTCTCATAACCGCTTTTCTCGCAGTATGGCTCACATCGGCAATTGTCATCGTTCCGGCTGACCAGCAGGCGATTTTCAGACATTTCGGCAGGATAACCGGCAGCAATGCAGCCGGGCCGGGTTTACACCTCAAGCTGCCCTGGCCCTTCGCTACCGTCGAGCTGCACAGGCCGCACCAGATTCGCACCCTCAACATTGGCTTCGAGCCTGACCCAAAGCAGAAAAACATCATCTGGGCAAAGCCACATGCGACTAATTATTTTCACCTGATTGTCGGCAATGGGGTAGAAATCATCGCCATCGACTGCCAGGTTCTCTTTCGGGTCGACAACCTGTTCAAATACGTCACCACCATGCAGAACCCTGAAGAATTCATCGGCGCCACCGCCTACCGGCATCTGACCCGCGAAACCGTCGCAGCCGCGTTCGACGAGATCATCACGCGCGACCGCAGGATTCTGGCCGATCAGCTGCGTCGAAATATCCAGGTTGACCTTGACGCAGCTGGCCTTGGCGCCGCAGTTGTCGAAGTGGTATTTCTCGCCATGCACCCGCCAATCGAGGTTGCGGAGGCCTACGAAGATGTTATCAGCGCTCAAACAGATAAATTAACCTACGTATTAAAGGCAAACACCGAAAACACGCATAAAATGTTCATGAGCAAAGCAAATGCTCACAGCAAAGAATTCGAAGCCAGAAGTTACGCCGCCAACACCGTTGCAAAATCGATTGGCGATGCCTCTTCGTTTTCAAGCCGTTCGGCTGCCTTCGAGGCCGAACCCGATCTGGAAAAGTTCAGACTGCGTCTCGACCGCCTGCAGCAGCTTCTGAGCGGCAAGCCCTTTTATGTTGTCGACAAAACTCTCATGCGCAGCAACGATAAAATGTATCTGAATCTGCAAACATGGTAAAGAAGGTGATTATATGCAATTCTGGCTGAGACTGCTTCTCGCCATACTGCTTCTCGGTCTTGTTTCCTACAAGGCCTTCATTCTGCCGCTGCCAGAAGGCTTCAAGGCCGTAATTGCCCATCTCGGAAAACCCGACCGCATCATCGAAACCCCGGGGGCACACCTTAAATGGCCATGGCCGGTCGACAATTTCTATCTCTTCGACTGCCGCAACCGCATTTACAACACCCGCTTCACCCAGACTCTGACACGCGATAAAAAGGCCATAATTCTGCTCACCTACATCGTCTGGCGTGTTCAGCAGCCACTCACCTTTCTGCAGTCAGTCGGAACCATGACCAACGCCGAAGACAAGATCGAGGGCCTGGTATCGAGCTCAAAAAATAACGTTCTCGGCAACTATGACCTCGCCAACCTCGTGTCAACTGACCCGGCCCAGCTGAAACTTGCCGAAATCGAAAGCCAAATTCTCGAATCGGTCAGGGAAAAGGCCCGCGAAAGCTTTGGCGTCGAAATCGTCAGCCTCGGCGTCAAGCGACTCGCCTACCCCGAAAACAACATCAAGGCGATATTCAGCCAGATGCGTGCCGAAAGAGGCCAGTATGCCGCCAAATACCGCGCCGAAGGCCGTATGGAAGCAGCCATCATTCTCTCTGAAACTGACCTCGAAATTGCCCGCATCAACGCCGAGGCGGTAAAAACCTCGGCCGAAATCAAAGGCAAAGCCGACCGTGAAGCCGCTGAAATTTATGCCGAAGCTCACAAAAAAGGTCGCGAATTCTACAAGTTCAGCCGCTCGCTTGAAGCGCTCGAAAAGATGGTCAATGAAAACGCAGTATTCATTCTGCGCAGTGACCAGGCCCCCTTCGACGCCCTGAACGGAAACCAGAACGATGGCAACTGACAAAACCCGCACAATCAGCCCGCTGATAAAAACCATCGGTGACTTCATGACCCTGCTGAAGGTAGTCATGGCGCTGGTTTTTGTCGGGTATTGCCTCTCGGGGCTGACATTGATCAGGCCCGACGAAATCGGTCTGATACTGAGAATGGGTAAACTGCATGGCA
>JAKQQP010000544.1 GCA_029564115.1 Candidatus Rifleibacteriota bacterium | reverse complement strand
GGCCCCGGCGCCGGAACTCTGCGGGTAATGGTAAATGGCCAGTCCAGCGATATAAACTATAACGGCACCGAAACTCTGCAGGATATTCTCGACAGAATCTCTCAGGTTGAAGGTGTCGACAAAGCTTATTACGATGCTTCTACCGGAAAAGTGAACATTGTTGGCAAAGAGAAAGGCTCTGATGCCACCCTTCAGGTTCAGGATGCAGCCGGAACCCTTGGTGCAGCCCTGGGTATTGCCGGAAGCCCGGTCAGCGGCCTCGATATCGGGTCTACTCTTACAAGTTCGCGGCCCGTTTCAGAAGTTAAAACTTCTTCGCCTTTGAATCAGGCCGGTTTTGCCACTTCGGTTACTGCCGGCACCTTTTCAATCAATGGCGTGCAGTTTTATATCGGCAGCACTTCGGCCATGACCCTCGATTCATTGATCAGTTCAATCAATTCCAACACCAAAGTCGGGGTTAAGGCACATTACGACCAGACCAACGGTCAGTTCATTCTCACCTCGACCGAAACCGGTAACCGGGCGATTGCCCTGGGTTCAGCTTCTGACAGCAGTAACTTTCTCTCTGCCATGGGCCTCAACGGTGCGGTTCAGAATGTCGGTAAAAATGCCATATACAGCGTAGACGGTGTATTTGGCGGTGCTGACCAGGTCAGCCAGAGCAACAGCATCTCTGACGCGGTTGAAGGAGTCACCTTCGATTTATACGATGTTACCGGCGCTTCTGGCTCGGTGGTTAACATCAACGCCGATACCGAAACTGCTTCTAAGGCAATTACCGACTTTGTCGACGCCTACAATGAAGTTACCAAGCTCGTTTATTCGAGACTTACAGAAGAACGCAACTGGGAACTCACCGCTCTGACAGACGACGAAATCAAGTCGCTCGGTGACGCGGATCTGACAGCTTACGAAGATGCCTTCAAGGTTGGTCTGCTGTCCGGCGACAACACCCTGAGGTCGGTGAGGTCGCAGATGCGCCTCGTTATGTCTTCGATAGTGCCTGGTGTCGATAAACTTTTTGACAGCCTTTCAGACCTTGGTATCACCACAGGCACCATTGGTTCAGATTATAAAGACACCATGGTCGGTACTCTCAGTATCAGTAACAAGGAAAAACTTGAACAGGCACTGGCTGAAAACCCTGATAA
>JAKQQP010000536.1 GCA_029564115.1 Candidatus Rifleibacteriota bacterium | reverse complement strand
CTTTGATAGCTATCGCAAATAAGCTTCTGCGACAAGCAATGGCGCTAGCCAGGAAAGGAGAGTCCTTTATCGAAAATTATAAGGAAATTAGCCCGTGCGCGGCAAAAACGACTTGACTTTTAACACAGCACATTGCGAGCGGAGCGAAGCAATCTCTCTCAGGAGACTTTACGATGAATTTAAGATTCATAAAAATGATGTTTATTCTGCTGCTGTTGCTGTCATCAGGGCTGCCGGCAGTCGCCAAGTCGATTCGTCCGGTTCCGCTCGAAAAACAGGTGGTGACAGCGGCACCATTGGCTGATCAATGGCAGTTTTTTCGCATCAATGCCCAGTATCGCGGCACGATCAAGAAGAGTTATTCGAATCTGGGTTGTGCCATCGCCTGGTTTAACGATCTGACACCCGACAGAGTTCAGGTGATCATCCACGTTTGCGCACTTAATCCCGAAAAGCGCCACGAAAAATACGCTTTTCGCCTTAATCTGGTGCTACAGCGCGGCCCGACCGGTTACAGCCTTGTCAGCCGAGAATACGCAAATTTCACTGGCATTACCGGCGACCGCCAGAACCAACTGCAGCAGTTGGCAGCGCTGTGGACCTACATGAGAGATTTTTCACACAAGTCGGAGCTGCGACAAAAATTCGATGCCGGCGGTGCCGGTCTCAGGCTGTCTGAAGTCGTCGTTCACCGTGGCAAAGGCAGAGAAGTTAATTGCACCTGGCCTGCCCGCCGCGGTTTCAACGGCAAGTTCTTTTTCGAACGCGCCGTCGACCCGGCATTCAAAGAGGTTCTCTATCTCGACAAGCTACGCTTCAAAAGCGGCCGCCTCTCAGTCTCGCTCGTTCAAGACACCCAGCAGGCCATCACCCGAGACTTCGCCACCCGAGAACCTTTCAACACCGATGTATTCAGATAAATTCAGAACTAAAAACTATTTTGTTTGTCGAAAAATTGATTGTCCAAAATAGCAGTGTTCTTAGTGTGATTTGCGCAGCCAATTAAAATTTCAGGTTATCTCCTCTTGTCCAGCCGGTTTTTCTGCGCTTGTCATTCTTTTCCGCAAAAAGCTTGTAAGCACACTGCTAACGATGTGCTGCGTTATTCAGAACTTCAATTGCCCACTGATTCAAACTTTTCCCGCTGGCTTTCGCCGCAATCGTAACGGCAGCATGAACTTCCGGTGGAACCCGAAACATCAGTTTTCCGGAAAACGGTTTTTGAGGCTTTTTTCCAATTGCTTTGCAGGCATCCAGATAGTCTAAAACCGCTTCCTGGAAAGCCTCTTTTAATTCAGAAACGCTTTCACCATGAAACGTAACAAGATCTTCAATGCCTAAAATGCGACCAAAGAAAATATTGTCGCGGGCATCAAACTCAACACGGGCAGAGAAACCCTTATAAACCAGCAGATTATTCATGGTTTGAATCCTATCCTTTCCAGAAACTCCCGCGCCGCTTCCACCTGGTAAGGCTTGGCTTCCTTTTGCGGATGCGGTCTATGAAAACTGACGATCTTGCTACCAAACGCAAACCGGACACGAGAACCGCGACCTTCTATCACGGTCCCGCCAAGAGCTATAAACAGCTTTTCAAGCGCACTGAAATCGATATTGGTTTTTGTCGGTGTCGCAAATATCGCCTCTAACGTTTTCTGGTGCCTGCTGTTCATATCTTAAATATATCCGCTTTCCTTGGAAGGCGCAAGCATATTTTGCTAGCACCAAACTTGTTGTCATTCTATTGTTTGTCATTTGACGTCATCGGTTACAGGCAATCACCAGAGACTTCGCTGCCCGAGAACCCTTCCCACCGATGTACGCAAATAACAAATACCAGTTTGGCGAGCCAGGCGAATTGCCCTCAGCTGGCTGGTGTTTTTCGCCTGTAAACCCTTAACAGGGGCTGAACGTCAATTAATTCCCAGTCGGATTCGCTTATCTTTTCTTTATGTAAATTGCGCAGGTCAGTGATAATGACGTTACAATCATATCTGTCGGCCATTGTGACCGGGCTGCTGGTTGTAAGGTTCGAACCCAGCACGCCATGACAACCAGAAAGTCTGTAAACAAGAACCGGACGATGCGAAACTATTCGATCTGTTTTTTTCAACTCAATCGAGCGAAGCAGATCTTTGTATGGATTCTCTTTTTCTGAAGTTACGGAATTAAATCTGAAAATAAATGCGACCGAAATAAGTAAGCACCAGGCTATGATTATTGATGCAAATGCCAGTTTAAACCCTGATGAAAAGCTGTATTTAACAACTAAAAAGTTAAGTCCAACGCATGAAAGTATTGCAAAAAAAGGGTAGAACATCGCGCTGATATGCATGGCCGTTCCAAATTCGGTTTGCAGAGGGAAAATAAGGCTGCAGATAGACAAAGAAAAAGTTAAAAAAAGCACGAAATATCGCCCAAAGTTATCCCACATTATCACAGTTCCCGCGAAAAGAAGGGGAAACATGACAAAAATTGAAGGCATTATAAACAAGTCCACCAGTGAGTGTATGAAACCGCTAAGACGTTGTTTGGCAATTTTTGCAAAGCCTTGATTTATAAAGCTTTTAAAATTGCCTGAAAAGCCATCGTCGAAAAAATCTTTATAAGATTCAAGAAAGAGGGCTTTGGTATTTGATGTCCAGGGCTTGCCGAGAATTGTCAGGTTTCTGATTACCCAAGGCGAAATAACAATTACCACTATTGCGAAGAACAATATCGCAACTTTGAGGCTGCGGGTTTTGCGGTATTCAAGAAAGCCCGTAAAGACGGCAAAAAGCAGTCCTTCAATTCTTAGAAGGCTGTTTATGCCTGAAATGATCGCAGTTATTTTCCAGGAGTCTTTTTTTTCAGAGATTGTTTTGATGAGAAAAAAGCCTATTGTTGCAGAGAATGCACAGTTATCCGTTGTTAAGAGGTAACAGAGATTGCGGCCCTGAAAAATAAACATGAAACAGCCCAGCCAGGCAAAAATACCGGATCTGGTAAATTTGTAAATTTCGTTAAAAATCAGAACGGCGAGCAACGACCAGAGGAAAAAATTTATGTAAAGCTCATTTTGTGCCCCTGTTATATACCTGGTTATGTGGTAGGCGATTATACCCAGCGGCATCCAGTAGTCCATCGGGTGCTCGAGCGAATCATAATGATTCAGGTGTTGCCAGATTACAGGCTCCGTGAAGCCCTCGCCTTGATCGAGCTGGCTTGCCATCACGTGGTAATAAGATGCGTCGAGCGTGCAATGAGGATCGACGAATTTTGAAATAGTTACCAGCGTCAAAAAAGCCAGCAAAAAAATAACTATTGGGCGCCAGAGTCGCTTCTCTGGCACTGCTGAAGAAGTATCCATCAATTTATCTTTTTGCTAGTCATGACGACCTGCAGGCTATTTTGAAATTTTTGTTTTTCGAGAACTTTAATTCTATGCAGGTCAAAATTTCAGGTTATCTTCTCTTG
>JAKQQP010000533.1 GCA_029564115.1 Candidatus Rifleibacteriota bacterium | reverse complement strand
GTATCAGTTTTTCTTTTGTAAATGCAGAAACAATCATACTTTGAATTGAATAACCTGGTCGACAGGTTATTCATTTTAATTCTTAAATTCTTCAATTATTTAATGGAGATAACGCCTGTCGTGACCGGAAATGAGAGACGGGCGCGGGTGTTGCGCAAGCAAGACCCGTGACAGGCCTCATTTTCCGCGTCTACGCACTTGTTCGATTTTCTTTTTAATCAAATTTCTGTCGGCTGTTGAATAAAATTCAGCCTTCGGCTCGCACACTTGGGGAAAGTTGTCCATCCATTTTAAATTTTTGCCAATTACGAGTTCTTTCATTGTGGTATTATGAGTGTTTTTCATCGGTACCAATCGCATTTGAAACCCATGATTTCTTGCATGAGACTTTACTTCTTCTGAATCATCGTAAGTCATCAAAAAGTCACCTTTAATAGACTTGCAAATTGAAAAAAGCTGCTCGTGATCAATAGCAAAATGACGGTAAAGTCTTCTTCCGGCATTTTTGCCGCCTGCGGTGTAGGGAGGGTCAATAAAAAAAATAGCCTCGGGGTTACTCGCAAATTCGCTAATGACATCTAAACCATTCTCTTGCCGAAAGGTTAAGCCTTGAACAACAGGCTTCATTTCATTTAATCTTCTTGCTAATGTGGTAGGGTACCAACGAGAACTAATTCCCTTTCCATTCTCTCCCTTTTTTAGAAACCCTGCTCCATCTGTAATAATTCCACCGTGAAAAGTTCTATTTTTTAGAATGGTTTTAAATGCCAACTCTTTATCATTTTGGGCTGGCTGGGACAGTTCTTCTTTTACAGTTTCCAAGGTGAGGTCAAATGAAAGAATTCTATTTGCAAGCCAATCAATGTCCCCATTTACTATAGTTTTCCAGACTGCCGATATTTCATTATCTATTTCGACCATTACAACTTTTGGCACGAGCTTTTCAAATAAAGCTGTCAGGCTGATGATTCCACCGCCTGCGAACGGCTCTATTAAGACTGTTGGCCTCGGGAAATGGTTCGAAACCCAATCTCTGAAAACCGGAACAAACCAAGTTTTGCCACCGGGATATCTAAATGGACTTCTTTGCGGCACTGACGCTACGTTGACGGGCTTTAATGTATGCTTAGTTTCTGCAAATTCAGGAAATAGTAATGGTTGCCTTGCAGTCATAACTAAAATGGCCTGCCAATAAGTTTATTAGTTGGAGGAGTTTCAAGTTGCTCATCCAACTTTTCTTGAAGGAGTTTCAAAAAATCATCAATTCTCCCAGGCTCTGAAGTTGTAATAGAAAGCATAGCTGGTGCGAATTCTGTGAATACTTCGTCTATTTTGGTTAATTCATATCTTTCCTGACCGTTTTCGTTAACCTTAATTAAGTCGTAAACAAGCCATGCAATCCCAGCATCTTCCTTTTTTACCGGTGTTAACTTTGGGAGAGTTTCAAAAAAGCTTTTATCCAGAGCTACAGCGGTTTTCTTTTGCCATGCATGAAAAATCCCGCCTTTAAAAAGCAGTTGCGGAGCAAGTCTTTTTCTTGAAGAAGAAAGGAAGTCCGGGCGTGGATAATTAGGTTGAGTCCTCCAGTCCATATTGCAGTTTTTCAAAGGATCTTGCATGTAGTGTTCGAATGGGTCACGAACATTCCCCGAAATATAAACCGCTTGAACCTCAAGACCTCCAAAATCCAGAATCAACCCGTTTTTGTCATATGAAACCAATATAACATCTACATTGCCCGCTGATTTTCCATTTGCGTCATTAAGTCTAACTTCTGTTAGTGAACTCCATGCATCTCTTTCATTGAAAAAGAAAGATGCCGCATCGTCCGTTATTAGCCAATTTTCTCTGAATCTTATCGGGCAGGTAATAGCGGGAGAGTCACCATATAAGACGCTGCAAACGCCAAGGGGGTTCTTTGCTTTATCTTTTGTACAGTTTGGAACTTTATTGTTGAAAGGGCAGAGACGATTTGCACGGCATCTTTTGGCATTCTTTGAATGATCAGTAGGCAAGTGCCCAAAAACTTCGGCAAGTGGTTGAATATGCTTTGTCATCGTTAGCCCTCCTTTTGTTACGGTCTTTATTAAAACACTATCGAACACTATCTTGCAAGGTTAACTTTTGAGAGTTAAGATTGCTTGGTTTTGTGATTTTTTCTTTTTTTTCTTTAAATCGAACGACTGTCGTGACCGGAAATGAGAGACGGGCGCGGGGCTTGCGCAAGCAAGACCCGTGATCCGGCCTCATTTTCCGCGTCTACGCTCTTGTTATCTCGACCTGATTCATTATGGTTTGAACCATCTTTGATTCTTGCCTCTTCATTTTTCTGAATTCGTATTTGTATCAGTTTTTCTTTTGACAAAGGAGAAACAATCATACTTTGAATTGACTCACCTCGTCGATAAGTTTTAATTCTTTTGTTAAGTTAACAAAGCCGCTTAAATTGCTTTCTTTGTAGGCGACAACTGCCCTCATCAATTAGAAATATCTGAATTCAAATAATCGTAGCAAATTTTTTTGTCTACGTGACATAATACAATGTGAACAAAAAAATCAGTTCATGTTTTACAAATCAGAAAGTCTAAGTTAATGAGCAATTTTTCAAGCATCAGGAATAAAGCGATGGTGGTAATAGCTAGTCTATTGCTAATCTTGTGTATTAGAACACTTACAATGGCCTATGAAAGAGGCATTTTTCACGGTGGCGATATGTATGGGTTGGAGCCCCCCTGTGTAAGCTATCGATCTGCACTGAACTGGGTCATAGAAAAAAATCCACAGATTCTGGACAATGGAAAACCAAGCCTTCAAGACCTAAGAAAGGCTGGTCACTTAGATGAAATTGACAAAGGGTTTTCACACCAGAATCAGAATTTATTCGTATGCCCGAATGGAGGCGTGTATGAGCTTCTTCTTCCCACAAATCCAGAACACAAACCTTACTGGAAATGTTCAGTCTGTACACCTCGCGAAATAGAGAGCGACAGGCGCTGGAAAATTGCCAAAGAGATGAACCAAAAACCACTTGTCCGCATTAAAAATGGTTTCAAATCAATCCGGGTTCGGGATGTTTTTTTTATCCCTCAGCTTGAAAACCTACTCATGATGATTCCCTGAGGTTATAAAATAACCCACCTGTGGATGTTGTATTTGTATTAGCTTCTTTTGCACAGCACCACCATCGTTACAATAAGACCGGGAATTTAGGTTTGATTTTTGCCTCTTCATTTTTTCGTATTTGTATCAGTTTTTCTTTTGTAAATGCAGAAACAATCATACTTTGAATTGAATAACCTGGTCGACAGGTTATTCATTTTAATTCTTAAATTCTTCAATTATTTAATGGAGATAACAGATATTAGACAGAATCGTTAATATCAATATAATTAACGTAGAGTATATTGGGAAATGCAGATTCTGCATAGCATAATATTCGTAGCCAGGACTCGTTGCTTTTGCCATGCGTGTTCTCCAGCAAATCCAGGTTGGAGGTTCGACTATGGACAACGCTTTTCCTGACCCCGATCCGCTATCCCCAATGTGGCAGCAGATGGAGATTTTGCTCGAAAAGCATAATACATACCCCCCATCCATTCCTTGGATGATTAAATGGGCGCAGTCATTCGTCAGAGGACTTAAAGGCAAACCACTTGAGAGAACGGGGCCAGATGATATTTGCAAATTTATCAATAGGCTCGGTTCCTACCCATCAATGCAGTTTTTTCAGCTAAAACAGGCAGACCAGGCATTGAGATTCCTCTATACAAGAGTCTTGAAATTCGACTGGGCTTCGAACTGGCCGAATACTCTCCAGAAAATCAGCAGCGAGAAAGCCTCTGCCGATTCTCAAGCAGGCAAAGCTGACGGTCCCTACAAAATCAGCTTCGAGGAATGTGAAAAAATCCATTCGGCTATTTTCGAAAAAATGACAAAAGCAATCCGAACCATGCACTACTCGATTCGAACTGAAAAAACCTACTCCGGCTGGATAAAAAGATTTCTCGCTTTTCATCACCCTGTAATCCCAAAAAATCTGACAAGCCAGCATGTTTCTGAGTTTCTTGAGTTTTTAGCCGTTCAACAAAATGTTGCGGCTAATACTCAGAATCAGGCGCTGAACGCCATTTCATTCCTGCTGAAGAATGTGCTTGTAATCGATATTACCGATCAGCTCAGCTTTGCCAGAGCCAAAAGACCACAAAGGCTGCCGCTGGTTCTTTCCAGAGACCAGGTAAAAGATCTGCTTTCCAGACTTGACGGAATTTATGCCCTTATTGCTGGAATTGCCTACGGAACCGGTATGCGCCTGATGGAATGCCTTCACTTGCGCGTCAAAGATATTGATTTTTCTGGAAACGCCATAATCGTTCGCGAGGGAAAAGGCGGCAAAGACCGTGTTACCCCGCTGCCGGCAAAATACAAAGACGCTCTTGCAAAACAGCTCGAAGCCGCCGAAAAACTTCATCAACAAGACCTTGAAAATGGCCGCGGAGAAGTTTTTCTTCCCGATGCTCTCGAAAGAAAATATCCGTCAGCGGCAAAAGAATGGGCCTGGCAATACGTGTTTCCATCAGACCGACTCTCTGTCGACCCTCGATCAAACAAAGTCAGAAGGCATCACATTCACGAAAATTCTTTGCAAAAAGCAGTTAAAAAAGCCGTTCAGAGCGCCGGCCTGCCATCGGGGGTGAGTGTTCACACCCTTCGACATTCTTTTGCTACCCATCTGCTCGAAGCCGGTTATGATATAAGAACCGTTCAGGAGCTGCTGGGCCACTCGGATGTGACGACCACAATGATCTACACTCATGTCTTGAACCGGCCAGGAATTAAAATCAAAAGCCCGGTCGATGACTTATAATCTCAACAATATTTTCATTGCCGATCGTTCTGGAATTTATTTATCCCATGCTGAAGCACGAAAAGGCACCCGGGAAATTTTGTCGAAAGCCTTTGACCTGGGCGCCGAACACCGGCACGATGTGGGCATGCTTCTTCGAATAGATGCCTGCATCGTGTCTTTGAGGGCAAAAAATGGTGTTCGGCGCCAGGACTCAGAGCACAATTATGCCGCTGTAATAGAGGGCCGCCGTAATGGCGACCGTCACGATAGTGGCAAGGACTATTTTCTTGATTACGTCCACCGGATTTTCGCCGTTGTTGATAGGATCGTTGTTGGGATTCTGATTGTTCATGTTGATTTCCTTACACCAGATTGATAATGATTTTTCGCATGGAAAAACCGTTCGGAAGTAAAAGCCGAAGATTGCTGGTTCTGGAGTGGAATCAACCGTCGCTGCGTGGCAATTGAGAAACGACGATACCCCATTCTTCAGGATGAATGGGAAAAAATATTTTTTTGCTTTGTCCCGGCGCCGTCGCGACCCATGAAGAGAGAGAGAGTTGAGCCGGGGCTTCTCGCAGGGTATTTTCCGGGCTTATGGATTGCCAGTTCGGTGAAATAATTCTTGTGAAGCCGGTAGTGCTGCTTATATTGCCGCGATCGCTGAAAACAACCGGTTCTTTGATCTCGCCAGGGTTTTTGCCCTCTTTAAAAACCGGCGGCATGCCGCCTGCCACATAAAAACTCTGGCAGAAAAATACAAGAAGCAAAATAAATAACAATGTCCTGCGCATAATTTAACCATATCACAGGCATAAAGAAGTTGCCAATTCCGATCTGCTGCAATCAAACTTTTTTGCGTGCTTCTAAATATCCTGCCGAAAAGGTTTTATTGATTTTTGCGATTGGAATATAATAAATTGAAAGAAGCAGGACGGAAGATAATGGAAAAAAAGTTTGAAATACGTATTTTTAGCGGCCTGGACACATATTTCGATCAGGCGTTGCTTATCAGAACAAAAGTTTTTGTTGAAGAACAAAATGTGCCAATAGAGCTCGAACGCGACGAATTCGACGCTACGGCTGTGCACGCCCTCGTCTTTTGCGATGCACGGGCAGTGGCTACCGGTCGTATGTTTCCCGACCCTGCCGGTACCGCGACTTTGAAACTCGGCAGAGTCGCCGTTTTAAAAGAATTTCGCGGCCATGGTGCCGGAAAAGCTGTGATCAGCGAATTGCTGAGAGTTGCGGCTGCCAGAAAAGATGTTCGACAGATCCTGATTCACGCCCAAAAGGCCGTTGTCGGCTGGTATGAAGCATTGGGCTTCTCTGTCTGTAGCGATGAGTTTCTTGAGGCCGGAATCGTGCATCAGGAAATGGTTTTGCGTTTATCCTGAGAGCTGCGCTCCTGTTTTTGAGGCATAAAAAAACCGCCCCTTCATCAGGAGCGGTTTGATTTTTTCGTTTAGTATCTGTCACCTCTGCCACCGCGGTATCCGCCACGGTCGCCACGATCATTGTAACCACGATCACCTTTGTCGCCATAACCGCGATCGCCTTTGTCACCATAGCCACGATCACCCTTGTCGCCGTAGCCACCGCGATATCCACCACGGTCACCACCGCGGGGTCTGTCGCTGCGGGCTTCTTTGGGGCGAGCCTGGTTGATCTTGAGGTTGCGGCCATTCATGTCTGCCTCGTTCAGCGCCTGAATCGCTTCTTCTGCGGCTGCGTCATCTGACATTTCAACGAATCCGAAACCTTTCGATCTTCCGGTGTCGCGATCTTTGATGATGCTGGCGCTCACGACTTCACCATACTGACCGAACATGTTTCTGAGCTGTTCTTCTGTCGCGCTGTAGGGCAGGTTACCAACGTAAATGTTCATGCAAAAAATCCTTAAAGACAATTGTTCGGGGTAGTTTAATGAACTGGCCGCTAACCGGAAAAACCACCGGAGAAACCTGTCGGCAGCCACAAACCGAGTCGGTTTGCAGAACAATTGAATAATAATGACGAACTCGAATTTTGTCAATATCTCAGAATCGCTTTGACCAGCTTTTTTGCGATTGTGATAGAATGTCGCTGGAAAATCTGTGGGCGAGACACTGTTTTCTTTCAAATCAGAGCTTTAACAAGGATACGTAAATGAATGAAGTTTTTCAAAATAACAAGGCAGGGCTTATTTATGGGCTGACTGATAAACCGCCATTTGCTGAAGCCCTTTTTGCGGCAATACAGCATTTGCTGGCTATTGTAGTGTCGATTATGACGCCGGCTCTCATTATTTGCGGGGCTCTGGGGGTAAACGCTGCCGACACAAGTTATATCGTCAGCATGTCGCTTCTCGTATCGGGTGTCGCAACTTTTATTCAGGTGCGAAGATTTGGTTTTATCGGTTCAGGCCTGCTTAGTGTTCAGGGCACCAGCTTCGCTTTTATCGGGGTGCTGATCGCGACAGGAAAGGCCAATGTCGCTGCTGGCCGAAGCCCTGAGGCCGTCTTGTCGCTGCTGTTCGGGTTATGTTTCGTCGGCTCTTTCATTGAGATGGTCTGCAGTCGCTTTATCAGGCCGCTGCGATTGCTGATAACGCCACTGGTGAGTGGGATCGTCGTCACTCTGATCGGAATGACGCTGATCAGCTCTGCAATGAAAAGCTGCGCTGGCGGGCAGGCGGTTATTGACGGCTTTATGACCGGTTCGATTGCCGCAGGGGTTCTACATAACAATTTTTTGCTGGCCGTCGTAGTTATCGTCACTATTGTCGTCTTAAACAGCATGAAAAACCGTTGGGTGCGCATGAGTTCGATCTTTACAGGTCTGGTAACCGGCTATCTGCTCGCTTTGCTTCTTGGAAAAGTTGACTTTGCAGCCATGCCAACTTCAGACTGGCTGGTCATTCCGGTGCCTTTCAAATACGGGTTCGAATTCGACTTTTCTGTTTTTCTCGGCATAGCCCTTCTTTATCTGGTCACTCTCGTCGAAACAATCGGAGATATAACCGCCACCTCACTGGTTTCCGGCGAACCTCTCGAGGGCGACCTTTACCTCGAGCGAATTTCAGGAGGGGTTTTTGCCGATGGTTTCAATTCCTTGCTGGCCGCTGTTTTTAACACCTTTCCAAATACCACTTTCAGCCAGAACAACGGCATCATACAGTTGACCGGCGTAGCCAGCCGGCATGTCGGTTATTTTGTGGCTGCAATTCTGGCAGTTCTCGGTCTTATTCCGTATTTTGCCGGATTGGCGACAATAATGCCGGCACCAGTGCTTGGTGGTGCCACTTTTCTGATGTTTGGTACCGTTGCCGCTTCAGGCATCAGAATAATCGCCACTCAACGCATCGATCGGCGCGGAACTCTGGTTCTGGCTGTTTCCCTTGCAACCGGGCTGGGCGTAAGCTTTGAACCAGGTTTGGTAAAAGTGCTGCCACAATGGCTGCAGGGTATTTTCAGTTCGGGCATTATTGCCGGCGGTTTGACGGCAATTGTGATGAATTTTGCCTTGCCAGGCAGCCCGGCCGAATATTTATCTGAAAAACCCGCTGACGTAAGTATGCGCCCCGAAATCGAATAAGACCCTATAGTTTGGTATATAAAAACCCCGCTCATCAGAGCGGGGTTTTTATATACAGTCCCTGTCGCGAAAATTACTCGGTTTTTTCTTCTGTCGGGGGTGGTTCAACCGGAACAGGCGTCACTTCAGAGCAGACGAAGGCGTCGCCTGACAGCTTGAAGGTATAAAACCCGGCGATTGGCGCTGCTTCTTCAGAATAGATTTTGCCAAGGGCTCTTACCTGGTTTTCTTCAGTGATGACCAAATCCTGGCCGTCTTTTTGATACATGTCTGAGACGACGAAATCACGTGTCAGATCTTCTTTTTCGTATTTGAAGTTCATTGGAGCAAACTGGGCAGAGGCGGCATCGAACTGGAAAACGTAAAGAGCGCTGCTTTCCGGGCCAGTCATTGCTGCGGTGATCAGTTCAGGGGTGCCGTCACCGGTAACATCTTTGACCGCCAGAGGGGTCGCAGCACCATCGACGACGAAGAGTTTTTCCTGTTCGCCGAGAGGGGCAGAAACCCAGACTTCTTTGCCTTCACGGCTGAATACTTTAAGAGTTACGGTGTTGCTGTCGATGCGTTTTACGATATTGAACTGTGAGGAGCCGACCGTTATCGAGTTCTCTGAAAGAACCGGGTTGTCTTCGCCGGGCAGAGCAAGATCTGCGAAAGCGGGGGCGGCGAACAGAAGTGTTGTACAGAATATTGAAGCTAATATGCGTTTCATGTGATTACCTCTTATTTGATATCCCACTGGTAAAAGTTGTTGGCCTTCATGATACTGATAAGCTTGGAAGCATAGTTCGGGTCGGTGGCATAGCCGGCTTTGTGAATTTCCTGGGCATAGCGGTCAGGGTTGTTTTTATACTGCAGCGCGTAGCTGTAGCGAGAGTTCTGCAGAAGCTTGGCGTGATCGTCGAAAGACTGTTGCCAGCTGTGATATTTGCGAAAGTTATCCTGAATGGTAATCATACGGCCATTAACGAATTCCTGGGTTGAAACTCTGGTCGAACCTGCCGGGCCAGTGCCCTTGATGCCGAACATGTTTTTGGCGTCACCAATGCTGGATGAACCCCAGCCAGTTTCAAGCGCTGCCTGAGCCAGAGTCACGGAAGCGGGCACGCCGGTCTGCCGCATGTTTTCGCGGGCAACCGGGCCAAATATCCTGCTGAATTCAGCGGGAGAAAGCTTGCCGCCTTTATAGTTAGCGATAGCGCCGGTGTCGGTGCCAGAAGAAGGCGTGTTGCCGGAGGCCGGGTTGGAGGCAGTCGACCCTGATTTGGCACCCTGGTCAGATGCTGATTTCCCCTCATTTATCGAGAGGTAGCCGCCGCTGCGGGTGTTGCCCGGATAATATGGTTCTGCCTGAGAGGCCGGTTTGCCTGGGATAGAGATATAGTTCTTATGCATGTAGCCCTTCTGGCCATTGACTTCGACCTGGTAAAACTCACCGGAAGCCCCGGTTACGGTGAGTTTGGTGCCCGGCTGAAACAAGCCAAGAACCATGCCCCACGGCCAGGAGCGAAGTCTTAGACTGCTGCCGGCTTCAATGGTGCCGCTGACAGGGAAGTCGCCATCTTCGGCCTTCGTTTTGGCACCGGTTGCAACGTTAGTCGAGTCTTCGGGCTTCAGCGTTCCTTCAGTGAAAGGGTTATCTGCTGCCAGAAGCGAGAAGCATGTACCTAGAAAAACCACAAGCATGATCAGAGTTAAATTTTTCATGGAGTTTCTCCTTCGAATTATGAAGATTATACTGCAGTTTTTTGTGTGAAGTTTTATTTTTTTTTTTTCTCTTGCGAAAGGTCTAAGGTACATGCACAGATTTTATCTGTCTGCTATCAACCCCTTAATTCGACCGGAGGTAAACATGCAAAATATATTGGATACGGCTGACGTATTGAATGCTGCGATAATGCTTGAAGAACGTGGCGCCCGATTTTATGCCGATGCGGCTTCTACTTCGACCGGCAAAGAAAAAGAACTGTTGAAACGGCTTGCAGAAATGGAAACCGGTCATGCTCGCTATTTTGCCAACATTCTGGCTGAATTTGAAAAGAAGTCACAACAGATACCCACAGAGAAAAACGAAGAAGGCGAAGCTTATCTGCAGGCATTAACCTCTGATCGTATTATTTCTACTGAATGCCAGATCGAAAAGGGCGATACCTACCCGGAAATCCTTGAAAAGGCAATGCTGATCGAGAAAAATTCTGTTTTCTTTTATAGTTCAGTTAAATACAGCCTGTTAGAAGGCATGCCTGCAGCTGACATCGACCGTCTCATCGGCGAAGAAATTTCCCATTTCAAGGCTTTGAGCGACGCTCTTCTGGCCTGGCGCAATCTCAACAAGTGACAACAGAGGAGCAGAACAATTTGACTATGCAGTCTTTTTCATATGACTCTGAGGGGTTTAATCTGGTTTTTTCTGAACTGGCCAAAAATTATCGCATTTACGGCCCTAAAAGATTCAAAGGCAAGGGGCGTTTTTCTGATACCGACCTGATCAAATACGCGCCCCTCGATTCTTTTGCCGATCTTGAGCTGAGCGAGAAGAGCAGTCTTTCGCCAAAGGCTTTGGTATTCCCGGCTGATGAAACCATTTTTCATTTCAACGAGAACGAGTTCTCTGAACCGGCTCTCAAAGAGGATGGCGAGGTTGTCGTTTTGTTGCGCCCGTGCGATATCAACGGGTTTGCGCGGCTTGACAAAATGTTTCTCGAAAACGGCGACAGGGTAGACCCTTATTATGAGCGCCGCCGCCGTCGTCTGCACTTTTTCATGATCGAATGCCGGGAAACATTCGAGAATTGTTTTTGCGTTTCGATGCAATCGAATCGCAGCGATAACTATGCCGTGGCTCTGCGTTTCGAAGGCTCAGGTGTCAAGGCTCAGGTAAAAGACGGGCGTTTTGCTGGTATTTTTGCTCAGACCGGTATCAACTGCAATTTTTCGCCCGAATTCGTGGAAGCAAATGACAAGAAGGTCGCTCTGCCAACTGTTGAAACCATGCCGATCGAAATGTTCAACCACAAATTCTGGGAAGAATACGACAGCCGCTGCATTGCCTGTGGTCGTTGCAATACTTCCTGTGTGACCTGCAGCTGCTTCAGCACTGTCGACCTTTTTTATGCAGACAGTCGTCAATGCGGCGAACGCCGGCGCGTCTGGGATGGCTGCCATCTCGATGGCTTCAGCGATATGGCCGGCGGGCATTCGTTTCGCAAGAACAAAGGTGAGCGCATGCGTTTCAAAACTTTTCACAAGATTTACGACTTTCGCAAACGTTTCGGCTTTGATATGTGCGTGGGCTGCGGACGTTGCGACGATGTTTGCCCCGAATATATCTCATTTTCAAATTGCATCAACAAGCTGAACGACCAGCTGAAAGGCGGTAGCGAAAAATGACCAATCCTTATCTGCCTTTTCCTGTAAAAATTCTTCGCATCGTTCATGAGAGCGATTGTGAATTTACGATGACTGTAAACGCTGCGCCAGAAATGACTCCGGGGCAGTTTTTTCAGGTTTCTTTACCGAAGATCGGTGAAGCGCCAATTTCGATCAGTAATTATGGCAAAGACTGGCTGCAGTTCACTATTCGTGCTGTAGGGCGCTTGACTGGCGCCATTCAGAACCTGCGGGTGGGTGATAACCTTTTTATTCGAGGCCCCTACGGAGTCGGCTTTCCGATCGAGAAGTTTCGTGACAGTAATCTGATCATCGTTGCCGGTGGTTCTGGGGTCGCGCCGGTTCGACCTCTTATCAGTCAGATTGTGGCCGGATCACTACCGGTTAAGTCTTTGCGACTCATTCTTGGCTTCAAGTCGAAAGAAAGCATTCTTTTTGGCGACGAAATAAAAGAATGGCAAAAAAAATGCGACTTGACTCTGACCATCGATAAACCCCAGGAAGGCTGGGATGGCGCAACCGGCCTGGTTACCGAGCACATCAAACGTCTGCAGCTCGATCTGACAGATGAATACCAGGTTGTTGTCGTTGGCCCGCCGGTAATGATGAAGTTCAGTACTGCCGAATTCAGGCTGCTTGGTATTGAAACCGAAGATATCTGGGTTTCGTTCGAACGCCTTATGTCATGCGGGCTTGGCAAATGCGGCCACTGCAAAATCGACTCGACTTATGTCTGTGTCGAAGGGCCGGTAATGAACCTGTCGCACGCTGCGACTCTCATCGATTAAGGGGGGGCTGCATGTCACTTGATTTGAATCGCAAAAAAGTCGCCAAAAACGCTTTTCGTATTACCAAACGTCGCAACCATACCGCAATCAGAATAAGAGTGCCGGGTGGGCATCTGAATGCGGCACAGATTGCCGAAATCGCCAAAATTGCCGAAAAATTCGGCGATGGCAATCTGCATATCACGACACGCCAGGGCTTCGAAATACCGAATATTCCGTTCGAAAAAATGGCTGAAGTTAACATTGCCCTGCAGAATCTGATCAAAGAATTTCAGATCGACAACGGCGTAGTTATCGAAAATCTGGCAGCCGGTTACCCTGCCGCCGGTATGCGCAATATTTCGGCCTGCATCGGCAATCGCGTCTGCCCCTTCGCCAACACCGACACAACCGGGCTGGCCCAGCGTATTGAAGCGGTTGTCTACCCGAACGATTTTCATACCAAGATTGCCATCACAGGTTGCCCAAATGATTGCATCAAAGCCCACATGCAGGATTTCGGCGTTATCGGCATGTGTATCCCCGAATACGAGTATGACCAGTGCATCGGTTGCGAGGCCTGTGTTAAGGCTTGTCAGCGCAAAGTCACCGGAGCCCTGCAGATGAACGGCAACAAGGTGTTGCGCGATGACAGACGCTGTATCGGTTGTGGCGAGTGTGTGCTTGCCTGTCCAACCTCAGCCTGGACAAGAAAACCCGGCAAGTTCTATCGCCTGTTGATCATGGGCAGAACCGGCAAAAAGAACCCAAGACTGGCGATGCCATTTCTTGACCGCGTCACCGAAGAAGTCGTCACTAAGGTCATTGCCAATACGATGGCTTATGTCGATCGTTATATTCTGCGTTGTCTGCCCAAAGAACATATTGGCTACATCGTCGATCGCACCGGTTTCAACGTCTTCAGAGATGAAGTTCTCGCAGGTGTGGTGTTGAACCCTGAGGCCCGCATTGCCAAAACGATACAGTGGCCCGGTTACAACACCATGAATGACGCAAACCTGAAGTCACCCAAATAAGAAAGGCAGAGCATGCACCAGGAAACGCTTGCAAAAATGAGTGCGCTGGCGACAGCGAAAGTCGAGCTGCTTAACGGTGGCCGATTGCGTTATTTCGTTCTTTCGATGCTTGCCGGCCTGTATGTCGGGCTGGGCATCATTCTGATTCTGACGATCGGCGGGCAGATGGCCTCTGAGCCGCTGCAGAAAACTTTGATGGGCGCCAGCTTTGGTATAGCTCTGAGTCTGGTCATAATGGCCGGTTCTGAGCTTTTTACCGGCAATAACATGATCATGAGTGCCGCCAGTCTCGACGGCAAAGTCAGGTGGTCTGATACCGGGCGAATCTGGCTCTGGTCATGGTTCGGGAACTGGGCCGGCAGTATTCTCGTGTCGGTTCTGTTTTTTCTGGCCGGCCGGGCGACAGGTGCCACTGCCGCTTTCACCGCATCGGTTTCGGCGGCTAAAATGACCGCTCCGTTTGTCAGTCTGTTCTTTCAGGGATTTTTGTGTAATATTCTCGTTTGTCTGGCTGTTTTGTGCGGCCTGAAACTCAAAGAAGAAACTGCAAAACTGGTTATGATCTGGTGGTGTCTGTTCGCCTTTATCACCAGCGGCTTTGAGCACAGTATCGCCAATATGACGGTGCTGACTATCGGGCTGCTTGCCGCGCCCGGTGGCGATGTAACGCTGGCCGGCTATTTTTATAACCTTGGGGTTGTCGGTCTTGGCAATCTGCTCGGTGGCGCCATTATTCTTGGCGGAGGCTATTACCTGGCGGGACGCGAAAATCGCGCATGAGCGCAAGATTCAACGCCGTTGCGGCATCGCTGCTGACCGGGGTACTTCTGCTGGTAATACAGGTTGTTCCAGCAAGACCCCTGTTGCTTGCCGAAAGATTCTGGCAGGGGGCAGGCTGGCTGCAGGTGGTGTTTTTTACCATTTACGCCGGCTGGCTGGCGTTCAAATTTTCTGAGGCAAATAATGCTCTCAGACTGAGGCCGCGCATCTGGTTGCTGTTTTCGTTAGTTTTTTTCGCTCAGCTCGTTATGGGGCTTGCCGGGTTCGAAAAGATGCTGATGACCGGCAAGCTGCATCTACCGATTCCGGCTCTTATCATTGCCGGCCCCCTGTATCGCGGCGGTGATTTTTTTATGCTGATTCTTTTTACCGCGACTGTACTCGTTGCGGGCCCGGCCTGGTGCAGTCACCTTTGTTACATCGGAGCCTGGGATGACCTTTGCAGCAGAAGCAGAAACACGATCGGTGAGCTGCCTGTCTGGTGGCGACGCGCCAGAATCGCCATGCTGATGGTGGTAGTTGTCGTTACACTGTTGTTGAGGGCTCTGAATGTGGCAACCGCGACAGCCCTTCTCTTTGCCGGTATTTTCGGGCTGACCGGCGTTGCTGTGATGCTTGGGTTGTCGAGAAAGCTTGGGACAATGGTTCATTGTACAAGCTTTTGCCCAATAGGGTTGCTTGCTAACTGGCTCGGCAAAATTTCGCCGTGGCGAATGAGAATCGCGACCGGCTGCAGCGGTTGCATGCAATGCCAGAAAGTCTGCCGTTACGAGGCGTTGAGTCGCGAAAATATTCTGGCCAGACGGGTTGGAAACTCATGCACGCTTTGTGGCGATTGTGTTGCGCTGTGTCATTCTGGTCAGATCGGTTACCGACTGCCTTTGCTCAGCGCAGAAAAAGCGCGTGCAGCCTTTGTAACGGTCATTACGAGTCTGCACGCGGTGTTTCTTGCTGTGGCGCGTATTTGACCCGCCGGTTCAGTCTTTGCTGCGCAGCCAGTAGGCGCTGCAGTCTGGTTTGCGATCGAGAAAACCGTATTCGATGAGGTAACGTCTGATGGTGACGTGGTCGTGATAGATGGCGGTTAAGATTCCGTTAATTTCTTTTTCAGTGTAGATACGTCCGGGTTCTATCTTTGAGGCGATATGTCGCAAAACCACGAGTTTGCTTTTTTCTTTGAGGGCAAAGGTTGTGAGGCAACCGTCGAGACCATCGGGAAAGTATTTTTTCAGGAGCTTTGCGTTTTCGTCCTGAGTTATTTTGTAGCGGTCATCGATCATGGTTGCGGTTGCGTGAGGCTGTACGTAGCGGGGGCGTGAGGTTTCGTTTTCTTTCATCAGTTCCATGATGGTCATAAATATTCTGGCCTGCCTTTCTTTTTCTTTCAGGGCGAAACGGTGGTTTCTGATTGTCGAGACGCTGCCGATCTGAAGCTCTTTTTGAATCTGCTGATCAGAGATGCCGGCGTAGAAACGTTTGAGAAGCTCGCATTGGTGTTCTGAAAGCCCGGTCAGTTTTTTGTCGAGCCCGAGCAGGTAATGAAATATCGAGCCATGATTGCGGCCGATGTGCACTTTCATGAAATAGCCGGCTTCATAAAGATTGTCGCCCTCTTTGTATATTCTGCCTTTTTCGATTTCGCGCCCGCAAATCAGGCAGGTAAGTGAGTTAGTGTCTTCTGTATAGCCTTGTTTAATCACATTTAACGGAAGCTCGAGAAAGTCGATGTTGTGTTTCATAAGTTAATTCTGTAGATTTTTTATTAAAAATTTATTTATAAGTAGATTTTATGTTAGTTTGTCTATAAAGTCAATACGTAAAATTTGAGCTGGCCGTTTTGTGGTGAAGCTTGCGGCTGCGTCGATGTTTTAAGTTGCCCGTTGATGCTGAAAAAAATGGCATGCACTGTTGAAAAATTAACAGCTGTTTATTGGTTTTTTGCGAAGAAAGGCATGTCTGCAGAGTTTTGCAGTTGGCACGTCTTTTGCTTAAGCGAGGGCGTCAGATAAAAAATATCAGGAGATGAATAAATGAATAAAGTTGTCCGTCTGGTTCTTGTGGCTCTGCTCGTGGTAATGACTCTTCCTTCTTTTGCTCTCAACACCTCTAATTTGTCGAAAGCTATGGATACCGCAGCTTACGCCGGCGAATATCTGAATCATTTGATGCACCCCGGTATGCCCAAGCCCTGGACAAACCCGATGTTTTCTGAAATGAACAAACGCCTGGGCGAAGCCTGGAAAACCATCACCACCGAAATCAGCAGCATTGAAACTGCCAAAGAAGTTGAAGCCGCCAGAGCCGTGGTTGAATCCTACAAAGCCAGCAAGGGAACCTACAGAGACCTTGGTTATCAGGTAGAAATTTCTCTGAACGAAAGAGTGAAATTTTTGCAGGTTCACGGCAGTCTCTGATAAAACGAACTAAGCTTCTGCATAAAAAATAAATCGCCCCCGGCGCTATCGTTAGAGCGTCGGGGGCGATCTGTATCTGCTTATCTTTTAAGATATTTCTGGAAGATTCTGTTGAAGTTGTGGGGGTCTACGGGCTTGGTTATGAATTCATCCATGCCGGCCTGAATGCACTTTTCGTATTCGCCTTTGACGGCACTGGCAGTCAGGGCAATGATCGGGCTTCTGTTGCCGGTTTCGCTTTCGATACGTCTGATTTCACGGCTGGCAGCGTAGCCATCGAGTACCGGCATTTGAATATCCATGAAAATCAAATCTACCTTTTCGTTGATATAGGTTTCGATGGCTTCTTTGCCGTTTAAAGCCTCAAAAACCACCGCATCGGGGATGAGCTTCCTGATGAGCTCACAGACGAGAATTCTGTTCATTGCTACGTCTTCGACGACCATGATTCTTGGACTGTTTTTTACTTCACTGGCGGGCTTTTCCGGGCGCAATATCTGTTTTGGACGTGGTTTTTCCTGGTTTTTCAACTGGCAGAGGCAGCCAAGCAAAGCTTCAGCTCTGACGGGCTTGACAAGCTTCAGGTTGACGTCCAGTTTCTGGCAGTCTTCCTGGATATTGGCGTTATCGATTGAGCTGTAGAGCAGAATGATCGGTTGCTTTGCGGTTGAGGCTTCAAAACGGCTGCGGATCTGTCTGATCGTTTCTATACCATCCATTTCGGGCATCATGTAATCGATGATGATGACGTCGTAGTTTTTACCGCTGTCAAGTAGTGCCAGCGCTTCATTGCCCGACTCTACGGTTTCAGATTCAAGGTTCCAGCTTTGCAGAGTTCTTTGCAGAATCATCAGGTTGTCAACGTTGTCATCGACCAGAAGCAGGTTGCTGATGCTTTGCAATTCTTCGATTCTGGGCGGGTCTCCGTGTTCGAAGCGGCAGTCGAGAGTGAAGAAGAATGTACTGCCATTGCCTTGCTCAGAAACGAAATCGATGCTTCCGCCCATTTTCTCGACAAGGGTCTTTGAAATTGAGAGGCCGAGGCCTGTACCGCCGTATCTTCTGGTGGTTGAGTTATCTGCCTGGGTAAACTCTTTGAATATGTTCTGGCGGTCTTGTTCGAGAATGCCGACTCCCGTGTCTCTGACAAAGAATTTGAATTGCCCGCGGTTATCAGAGCCGGCTTTAAATTCGACCCGCAGTTCTATCTGGCCTCTTTCGGTGAATTTTGCCGAGTTACCGAGGAGATTGATGATGATCTGCCCCAGTCGCGTCGGGTCGATATAGATATATCTGGGGGTTTCTGGCGGAATATTGAGAAGCAGCTCAAGTCGTTTTTTTTCGGCCTGACATCTGATGATCGAAATGGATTGCTCGAGCAGTTTGATCAGGTCTGTTTTGAGTGTGTCCAGGTCTATTTTTCCTGCTTCTATTTTAGAAAAATCAAGAATGTTGTTGATGATGCCAAGCAGGGCATGGGCAGAGATGTTCGCATTCTGGGCATACTGGCGCTGTGTTTGTTCCAGGGGTGAGTTGACCAGCAGTTCGGTAAAGCCGATAACCCCGTTGAGCGGTGTGCGCAGCTCGTGGCTCATGTTGGCCAGGAACTGCGACTTGGCCTTGTTGGCGGCTTCTGCCGCTTCTTTGGCAATGGAAAGCTGGAGTGTTCGTTTTTTGACCAGATGTGAGAGTGATATATTGAAAACTATGATGATGACCACAAGCAGTACGGCTGCAAGGTTCAGAAGTCTTTTAAAGTCTATTTCTGGTTCGGGGTCGTAAACGAAGCCTGTCAGGTCGAAATTGCGCGGTATCATGTTGAGATTGGCGTAGGTGTCGGCGATATAGCGCCAGCGCCCGGGGTTCATGTAGCCGACTTCGACGATTTCGGCAAAGACCAGGCGCTGAGTCTCGTGAGCTTCAAAAAGCAGGTGCTCGCGGCTGTGGCGTTGTGAATATTCTGTCAGAATCAGATCGACTATTTCTTCGGGGTGGGCGAGGGCATATCTCCAGCCTTTTTTTGAGGCTTCGACAAAGGCTGCAACCTGTTGAGGGTTGTTTTTTATATGCTGTTCAGTCGTGAAAAGCAGGTCACCATAGAAGTCTACTCCGGCTGACCTGGGGTTAAACGTGATGAATTCGCAGCCGCTCTGGGCAATTGGGAAAAGCTCATCGCTGCTGTAGGCCGATATCGCGTCTACTCTGCCGCTGACGAAGTCTTCGTGGGTATGCGAGTGAGGCAGGATCGTGATGGAGGCGGTGGCCAGGCTTTCCGCCTTGAAGTATGCGGCTATTTCGGCGGCGGCTGGTTCTATCATGACTTTTTTGCCGGCCAGATCGTGAAGGCTGTTGATACCTGAATCTTTCCGGGCAACCAGAACCATTGGCGAATGTTGAAAAAATACGGCAAGGGCGACGACCGGGTGCCCAAAAGCCCTCTGTAAAAGTATATCAGGGCCTGTAGTGCCAAATTCGGCTTCCCCTTTAATTACTTCCAGGGCTGGTTCACCAGTCTCTGGGGCTTCGATCAGCGTTACATCGAGCCCGGCTTCACGGTAAAACCCCTTTTTAACTGCCGCATAATAACCTGCGAACTGAAACTGATGCTTCCATTTGAGCTGCAGTCTTACTGGTGTCAAGCCCGAAGACGACTGGGCCGCAAAACAGTTGACAGCAGATAAAAACAGGATAAAAATAGTTGTCAGCCCGATTATTGGGGCGCAAAAGCCGGTCAAAAAACGTGGTCGCCTTGAACGTTTCATTCTCAAAGTCCTGTTTAATAAGTTAATTCGTATTTTTGTTACTGTTTTATTCTAGCAGGCAATCCTGCAAGGTTCAACAGATTATAGATTCCTGCAGGGCAAAAATGAAAATTTGCTGATACAGCATTCAATGAATTTTCGGCTAATGCGGGTTTCTTTCTCGTATTTCAGGGAGAGGAAAATTTTGACGCAGGGCCAGCGGTTTTTCTGGTAAAATGTCAAAGTGCTCGACCGCGTAATGTTATGGGGGGATCAGAATGGAAAACCAGAAAAATAAAATATTGGTTGTAGACGACACCCATGAAAGTCTGAGTATGATACAGCTCATTCTTGAATCGGCCGGATTCGCCGTCGCTGCTTTTTCAAGCGGGCTTCAGGCTTTGACGCATGCTGTTGTTGAGCCTCCAGATCTTTTCATTCTCGATATTTCCATGCCGGAAATGGATGGTTTTGAGCTTTGCCGAAGGCTTAAAACCAACCATCTTTTTGAGCAGATACCGGTCATTTTTATCAGCGGTCTGACAGAGGCTGAAGAAAAGGTACGTGCTTTTTCCAATGGCGGGGTCGATTATGTGACCAAGCCATATCGGGCCGAAGAAGTTCTCGCCAGGGTTAAGACTCATCTGAAGCTTCGTAGTATGCAGCAGGAACTGCAGAAACACACCAGCAATCTTGAAGACCTCGTTCGCGAAAAGATTCAGGAAATATCCGACGCACAGCTTTCAACTATCATTGCCCTTGCGAACCTGGCAGAATCGCGTGACGATGCTACCGGCTGCCACATCGGAAGAACCCAGGACTTTTGTCGGGCGATTGCCGAGCAGCTGCGCAAAAATTCGCCATACGGCGACGTTATAACTGACGGCTTTATTAACAATCTTTATTTTTCGGCACCTCTTCACGACATCGGTAAAGTTGGCATTCGCGATAATATTCTTCTCAAGCCTGGCACCCTCACATCTGAAGAATTTGAAATAATGAAAACCCACGTGATGATCGGGGTTAAGACCTTAGAAAGCATTCGCGGCAGATTTCCTGACAACGAATTTTTAAACATTGGAATTGCCCTGACCCGCTCTCATCACGAAAAGTGGAATGGCAAGGGTTACCCGGACGGGCTTGTCGGGGAGGAAATCCCCTTGTGCGCCAGAATTATGGCTATTTCAGATGTCTACGATGCTTTGCGCTCGCAGCGTCCTTATAAGCAGGCATTTTCGCACGAAACTTCCTGCGGCATAATTTATGAGCTGTCGGGGTCGCATTTCGACCCGGTTGTTGTCGAAGCTTTCAGAGAGATAAACTATGATCTTGCCTGCATCAGAGATACTTTGCACAAATCAGGATCAGATCAGGCCGAGAGCGATCTAACCTGATCAAAGTACATCGACGTCTTAACGATAAAAAGCGGTTGAAGTTTTGATGAGGATTTGACCTTCGACCCGATCAGATTGAGCCATGGCATTAAGCAGATAAACGAGTCTATCGGGTCGACCAGAATATATACAGTAGTGGGAGAGAGGCTTGTGAAAACGCTCGGCTTTGATTTTGGCTCTGTGTACACCAAGGGGCTGTTGCTTGAAGATGGCAAAGTTAGCTCACTCATGCTTTACCGGCGAAAAAGCTCTGATGATCTGGGGGCAATATGCGCCTTTCTCGGAGATATAGAACGCCAGTTTCCCGGAGAAAGCTTTAAAATTGGTTTGACTGGCATTTCTGGCTCGTCTGCCTGGAATGCTCGCGGCCAGTTGCTTGTTAATGCCATTATTGCTGTGGCTGTCGGCGCCCGCCAGCTTGGCTTCAACGGCTGTCAGATTGTAGAAATAGGTGGTCAGAATGCCAAATTTATTGTCCTGGACCGCGACAGCAAAGGAACTATCAAGGAATTTTCGATGAATGATGCCTGCGCGGCAGGCAGTGGTATGTTTATCGAACAGCAGGCCGGCCGCCTCAAGTTGAGCATAGATGAGTTGTCGAAAATTGGTGGCTGTTGCGAAAAGAATTTGACGATTGCCGGGCGTTGCGCCGTTTTTGCCAAATCAGACATGATTCACATGCAGCAGAAAGGCGAGAACGTGGCAGAACTGGCCGGGGCGATGTGCCGGGCCATCTGCCGAAATTTTCAGGCGATGCTTCTCAAAGGTCGTGACCTTGAACCCCCGGTATTCATCGCCGGTGGTTGCGCTGCCAATAGTGGCATTATCAAGGCCTTTAAAGAGATTCCGGTTTTACATGATCCGCAAAGTGTAGTTGTTTCACCATTTCCTGGCCTGGAAGGAGCAGTCGGGGCGGCTTATCTGGCAGAGCAGTCGGATGCTGAGCAGCTGACACCGGCCATTATTGCAGAAATTCTGCGTGATCTTTCCGTGAGCCGGGCTGGCGAAATGGTGGCGCTCCCAGCTCTAAAAAGGGTTGCCGTTACTAGATTGCATGAGCCTGATGAAATTTTTCATTTGCCTATGGCGGGCTATCTGGGCGTTGATATTGGTTCGGTCAGCACTGATCTGGCTGTCATTGCGGCAAATGGTGAGCTTATTTCGTCTGTTTATCTGCCAACCAGGGGTCGCCCTGTCGAGGTGCTCAAGGAAGGGCTGGCGATAATTAAAAGCAGATTTGCCGGTGGTCTGAAAGTTCTGGGTTGCGGCACTACCGGCAGCGGCCGTCATCTTGCCGGCAAAATACTCGGCGCTGACATTGTGAAAAACGAGATCACCTGCCAGTTTCTCGGAATACAGCATTACTTCGATGATATCGATACCATATTTGAAATAGGTGGGCAGGATTCGAAGTTTATTTCGGTGCGCGACAACTGCGTCAGCGATTTTCTCATGAATAAGGTCTGTGCAGCTGGAACCGGCTCTTTTCTCGAAGAACAGGCCGCCGAAATGGGTATTGACATTATCGGCGAATTTGAAGAACTTGCGTTCGCCGGATTGTCGCCGGCAGACCTCGGTTCGCACTGTACAGTGTTTATGGAAACTGAAGTCTGCAACGCTTTGCAGCAGGGGAAAGACCTCGCTGATATCTGTGCCGGGCTTGCTTATTCAATCGTTCGCAACTATCTCGAAAAGGTCGTTGGCAACAGGCCAATCGGCCAAAAAGTTGCGTTTCAAGGTGGTGTGGCATCAAACTCGGCTGTTGTCGCGGCTTTTGAGCAGATTCTGCAACAGCCGGTTTTTGTAATGCCTTATAATCGAATTTCCGGGGCAATTGGGGCTGCAATAGCCGCTAAAAGTTATATCGGCGTTGCTCCATCCGGTTTTCGAGGTTTAGATTGCACTGATGATGCCAAAATTACCACGTTTCACTGCCATCAGTGTTCGAATAACTGTGAAGTCAGCCTGATAGAGCAGGGGGGCTGTAAAATCTACTACGGCGATACCTGTGAGCGTTATACCAGCAGTGGTGGCTTAATGGCGGCAGAATGCCGCATTCCTAACCTGGCGGCTGAATATGTTAATGGTTGTGAAGCTTATTTTACGGCTCATCTGTCACAGGCTGTTAAGATCGGGGTGCCGCGGGCTTCGACTCTGATGGGCTATCTGCCTTTCTGGGGTACATTTTTTACAGAGCTTGGTTGTGCTGCAATCTTGTCAGAGCAAACTTCAGCAGAAATTCTTACACAGGGGCTGAAACATTTGCCGGCCAGTGTTTGTCTGCCGGTAAAGCTGATGGCGGGTCATGTGGTTTCGCTGCAATCTGCCAGGCCTGATTTCATCTTTTTGCCTTCGATCATGCGTCTGCCGGGTTCTGATAACGAGCATTCCTATGCCTGCCCCTACGCCATGGCGTTGCCATTCATGGTCAATGTCAGGTCGGGGCCGAGAATTCTTTCTCCTGTTCTTTCAATGAACGATGAAGACAGCTTTGTTGAAGGTTTTTCTGTTTGTCTGCCTGATTTAATGGTGTCGGAAGACCGGGTTAGATCTGCTTACAGGGCGGCAATGCGCGAAAATCATGCCTTTGTCGAGAAAATGCGACGAAAAGCTGCCGTTCTGCTGGCAGCCGGCGAATACAGCCACGTTTTTGGCGTGATTGGCAAGCCATACAATTTGTTTGATTCGTATTTGAACCTGGGGTTGTTCGAGCGCCTGCGTCGCCTTGGAATTCTCGCAATTCCGCTTTCTTTGCTGCCGCTGAAGGTAGATGATTGTGCATGTCTTCTCCCCTGGGAACTCTCGGCGGAAGTTTTCCGGGCTGCTTCTGCCTGCGCTGCCACCGAGAACATTTTCCCTTTGCTGACTTCGAATTATGGCTGCGCCCTCGATGCTTTCACTTTCAGGCAGCTCGAACCCTGGTTGCAGAATAAGCCGCACCTTGTGGTTGAATTTGATGAGCACCGTGGCGAGGCTGGTTTGATGACACGTCTGGAAGCTTTTATAGATCAGCTTAACAATGTTGGACAGCGGCGTTACGAAGTGCGTGAGCCTGCGTGTCTGCCTGCTTCGGTTGCCATGATTCCTGAAAAGACAGCTCCGGTTTTTATGCCTTACTGGAGTGATTATGTCTATGCCTATGCCGGGATCTGGGAACACGTCGGTTACAATGTCGAGATTCTACCTTTGCCCGAGCCGAATATACGACTTCTGGGCGAAAAGTATTCGCTTGGCAAAGAGTGCAGTCCCTATGCAATGGTTGTTGGCGATCTGATTCAGCTGCATCATGCAAATCCTGAGCGAGAGCTGGTTTATCATTTTCCCAGCGTGACTTTTCCCTGCCTTTTGACGCAGTATGGTAACAATATTCAGTTGTTGCTCAGAGAGCTTGGCATAAGAAATATTCGCCTCAGCTCGCTCACCGGAACAGATTTGACCAGAGCTTTTGGTTTATCCGAAATGCAGCTGCTCTATGAGGGGCTGCTGGCAATAGATGCTCTGGTTAAGGCCAGCTGCGAGACCAGGGCATATGAATTGAATCCGGGTATGACATCAGAGTTGCATCGCCAGAGCCTATTACAGATTCGAAAAGGAGTGGCATCCGGAAATGTCGTTCCGGCACTCGACAGAGCCCTTGCCGCTTTTGCGAAGGTTCCGGTCGATCGCAGTCGGTCGCGCCCGCTGGTGGGGATCGCCGGCGATCTCTATACCAAAGTTAATGAGGTTGCCAACAACAATCTTTATGAGTGGCTGGAACGCCAGGGCTTTGAGGTCTGGCCGTCACCATCACAGATAGATCTGCTCGATTGCGGTATTGCCTCGAGTTTTTTGCACAGTTTATCGCGCTTTGACCTTGGTGATATTCTTGTTAGCGGCACTATCGCTCTCAGAGCCATGTTTGGAGCCTGGAAGCTTCGTAATGCTGCAGGCCGAAGAGTTTTGCGAATGCATGAACCTGGTTACCGCGAGATGCTGAGACTGGCAAAACCTTATATGAGCAATATTCAGCATGAGCTCCTGCTGGTCAATATCGCAAAAATCGTTGATTTTGCCGAGCGTGGCGCCGACGGCATAATTAACGCCATCTGCTTCAATTGCATGGTTGGCAATGCTTCCGAGGCAATAATCGAGAAAATTCGCCATGACCACCAGAGTCTTCCTATTATTACGGCTGTTTTTGCCGGCAATGACAACCCCGGTCGGCAGATGCAGCTCGATACCTTTGCCTGCCAGGTCAGGGAACACCACAACAATCGCCGGGCCGGGCAAATTTGCTGATTTTGAAAACAGCCAGTATAATACAAAGATATTCTTGAATTCTGGGGGTACAAATGAAGCGAATCTGGTTAACCGGCCTTTTACTTGCCATGGTTATGATTTCCGGCCTGACATTTGCAGCCAGCCAGTCTGAAATAACGGCGGCCAGAACCGTTGCCACAGAAATAAAAGCCGTATTGGCAGGTCGCTCTGAGTATGCTGGTAAGCTCGGCCGGTTTTCTGATTTCGAAAAAGATCTGCTTAAACTTCTCAGAAACTACAGCGAAGCTGCTGCTCCCAGAACGCTTGTGTTCAACGGTCGTCCCGCCAAGATCCTTGTTCCTTTGCAGCTGGATGCCGACAAAGTCGGTGGTTTTTTTCAGCTTTCAGCCGATGGTCGGCAGATTATTTCATACCTCGTCTGGGATAAAAACCTCAAACCATTGTTCGTGGTCGACCGCGACAAATGGGAAACAACTCCAGACATTGCACAATTGCCTGAACTTGCAGAGCTGATGCCCTTGAAAGACGGTTATAGTGCTGGGGTTCCTGTAGAAAAGTCTGATCTGACCGATCTGTTTTTGATCGATTATCTCGACCATCTTCCCAGTAAGACCCAGGAAGAACTCTCGGCATACACAGCTACAGTTGGTCTTAAATCGCATCTGGGCAGAAGAACCGGGTCTTCAAAGTGTCTTTCTTACGCGGCCAGTCTTGCCAGCGACTGGTGGAACGTGGCCCAGGGCAACCGCCTTGGCAGCTATGACTCTTTTGTGAACGGCGCCCGCGAATACGGCACTAACCCGCGTCTGGTCGAAAGTCTCTATTTCAGTTTTCCCAAGTGCCCTTACAGTTTTATCAAAGAAACCGGTCATGATCGTGTAACCGGCGAAAAAATAGCCTACTCCCCGAAGCATTACGCCTGGATCATGAGTTCGGTCAAACTGCCCGGGCAGATCAATGACCCGCTGCAAACCGATAAAACCTGGAAAGTGCCAGCTAACGGTTTTGGCATGGATCTGCCGTTCTCTAATTCTTTCAACCGCAGCAACGGAACCATTGAGAAGATTCGCAGTGACCTTCAGAAATACGGCATTATGTATGCACAGCATACTTCTCGGCTTTTCAGCGACAAGGTTTCTCTGACGCTGCAGGGAGTGCATGCCGTTAACATTGTCGGCACCGGCAAACTCAAGGGTGAACCGGTGGTGGTGTATTGCGAAACTTTCGGCAAAAACCGCCGCGATTATCTTGAAGACAGTTTTTATGGCCCGGCTCTTCGTGCTTTTCCCGCAAAATTCTTTTATCAGGGCATATTTTTCCCGCACCGCATTCTCTCTGAAGTCAGCGTCAAAAACAAAGAAGCGACAATTCAGTTTAAAACTGCCGAAGGTCGCGGTATTGCCCCCGAACGCCTTGAAGTAAAAGTTAACGGTCGTGTGCTTGCGTCTAAACCGGCTTCGCAGCTCAAGATTCGGCTTGACGGTGATGTGACGACTCTGCAGATTGCCTATGCCCGTCGTTATTTTTATACCCCCGAAGAATCTGAAGGTTATGTGCGTCGTTACCTGATCAGCAACGGTAACGTCATCGAACTGGCTCACTACGAGTCGACTCTCAAAACACTGGCAGAACGTCGGGGGGGCATGTTCAAAAAAATATTCGGCAAAGACGACAGCTATACTGATTTTCTTGCTGCAAATGAAGAGACTATCAGAGAAAGCCTGCTCAAAACGCTGGCATCTGTGCGCAGTGACAAGGCTTTTGTCGCCATGGTCGCGGCTGAAATTGACAAGAGCGAAGCTTTGAAACGTTCTGAATTCGGCAAGGCAGTCAGTGCCATGCTTAAATTCAACAAAATTGAACACTGATGATCAGGCTTGGCTTATGCTGTCTGTTTGTAGAAGAGCCGATCAAATTCAGAACCACGACCGCAACTCATCTGCTAAAAAAAAGTCGGGCTGAGCAACTCGAAAAGCTCGGGGATATATGTCTCGGCAACGCCCGCGCACTACTGCAGGCCTTCAAGTTCTGCCATCAGAACGGTATTGGCTGTTTTCGAATAAACAGCCAGATTTTGCCTCTGAAAACTCATCCGCAGGCGGGTTATGTGGTCAAAGACCTGCCTGACGGCGCAGAGATCGTGGCATTGTTCAAAGAGTGTGGCCGATTTCTCAAAAAGAACAGTTTGCGGGCTTCTTTACACCCCGACCAGTTTGTGGTGCTGAATTCCCCGAAGTCTGAAGTCGTCGCCAGTTCTCTGGCAGAAATCGAGTATCAGACAGAAGTCGCCGGCTGGGTCGGTGCCGATGTAATCAATATTCACGCCGGCGGCGGTTACGGAGACAAGCCGGCGGCGCTGGCGAGGTTTGCCGAATCTTTTGCCAGGCTCTCGCCAGAGGCACGCAGGCTGTTGACCATCGAAAACGACGATAAAACTTATACGCCGTCTGATTTGCTGCCTCTGTGCCACAAGCTTGGGGTTCCGCTGGTGTATGACGTGCATCATCATCGCGTGTTAGGCGATGGCT
The DNA here is from genome assembly GCA_029564115.1 of Candidatus Rifleibacteriota bacterium. The sequence goes on along the minus strand of JAKQQP010000533.1, from coordinate 45,600 downwards.
TGAGTGTGGAGCGGGCGACTGAAGAAGCGATCGCCACCTGGCAAAGAGAACCGATGTTTCATTTGTCGAGCCCGATAAACGGCTGGGGTGGCGGGCAGACCCACAGGCACCACGATTATATCGATATTGCAGATTTCCCTGAAGAATGGCGCAATCTAGATATTACCATCGAAGTCGAAGCCAAGGCGAAAGAACTGGCTGTGCGAAAGCTTCTGCAAGAACTGACCCGCTGAGATTCTCATCAGGCAGGCAATGTTATGGCTTCCACTTCTGCAACTAGATTTTTCAACATCGCAGTTGCCGGCCCCTGCAGAAAAATATCGGTTATTGCCCCGGTGTAAGCAGAAGGGGCGATGTTTACCTCGATGATTCGGGCCCCTTTTTCCTGGGCAAGATAGGGGAGCGTGCAGGCTGGCATGACTTCTCCGGTTGTGCCGACAACGATCATGACATCGGCATTTCGAGCTTCGGCCAAAGAGTTTGAACGTGCCGGTTCAGGAATATCTTCGCCAAAAAAGATGAAGTCAGGCTTGATGAGGCCAACAACACATTCGGGGCATTCGGGTGGCAGATTGGTCATGTCGATTTGATCGAGGCGGAAGCGTTTGTGACAATCCAGGCAAACGAGGTGACTCAAAGTTCCGTGAAACTCGTGAACGACCGTGCTTCCTGCTGTCTGGTGCAGATTGTCGATGTTCTGAGTAATGATCGCCTTGAGCAACCCCATTTTTTCGAGGTTGGCCAGGGCAATGTGAGCCGCATTGGGGCTGGCCTGCCCGAAAAAATCATAGAAGATCTCTTTTATCAGCTGCCATGATTCGGTGGGGTAGCGGTAAAAATGGTTGATTTCTATAAAATCAGGGTTATAGCTGTTCCAGAGACCGCCCGGGCCTCTGAATGGCGGAATACCGCTTTCGACAGATATACCGGCACCGGTAAAGGCGCAAAGGTGTTTGCTTTCACAGATCAGACGTGCAGCTTCTTTGATCATTCGTGTCTCCTGACTGGTCAGAAAGTTAATTGCATGGATTCGCGACCATCGGTGTAGAATCCTTTTTCTCTGAGCCATTCGTCAGAGTGGAAGTCAAACCACTTAACCCCGTGCCAGCGCGACCGACCTGGTTCGACCAGCTTTGCCAGCTCTTCTTCGGCTATGCCGGCGCCTCTGAAATTCTGTGGCACCGCCGCTGCGTTGCTCAGATCGATGTTTTTACAGTCCGTTTTATTGAATTCTGCGCCGTAGAGGTAAGAGTTTTTGAAGACTGTGCCGTGGCATACTGCTTCGTCAAAGGTAGCATAACCCAGGTTGCAATCGTCAAAAACGGTATCGGTCAGGTTGCAGCCTGTAAAGTCGGCATAGCCGAAAAAAAAGCCCTTAAACTCTTTTTGAGAAAGATCGACGCCCGTCAAATCGATCTGTTCGTTTGGTCCGGATGTTATCTGCCTGTTCCAAATGGCTCGGCCCTTTTTCATCAGCGCCAGTAATTCGTTCTGTTCAGCGATTTTTTCGTTTGCCCAGCCTCGTTCGAGGTCATACATGAGGTATTTGTAATACCCGTAACCGGCAAGAAAAAGGCCGCCGACGAAGCCAAAGACGAGCATGAATATTTTAACCGACTTCAGGCTGTTGCCTGCTTTGTCGAATTCGTCGCCGGTAACGAGCAGATAAAAAAGGTCGAATGCCTGGTTCAATGAGAGAATTACGATAAGCATGACCGGCAGGCCGACAATTATTGCAGCAATTTTGTGCAGGCCGTCTTTGATGCCGTAGCCGGGAAGATAAGAGTCGAGCCAGACAAACGCGGCACTCAGCAGAAAAAAGATAACCAGCGCCAGAACAGTCCTGGCAATCAGCATTATAATGCCGGTTACGGCATTGGAACGGTCAAATTTTTTATCTGATCCGAAGAGCAGCGCAAATGGCCTGATATGAGGAAAAATTTGTGCAAGCAGTGAAAAACTGGCTTTGTGGCGAGAATAGTCGGGCTGTTTGTTTTGCATGGTCTGGTTTCTTCCCCCTCTCTATATTCAGATTTTGATTATATCAGTTTCGCTCCGACAGTTAAAGTGCCGCAGACGCTCTGCAGGCATCTCACAAAATGGCTGACCCGAATGGCGGGGTGGTGTATACTTGTTGCATATCAACAGGAGGATTTTATGAAAGTTCTGGCAATAAACGGCAGTCCGCGCAAGAATGGCAATACAGAAATGTTGATAAACACGGTTTTTGGCGAATTACACAACGAAGGTATCGAAACTGAAGTCGTTCAGCTGGGGGGAAATTCCGTTCGCGGCTGTCTTGCCTGTGGTCGTTGCTTTGAGAATAAAGACAGGCGCTGTGTTATCGAGACCGATATGATGAATAAAGTCATCGGCAAAATGTTCGAGGCTGATGGTATTTTGATCGGTTCTCCAACTTATTTTGCCAACGTTACCTCAGAAATAAAGGCATTGATCGACCGTGCCGGTTATGTGGGCATCGCCAACGACCGGGGTTTCAGACGTAAGGTCGGTGCTGCCGTTGTTGCGGTGCGTCGTGCCGGTTCTACAGACGCTTTCGATGCGATCAACAAGTTTTTCTTCATTCAGGAAATGATTGTTCCTGGCTCGATCTACTGGAACCTCGGAATGGGCCGCACAGAAGGCAGCGTCGAAAATGATGAGGAAGGCCTTCAGACAATGAGGGTTCTCGGGCGGAACATGGCCTGGTTGATGAAAAAAGTTCAGGGCTGATTGACCGGGTCGGTAAATATTGTTATTCTGACCCATATTCAGACAAGGCGGGCAAAAGAGCGTGAATACTTCGCGTGAGAGAGTGTTGCAGGCACTTTGTGAACTGGTCAGGCTCAAGGATGCTTCTGTTTTTCAGAATGCCGATATCTTTGAAAATAGACTGAAACAACTGGCCGGCTCTGACTATCATCCGGAAATAGCAGCTCTAAAAGCAGGTTTGCGAGAGCGAATCCCCTGGGAGTTGCAGAAGGGTTCATCCGGGCCGGTTGCTGCAGCTCTTGTCAACAGTCTCGCCACCAATATCAGTCGAAAACATAAAACAGAGCCAGAAATTACGGTATGGGCTGTCAGGTCATGGGCTGTATCACTTAATTTGAGCATTGAAGAGGCTGTGGCCGATCAGCCGGCGAAGCCGGCTGAAAAAAATGCTGCGCCGGCGGTCGGTGCAGCTGTGCCCGTTATGACGGCCTGGCCAGTCAACGATAAAAACCGTCTTGGTGTTATTTTTGGCATTGACGCTCAGGGGCTGGTAACGGTTTTTAAAAGCTGGTGGCACCCGGCCCCTGAAAGCGAATCTGCCAGTCTGGCCGCCGTCGCTGTAAAAAGAGAAAAAACCGCTATTGCTTTGTTTGCCGCAGCTCCCGCACCACGCAAAGAAAAACGAGCTGTGGCCGCTCCGGTTGTGGCGGCTGTTTCTCAGACTCAGCCGGTAAAGCCGGCCGTTTCCAGCCCAGAACCGGTAGTTGCCAGAAAAGTTGCGTCTACGCAGACTCCCGGACCAGAGCCGAAGTCAGAGCCCCTGGTGTTAACCGGCAGCGCCGAAGAATTGTGCGCCCGTGCCAAATCTTTGTTGCCGGGTTACGGAACCCGGGTCGATGCTTCGGCGGCACTGCAGATGTTGCAGCAGGCCGCCAAGCTCGGTTCAGTGCCTGCCCGTCGTATGATCGGCGAAATTTACCATAAGGGGCTCGGCGTTAAACAGGATTTTGCGACCGCCGCCAACTGGTTCAAACTTGCCGCTGAGAGTGGTGATGCCCACGCACAGTTTTATCTGGGCACCTTATACCAGTGCGGCATGGGAGTCGAGTTCAATCTGCCCCGCGCTCAGGTCTGGTTGCAAAAAGCCGCGGATCAGGGCCACAAAGAGGCGAAAACTCTTTTGAATGAAATTCTGCAGGCTCAACTGTGATGCCGGAGTGACATTTCGTCTGTCAGTCAGGCGTTGCATGGCAGTTCTGCCCGGAGGGAAAAATGCAGCAGGAACAGGAAAAGGTAATTAACCAGACATTGCTTATCTGGATCGGTGTCGTTATCGTCGAAATTTTTGTAATTGCGCATTTAATGCAGTTTCCCTGGCTCATTTTCTGTGCATTTATAATGTACTGGCCTGGCCGCGCTGCTCTCAACTGGCCTGCGCCCCCCGAAAAGACAGCAAAAGTCGATGCCGGTGACCAGAATACCCTGACAGAAGGCAACTGATACATATGGAAAAAATCGAATTTCTCGTTTCAACAGGCATATCATTCTACTCACCAGAAAACGAGGTGCGGTTGTCAGACCTGCTGCTGAACAAAAAATGGCATTATCGCGTTTTGCAATCGCCGAGTTCGGCGATAAGTCTGCAACTTGGCACCGAGCCCATCGTTAATGCCGCTGCTGATGGCACAGATCTCAAAGATATCGGCGGTCTTTCGGTCTGTTTCGGCGATGCCCTTGCCGCCGGCCTGGGGAAATGGCTGCCGATGCCCTTTGCCCGTAAAAATGGTAATGGTGGCAGCAGTTCCCGAAGTGTAGACTGGGCTCGTATTTTTCTGCATCGCTCGCCACTGCAGCTCGATGAAAATGTCATAAACTTCGCCATCGCTGTTGATACAGGCGTTAGCGACATGCCAGATGTGGCTGACAGCAAAAATGGCTGCGGACTTCTTGCTGAAGATGTCGGCCAGACTTTCGAAATCAATCCTGGCAATCTGCCTTTCTGGCAGACTCCGGCAATGCTGACCTGGATCAAAAACGCCATGACCAACGTTCCGGCTGATGGCGGCGAAAAAATACCGCCTTATGCGGCCTCGCTGGCTGCCTTCATGACCCTTATGGATGGCCTGCAGCAGGCTTCTCTCATCCCTGAGATAACTGTGCTGCGTCCCGAAGGAGAAGCCATCGATGTCAGTCTGGTTCTGGATCTCGGCAACAGCCGGGCCTGCGGCGTTCTGATCGAACAGGTTCCGGGGCAGTCTGTCAGTCTCGATGAGTGCTGCAAACTTGAAATTCGCGACCTGCAGGAACCCTGTACGGTTTATACCGAGCCTTTCGATACGAGTTTCAAATTCCAGCCGCCTGTTTTTCATGGTGGTGAATACCAGATTCCGGCTTCGGGCAGTCGTTTTGTCTGGCCGAGCATCGTCAGGCTTGGCCAGGAAGCGGCTCGGCAGGAACCGTCTGAAATCGGTGACACCGGCATGTCGAGCCCGAAACGCTACCTGTGGGATGAACAGCAGCGGCATTTTCCCTGGTATTTCAATCTGCCTGGCGATGGGCTGGGCAAAAAAATAAATGCCTCCTTTCTGAAATATCTCGATGAAAACGGCGTTTTTATGGGCGACAAGGCGACTCCGCCTTTTGAACCCTGTTATCCGCCGAGTTCGTTGATGACCTTTCTGATGGCCGAAATTCTCTGTCACGCCTATGCCCAGATAAATTCATTTTCTTATAGAAAATCGCGTGGTCACAGGCAGGCTGGCAGGGTTCTCAAAAATATCGTTATAACAACTCCCTGTGGCATGTCATTTCCCGAAAAAAATCTGTATCGAGACCGCATAAATTCAGCGCTCGACTTGTTTTTTCATGTTTGCAACCGGGGAGTCAGCATTCGCCCCGAAATTCATCTCGACCTCGACGAAGCTACGGCCGTTCAACTTACTTACCTGTATGGTGAGGTTATGCACCGCTTTCTTGGCAGTGCCGGCGAAGCCGTCGAAACTCTCGGGCAGACTCGTACTGCTTCTGCTAATGATGAGCGACTGGTTAGAATTGCCAGCATCGATATCGGTGGCGGTACCAGCGATCTGATGATTGCCGAATATCTCGCCGACCCGGTGCAGAAAACTCTGATCAGGCAGCGCATGCTTTTTTCTGAGGGTTTTTCGGTTGCCGGCGACGAGATTGCCAAAAGAATTATCGAAAAATTGGTGCTTCGACGGGTTTTTAGCTGGGCGCAGCAGAAGAATCCCAACGTTTCCTGGGAAGACTTTCAGATTTTCTTCGGGCCTGGGCGTGGCGGCCGTGACAAGAGTTTTAATGACATGAAAGCCGAAATGTGCCGGCAGCTCTGGATCCCGATGGCGCTGCGCCACCTCGAGTTTGCCGAACTCGACAGCGAAGACCCCGATATCGAACTCAGTTTCGACAGGTTTTTCCCAAACCGCATGCCTGGCGCCGGGGTGCTCGACTTTTTTGCCGAACACATGCGCAAAGATTTTGGTTGTGACATAACTTTACCCGAAATTCCCTGGCAGATATCGCGCCCCAGGGTTAATGCGGTAATCGGCAATGTGCTTGAGAATGTTCTGCGTATTTTCGCCGAAGTGATCGCCCAATTCAGCTGCGATACCCTGATTCTTGGCGGCAAACCCTCTTCTTTACCGATTATTCGCGAAATGCTGGTCAGGCTGATGCCAGTTCAACCTGCCCGCATTATCGGCTTGAAGGGCTACCCGGTTGGCAGCTGGTACCCCTTCTCGCAGCGCGGCGGCGGCATTGCCGACCCCAAAACCACCTGTGTCATGGGTGGCGCTGTCTGGCTGTTCGCCGAAAAACTGAATTGTCTCGATGGTTTGAACCTTCGCACCGACAGCAGTTTGATCAGGCAGCGGGAGTGCTTCATTGGCACTTTCAACCGTGAAGCGATGACCATAGACAATTGCCTGTTTCCGACGCCAGGCGCTGAGCCGGCGCATCTGCAGCTCGGCAGAACCGCGGCTCTCGGCATTCGTCGCATAGATTCAAATGTCTGTATGGTCAACCCGATCTGGGAGGTCAACCTCGATACCGAAGCCATTAAAAACTCCGGGCCTTTCACTGTTAAGCTTAGCCAGGATCATAATAATCGCGAATGTCTCTCGATTGCCGAATTGATTGATGCCGCCGGCAACAAATGCAACATTCGGGCGGCCAATCTGCGTCTGAGAACCATGGTCGCCGATCAATACTGGCTCGATACCGGCTGCTTTGACCTTTGATGGAGAATAACCGCCATGAATGAAAACAATGACCTTTTTCCGTTTCCACCAGGCCCTGAAGACGAGAGACCGGCTGAATCCGCTCTGCCGGCATTCCCGGGCGAAGTTGAGCCAGAGTTTTCAGCAGACGAGAGGCGGGCCCTGAGAAAAATGTTGCAGGTGTTCGGCGACAAAAAAGGGGAAAAGGCCGGCGATGAAGCTGCCGTGATATTGCCGGTTGAGCCGCCGTTGCCCTTAGCCACGACTGAAGACGTTTTCGCCACTGCCTGGAACAGCCTGGAAGTGACCGATCCATCTGAAATAGAGGCGTTGAGCAGTTTCAAAGAATTGTTTGCCGAAATTCCTGCTAATCATGATAAACTCAGAGTTTTGCGTGGTATTGCCGGTATTTTCCCGCTCAAAAAGAGCTTGCGTCTTGGAACCCCGGATCAGAAGCTTTTTGTAGCGAATGTTCTGGGCGACCGCTTTTTGCAGAGTCTTGCCGGTTTTGTACACCCGGCACGAAAAAAACTGTTGAAAACTGTTTCCAGATATTTGTCGGGTGTTGTCGATGGTTATTCCTTTCTGAGTATGGAAAATGAGCCTTTCAATCTGCAGTATCACGAAAGGGTGCCGGGAGCGACTGTTTCTGGAAAAATCATTCGTGAAATGCACGGTTTTCTGGTGGTTGCCAGGGATTCCAACCGGGTCGTGCGCCTTGGTCAGGTATTGACATGATCGTCGCAGGCTCAAAGAACGGAGAGAATGTATGGGAATAATTGCCAGAACTTTTACCCGCGGGTTCAGAACCAGCTTTTTTCGCAATCAGCCGGTGCACCAGTTTTATGGGCATCTTCAGGCTGTACTTAAAGAAATTGCGCCTGCTGGCGAGCTTGACCACCTGTTCGCCAGGCCGGAATTTTCTTCTGACGGGCAGTCTCTGCCCGAAGAAATCGAGTGGTCCACAGCGCTCGAGGGTGAAAAAGTCATGTTTAAGGACCTTTCGCCTGAACAGCAGCGGTCTGTTGCCGACCAGATCGGGCGCTCGTTCGAAAAAATTCGAAGATACGCCGAAGAAAAGCAGACCCGCTCGCAAAAAGAGAAAGATTATGCTGAATACCTCAGATCTGTCGCTGTGTCGCCTGATCTGAACCAGATTTTTCTGGTCAAAGGCCAGCCGGTCCTTGTTCACTGGGGTTTAATCTGTGAAGACGGCAGGCACCCCGGCCAGGGGCTCTATTCAGGCTGGGATGAATTCATTGCCAGAATTCAGCGCAAAGCAGATGGCGTGAGCGACGAACAGCCCGAAAAGGTTGATAAACCTGTTGTTCAGCCGATAATTCTGCCCCCCGAACCCCCGCCCGAAATTGAACCGGCGCCCGAAAAAACGAAAGCGGAAAAGGTGGCAGCTGCACAGAACACTGCACCGATCGTTAAAGAAAAAACTGCGCCGAAGCCTGAAACAAAGCCGGCTCCTGAAGAAAAGAAGCCAAAACGCATGTTGGCATGTGGTTTGGGCGACTATGAATGGGTTAAATGGCTGGCGATAATTCTGGCAATTATAATATTGCTGCTTCTGCTGTTGCGGTTTATTCCTCCTGCTCAGCCGGCCTTTCCGCAAATGCCGCCGGGTATGTCGATGGGTGGTGGCGGCGCCGGTGGTGGCTCTGGAGGCGGAGGTTCTGGCGGCGGCTCAGGTTCCGGTGCTGGTGGTGCTGCCGGCGGTGGCGGTTCTGGATCAGGCGGTCAGATGCCGGCTCCGGGTTCGCTATGCCCGACCTGCGGTCATCAGGTTCCTGGGGCTCAGCCACCGGTAACACAGCCTCAGACCGGGCATAACCACAATGGCGGCGATGCTGTCCCGGCTCCGGTTCCGGTCGAAGAGCCATCTGCAGAAACAGTAAAAACAGGAGACAATCAATGAGTCAGATTAAGCTTCGCCCCGAAGAACAGCAGATAGTGAATATGGCTGATCAGCTTGTCGAGCTGTTGAACAGCAGTTCGAGCTGGGCGGCCGGCTTTCTCAAAGACGCCGCAATTCGCAAGTTCATGGATAAAATTCTTCAGGAAAAACAGGTGACGGTGCGCCGCATCAGAGAATCAGCGCATCGACCGGTTTCTCTCGGGGTATTTGGTGCCAGTCAGTGCGGCAAGTCTTATCTGACTTCTGAGCTTGTGCGTGGCTGTGAAGCTTCTCTTGCGGTGCGTTTGAACGGGCCTAATCAAGACCCGGTCGACCGTGATTATCTTGAAGAAATCAACCCGGCCGGCGGGCGTGAGAGTACTGCTCTCGTAACCCGCTTCACCACCAGGCCGTATCGAACCGTGTCTGGTTGTGCTGCCGGTTTGAGACTGCTTTCTGTTACTGATCTGATCAAAATTTTTCTCAACGGTTTTTTGTTCGAATGTCAGTCTGATTTTGTTCCTACTGCAGATGAGTTGCAAAAACTGCGTTATTCGTTCCGCGGCGCCGCCGGTCGCAGCGGTGCGCCGCTTTTGAATGAGTCCGACGTCTGGGATCTCCAGGACTACGCTCGCCGCCACTTTCACAACCAGTTTCTGCGTATGCTCGAAGACATTAATTATTGGGGTATTCTTGGCGAAGAAATCAGATTTTTGCCGGCAGACCAACAGATTATGTATCTTGAGTGGCTTTGGGGGCGGTTTCCCAAAATTACTGAATTGTTCAGGTTTTTGCAGAAGGAGCTTGGTAACCTGGGTGGGGAAGTGGTGGGCATTTACGACGAAGCACTGATGCCGCGTACTAACAGCATTATCGATGTGCAGAGGCTTTCGCAGGTGATGAAGGTCGGTAATCGCAAAGTCGCCCTTGCTCTGGCCAGCGGTGGCCAGGTCAGTATGGATTCCTCGACTCTCTGTGCACTGACTTCGGAGCTGATTCTGCAAACCGCTTCGAAAAGCGAAGATTCTTTGCTGCACCGTTTCGATGTGCTCGACTTTCCTGGGGCGCGGGCTCGGGCCCAGGTTTTTGACCAGAATCGCCTCAATACCGATCACGAAGCTCTGGCCGAAGTTTTTTTGCGCGGCAAAGTGGCCTATCTTTTCGATCGATATTCTGACGACCGTGATGTGACCGCATTGTTGCTCTGCCAGGAAGGCGGCCCTCAAGAAGCCAAATCGTTGCCCTATATGGTGAACAAATGGGTTGAATGGAGCATCGGCAAAGAGCCGTTGCAGCGAAAGGGCAGGCAGCCGCTGCTTTTTCATGTGTTCACCAAGTTCGACATGGATTTGGTCCGCAAACGCGGCGAAGACCCTTCAGTTCGCTGGGACAGCCGTCTCCGAACCAATTTTGCCGATTTTATGGGGCGTGCCGGCAACTGGGTCACCGAGTGGGATGACGAATCTGCATTTCAAAACTGTTACTGGGTCAGAAACCCGGGCGTGCAGCAGACTGTTTTTGGGCGCGACAAAGAAGGGCGGGAATTCGTTCGCGATGAAGAACAGCTCGCCGAGATCATGGCTCAGTATCTGGCCAACGAAAACGTCAAGCGCCATTTCAAAGATCCAAAAGAGGCCTGGCAGCGAGCGGCTTCTCCTGGCCAGTCCGGCATTCAATATCTGGTTGAGCGGCTTAAATCTGGTATTGGGGCAGACACCAAAGTAAAACAGCTGCAGGCAAACCTCAAACAGATTTTTGCAGAGCTGAAAACTCATCTGCAGCCGTATTTTATCGGCGACGATATCTCGCATGCCAGAAAAATGGCAGAAGAGAGGGCGAAAAAATTGCTGGTCACTCTTGGCCGCGGTATGGGCACAAAATACTCATTGCCTCGTATTCTCGATCTAGACAGGTTCTCTCTTTCGGATAAAATGGCCGGAATGATTTTCGATTCTGTGGTAAACCCCATGGAAAGTGATGAAAATGGCTCAGAAGAAGCTTCTCTGGCAGCGCCGGAAGCTTCGGTATTCGATGAATCCATTTTCGCTTTTGGTGAAGAAACAACAACTCCTGCAGAAGATAAAAAAACTGTCAGCAAAGGCCCGGTCTGCAAAAACGAAGTTTTTGCCCAGGCGATCATGAATCGTTGGCAGGCTCAACTCGCCTATCTGAGCCAGGATACTGAATTTCAGGAATTAACTGGCTTGCCGGCGGAATGGTTTGCCGAGACCACCCAGGAACTCATCAAGGGTGCATCCAGGTTGAGGGTTGAAACTCAGATTGCTCAAGAAAGTCATCAGGTTTTCAATGCCCCAAATCCAGGTAAATTTTTGCGCAAGAGTTCGGTAAAGGCTGCTTCTATTTTGAACCGTTACATAACGCTTCTGGGGCAGAATTTTAAAGAAACACCGTTGCCGTCGGGGGCACCAAAAGCTACTTTGTCAGCACGGGCTTACCCTGGGCTGGCTATTTATCAGCACTGGACGAACTCACTCGTGCAGCTTTTCAAAGACAATGTTGCCGAGGCTTCTGCTGACGACGAAGCCAGCAACCGCGAGCTTGAAAAAATTCTGAAGGCTGCATTGGCCTGAGGCTCCCCAAAAAAGCTATTGCAGAACCTCGCTATGCGACTGATTTGCCGACTCAGAGAGTTGAACGGTCGGCCTTTGCACCGGGTTTAAATACTTGCCCCGAGGGGGCACGGTAAGATAATGAAAATCTGGCAGTTGTGTATAAAATCTGGCAGTCAATAGCCTTTGTTAATTTTTAAGAATCTTTTAAACAGCCGGAGTCAGGGTATTTTGTGTGTATTGTATGTTGGCATGACTTTTGCTATCATTGCGGGCGTAACTAAAAATACGATAAAGGTTGTGTAAGAACGAGGAAGCAAAAAATGTTATTAGCAAAAGTCAGGCGAGGGGTCTCTAAAATTCGCAAAGCCATGTCGCTGCGCCGCATTTTCTCGGCGGCTATCGACAAATCATCGGCAAAAAGCCAGTTTCGTGATATGGGCCCATTCTTGCAGTATCCGCTCAATGCCGCTGTCCTGCTCAAACCCAGGCAGAATCGACTGAAGAGACGCGAGGGCTGCAGTTGAACCGCAGCCCCCGCTGATAGCCGATATCGGTGTTGATTATTCGTTCAGCTGCAGCCGCTTGATCACAATACCCTTTTCATTGTTGTTTTCGCCAGCCTGGGCATAGACGATGCTGCCATCCGGCGCCAGGCGGTAAAAACGCTGCATTTCCAGGCCGGCTGGCCCTGGAATCTGGCCTGAAGCCACCACTTTGCCACGACGCACGGCGTAAGCGGTGAATTCTGAGTCGAGCTCGCCGCTGGCGGTCATGACGACAAAAACATGTCTGCCATTGTTGTCGAAACCAAGAAAGTCCACTGACATTACCTGTCTGGGTGCTTCAGGAACCGGAGCTACCCACAAGGGTCGCCCATCTTCTTTTTGCACGCGGCCGGTGATCATTACACCGTTTTCATTTCTTGGGGGAGGCATGAGAACTGCTTTGTTACCCTCATCTGCTTCGAGTGTGGCAAATTCTGGCAGGCGCAGCAGTGGTTTGCCGTCAGCAAGCTGAAAAACAAGACCGTCAGCATCTCTGACCCGCCAGCCGGCCTGATCGATGCTTATATTCATCAGATGCAGAGACGCGGCTTCCTGGTCAGAAGCTCTGATTATCTTGTAATCAACCGGGTTGCCCAGATCGACGCTGAACACCACGGGGAAGGGAAACCCGCAGAAAGCGAGGGTGTTACCACTGACAGCCAGATCGCAGAAGCGGTCGCCGGCCTTGGATTCCATTACCATAGGCAGTGTGATAGTCTTCTGACTTCGATCAGGATTGACGCAGACAACCTGGTTGGCGTCGGTGAGCAGATAAATCGACCCATCAGCGGCAGTGGCGAGAGACATGAATCTGCCGGGGATGAAAATGTCGTTTTCGTTGGCAGCGGCGGTTGTTTCTGCTGCAAAGGCCGCCGGAACCATCATGACGATGCTGAAAAACAGAATTGCCAGTTTATACATTTTTTGAAACCACCCTTATTGAAGTGTCATGGCGGCGTGGTAGCAGCCACCACCGTTCCACCAGGCTGAAAATGAGTCATAAGATCTGACCTGCACAACGTCCCATTTGGCCGGGTCATTGTAATAAATATTGCCGCTGTCGTCTATGCCTGTGATTACAACATAATGGTTATAGACGTTGGCGATGACCGGCTTGCCGGCTCTGATCTGTTCTTTTACCCACGATAGTCCGACGCTGTAATGCCATTTGGCATTAGGGAAACCATGCTGCTGAGCGCCTCTGACCAGACCGGCATGGTTGGTGCCGGCAGCACCTGTTGTACCGCAGGTATACCACAGGCTCGAAGCCAGAGCCCCGGCATTACCCTTGCCGTAATAGGCCAGTGCCATACCCAGAGAGGTCGGGCCGCAGGCAGACCATGGAACCGGGCAGTTCACAGCTCCCTGACATTGCTTGGGAACATTGAGAACGGTTTTCCCGTTTGCTCCGGTCTGTACGCCCGCTGTGCCTGAAGTTGCCTGAGAACTCGGAGCTGGTGTCGGCGAAGTTGTCGCACCACCGGATTTTACTATGTAGTCGGAATGACAGTAAACTATGCTGCCATTGTGTTTGATTTTGTACCAGTCACCCTCACGGCCTACTATATTGACTTTATCGCCGTTGTAGAAGCTGCCGACAATTGGCCCCCAAGGCGATGTCCGTATGTTCAGAGAAGGGTTGACCTGCACGGTGCCGACGCTGCTCTGGGCGTTTCCTGCTGCGCTGTCGGCGCCGTCGATAACCACGTAATCCGAGTGAACGAAAGCAACGCCGCTGCCATAGTTGATTTTGTACCAGTCACCGCTCGAGCCTACTATTTCAACTTTGTTGCCATCATAAAGTGCGCCGATAATGTTGCCCCACGGGCCGGTTCTAACATTGAGATAGGGGTTTACGACCACGCGCCCGGTCATTGTGCCCTTTCCGGCACCGACTTGCTGGCCACTTGAACCGCTTTGTTCACTTATGGTGATAGTTCTGTCACCAAAGACGTCGGCGGCCGACTGCGCTAGAAGCGGCTGACCTGTCGCGGCAAAACCAACACAAAGGGCCATAAGCCAGAAAAAGAACCACCTTTTTGTCTGCATAAATTCCCTCCTCTGCTTGTCTGGCTGCGTTAAAGCAGACCCGGCAGCATCTTTCTGATTTGGATGATACCCCTATAATACCGTTTAAATCAATTAAAGTTTTTTGCTCATTTGTTTCTTAAAATATAGCGGCCATCCCAGTTTTTGGGTGGTGGCGCCATTGAAAATTCCCGGCAGCGGTCGATATAAACCTGCGCCGGCCCGTCATCAGGCAGCAGTTGCCGCACCAGGGAAAAAGCCTCGATAGCATCTGCCCAGCTGCGTTTCAGATACAGGTCAATCCCATCTTTGTAATACTGCGCAGCCTTTTCCCATTCGACTGGCTCATTGGCACGATAGCCACGAACTTCGAACACTTCTACCGGCCTGTCTTTGCCTTTAACGGCAAGAAAGTCAAGAAAACGCGTGCTGATCAGTTTTTGATCGATTCGATTGTGAACAGAATCTGAAATCATCATGAAAGTGCCATAGGCCTTGTTGGCTCCTTCAAGGCGTGAAGCAAGGTTGACGCCGTCGCCGAGGCAGGTGAAGTTCATCTGTATTTCGCTGCCGATAAAGCCGACCATACACACTGAAGTGTTGATGCCAGCTCGCATTTCAACTCTTGGCAAACCCCTCTCAGCCCATTTACGGCGCAAATGCCCCAGCTTTTGCTGCATGTGAATTGCACATTCGACCGCCCGTTGCGCGTGGTCGGGCTGCGGGGCGGGGTGGTTCCAGAAGCCCATTATGGCGTCGCCGATATACTTGTCGAGAGTGCCGCCAAATTCGAACAGAATCTTTGTCATTTCGCCAAGATATTCGTTCATCAGCTCTGTGAGCTCTTCTGGTGCCAACTTCTCTGATATGGACGTAAAGCCGGCGAGATCGGTGAAAATTACGCTCAGTTCTTTCTTTTCGCCGCCTGGCTTCAGACTGTCTGGGGTTTTAAGAATGTGGTCAACCACTGCCGATGAAATGAAACGCCCGAAAGTCTGGCGTGTTTCGCGCTCCTGACGGCGCGATATCGACCAGGCAAGGTAGCCACGGCTGACGCCAAAGCCTGCAAATACAAGCAGAGGAAAGAACAGCGGTAGAAGAACCTGATGTAAAAACATGATCGTCCCGGCGGCAAGCCATAGCACTGCCGCACAGACAACACCTGTTCCGCCCCATATGGCACCTGCGCTTACAAAAAGCCGGTTTAAAAGCAAAAGTAAGGGCAATAACAGCAAAAACTGCATTATTGGCCAGGCGCGTGGGGAATTGTCGGAGTGAAAAAATACCGAGCGCATGAAGTTGTGTTGTTTCAGTGCAGCGAAAAGGTTAGCGTGCAAATTGACCCCGGGAACCCGCGGAAAACTCTTATCAAGAAAGTTGATCGGCGTTACGATGAAATCCTGGTCGGCGGGCAGTGCACTGCCGACGAAAACAGTTTTCTGTTTTATGCGCGTCGCACGAAAGATGCCGCGTTTGCCATCCTGCTCGGTTAAAATCATATAGCGCCCCGCCGGCACCAGCAGAGGCTTGTCACTGCTGGTCGAGAATCTGAGGCCGGTTTCGCCGACAAGAACGATATTCTGAACAGTTTTGTCTGCGCCGGCAAAAATGAGCCGACATTCGGCCTTTATTTCATTGGAAACAGGGGGCAGATGGGTTAGCTGCCGGGTTTGGGCAGGAAAAAGGCTAATGTCTACGGTTTTTTGCCCGGTTTCTTTAGAGTCGCCGCTGAATAAGGCAAGTCGAGAATCTATTGAGGTGGGCATATTGTCGAACCTGATCGAGTCAGTTCTTTTTGCCGACTGCTGTTCCTGGTAATGACGCAGGGTCCAGAAATCATTGTCGGGGATGACCGCGACCAGAATGTCTGGAACCGGACTGCCTGCAGAATTGACTATAACGCCGGCAGACAGTTCAAGCTCGTCGCTGTCTGCCGCAAGCCCGGCAATGGCAAAACCTTCCGGAAGGTTTTGCAGCGCTACTTCGCCCGAGGCATTGCTGTTCAGTATGGGCATAGGTTCCCCGAATACGATTGCCGTGATTTTGTCTGTCATCAGGGTTTCAGATCGAAGATTCAGGCTGGTGGAGCAGTCTGCAAACATCAACAGCGGAAGTTGAGCGGAGCTGTCATTGCGGGTTCGCACTCTGGCGCTGCCCTGTTGCCAGTTGCGGCCACTGAATGCGGTTATCTGAATATGGCAGTTCCCTGCCGGGATGCCGGAAAGGCAAAAATTACCACCGGCATCGGTTTTGTTTATCTGCCAGAAACCACTTTCGGCGATTGTAAGCAGAATTTCGGCGTTGGCAACGGGTTTGCCGGAAACGGTGACGACCTGCCCCGTAATCGAGTTGCTGCCGCTTCTGGCATGCGGCTCTGAGAGTGTGATTTTCTGCGCCGTCTGCCCGGGTGCAGCTTGAAAAAATAGATGGTGGTTCAGCAGTGGCGAAGTTTTGTCAGCTTCGGTCTGCAGAATTGTGCCCATCGAGATTGTCTCGATGCCGTCGCCTTTGAAGGGTGGGGCAAGTTTGCGAAAAGGCAGGCGCAGACATGGCATTTCGTGACTGCCTGTCAGCGGCAGAGGATCTGTCGGGAGGTGCAGCCATGTCGATTCTGCAAGCCTGCTGGTCATAATTTCGTTTGCAGCCTTTTTGAGAGCTTCTGCCTGCTCTGGTAATGCCAGACCGGCTGTTCTGGCGAGAAACTGCAGCTCAAGCCTTCTTAAAAGTGCGTTCAGTCCGTAATGCCCGATGCTTTTAAACTGGTGCGGCCCCTTTGTCGCTAATTCCACAAGTAGTTCGGCAGCAGGCCTGTGAGCTGAGGTTTTTGCCAGAGCCGCTATGCTTTCAGCATTTTCTTGAATCATGCTGGCAACCCAAGTTGCAAAGCCAAGTGAGGGTACAAACTCGCTCATATCAGCCGGAAAAAAAGCCAGTGGCGCGTATCGTACGGTTGAATCCAGGTCGGCAGGCAGATTGATGAGCCCCTGCGCGGCGGCGTTTCTTGCCAGATCGCCTTGAAGAGGCAAAGGCCAGGGCGGTCGGGCGGCTTCGAGGTCTGTTATGCTCAATTTTTCAAAGGTCTGGGTACCACGGTTGACAAAGTGGGTTGCCAGCAACGGCATGGGAAATGACGTCAGAGCCTGGGCAAAGGCCGCGTCCTTGCCCGGATCGGCTCCAGGGGTATCGAATATGAAATCGAAGGCGACGGTGCCGGCCTTTTCGCTGCGCAATAATTTGAGCAACTCTGCGAAGTCTGCGCGGTCAGGGTCGCGATGAAAACGCTGAAAAAATGCCTGGTCTTTGGTGACGATCAATACAGGCGCTTCAGAGTCTATGTGTCCGGATAACCTTTTAAAATATGCTTGAGAAGTGAAAAGCAGATCTGAAAGTTTGAGGTCGAACCAGATGAAGGTGCTTTGTAAAAAGGGTAACAAAGCCAGCAGACAAAGAAACAGCGGAACAAAAAGAGCTCTGTGCCCATGCCTGGAGATGGGAGTCGCTCTGAATGCTTTGCCCAAAAACATTTTTCAGAATTTGAACTTTCTGATCAGATCTTTGGGGTTTTTGATAACCTTTTTGACGGCGTCTATCTGTTTTTCTTTTGCCTGGGCGTCGTGTGCCGCTTTTTCTCTACTTATTTTTTCGTCAATTTTCAGGCTGTATCTGGTCAGTTCGTCGGGCATGGCAGTTTTGTCGGCTTTCTGCCTGCTGCTTTTGCCGGTTGAAGTATCGAGGACGAAAGACATGGCATCGGTCGGAATTTTGAAATGCTCGATTTCGCCGGGGATACGGCCGTAAAGCTCGCCTTTAACAGATTTTACGGTGGTGATAAGATTGTTGCCCTGCTGTTGAAAAGTCGCATAAAACTCGACGGTCGGGTTGGTGTTGCGGTATTTGCGAACTTTGAAGGCGCCGCTACCCTCGTTGAGAATCAGCCCTTCCTTGTTTGGCTCAAGGCGGGTTCTTTTGCTGTCGGCGAATGTTCTGCAGGCGGCAAATGTCTGCCCGCCAAGATAAACTTCGCTGAATCTGCTGCCGGTAAGCGTGAAAGGGCTTTCAATCTTTTCGTATTCGGAAAAATCAACCTGGTATTGTTCGCCGAGCAGGTCTTTGCCAAGTTTTTCAAGTTCTTTGGCGCTTTCAATTACCTCGCCGGCACTGCGGGTGTATTGTTCCACAGCCTGAAGTTTTTCGGTGAGCGGGTTACTCAGGCCGATGAGGAGTTCAGAAAATCTGTTTTCACCGAGGTCTACCGGTACATCGCCAAGACCGGCAAATTCGGTGAGACCAGATATGGTTGGGCTGGTCTGGAGAAGCCCGAGCGCACCGTCTCCGAATTTTTCGCCGAGCAGCGTCGCCGGGTCGAATTGACGCAGCGGCGTGAAGCCGTCCTGCAGAATTTTATCGAGGTTCAGCAGTCTGCTGCCAAGTGCAGCCAGCCCCTGACCCTCTTTGAGAGTTCTTTTTTTGCCGGTCTGTGCGTGCGTCAGCTCAACTTCACCTTTGTAGACGTTGACCATCGTGCCGCCGGCTGCAAGCGTGCCAATCTGCAGCCCCGGTGTTTCGAGCAGGCAGTCGAAGTTGTCTATGATGTCGAGTTCGAACAGGGTGCCTTTAACTCCGGCAATGACATCGGCGGTCTGCACCTGAAAATTGCTGCCACTGATGACTTTAAAAAGAAGCGCTCCCTGTTGTGCCTTCAATTCGGCAATGGTTTCACTGCCAAGGGTGCGCGGCACTTCAAATATGCTTTGCTCTTTTACTGCAAGAATGCAGGTTTCCTTCAGAGCCATTTCTGCAGAGCTCTGGGCATAGGTTCTGACCTTGTCGCCACCATCGAGTCTTTTCATGGCTCCGGAAAGCTTCAGATTGCTGTGCAGCTTTTTAAAAGCGGCGTCGGCGCCTTTTTTGACCTCGACGCGGCCTTCAATACTGGTGATTTCGGTGGTAGAAAGGTCGATGCCTCTTACGGCGGCCGGCGTAACCAGAATGAGGCCTGCAGATACAAGGCAACCGGCAATTATGGCGTGAAGTTTCATAAATTCTCCTGCACAAATTCCTCGAAATAATCGTAAAATCTTCTGGCAGTCTATGCAAAACAGCTTTCCAAGTCAATGTAAAATCAGCACCATGCATTATTGACGAGTCGCGGTTCCGTCATTACAATTGACTGTACTTTGCGATAAAGAGGTATCAAGAGTGGGAAACAGAAAACAGATGCTCGTTCTGGTTTTGTGTTTGCTGTTCCAGGCGGTTTGTGTCGGGCAGGTACATGCCCTCAACGTCGGTGGTTTTCTCGACGAGGTAAGCGGTGCTCTTAACCGCGTAAGCGCCACTCTTGACCGCACGTTTGGCGGGGTTACCGCCGACAACCAGAAAGTTCTCGAGCAGTCCCGCGAGCAGGCGCCACAGACAAACGCCTTCCTCGGAAAATGGGAGCAGAACTGGGAAGTCTCGATGGGTCAGAAAACCCACGAATCTCTCAAAGCTGATCCTGGTTTTTCCAGAGATAAGGCAGAACTGCAGAGAGTCGGCAATGTCGCCCGCCGCCTGATCAACCATGTCGAACGCAAAGACCTTACCTGGCATTTTGCCGTTCTCAATACCGACGAAGTTAATGCGTTCGCAGCTCCGGGCGGCTACATTTATGTGACCCGTGGGTTGCTCAAAATGTGTCAGAGCGACCATGAGCTTGCCGGGGTCATTGCCCACGAAATGGGGCATATCGACAAAAAGCACAGCGTGCGCCAGGCCGAAAAGGCCGGTTTAATGACCGCACTGGTTCTCGGTCTTGGCCTCAACAAGAAAACTAAAGACGCGGCTCCCTTCGCGGCTATTGCGGCTTATTTTGCCAATCTCAAGTTTTCGCGTGACGACGAATATCAGGCCGACGCCTGCGCCGTAAAATATTCGCATGCTGCCGGTTACGACCCGAATGGCATCGTCAGCTTTTTTGACAAGATCAATAATGACGGCAAATCGACGAAAGTAACCAAATACTTCTCGACCCATCCGCCGACCACAGATCGAATAAATGCCGTTAAAAAGCAGATTGCCAGACTGCCGGCCCGCTCAGACACTTCAACTGCCAAAACCCAGGCGCCTGCTTCCCAGAGCAGCAGCAAGGCGCAGCCTGCAAAAACTCCCGCACAGGGTACCGCCACTCCGAGTAATACCGCTTCTGGTGCGAAGCCAACGGCCAAAGAGCTGCAGCTGGCCTACGAATCTTATGTTTACTACCAGCAGGTCTATCAGTACAAAGTGCAGCAACAGGCGCCGATGAGTGAAGTCATGGAAGCCTTCAACAAATATCAGGCCGCGAAAAAACACTACATGGATCTCCGCAAGGCCTCTGGCCTGTGAGACACAGGTAGAGGCGGCTTGCGAGATTTGCCGGTTGCGTCAGGGCTTTTTATTTACGCAGCAAAAACACGTGTGCCGGGCTGGTATGCGGGTCGAGTTCGACATAGTTTTTTGAGCCATACCAGAGATAGCGCCGGTCGGTGAGCAGATCGTGCATCTGGTAACCCTGTTCCGGGCCGAGCCCGAACTTTTCAAGGGGTACATGTACAAACGACGAGTGTCTGATGAACGGGTCAAGGTTGATCGCTATCAGGATATGGTTGTCACCCAGTGATTTGCCATAGAAAAGTATCTTGTCGTTATCGGCCTGATAAAACTGCAGATTGTCATATTCCTGCATTGCCGGGTTTTCGTGCCTGATTTTGTTCAGTTTCGTGACCAGGTCGATTATGTTGCCGGGGGCGTTCCAGTCGCGGGTTCTTATCTCGTATTTGTCACTGTTGAGATATTCTTCTTTGCCCGGTACCGGTATGCCTTCGCAAAGCTCAAACCCCTGAAAGATGCCGTAAACACTCGACAGGGTGGCCGCCAGCACCGCTCTGATCTTGTAGGCCGGCTGCCCGCCCGATTGCAGAAAAGTCGGGAAAATATCGGGAGTGTTGGCGAAGAGATTGGCGCGGTAATAATCAGACTCGGGTGGCGTAGTCAGCTCAGAAAAATACTCGATGATCTCGGCTTTTTCGTTGCGCCAGGTGAAATAGCTGTATGACTGGGTGAAGCCGAGTTTGGCGAGGGCTTTCATGACGCGGGGTCTGGTGAAAGCCTCTGACAAAAAGATAACATCGGGGTATTTTTTTTGAACTTCGGCAATTACCCACTCCCAGAAGGCGAATGGTTTGGTGTGGGGGTTGTCGACCCTGAAAATCTTAACGCCTTTGCGTGCCCAGAACAGAAAAATCCGACGCATTTCTTTCCAGATGGCTTTGAAATCAGATGTTTCAAAGTTTATCGGGTAGATATCTTCGTATTTTTTGGGTGGGTTTTCTGCAAATTTGATGGTGCCGTCAGGGCGTTTGCTGAACCATTCCGGGTGCTGCTTCAGGTAGGGGTGATCGGGTGAACAGTTGATGGCGAAGTCGAGCGCGATTTCGATGCCATGGCGCGCGGCTTCTTCGACGAGAAGTTCGAAGTCTTCGAAGGTGCCAAGAGCCGGTTCTATGGCGTCATGGCCACCGTGCTGATTGCCTATCGAGTAGGGGCAGCCGGGGTCGCCGGGCGCGCAGGTCAGGCTGTTGTTGGGGCCTTTGCGTTTGCTGAAGCCGACCGGGTGAATTGGCGGAAAATAAAGAACATCGAAGCCCATTTCTGCTATATGGGGCAGACGCTTGATTACATCACGAAAAGTACCGTGCTTGCCGGGTTCAAAACCGCAAGACCTCGGAAAGCATTCATACCAGGCGGCGAATCTTGCCTGTTTGCGGTCGACTCTGACAAGGTAGGTCTGGCTCTCGACTCTTGAAGCCGGGTCAGGGTTTTCGGCGAGAATTTCAACGAGACGCTCGTGGCTGAGAACCTGCCAGCGCAGCTGGTCGGTCGAGTTTTTTTCAGCTTTGGCGAGCATTGTTTTAAGGTAATCGCGCCCGGATTCGTTAAGCCACGATTTGTAGTTTTTAGCCAGGGCTATACCTTCAAGAATGTCAGAAGAAAAGTCAACGCCGGCATCGACTTTTTTGCGTGTATCGAATACCCAGGTACCGTATTCTTCACAATAGGCGGCGATGCGATATTCATAAAAACCGGCCTGTTCGACTTTGAATTCGGTTTCCCAGAGGTCTAGGCCGGGGTTGATGCATTCCATCGGTACTTTGTGCCACTTGTTGCGCCCACTGGCACGATATTCAACCCAGGCGACCACCTTCTGGTGCCCATCCCGGAATATTTCGGCGGTAACCTTGACGCTATCGCCCGGCTCGCGTTTAAGAGGGTAGACACCTGCATCGACCAGAGGGCGAACATTTTCTATCAGAGCTCTTTTGCGATTTTTGGTCATGTTATTTACCCTTTTTGATCAGTGTCTGGTAAAGATCGACAGTCTGGTGGGCGATCGACTTCCAGCTGAAAACGTCTTCGACGCGCTTGCGCCCGGCAGCGGCCATTTTGTCACGCAGAGACTGATCGGCCATCAGTTTGTTCACTGCCTCAGCGAGGTCGCGGGCGAATACTTCGGGTTTAAGAGCTTCAAATGGTGATTCGGTCATCTGTTCAAGTTTGACCAGCTTGCCGGTGACGTCATCGACGACAACTTCTGGTATGCCGCCGACGGCACTGGCGACTACCGGTGTTTCACAGGCCATAGCTTCGAGGTTGATTATACCAAAAGGTTCATAAATAGAAGGGCAGCAGAATATGGCTGCATGCGAATACAGCTCGATCAGAGTTTTGCGATCGACCATTTCTCTGATCCAGTAGATGTTGTCGCGGTTTTGCGAAACCGCTTTGACGCCTTCGGCCATTTCGTGTTCGATTTCTGGGGTGTCTGGTGCCCCGGCGCAAAGAACTATCTGCAGCTCAGGATTGATGTGCTTGATGGCATTGACCAGGTGAATAATGCCCTTTTGTCTGGTGATGCGCCCGACAAACAGCAGATAGGGTTTGTCAGCATCAAAACCGAAACGTTTGATGTGGGCGGTCGAACTCACTTTTTTGAATTCATCAGTATCTATACCGTTATATATTACTTTCAGGCGATCATCACTTATATTGAATAAGCTTTTAACGTCGGCACGCGTTCCGTGGCTCACAGCTATGACCGCATCAGCCATTTCGATGGCCATTTTTTCGACCCAGAGGGAAAAATCGTAGCCGCCGGCCAGTTGCTCACGCTTCCAGGGGCGCAAAGGCTCAAGAGAGTGAGTGGTGACCACGAGCGGAACCCCGAAATTCAGCTTGGCCCAGATGCCGGCCATGTGGGTATACCAGGTGTGGCAATGCACTATGTCAGCATCAACGCCCTCACCGACAATCTGCAGATCGCGATCTATGGTCTTGAAAACAGATTGCAGGCCCTTGTTCAGCTTCAGATAACCCGCCGAAGATTCATAACCCGTTGTTTTTATATCGCCTTTGCCCGGCTTCTGGTCGCCGTAACAGCGAACTTCTACTTCAGCCAGTCGGGCGACTTCTTTTGAAAGGTATTCGATGTGCACGCCGGCGCCGCCGTAAACATGGGGTGGGTATTCGTTGGTAATGTACAAAACCTTCATCATTCTCTCCTTGCGGTATTTCGTGTAAGCTGAATTATAACACTAAAAAACCACCTTGTCGCCAACTAAGCAAAAGACGACAAGGTGGTTTTTTAGAACAGCGGCAACTATTTTCCCTGGTGCCTGGAACACTCGACCCGAGTGTCGTTGTTTTCTCTGACGAGGTTGTAATTGCCCCCTTCAGGGCATTTAACGGCTTTTTTTATGTAGCCGCTTTTTACGAGCAGTTCCATGTCGAGCTGCGACAATGGTTTGCCCGTATCGAGTTCATACATTTCGCTGGCAGCGACAAGAACGCGCCTGTTGGCGCGACAGGCACTGGCCCGCGCCTGCTGTCTCGCTTTTTTAAAATTGGGTATGACAATGGCGCCGGCCAGGCCGGTAAGCCCCGAAATTACGGCGTTTTCGTCAAGATTTTCGACTGAAAGCTTTAGCCACTGCCCCTCATGGTTGATTTTAATTGAATCGAGCATTTGCATGCCTTTTTGCCGTTCAGATTCAGGAAGCTGCCCCATCTGGTTCTGCGCCATATTTTTGATGGTGAGAAGCTGCTGTTTGCCTATTGCAGCCCATTGTTCCACCATCAGACTGTCTTCGATCGCCAGTGAAAGCTCTGCGTAATCTTTTAACGCATGAAATTTGAGGGTTTTCATGGGTTTGAACTGCGATGGAATTTCTTTGCCTGCGGTGGCAGAGGAAACGTTAGAACTGGCAGGCTTTCTGATAGTACCGTGAACGTTGCATTCTGCTTCTCTGGCAGCATTAAGAGTGTAACTGCCCGAATCAGGGCAGAATAGCTCACTGTTGAGGTAGCGTTCTGCTATCAACTCTTTCTGATCGAGTTTTTCTATAGCGGTTTCTTTGTCCATGGAATACATCTCAAGTGCCGTCGCCAGCAGCCTCAAGTTTGAATAGCAGGTTGCGTGGCTCTGGTTTGAAGTTCTGCCGATAATCAGACGCTTAAGACGGTCGAGGTCTATTTCGCCGGCGATGAGAGTTTTTTCTGAGGAAACTGTCGAGTTGAAGTCAGACCATTTTGAAACAGCATGCTCTCTGGCAGTCATGTTTTCCGGTTTCAGGGAGATCCCATCTGGGGTGACCGACAGGAGAAGGTCATGATTCTGCACGGGTATTCTGAATTCAACCAGATTCTGTTCGCGGCGGATAGCTTCTGTTGAAATCTGGTCGATATTGCTTTCAATGAATTCAAGCAGCTCCAGGGGCTTTATTCTGGCATTGACGATGATTTGCGGTCTCAGAAACTCATCGACGGCAATCCAGGCCGGGCCATTCGGAACAATCAGTTCTTTCTGGATGAAGTCGGCGCAGCTTTTGAACAGTTCGGAGAGATTGACTTCGGCTTTGGTGAAACCCTGCAGGCGTTTTTGAATACCTGTGAGGTTGTCGGCGTTTTCTGGTTTTGCCAGTTCGTTGATGTGAGACTGATAAAATTTGAAGATCTGCCCGGCGTTCAGGTATACAGCTGCCGTCGTGTCTTCGGTGAGCGTCAGATTCTTGTCTGCTGCGCCTGCGGCACCGGAAAAGATAAACAGACATGAAAAAAGAATTGACAGGAGAAAAAATTTCTTCACAATGCCCCCCCCTATTTTGTTAGTCTACTAATACTACTACAAAACATTCAGGATTCAGAGAAGGAAATTAATAACTCTCTTCAGTCGTTGCCATCTCCTCTGTTACCAAGGGTTTATACTGGTTTTTGCAGATTTCGATGTTTATCAGTAGAATGAGAGGGGGGGGGGGAACTAAAATATGAGCAGTTTAAAAAAATTCGTTCTTCCTTTTAAATGGAGAGAGTTTGGCTCATGGTTCTCAAAAAATGGTTCTGCCAGATCTAGAAATGACCTTGGTAGTCTTGCAATAAAAGATATGTATTTTACTGCAGGGCAGCGTAATTTGAACGGTATCAAGATAGAAGTCGACCTGAAGCTAAGCCGAAATATCCCGAACGAAATATTTCTTTGCGGCTTTCTAGCCGATCTCGAACAGTTGCAGCTTTTCGAGCCTTTTATCGGCAACCCCGACAGCAGCGACGAGACATATCACGCCAGTCGCAAGATCATAACGACACCAGACAAAGCCGAAACTTTCGAACTTTTTATCCCTGAAGCGGGCTGGGTGCTGCCGTCGATCTGGCGTTTCCTCATTCAGTCGCTCGGTCTTCGACCTAAAGGCCAGGAACGCATGCCTGATGTCATTGTCTTTGCTTTTGCTCCGGGTGGTGAAGTGCCTTTGTTGTTCGCAACCAGGCCGTTCGACTATTATGGCAATACCCAACGTCTCAAAGAAAAGCTCATTCTTGGTGATTTTTTCAGGTTGCTGAATCTCACCGAAGACGCGGCTGAGGCTGATGTTCAGAGGGCATACATTCATCGTTGCCGCGACCTGCAGGCGACCGAAGACCTGGCCGAAGAAGCCGTTGCCTCAAAAAACAATCATTTCAGTCGTATCAAGCAGGGTTACCAGGTCTGGAGCGAACAACTTCAGAAAAAACGTGAGCTTTCTTAACGAGATGAACACTGATGAACGCAGGAAGAGTTGGCCACAGATGAACACGGATAGACGCGGATGAGAGTTTTAGAGTTGGCCACAGATGAACACTGATAGACGCGGATGAGAGTTTTAGAGTTGGCCACAGATGAACACGGATAGACGCGGATGAGAGTTTTAGGGCTGGCCACAGATGGACACGGATGACGCAGATAGGAGTTTTGCGCGGGCGTTATTATTGATTGTGAATTAATTCTCTAATCGGTGTCGGTCATTTTGTGGTTTCGGCGGCCCGCCAGAGATACCAGGCTGCGATTGATCTGAATGGTCGCCAAAGCAGAGACTGTTGCGTGAGTTCTTTCGCGGTTGGCAGGTTTTGAGGGTGCTTTCTGATTACTGCCAGTCCTTTGCGCAGGCCGTAGTCGTCGGCGGCCATTACGTCTGTTCTGCCGAGTTTGAAGATCAGCAGCATTTCGACGGTCCAGCGGCCTATACCTCTAATTTGTGTGAGTATCGAAATAATTTCGTGGTCGGGCATGCGTTGCAATGACTTCAGGTCGGGCAAACGCCCCGAAATCGCGAAATCAGCCAGGTCGCGGGCAGCGGCGATTTTAGCTCCAGAAAGCCCGGCGCTGCGCAACTCTTCGTCGGAAGCTCTGATTATATCTAGTGGCGAAACACTGCCAGCAGCCGAGAACAGGTCTAGCAACCGTTTAAAAATTGTTGCGGCAGCTTTGCCGGTAAGCTGCTGGTAGACTATGGCTTCAAGCAGCGCCTGAAAGGGCGAGGCGAGATTGTCGCATTTAAGATTGAATTGTGGGGCTTGTTTGATAAATTGGCCCAGTTCTTTATCGACCTGACAGAGATGTTTAATTGCGGCATCTTTATCGATTTCATCGAGTCTGTCAGGTGTTTTTAACCTGTATGGCGGTTCGCTTGAAACAGGTATATCTTCGTGAAGAAGCATTTTAGCTTTGGTCTTGGTACCGCCGGTCGCGGAAAAACCGCCAAGATTGCCGTCAGAACCAACTACCCGATGACACGGAATCAAAAGCGGCAAAGGATTGGCACCGACAATGCGCCCGACCGCTCTCGATGCGGTGGGGCGAGAGCAGGCAGTGGCCAGACTTTTATATGAAGTTGTGTGCCCGGCTGCGATTTTTTGCAGCTGCAGGTATACCTGGCGGGCAAATTCTGAGGTTTCGCTCAGATCTGTTTTGATTTTTTTAAAAGAATGAGATTCGCCGGCGAAATATTTTTGAATCTGTTCAATCGCACCGGCAATGCCGGGTGGCAGCGTTCGCTTTTCTGCAATGCCGGGGCGGGCTTGTAGCACTCGCTTTCTAATTTGAGCAATGCTTTTTTCGGGTAGAAAAAACGCTGTTGCCGCATCATTTTTAAAGGCAATGGCGGCAAAACCCCAGGCAGTGTCAAATATGTGAAAGCTTTCTTCTTTGTTCATGGCTTCGATTATGCAGCTTTTCAAGACAAATTTCAAGCCGTCACCACAGGCAAGCGCCTGCGTTATCTTTTTTATAAAAGCTCATTGCGGGATTTTGTAAAGAGGTGCAGCGGGAAACGCCACTATTGTTGAGTCTGGCGGCTGCTTGTGCACGAGTGCCGCTGGAGTGCGAACGAGCCAGCCAATGAGTTCAAGAATAGAGAATTTGTGCGAAAAAAATGATTATTTAATTGCTACAGAGGGCTGGGCAGATGTTTTGGCTCAGGTTTTGTCTTTGGGGGGATCTGGTTCCGGGGGCGGGGTTTTGACTTTGCTGCGCAGGCATATTTCGCAGCGGGCGTCGCCGCACCACAGGCAGTTGAAGCAGTCGGGGCAGGGGTGTTTTTTTAAAAGGTTCTCAGGTGGGCGATAAGCGTTCAGACGTTTGTATACATCGTCTTTGCCAGCTTGAGCTCTGCCGCACTTGCAGTCGCTGCATGGCTTGTTTGCATTGTTTTGCTGGTCGTCATCTTTCTGGGTCATTTTTGCCTCCGGGCTATGAGATAAAGATGTTCAAAACAAACCGCAAGACAAGCTAAATTTAGCTGTGAATATTATATAATGACAATGAAAGTGCTGCGCTTCTCTCGCAGTTGCAGTCATTCTTTCTTTCCTTCTTTCTTTCTTTCTTTCTTTCTCTCTTCATCCGCGTTTATCCGGGTTCATCCGTGGCCAGAAGATTATCGTTTACCACGCTTCTCTCGCAGTTGCAGTCATTCTTTCTTTCTTTCTTTCTTCTTTCTCTCTCCATCCGCGTTTATCCGGGTTCATCCGTGGCCAGAAGATTATCGTTTACCACGCTTCTCTCGCAATTGCAGTCATTCTTTCTCTTTCTTTCTTTCTTCTTTCTCTCTTCATCCGCGTTTATCCGAGTTCATCCGTGGCTAAAAAAAGATCCCCGTTCATCCGCGGCTAAACCACTATCCAATTCTTGACTTGTCAGTTCGGCTCGCTTAAAATCAGGCACCATGATTAATTTAGCAAACGTTAAAGTCGCATATTCCAGTCGTATTCTCTTTCAAAATGCCAACTTTCTGGTCAGGCCTGGCGATAAGATTGGCCTGGTTGGCCCCAATGGCGCCGGTAAAACTACGGTGTTCCGTTTGATAATGGGCCTCGAAAAGCCGGATGAAGGCGAAGTAAACATCAACGCCGGTCTGGTTATCGGTTATTTTTCCCAGGACGTCGGTGAAATGTCAGGTCGGTCTGCCCTGGCTGAGGTGCTTGCCGGAGCCGGCAGAGTCTATGAAGTTGGTCGCAAACTGCACAACCTCGAGCATCAGATGGCTGAGCCCGACTTCAACTGTGACGACGCTTTCATGGAACGTTACGGCAAACTTCAGGAAGAGTTCATTCACTTGAATGGCTACGAAAAAGAAAGTGAAGCGCAGACGATTCTCAATGGCCTTGGTATTGGCCCCGATCGCTGGGATCACCCGGTCGAAACCTTTTCCGGCGGCTGGAAAATGCGTATTGCTCTTGCCCGTATTCTATTGCTGAACCCAGATGTACTGCTGATCGACGAACCGACCAACCATCTCGATATCGAGTCGATACTCTGGCTCGAAACCTGGCTGAAAGAGTTCAAAGGTGCGATTGTCATGACCAGCCATGACCGCGAATTCATGACGCGAATCTGCTCGAGAACCATAGAAGTGGCCGGCGAGACTATAACAACTTACAGCGGTGACTACGAGTTCTATCTGCAGGAAAGGGTGGTCAGGCGCGAGCAGCTTTTATCGGCCCAGCGCCGTCAGCAGGCGATGCTCGCCAAAGAAGAAGAATTCATTGCCCGTTTTGCCGCCCGCGCGTCGCATGCGGCTCAGGTGCAGTCGCGGGTCAAAACTATCGAAAAGATAGAGCGAATTGTTGTGCCACCAGACCCGAAAGTCATCAAATTTCGCTTTCAGCCCGTTAAACGCAGCGGTGACATCGTTGTCGAGCTCGATAATCTTGGCAAAGAATGGCCGCTGCACGACGGTCGCATGCTCCCCGTCTTTTCTGGTGTCAGCGGCAAAGTTCTGCGAACCAATAAAATTGCGGTGACCGGTATCAATGGTGCCGGTAAATCGACGCTTCTGAAAATCATCACCGGCATGACAGAACCCACGGCTGGGGTTTGTAATCTGGGGGCGAGCGTGCAGGTTGGTTATTTCAGTCAGTATTCGTGCGATGTTTTGCGACCAGAGCGCACCATTTTCGAAGAACTGCAGGAACGCCTGCCGATGGCCAACGTTGGCACGATCAAAAATCTGCTCGGTGCCTTCCTTTTTTCTGGTGATGACACCGAGAAAAAAGTTTCGATTCTCTCAGGTGGCGAGAAGAGCAGGGTTATGCTTGCCTGTCTGCTGGCTCAGCCGGTCAATTTTCTCATTCTCGATGAACCGACCAACCATCTCGATATTACCAGCCGCGAAGTTCTGCTCGAAGCTCTGCAGGAATTCGAAGGCACAGTCATGATCGTCAGCCACGACCGCTATTTCCTGAAACATCTTGTTAACAGGGTGTTCGAGGTTGATCACGGCGCCCTGAGAATCTATGACGGCGATTACGACTATTATGTCGAAAAATCAGCCCAGCTGCACGGCAGACCGATAAACTGACGGTCTGCCGACGCTGTGCTTGTTTTTGGGGGTCTGTTCAGCTCATCATGCCAGGGTGAGCGAATAAATGACGCCGATAACCCCGATAATTGCGAGAGCAAGAACGATTTTAGCCGGCATTTCGCCTTCTTTTTC
Organism: Candidatus Rifleibacteriota bacterium; assembly: GCA_029564115.1. Next base: position 15,288 of record JAKQQP010000533.1, on the reverse strand, counting down.
CATGGCTGCTCCGAATATGCCGAACACCAGAGGGTGTACCAGAAATGGCATGGCAAAAATGAACGGAATCAGACTCGAGGCAGTCTCGCCGAACATACCGCCTTGAGTGGCTGCGAACAGACCGAAGTGCGAAATTGCCGAAGATTTGGCCATGGCGGCGCTTGAAATATCCATGCCGCTTAGATGAAGCAGAAAAAAGCCACCGAATACGGCAGTGATCTGCCAGCCAAAAGAAAACTGCATCAGGCCTTTGACTTCTTCGGTTTCTTTGCCGCCTGAATTTTTCAGGGTTTTCATTGACCAGGCGGTGAGTATGATTCCGATGACGGTGATCAGAAGGGCTGCGGGAACAATCAGCTGACCGCGCTGAACGCTCATTGCCAGAATGGTGAAAACGAAAATATGCCCGAAAAACGGAACGTTGATCATGATCGGGGCACGGGCAGCAGCTTCGGTGCCGAGGTCACCGGCGGTACAGGCACCCGTCAGGCCAGAGTGTGAGAGCGAGCCTGCCATGCCGGGTGCCAGGTTGCGCACATGGTTTGCTTTTCCCAAAAAGATCAGGAGTGCCAGCCCTCCGAACATCCAGAACAATTGGCCGAAAAAGCCGTAGGCCATTACCGAGGTCATGCCCTGCAATTTGAACGCCTCTGCAATTCTTGAACCGCCGATCATGAAGTTTGCCGCTAGCACAACTGGAATACCGGCAAAAAGTAGAGAGCGGCCGGTTGGCCCCATGGTCCAGTTCGAGAAGAGCATGCCGAGCCCTGCAGAAATCAGCATTGCGAAGAAGATCTGCGGTAGGGCTATGACCGGCTTGATTGCGGTGGCAATGTGATGCGACAGTAACAGAACGGCCACGATCATGATTATTTCATAAAGACCTTTGCGGATATAAGCGCCTTTAGCCTTGATTGTCGCTTTGTTGTCGATCAGAATAATGGCTCCGCAGACGCCGACATATGCGATCAGCGGGTAAAAGTGCGAGATCGGGTCGGCAGCGCCGGCGCCAATAAAGAGTCTGACGATACCTTCGATACCGATGAGAATGAAAAACGAGCGAATAAGAAAATAAAACTGCGTGCGGCGGGTGCCAAGAATGGTTTCTTCGCTTGAATAGACAACTATTTCGTCAAGCTCGAGGTGTTCGCCTTTGACGACTTTTTTCAGTTCCTGGCCGCCGACAAAAAATGACATTACCAGGGCAACGATCGTGACTCTGCTGACCAGTGCTACAAGCGGAAATTCAGGCAGACCCGGGGTGCCTATGTCGCTTTTTACAAGTGCATAACCCATGCCAAGGCCGAAGAGAACGATTATCAGAATTGGTGAGTAGCGACTGCCGGCAACTACCGATCTTGAAATAAGCACCATTGGGATGATCAGAAAAAGCGTCATCCAGAAATGGTTCAAAAACTGAAGCTTCGCAATTTGTTCTACAATTTGTTCCACCTGTTGTTTTCTCCGTGTTGAAAAATATGGATTCGCACAAGCCTTCAATCGCCAGATGAAGCATTTATGAAACAGGTGACGGTCTGTTTGGCCGAAAACAGCAGCGGGCTGTCAGACAGAAGGCATCTCTGGCAACGTATTTTATGCACGCGGCGTTGTCAGTTGTTTTGCTGCAAACACTGAATCCATCTGATAGAACTTGCTGTTGCGCAGCCATGTTGTTTTTTTGCATTATGGGCTGCAACAATTTGAATTTTCAGGCCAAAAGCACTCGACACACATCGCTCGAACAATTCACGGGCGAAGATCTGGTTGGTCCGACTCAAGTATCCAGAAGAAATTCTATTATAAAAGCTCTCATTATGCAAACAGATGTGGTTATAAACAGATGGTGTTCGAAAAAAAATCAGGGCTCGTCTTGAATTCTGGGGCGCAGATAGAGTTCGAAGCGGGCAAACCAGTCTTCAAGGTCGGGCTGGCGAGCTCTGCCGTCTTTTACCGATCTGATGTAGCAATAGCGTGCGTAATCGATGGCATTTAAGAAGTCTCCGGGGTAGTTTATCGGTGGTTCTTTACAAACAGCCGTATTCTCATGGGTTGTTTCAGAATTTGGCTCAGAGATAACTTCTGTTGCCGGCTCTGACTCTTGTGCTGGCACAGCCTCTGGTTGTGACTGTGATTGTGTTCCTTCGGGGCTGGCCACTTTTTCGGGAGCAGAATCAGCTCCGTTGTTTTGCAGGAATTCGTTGGCCATGGCCGCCATTTCATCGGCCTTGCTGGTTTTGTCGATAATAGAGTATACGTTTATGGGTTCACTTCGACCTTTAACCTGCATTGGCCCGAGGTTTTCGGCCGGCAGGCGATTTTCGAGTTTCTGCATGGTCGTTTCGGTGACAAAGATTCGCCCTGGTTTGGCCAAAGCTTCCATGCGTGCTGCCATGTTAACGGCGTCGCCAAATACGTCTTCATTTTTTATAAAAACAGTTCCGGTGTTGATACCAATTCTGATAAAAATTTTCTCTTCACTGCGGGCGTTGAAGTCAAACAGGCGGTTTTGCATATCCTGGGCGGCCATGCAGGCTTGCAGCGGGTCGTCAAATCTGACCATCAGGGCATCGCCTATTTTTTTGATAAGAGTGCCTTCAAACTGCTTGATTGTCGGCATCAGCAGCTTGTCGTGTACGGCCAGCAGCGTCATGGTATCGAGAAGCATCTTTTGCGATGCCTGAGTCGAGAAGCCGACAATATCGGTAAACATGATCGTCTTTTCGAAAGTGAACTTTTTTAAAAGCTGTTCATCGAATTTGTCATTGCCGCTTCCATCGGCAAACCTTCTGGCAAGCAGCAATTCGATATTGGCATCCGAAAATTTTTCCAGTTCCATTTTTTGCAGTCGTGATTTGCGAAAGAAATATTCGCTGCTTTTGATAGCCCGCGCCTTGAACAGCATTTCGAGCTTTTTCAGCTCTTTTTCGAAGTCACGGTCGATAAGGTCTTCGGTGGCTTCGATAGATTCGACGCTGCGCTCTTTTAAAAAACTGACAGCGTCTTCGGCGTCTTCGTTAGCCATAAGGGGCAATTTGATGAAGTCCTGATGTGTTTCTATTTCGACGCTGCTCAGCATGCCTTCTTTGACCACGTTGACGCTGCAGATATTCTGCAGGTTAAAAACGAGAATTGCCGCCTGAGAAGTGCCAATTTCGTCGCGCAGGAAAAGGATAGCGCGTTTGCCGGTGACGAGCGCGAGCAGGTAAGCCGGCCGGCCAAGCAGCTTGAACATTGCGCCCAGAGCCGGGTCGATCTGGTCGGGGTGCTGAATTCTGCTGAGGTTGACGACCATGGTCGAGGCGTTGCCGTCGAGTGATCTGATGCAGTCCTTGAAGGGTTGCAATGTTTCGGAAAAGAGGCATAACCAGCATTTTTCGATGCTTTCGCCGGGTTTTAGGGTTTTTTCGATGAGTTTCCAGCTGTCTTCGCGCAGAGTGTTGAGCAGTTGCACTTTTTCGGCGAAGGGTCCTTCCCATTCGCGTGTGGTTTCGAATTTTTTTTGCTTTCGGGCCAGATTCTGGGCCATCTGCTGCCTTTCAGGCGGGTCGGTAATTTCGATCAGTTCAGGGCCGTAGCCGATACTGTTGCGCAAATATTCAGAAATTCTGGCGGTGGTTTCAGGGTCTGAGGGCTTGCCGAAATCTTGATACCAGCTTTGTGATGTAAAGTTGGCTATTGCCATTTTCGCTGCCATGGCGACTTGCAGATCTTCGCTCAACATGGCGTGCAATACAAGAAGAAAGTCAGTCTGGCTGGTGCTGCCGGTTTTTTTTATGTTCATCAACGCGTTGATCTGGTTCTGGCGCGTCATTGCAGCGAAACTTGAAAATTTGATACTCACGCAGGCTCCCCCGTTTTATTGAGCAGAGTTGGATGGCCGTTCTGATTTATCTTTAATATTGCGGTCTGGCACGTAAATTATGTTAACATGAGTGCTGGTATAATAAAATGTAAATGTTAAAAAACTCGAACATGGGGAGAGACGAGGAAAATGCGTCATCTTGCCGCTATGGCTCTGGCATTTTTTTGTCTGTTTTCTGTCGGCAACCTTTCGGGTAACGAAGCGTCTTTAAATGAAAAAGCAGCTGCCAGACAGGATCAATTGTGGATTGAAACAAATGATGCGATAAATTCCGGCAAAACAGCAGAGGCCGTCGGCTTGCTGCGCATGTGTATCCGTGCCGGTCTACAGGTTGCTGAAGCCGAAAATCTGCTGCGGGGCTATCTTGCTTCTGAAGCTGCGCAGGTTCGGCGTGAAAAATCTCTGTCCGATCTGCCCCCAGAAGAGATGTCTGAATTACTGCGCCTGCAAACCGAAATTTGCAGTTTTAAAAGCTCTACAGCTGATGAGTGGCTGCAGTTGCTCGAGATTGCTACGTCTGCAGGCGAAGAGCGTTTTATAATTGCCGGCGAAGCTTTGCTCGATCGCATCGAGATCGGTATGCCCGTAAAGGTTAATGCGACCTGGATAAACCACTTAAAGAAACTCGAAAAGGCCTTGAGCCGCCCGGCGCAGATTCTATACCGGCTGCAGCTGCACGAGATTCTGGCTCAAATCGAGGCAACTGCCCCTGAATTCCGCCCGGGGCTCGAAAATATGCGCATTCTTGCCCGCGCCGGTGCCGGCAAAATACTTGACCAGGCTGATGTGGCAATGGCTCTCGGCGATCTCGAGGCAGCCAGAAAGAATATTCAACAGGTTCGCGATTTTGAGCCGCAATATCCCGGGCTTGGCGAGTCTGAAAAGCGGTTCGCCAGAGCTGCAAAAATCAGAGATTTAATCGGTCAGGCCGGCGAAGCCATGCGTGAGCGGTTGTTTTTAAAAGCCCGCGCCTTGTGCCGTGAAATTTATCAGCTTGATGCCGGTAATGCTTTTGCCCGGGCAACTTTGCAGCAGATCGAAGATATTTCAAGTCGCGGAGCTACCGCAAAGATCGAGTCGGAAGAGGCCAGAATAGAGCTTGCGGTGCGCAGATTCGAAGCTGATCTGCGTCGTGCCGAACAGGACCAGGATGTTTTGCGGATTCGCAATATTTTAAAAGAACTGCTTCTTCTTAGAAACGATAACCCCGACTGGGTCGAGCGACTTGCAGCAGTTGAAAATCAGATTGCCGTTTCCAGCCTGCGCAGCGAAGAAAACCTGAAAAAGGCCGTTGAACTGCTCGAAAACGAAAAATATAATCAGCTGAGATTGTTTTTGAACCAGAATCCCGGCTTGATGAACTCGGTCGAAACCATGGTTCAGGTCTGGGAAATGCGCCTGATGGCGAATTTTTATACCGGGCAGCGCACGGTTGAAGAGCTCAAAGAAGCTGCTGCAGCAATAATTGCCAGATCCGGTCAGAGTTTTTATGCAAGTTTTGTAATGATGAAGCTGGCGCTGGCCGAAAATCGCATCGAAGAAGCCCAGAAACATTATCTTAAAGCTGCTGAAATTCAGCCCAAAAACCCAAAACTCAAGTGGCCGGGCTTGCTCCTGTGGGCACACGGCAGCGGCAGGCCCGTGGTGGTTGTGGTTCTTGTCATTCTGTTTTTTGTAATGATCAAGCTTCTGCGGCCACTTATGGCATTTTATGAATCTACTTACTGGTTCAGAATCGCGATTTTGGCAAGAATATTTCCATCGCTGGCTTTGCGTTCTCTCGAAGGCTGCTTTGGTATCTATACCGAGCGCAGTGACCGCATCAAACTCTTTCGCCTGCTCGTCGCCTGCAGCGCCGCAAGCAAAAATTCCGCAAAGGCCACCCTTTACGCTAACAATCTTTATGATCTGGCGCCGCATGATCCGCTGGCAAAACCTTCTGGAAACCGTCCGGCAAAAGTACCAGCGGTTGGCAGCAACGATGATTTTGCTGCTGCAGCGGCTGCAGCTACAGGCATGCCGGCGTCGCCCGAAAAAATCTCGCAACAGCTCGAAGATAAAACTTTAAAAGCCCGCCAGGCCGGCTCTCAGCCCGGTAAAGAGCGGTTGCCTGAACCGCCTGTAGTTGAAGCGGTACCGGCAAATCTGCAGACAGACCAGAGCGCGATAAAAAAAAGAAAGCTCAGCCTGTTTGCCGAACTCGACGAAGTCGATGCTCCGGCAGAGATCAGCGAAGAATGGCGCCAGGCATTGCAGCAGCAGGTCAGCTTCGCTGCCCTTTTCCCTGAAATTCTTGCAGATAAGGGCAGGCACCCGTAATTTGAACTCTTTACTAATTTGCGGACTTGGGGTTAAAATTCGTCAGTAGATAATTTTAGCGGCATTATCAGGCAGGAATAATTGACGATGGGACGGCGAAGAATCGCTAAAATGGTAGCGGCAGGCGACTATCAGATGACTAAACACGCTTACGATCAAATGATAGCCAGGGATATTTTTATCAAGCAGGTTGAAGACGCTATCGTCAATGGTCGAGTGGCGCAGCGCTGGGCCGAGCGCGATGGTGAGAAGCTGGCCATTGTCGGGGAACGTTTCAACGGTGATTTTATCAAGGTGGTTGTTAAAGATTGCGAACTTCCGAAAGTGATTACGGTTTGTTACCCCTATGAAAAAATTGATTGAAAAAGTTTTAGTGATCTTTCTGGTTTTGCTGCTGTTTCCGGCTGTTTTGCCGGCGGTTTCGCTGACTGAAGTTGAAACCAGGCTGATGAACGATATTTCGCAATACATCGATATCAAGCCTGAAGGGCAGGCGCTGCGCTTTTTCGAACATGCCATCAAAAGCGACAGTGCTCCTTTGAAAGGGCTGGCGGCCATTATTCTCGACAAACATTACCAAAGGCGATTTCATGGGCTGTTTTTGCGTAATTTTACGCTCAACCCCGCCGTAGAGCCCTTTGAACGCGACAAGAAGGTGCTGGTTAAACTCGAAAATACCAATCGCCTGCTCGCCGCTTACGAAGGTTCTTTGAAGGGGCTTAGAGACGAGAGGGTGCGGCAGCTGTTTCTTTTTTACCATTTCAGGCACAAAAATGTCTGGTTGCTGGGCACCGGCGGCGAAGAGCTTTCGCTGGCCTCATTTTATCGTATTACCGTATTCAACCGTATACTTGGCGAAAGTATCGACTCGATAGGCCTGGCAGCACAGGCCGACATGCCGGCCGATTAAACAAACAGTTCGCCGCCTGCCATCATTTGGGCAGTGTGACTAACGCCTCCCACTGCGAGCGAAGCGAAGCGGTCTCACTTTTTTGAGAAAGATGTTTTGCAGCGTTCGCGGTGGTATATTTATCGCCGGATAAAAAACACAATCCGGATGTTAAAGACTGCGTTAAGAGTATTGTTCGAACAATTTCACAATATCGAGGGGAAATATGCAAAACCGATTATTGCTGCTGCTGTTACTGCTTATGGTTGCTTCTGTCTCGCTTGCCCAGGATCGTGCCCCGATGCTGGTCGTTAAAAATCCTGGGGAGCAACCGATCATATTGTCTTCGCTTGATGCCAGGGTGAGAATTTTTGGCCACCTTGCCGAAACGAGCATGACCATGCGCTTTTACAATCCCAACAATCGCGTGCTCGAAGGTGAACTCGAGTTTCCGCTGCCTGAGGGGGCTGTGGTTTCTGGCTATGCCCTCGATGTCGATGGCGATCTTGTCGAAGGCGTGGCGGTCGAGAAACAGAAAGCCCGCGAAGTTCTCGAAACCGAGATTCGCCGTGGTGTCGACCCCGGTCTGGTCGAGAAAGTTAAGGGCAACAATTTTAAAACCAGAGTTTACCCGCTCAGCCCGATGCACTTTCGCACCGTTCAGGTGGTGTACATCACTGAGCTTGCCGTTGATGACGGCGAAGCCAGATACCGGGTGCCTTTGCATCTGAGTGAAAAAACCGAAAAATTCAGTCTGCGCGTCGAAGTTCTGAGCTCAGAAAAAAAGCCTGGCATCAAGCTGGCGGGTGTCGAAACCAGAGATTTCAGCCGCATGCAGAGTGGCTGGTTCAGCGAAGTTGAACTGCAGAATAAGAAACTCGATTCTGAAATCAACGTTTCGATACCATTGGCTGAACCGGGCGCGGTTTTTGTCGAACAGGCCAGTGACGGCAACTATTATTTCAGCATTCATGGTATGGTTGCACAGCCGGCCAGCGGTAAAGTCGCCAGATCGGCAGCGAAAATCGTCATTCTGTTCGACGCTTCCGGGTCAGGAGCCCGCCGCGACCTGACAGCCGAGAAAAAGCTGTTGCAGACGTTTTTCGCCTCTGACAGGGTCGCCTCAGAAGTGCAGGTCGAGTTCATCGAATTTTGCAACCGGCAGGGTGCCGCCCGCAAATTAAAGGTCAGACGCGGCGAAAGCGATGCTCTGCTGCAGTTGATCGATGCGGTCAGATTCGATGGCGGCACCAGTTTTGCCGGGCTGGGTGGTGAATTGGCAAAGCCTGATTGTTACCTGCTTTTCAGCGATGGCATGACCACTTTCGGCAAGGCTGAAATGCCCGAACTGGATGCACCTTTGTATGCGGTGACCTCGGCAGATGGTGCCGACTACGCATTTTTGCAGAATATCTGCCGGCACACTGGCGGCAGTTTGCTCAATCTCAAGACTCTCGAACCTGAGCGTGCCGTAAAAATGATCGGTGCAGACTTTTTCGGCATTACCGGCCAGGTGGTCGACAAGGGCGTCGAAGAGCTGTTTCCCCGTGGGCACATTGCCGTCAACCCGCGATACATGCTCGCCGGTCTGCTGGGCGGCGAAGAGGGGCAAGTGACTCTTTCTTTTGGCAGTGGCAGTGAAAACTCGTTTGATCGCAATTATACAATCAGCCGCAGTAACGCCGTAAAAGGTGATTTTCTGCGAAAATTCTGGGCGGCCCGTAAGGTCGATGAGCTCATGGCCGAGAAAGAGAAAAACCGTTCAGAAATCGTCGCTCTGAGCAAAAAGCACGGTATTGTTAACGAATTTACTTCGCTGATCGTTCTCGAAAGAGTCGCTCAGTACATCGAGCATCGCATCGTGCCCCCGGCTTCGAAGCCCGCCTGGCGCGATCAGTATTTTGCAGCTGTCGAAAAAGCCGCCGCCGAAATTGCCCAGACCCGCGAAGACAAACTCAGACAGATGCTTCCACAGTGGGAAGCCCGCCTGCAGTGGTGGGAAACCGACTTTTCGAAGATAGAAATGTCGAAGATCACTGATAAAAAGTTCGACGACGCTGGCGCCTCTTTTGGTGGGCGCTCCGAATCTACTATCAGCAACAGTGAGCCCGGGCGACCATTTATGGTCGAGTCTGAAATGGATGGCAACTTTGCGCCCCAGGAAGCCCTCGATGCATTCGAAGAAAAAAGCCAGGCCGAGGGCATGCCTTCAGAAAGGGTGGTTCTGCCACCAGTAAGAACCGTGCAAAGGGTCGCGTCACCGCCGCCGCCATCTTCGGCGCCGCAATCGCCTGCCCAGTCAGCGCGGCCCGTCAACCCTGGCGTCGCCATTCAGGCCTGGAAGCCTGATTCCCGTTATGCGGTGCAGATCAAAGAAGCTCTCGACCCTTATGCTGAATATTTCAAACAAAAGGTTGAATTTGGCAATTCTCCGGCCTTCTTTCTCGACTGTGCCGATGTTTTTATCGCTCTTGACCGCCGCGATCAGGCCATTCAGATTCTGTCGAACATCGCCGAACTCGAACTGGAAAACCCGGCGCTGCTACGCATTCTGGCTCATCGCCTGGCGCAGCTCGAAGAGCTCGAAATTGCCGCCGCCATTTTTGCCGAAGTGCTCGAAATGCGCGGTGAAGAGCCGCAGTCTTACCGCGATCTGGCGTTGGTTGTGGGGCGAAAAGGCGATTACCGCCGTGCTGTCGAGCTTCTCTACGAAGTGGTGCTGAAAAAGTGGGACGGCCGGTTTCCGGAAATCGAGGTCATTGCTCTTGAAGAACTTAACAACTTTGTCGTTAAGGGCAAAAAAGCCGGTATCGACGATTTCAAGGTCGACTCGCGGCTGTTGCGCCCGATAGACGTCGATCTGCGCATTGTCATGACCTGGGATGCCGATCAGACCGACATGGATCTCTGGGTCGTCGAGCCTTCCGGTGAGAAAGCTTATTACGGTTACCCCCGCACTACCGTTGGTGGCCTGGTGTCACGTGATTTTACCAGAGGTTACGGCCCCGAAGAATATATGATTCGCAAGGCCCGCACCGGAATGTACGAAATACAGACGAACTTTTTTGGCAGCAGTTCGCAAAAAATCGCCGGCGCCGTGACTCTGCAGGTCGATATCTTCACCAACTATGGCCGCGACGACGAAAAGCGTCGTTCCGTGACCCTGCGTCTTACCGACCGCAAAGAAACCTTTAAGGTCGCTGACATCGAATTCTGACAGAGTGTAGTTGTCATGTTGCCAATATGGCGTGATTCAGGTAGAATCACGCCATATTTATTATCAGAAAAGAGGGCTTATGGCTGAAAAATATATTTTTACCATGCTGGGTCTCAACAAGTTCTACGGCACGAAGCAGGTGCTCAAAGACATCAATCTCTGCTTTTTCCCGGGGGCCAAGATCGGCATTGTCGGCGCCAACGGGGCCGGTAAGAGTACGGTGCTGCGTATCATGGCCGGTCTCGATAAAGAATTTCGCGGTCAGGCCGATTTGACCAAGGGTTACAAGGTTGGTTTCGTGCCGCAGGAACCGAGACTCGAAGAGGGCAAAACCGTTCGTCAGAACATCGAAGCCGCTTTTGCCGAAACTCTGGCGATGATCAAAGAATACGAAGATATTTCGGCGGCCATGGGCGACATGGACCCCGACGCCATGGACAAAGCCATGGAAAAAATGGCACAGCTGCAGGACAAAATCGACGCTGCCGGAGGCTGGGAAATCGATACCCGGCTGAACGTCGCCGCTAACGCCCTGGTTCTGCCCCCCGACGATATGCTGGTCGATAACCTGTCTGGCGGGGAAAAGCGCCGCGTCGCTCTCTGCCGCGCCCTGCTCGAACAGCCAGACCTGCTGCTGCTCGACGAACCTACGAACCATCTCGATGCCCAGACCGTCGCCTGGCTCGAAAACTATCTTAAAGACTACCCCGGCACGGTGATCATTTCTACACACGACCGCTATTTCCTCGATAACATCACCAAATGGATTCTCGAACTCGAAGATGGGCACGGCATACCCTTTGAAGGCAACTACAGTTCATGGTTGGCGCAGAAACTCGAAATACTTGCCGCCTCTGAAAAGAAAGAATCGGCCCGCCGCCGTTCGCTCGAACGCGAACTGAAGTGGATTCGCATGAACACCGGCGATCGCCATGAATTGCAGCGCGAGCGCCTCGCGCACTTCGAAGATCTGGTTGCTCGCGAAAAAAGCAGTGATCGCGGTGACGAAACTGTCATTCAGATTGCGCCGGCTGAACATCTCGGCGATCTGGTCGTCGAATTCAAGGGAGTCAGCAAGTCGTATGACGGCAATAAATTGATGGAAAATGTCAGCTTTTCGCTGCCCAAAGGAGCTGTAGTGGGCATTATCGGGCCGAACGGCGCCGGTAAAACCACGATGTTCAGAATGATTGGCGGGGTCGAAAAGCCTGACGCCGGCGAAGTCGTGGTCGGGCCAACCGTCAAAGCTGCCTGGGTCGATCAGCATCGCGAAGTGCTCAGCGGCGACAAAACCGTTTTTGACGAAATCAGCGATGGCCTCGACGAAGTCCAGTTCGGCAAGGTTAGAATTCCGTCGCGGGCTTATTGTGGCCGCTTCGGCTTTAAAGGCTCCGATCAGCAGAAAAAGGTCGGCGAACTCTCTGGTGGTGAGCGCAACCGTGTGCACCTTGCCAAGATTGTTAAATCTGGCGGCAACCTGTTGATGCTCGACGAACCGACGAACGATCTCGACGTCGGCACTCTGCGTCTGCTTGAAGACGCCATTTCAGACTTCGCTGGTTGTGCTCTGGTAATCAGCCACGACCGCTTCTTTTTGAACCGCATCTGCACTCATCTGCTGGTGTTCGAGGGCAACTCGAAAGTAAGCTGGTTTGAAGGCAACTTTGAAGATTACGAAAGCATGTATCTGAAAAAACTCGGTGCCGCCGCTAACGAAAACCGTCGCGCCAAGTTCCGTCGTTTCGCTCTTTGATGTAGCCGCGGATGGACACGAATTAGGCGAGTGGCCACGGATGAACACGGATGGACATGAATGAGGCGAGTGGCCACGGATGAACACGGATGGACACGAATGAGGCGAGTGGCCACGGATGAACGCGGATGGACACGAATTAGGCGAGTGGCCACGGATGAACGCGGATGGACACGAATTAGGCGAGTGGCCACGGATGAACGCGGATAGTCTGAAAAAGGGTTTGTTTACTGGCCTTGTATGGGGCTGAGTTTGCGCTTTTTTTACCGTCAGGAGACGAAGATGTATCTGAAAAGAATCTGTTTGATTGCGTTTCTGATTGGTGCGCTGGGCAGTGTGACGCCTGGTGCCGTTCATGCGGGAGCTTTCGACCAGCTGGTTGGGGCTGCCGGTGGTTCTGTTCCGAATGTGCCTGATGTGCCGGACCCCTCACCGGTGTATGACAACAGTGGCAGCAGTGGCGGCAGCAGCGGTGGCAACACTGAACCCAACAACATTGACAGGTTCTGGCAGAGATTCTGGAACGGCGACCCCCGCGACCAGGACCCGGTTTATCAGCAACAACAACGGGAAAAGCGGCAGAAAGCCCGTGAAGCTCGTGCAAAGAAACGCCGTGACGCGGCTCGTCGCCGTCGTTATGACCGTGAAGACCGCGAATGGGAAGAACAGCAGAAGCGCAAAAAAGAATGGGCCAGCGTTCAGGGCTATGTACCGCCGCCGCGCCAGCCGCGGGCTACGCCGCCCAGCCTGCGCCCACCCACAGTTGACGTGCCTGCCGGCACCGAGGCGAAGGCACTGACCGAAAATCAGTTCAGGCTTGCCGCTCTGCTGAAAAAAGGCAACCTGACTGACAAAGAGCAAGAGCTGGCCAGGCAGTTGCACGAAGCCTGCCGGGTTCTTTATGCCCGGGCGATTGCCAACGGCAATCTCACTGCCAAAGAGCGAAACCGCATTAAAATCGAGGTTCCGGTCGTTGATTTTGCCGACAGCGAAGTGGCTGCCGACCTGGATTCACAGTTGCAGGCTCTTAAAGCTGAATTTAACGCGGCCCGCACTTCCCCTTCAGTTGATCTTATCAAAAAATACAACCGTGAAAAGTTTCAGCAGCTGGCAGGGATGGCGGTCGGCGAAGTCGCCGAAAACATCGTCGAAGGCGGCCAGAATACCGTCGAGAATATGGGCACCGCCGGCAAGATCAGCGTTGCGATTGCCAGAGGTGATGTTCCGGCTGCCGGCAAGGAGGCGCTGGACTTTCTGATTGGCAGGCTGTCGTCGCCTCAGGCAGGTTTTGCCGTCGAGGGTGGTCGCATGTATGCTTCTGTGGCGTTTCGCGCCATGGATGATTTTATGGTCAAGGCGATGAGCGCCACTGGCAAAGAGTTCAGCACTGCCGAATTCTGGCAGCGGGTGAAAAATGAGATGACTGTGGGGCAGAAAACTGTTCTCGAATTTGTCGGGGGGCACGAAGGTAAATGATTATGGCAAAAAATATAGTTTCAATTTCGAAATGTTCGAAGGTCTGGCTGCGTATCGCCGTTGCGATGGTTCTGGCTTTCTGCGCCGGTTTGCCGGTTTTTGCCAGTTTTGACCCTATGTCTGAGTCTACGGTCGTTCTGCCGTCGGGCAGCGGCATCAGCTGGCGGTGGGTTGTGCCGCCGACGACTATGGCCAGGCCGATTCCGAAGCACACTGTCAGTGAGCTGAAGTTCTCAGTCGATCCGGCCGGCCAGCCGTTTATCGGCGTCGACAAACGTCAGATTCTCAATCCGGCAAAGCAGCTGGCCGCAGTTGTTTCCGAGCCATTTCAGGGCTTTACGCATCTCGATAATGGGCTGATGCTTCTGACGACCGTGAGAACGCTGGGCTTTATCGCTGCCTCGAACAAAGAAGAATTTGACGGTTCCGGGTTGCCGGTGTTGCCTTATCAGCCCATCTGTGATTTGCCTTCTTACTACAGCCGCGTTTACCGGGCGGCGGGCAATGCCGTCTATCTGGTTTCAGAAGATGCGGCAGCGGGGAAAACAGCCATCTATCTGTTGCAGCCAGAAGCGGCTGTGCCGGGCAAACCTGCTGAGCTGCGCGGTTATCGCAAGATTTTCGAGAGTGGCGAGGCGATCAGCGCTGTTGCCGGCGACGACAAGGCTGTTTTCATTGCCATGGGCAAAATGGTATTGATGCTGACTCTGCACGATCATAACCTGGTTACGCTGCCGGTTCAGCCCGATGAAGAGGTGCGTGAACTGACTTATCAGAAGGGTATCGGTCTGTTTTATGCGACTGCTTCGGGGGTTGGGTTTTTGGGTTCGAAAAGGGCTTTCAGGCTCATCGAAACATCGCACCCCCGCATAGTTCTGCGGGGCAGCAGTTTGTATGTCCTTTTTCCGAGAAATCTGGGTGTCATGGCTTTCGATAACATCGATCGCCTCTGGGATTTCGATTTTGTGCTTGCGAACGAAACCGAATAAGAGGTTTCAGTTTTCCGGGTCAGGGCTCGCGAGTCGGGCCAGGGCCTTTTCGAGGCGCTGTCGGTCATCAGGGCTGACAGCGTCTTCGAGTTTAATGAAGGCTTTTTCGGCGCCTTTTTTTAGCTGGTTGATCAGGTGCAGCAGGGTTTCGATCTGCAGTTCGCCCCAGATTCGGCTTTTTTCGTAGTCGAGGGCGATGGCGTTGTCGAGAACGAAGATTCCGAGTTCGTGAATTTCGCCGTCGGCGAAGGAGAGACTGCGCACCATAAAATGAAATGGCTGGGCGGTTTTGTTGCAGACGAGGGTTGCGGCGCAGTCGACCTGGTCGAGTTCCATCTCGCAGCCGGCTTCGCGGTTGAAAAAGCGTGGGCCGCCGACGACAAAGCGGGCCTGTTTCCTGATGAGTTGATAGGCAGCCACCACTTCTGTTGCGGTCAGGCCGCAGATGCAGATTTCAGGGAAGCTGCCGTCATCCTCGTCGAACATGTCGTGTATTTCGTTCCAAAGCCAGCCCATAATTAAACTATCGGCAGAGGCATTGCTCTTGCTCATAGTTTTTTCTGTGCCCCGTAACCTGTGTGACCGTTTCGAAAAATGGCAGCCAATCTATCGAAGATGCTCTCGCGGGAAGAGCTCTCTATTTGAGGCGATTGCAGCGAAGCGACTTCAAACCCGCTGCATCTGCATGAAAAAAAGCAGCGGCATGCCCTCATAGCGGGCTGCTTTTTCGCATTGCTCGACAAGGCGACTGTCGACATGATGCTCTTCAATGCGTAAAACGCG
>JAKQQP010000649.1 GCA_029564115.1 Candidatus Rifleibacteriota bacterium | reverse complement strand
ACGAAAATATGATGCGCCGGTTCTGGCGGCAATTTCTTTGAGATTGCCTTCGTTCAACCGTGTTATTACGGTTTTGCCCTGATGCTTTTTATAAACGACCTCGCCAAACCAGGTTCGACCTTCGGGTATGTACCCCCCCTTTTCACTGCCGATACCGACCGTAAACACCTGAATATTTTTTCTGACAGCTTCAGCAATGGCGCTTTCAAGTCGTTCGCGATTTTCATCTTCGCCGTCAGAAATCAGCAGAATCGCCTTTGACTGAGAGGCGGTCATGTCGAAACGGTCGAGAGAGGTCTGAATGGCGCCGGCGAGATTGGTTCCCTGCCTGGACAAAAGATTGGGATTAACTCTTTCAAGAAAAGTGAGAAACGCATTTTTGTCGTAAGAAAGCGGGCTTTGCACCATGGTTTCACCGGCAAAAACCACCAGACCGAGCCGGTCGTCACGAAGTCCGTTCACCATACGCCCGAGAATTGCCTTGGCCACATCGAGGCGACTATTGCCCTCAATATCGTCTGAATACATTGACTTCGAAATATCGAGTGCAACGACCAGATCGAGACCTTCACCCATTATCGCCTCCTCATGATAACCGCCCTGCGGCCGCAGCAGACCGGTTGCTATCATGATCAGTCCGGAAATGACGGCAAGCCACTTAAAAACCGGACGGCGAGTAGGCTTGTGTCCGGTAATGCGCCGATACATTTCGTCTGTTGCAAACTGGGCCCTCCTCTTAAGCATTTCAGCCGCTGCATGTCGCCATAGCAGAGCAACCCAGCACACAGCCAGGCAGACAAGCGGCAGATATTCAACAGCACGAAACATCAGCATCAGAATAACCTCTGAAAGACACGACTGCGAAGATACATCTCGACGAGCAGCAGCACAAAAGCCGGAACTAGAAACCAGAAATAGCGTTCGGAGTATTGCAGCGTCCGGTTAACATCGATCTTGCCTTTTTCAAGCGTGGCAATAGTTTTATAAATCTCTTCGAGAGCCTTG
>JAKQQP010000511.1 GCA_029564115.1 Candidatus Rifleibacteriota bacterium | reverse complement strand
GAAAATCCCGACGATCCCAGATTCTTGTGTATGAAAGAACCGCCAGGCACAGAATGTGGGCAATCTGACCTGGGGGTTGTCCTGACATCGGTCGAGACAAAACAGGATTCTGATGTATCTTAAAAGATTGTCGAACAGGCCGCTATCTGGACTGAACAGTGGTCGGCAGCAGTATGGCCTGTTTCTATCGGTTTTTTGAAAAGGCGTCAACAAAAACAAAGTTGTCGTTATTGAGTAACTTTTCTCCATTGAACCTGTAGGCAACCAATCGCCCCTGCTTTGCGACGCTGTAATCCAGGCAGCAGATATTTTCTTTGAAAACCAGAGGCAGTCCTTCACACCAATAGTGACCGAAAAAAACCGGCTTTTCACCATCGGGGTAACAGGATGAGTTTTCAGATTTTTCAACTGGGCCTTCAGGCAGCTCAGAATATTTGTGAAAGCTGAAATCTTGCCATGTCTGGTTTGAAGTGTTCAGCCACCATCGGGTTCTTATTTCCCGACGTTTGTGCCCGTCTTTATCGACTATAAACCGACCTTCCGGCAGGCGACTTTCCTTGCCCTTGAGAGTTTCTTCGATGACATCGTGAAATCGACTGGTCTTATCAGAAGCTTCAAGGAAAAATTCATCGGCAAGAGCTTTTTCTGACCAGTTACTTTGCAACTTTGCGGTAATTGCAGAAATATGAGCTGTGTCCCAGCAGGCGTGCACAACCCTGAAATGTTCCGCATCATAAAATAAAGGCAACGTTCTGAACCATTGCAGGTAGTCTTCGTATTCCGCTCTGTGGCTGTCAAACTGCCGCAATGTTTCTTTATGCTGACTGGTGTTTTTGTCGGAACGTTCCCGCAAAAAACTGCCGTTGCCTGTCGGGATGTTATAACAGATGGCGTTATATTCATGGTTTCCCATGACAGAGAGAGCATTACCGCTGTCGACCATTGATCTGACGATTCGCAGAGCCTCGCGAATTTTTGGCCCGCGATCAATGAAGTCTCCGGCAAAAAATGCTTTTCGTTCAGCATGATGGTAAATGCCACCAGATATCCTGTAACCAAGCTTCTTCAGCAGGGCTTCAAGCTCATCGGCATGACCGTGAATGTCGCCAATAAAATCGAACACAGTCAGCGAACCCCTATTAAATCAACATCTACATCGCCGATGTTGATATTGCGGTTGCCGGAAATAAAAGAAGCAGAACAGCCCCATGGGCCACCAATGTCGATTTTAAGCGAAACTCCGGACGGGCAGCACTCGGCATCCACTTCGCCGGATGTCTTGCCACTGGCCAGCTCAAGATACTTTTCTGTAGTCTTCTCGTCGAATGTGATAACAAGTTTCTGCTTCATCTGCTCCTCCCACGAGCGCTCAAATTGTTGTATAAGGCCTGATCAACTGTTAACAGGCTAACCAACCACGTAATACTTGTCAACTTTCATTTCTCTTTCATATAAGTCTGTGTCATACTTTCAGGGTCATCATGGTGATTGCGAGGTAGCGAAGAAGTTTGCCGGCGGTGACCAGAATGAGAAACCAGCGCAGTTGGACCCGTAAAATGCCGGCTACAATGGTTAACGGATCGCCGATTACCGGAACCCAGGCAAAAAACAGCGATATTATGCCATATTTTGTAAAGCGCTGCTCTGCCTTCGCGAAATCATCGTCTGACATGCCTGACCATTTTTTGATAACATGCCGGTTGGCCCAGAAACCCAGGCCATAGTTGGTGAGCGAGCCCAGCACGTTGCCGGTGGTTGCCGTGATTACCAGCGTAACCGGCGGCAGGCCGTTCAGCAGTAAGGCACTCAAAACAATTTCTGAGCTCAAAGGCAAAACCGTCGCCGCCAGAAAAGCCGCGATAAAAAGACCGATATGCCCAAATTCTGAAAGATATTCCATTTAACTGTTTTGTTGAACTTGTATCTGCAGTTTGTTCGTCGTTTCTGCACTTATACCCCGGATATTATTGAAAGTTGCATAAATAAAGCCGGTTTTTGTATGGGTAAGGCACGGGGAGAAGTTGGGATTGCTTTTTCGTAAGCTTGTTTTGCACAGGATGTGCTTATGCCGAACCGCGCAGGATAGAGCGGTTCGGCTGAGCGATAACTAGATGAAAAAGGGTTTAAAATCAGCTTTGACTGATAGACCGGGCCGACGAACCGGTAAACCAGATTTTAATTTTACAGGAATCATTCTACGCTTTGACTACTGGCCGGGGATAAAAACAGGGCAGGTTTGCCGGCTGGCTCCCCTGCCCTGTTCGCTCAATACAAATTATTTGAGAAGCTTTTTGAGTTCTTCTTCGAGTTTGCCTTCGCGCAGGTCGGTGGTAACTACTTTACCTTCGCCATCGAGAAGATACATGGTGGGAATCGACTGAATGCCATAGGTCGGGCCAACTTCGTTTTCCCAGCCTTTGCCGTCAAAATACTGCGGCCAGGGCATTTCGTTTTCTTTGATGTATTTTTCGAATTCGGCTTTGTCCTGGTCGAAAGAGATACCAAGAATTTCGAAGCCCTTGTCTTTGTATTCTTTGTAGGCCTTTACGATTGAAGGAACTTCAGCGCGGCACGGCGGGCACCAGGTGGCCCAGAAATCAACCAGCAGCACTTTTCCCTTGAAGCGTTCAAGAGTCAGGTCTTTGTCGTCAGTGGTCTTTTTGCCGGCGGGCATTGCTGGAAACGGCTTGCCAACAGGGTTGCGGAAAAACGGGTCGAGCATGCGGCCGGCAAACCCGGCAATCTTTTCGTCTTTTGATTTGGCGGCTTCTTTGAGAATTTCGTCGAAGGCCGGGGTCATTTCGGTTTTGTTCTGCTGCAGCAGTTGAGCGGCAGAAACCACGAGACCCTCTTTGACTTCTCCGGCTTGCCAGTTGCTGAGCACGGCAACCACTTCGTCTATGAGACCGGCGGCAGCGCCAAGCTGAACCAGTTCAGCATCGAGCTTGAGACGATATTCGGGTTCGGTCAGGGTTTTTCTGAAATCGGTTGATTTGGTAAAGATGGCTTTGGCATCTTCAGCCAGCAGGTTTTTCATATCTTCGGGGCCGCGCAGCTTGCCTTCTTCGCCGGCTTTTTTTATTTTTTCCTGAAGCGGGTTCAGATTGGTCTGCATGAATTCGATGACCGGGCCCGGGTTCTGCATCATTTCCTGGCGAAGTTTCGCAAGGTCAATGGCTTCGGGATCGGCAGCAAAACCAGCCTGGGCGTTTGCGAAAAGCAGGCCACAAAAAAGAGCAGCGGTTAAAATACGAGCTTTCATTTTTAATTCCTTAAGTTAAATAGAATACCTCAACACCCGCACATTATAACCCCACCCCCGCCAAATGCAAACAGGCAGATTTTGCCCTCAGGGATGCTCGTTTAAAATTATATATTTCAATATAAAAATTGCGAGGCGAGAAGACGGGATTGCTTTTTCGGAAGCTTGTTTTGCACAGGATGTGCTTATGCAGAACCGCGCAGGATAGAGCGGTTCTGCTGAGCGAAGCGAATCGCTGAAGAAAAAGCAACCCGGCTGATAGGCCGAAGCTGCCACTCTGCAAAGATATCCTGTTGAATAAAAATTCCTATTGGACGATGTTTTACAACTCGCCGAGAATTGCCGTTTTGTTTGCGGTATTGCAAAGTTTTAATTGATTTGGCTTAAACGGACCGGTAGAGTTATAATCACAGCATAAAATTTCAAGGAGTCACGGAATGAAAGTTCAGCTGTTAAAGTGCATGGCATGTGGTAAAGAGTTTCCGGATGCGCCCGATCGCTATGTTTGCGATGTCTGCGGCATCGATGGTATTCTCGATGTGGTTTACGACTATAAATCGATCAAAATCAGCCGCGAAGAAATCGCCGCTTCGAAGAATTACTCACTGTGGCGTTACCGC
>JAKQQP010000510.1 GCA_029564115.1 Candidatus Rifleibacteriota bacterium | reverse complement strand
TATTATTGACAATTTTGGCTTTTTATGTAAATTTTAATTATCATAATGAGTAAAAAGCATATTTCGATCTATCCTTCTTCTGTCAAAGAACTTGAAGCCCTTGGGCAACGTCTTAAAGACGCAAGATTGCGACGTCGCTTTTCAATGGAAACGGTTTGCTCCAGAGCTGACATATCGCGCCCGACTCTTTATAAAGTTGAGAATGGCGACCCCTCAGTAGCTATGGGGATTTATGTGCAGGTGTTGCGGGTTCTCGGTCTTACGGCAGATCTCGGTTTGCTTGCCAGAGAAGACGAGCTGGGGCGCCGCCTTCAAGATGAAGCGTTGCCTCACAGAAAGCGTGCCCCCAGAAAAACTCGAACGGTTGGCAAAACAAATGGCGAAGTCCAGAGTTGAACAGGTCTGGGTCTGGCTCGACGACCCATCTTTCGGGCCCCTTCAGAGAATCGGCACACTGCTTCGCGGTGACCGGGGGAGCATCCGTTTTACCTACGAACCCGCCTGGCTGAAAGTGGCACATGCGTTCCCTCTCGACCCTGAACTCGACCTTGCTGCCGGCGAGTTTTATCCTGGTAATTCGAACTTCGGGGTTTTTATGGATTCCTGCCCGGACCGCTGGGGCCAGATTCTGATGAAACGGCGTGAAGCGGTTGAAGCACGCGAACAAAGGCGAACCCCGCAAACCCTTGGAGCCTGGGAATTTCTTCTTGGTGTCCAGGACTGCACCAGAATGGGAGCTCTGCGTTTCAGCCGTCCCGGTGAAGACTCTTTCCTGGCCGATGAAACACGTTCAGCACCGCCAATTGCACGAATAGCCGAGCTGCAGGCTGTGTCCTATGAACTGACGAGAAAAAAACAGGAAGATTCTGACAAAATAAGGGAATGGCTTAAAGTTCTCGTTGCACCAGGTTCCTCTTTGGGGGGTGCCCGCCCGAAGGCTAATCTGATCGATGAAGCCGGTAACCTCTGGATCGCCAAATTTCCGTCAGCCGATGATGATTACGATGTGGCTCTCTGGGAAATGCTGTTGCACGAGCTTGCCAACGATTGCGGAATTACCGTTCCCGAGGCCCGTGTCATGCAAATTGGCAACGGATACCATACATTCATGGTGAAACGTTTCGACCGTTCTGGCGCCGGCAGGCGTTTTTTCGCATCTGCCATGACCATGACTGCAAATAAGGATACAGAAGATGCCAGTTATCTTGAGTTGGCTGAATTTATCGCTACCTGGGGCGAGCCGGACCATATAAATAAAGATCTTGAAGAGCTGTTTGCCAGAGTCGTTTTTAATGTTGCCACAGCGAATCGTGATGATCACCTTCGTAATCATGGTTTTATGAGAACGCCTTCTGGCTGGCGGCTTGCGCCGGCTTTCGACATGAACCCGTCTTTTAAAAAAGACGAACACGCCCTGGCGATTGATCTTTACAACCGGCAGCCGGATATAAATGCTGTCCTGGCAACGGCTGAATACTATCGGCTTGATTTGAATCGGGCCAAAGAAATCATCAGTCATACGGGCAAAGTCATCGCCGGCTGGAAACCCCGCGCCAGGAAGCTTGGTCTGTCGGCCCATGCAGTTGCAGAGGCAGAGCACCTTTTTCTTTCGCTGAATTACTAGCTTTCCGATGTTTCGAGCCTGCCGGATGGCCTGGACATACCCGGCATCGATCCGCGTCTGATTACTCCGGGAACATGACCCGAATTAGCAATCTGGGGACATGACCCGAATTCGCAGAATTCGGGATCGTGTCCCCAGATTTCGTCTTCGGTCCAGATTTCGTCTTCTGCACCGTGTCCCCAGATTGCAGATAAGTAAGGTGTCCCCTTAATTATATACCCTGTTGACGGCTCAAGTATGTCCAATATAGACTGAATCCATGGAAAATTCAAAAGCAGAGCAAAGAGCAGAAGTGTTGAAAATTCTTTCCCGTATGAAAGAGAAATATTCACCGGAGGGTTTTTTGATCCGTGGGCTTTTTGGAAGCTTTGCCCGCGGCGACTTTGATGAAGCAAGCGACATTGACCTTGCTTATGAGATTGAGAAAGACATTTTCCTGAAATTGCACGAGGGCTTCGGTGCAATATCGAGGGTGGCCGAGATCTCTCGTGAACTGAAAACGGCTTTTGGCAGAAAAGTTGATCTTTTTTCGGTTAATAGTGCAAACC
>JAKQQP010000509.1 GCA_029564115.1 Candidatus Rifleibacteriota bacterium | reverse complement strand
TTGGTTGCGCCAGTAGCTCAGGTGGATAGAGCAGCAGCCTTCTAAGCTGCGGGCCAGGGGTTCGAGTCCTCTCTGGCGCGGTGAAGGCTGATCTCGTCTAGGCTTTATGGACGAAGTAGCACAATGGTAGTGCACAAGATTGTGGATCTTGTGGTTGCGGGTTCGAGCCCCGTCTTCGTCCCTTTTGAGCGCCTGTAGCTCAATTGGATAGAGCAACGGACTTCGGATCCGTAGGTTGAGGGTTCGAATCCTTCCAGGCGCGTTTTGTTATCGTTCTTTTCGGGCCGCTAGCTCAGGGGTAGAGCATCTGACTTTTAATCAGGGGGTCGTTGGTTCAAATCCAACGCGGCTCACTTAAATCGGGTCTGCCTGTGCAGACCCTTGGAGCATTAGCTCAGCTGGTAGAGCAACTGACTCTTAATCAGTGGGTCGTCGGTTCAAATCCGCCATGCTCCATTTTTTTCTGTACGTAAACGTTTTGAAAAAAGCAAAATCCCGCTCTGGCAGCGGGATTTTTTTATTCTGCAGATCTGGTTTCGGGGATTTTTTTTTTTTATTTGCCAAAAAAAACGGGCTTTTTATATAAAAGGTCATTGAAAAGTTCTATGGGCAGCGCAGAGAAATTTTAAAAGTGCCTGTTTTATAGCAAGAGCCCTGTGATTAATCCGCTTTCTGATGATGTTTTGGTCTTCAGGCCGTGTATTTTTGAGTCAGTTTTTGTATGGATTTGGCAAAAGGATCAGCCGCCGCAGCGTTTAACTTTGTAACCCATTTTTTGCAATTCTTCGAGCAGTTTGTCGCGGTGGTCGCCCTGTATCTCGATGACACCTTCTTTGAGAGCTCCACCGGCTCCACATTTTTTTTTCAGCTCTGCGGCTATTTTTTTTAATGTATTTTCGTCGCCCGGAACGCCAGTCACTAGAGTGACACCGCTGCCTTTACGGCCTTTGGTTTCGCGCCCGACTCTGACTGTGCCGTCGGTGGGTTGCCCGTGGTTGGCCGTTGCCGGTTTTCGGCATCGGCACTGGTCTACCGGTTGTTCACAACCTGGGCATATTCGACCCCATTCGCTCGAGTAAACCAAACCGCCCTTTTGATTTTTGCCCATGCTTTTGCCTTTCTCATAGTCACTTCATAAATGCTTCAAAAGCAATCTGGTAATCACTTTAATGCAGTTGAGCAAAATTAGTCAATCTCATAACCTTGTTGATGAGAGAGAATAGTATTAAACTCATTTATGTCGTCGTCACAATTTTGCCAGCAGGTAGAGAGGTTCATGTGAAAAGAATTTTTATCGGGTTTGCATTGATAGTGTCTTTTTTTGCGTCTGGCTGCTGCAGTCGCAGCGAGACTTCCGGGCAGAGTGTGCCGGTGTCTTCACCCGGTGCGGCAGCGCCGGCCGATAAAATGCAGGAACTGCGTCGGCATGCCGATCTTTCGGAGGCAGCAAGTCTCGTCGGCTATGATGGAAAAGCGATCAAAGAAGATCTGCACAAAATTCTCGATGCTCAGCAGGAGCAGGCTCGTCGGCTGAAAGAGCTCGAAAATATTCGCTGAGCTGTCAGAGCAGCAGAGTTTCGGTTTTCTTTAAATTATCGCTCGGCTCTGTTACAATAAAGATCTGATTTTAAAACTGTGACTCAACCGGTCATGGCAGTCTTTTTTTTAAGAGGTTTCATATGCTCAAAAAAAAATATTTTCCGTCATTGATGCTGATCATTGCCGGCATTTTGATATTCAACGTCTGTCTCGAGGCATCAACGCCAAAATTTCATGTTGATGTAGGTTTGAATCATTTTTATAAAAACAGATACCTCGAGGCTTATCGCGAATTCAAAGCTGCTCTCGATCTCGACCCGCGTTACCCGGAGGCTCACTATAATCTTGGCCGTGTTTACAAGGCTCAGGGTTTTATCAAAGAGGCTCTGATCGAGTTTCAGATAGCTGTTCAGCTCAAACCTGATTATCATGCGGCCCGGCGCGAACTCGAGGCGTTAAAAAAGAATCTGGAAGCCGATGTTGAAGCCCAATTAAAAATTATTGGCAAAGAAACTGTTCAACAGACCGAATTCAGCAGTATGAACTCAGAAGAAGCCGAAAAGCGTGCGAGACAGCTTCTTTCGCAGGGAAAAACCGAAGAGGCTCTGAAATACTTCGACCTCGCTCTCCGCGACCGGCCGGATGATCCGGCATTGAATAAACTTTCCGGCTTTCTTTATTTTCGGCAGAATCGTTTCAACGATTCGTTGCAGCGTTACCTCAACGCTCAGGCAAAGGCACCCGCCGACGCAGAAATACCCTACGCTGTTGGCCTGATCTATATGAAAACACAGATGCCGCAGAAAGCCGAAACTTATTTTAACCAGGCGATCAGACTCGATAAAGATATGATCAAGGCACATTTTGCTCTTGGCGAATCGTATGAGGCTCAAGAACGCCTTGAAGACGCTGTTTTTCAGTTCAGAAAGTGTCTTGAACTCAACCCAAACCTCAAGGAAGCGCAGAGCAAGCTTTCGTATCTCGCTGGCCGCCAGAGCTTCAATTATTTCAGCCGTGGTTCATATTTCTATCAGCGTGGTGAGTATGAGAAGGCTGAACCGTTGCTTGCCATGGCCCGCACCTACGGAACTTTGACTTCTGACCAGGTAAGGCAGGCTGACGAGATGATCAATACCAGTCGTTTCTGGATCAACAAAAAGCGTGCCGAAGAAAAGGTGCTTTCTGAAAGGCGTCAGGTGAGCCGAGCCGCCAATATCGGTCGCAGTTTTGACGTTTACGAGGTCAGTCGCAATGCTGTTCCTTACATTGGTTCTGCAATCGAATGGCAGGGTGTCGTCGAATTTGTTTCCACAAGGAAGGGTCGAAGATTCTTGTTTGTGAACAGCCAGCCGACTGTAAATGCAGATTCAAACATGGATTACTCGTTCGAAGTCGAGTTTCCGAAAGACCTGCCCAACGATGCCAGAATCGCTCTCAAGTCCGAAGTTATTGTTAAGGGTCGTATTTTGCGGGTAGACAAGATTCATAATATCAACTCTGGCTCGTTCAGCTCAAGAAGGCAGCCTGTGGTCGAGGCCAGCGAGATAATTTTTACAAGACCAAATTACGATACTCCTTTGGTTTTGCAGTTTTTTTGAGTGGCATTCTGCTTTTATGCTCTTCTCATCAGGGCTTGTCAGGTGGGTCTTGCTTTTATGTGTTGACTTAACCTATAATCAGCCCTCATGAGAACCATACTCAAACTGTTAGTTTCATTAAAATCAGCCGTTGTTCTAATCTCTTTTTTGACCCTGCTTTCGATGCTTGGCACCTTTTTGCCTCAGAATCTTGAAGCAGCGGCTTATCTGCAGCGTTACCCGCAATACGGTCACTGGATCCTTGCATGCGGCTTCGACGATATGTATCGGAGTGTGATTTACCAGACGTGTCTCTGGTTGCTTTCCCTTTCTACGCTGGTCTGCATTCTGACCAGATGGAAAAGCACTTCAAAAAGGCTTTTCAGACGCATCGAAAACGTCGATAAAGCAGAGATCAAAGCCTTTGCAGCCGGACGCACTTTTGACGGCGATCTGCCCGGTGACTGGCAGAATTATTTCAAACAGTTTAAAACCGATGAAGATGGCGTTCTGATCGGGCTTAAATCTTCAGGTCGCCTGTCACTGCTTGGCGGGATGTTTATTCATATAGGTTTGCTGGCAGTGCTGGCTGGTGGCTTGCTTGGGGTCTTTTTCGGTGTCGAAATGTCTTTGCACGGTCGTGAAGGCGAGAAAGTCATTGTTCCGCCCCTTGAAGCCATTCGCGCAGCTCGAAACGCTGACCGCATAAGCAGAAATGCCCGCAATGTCAGAGCGTTTTCCCCTGAAGATCCGAGACTGAACGACATGCGTCAGCAGGTTGAAATTTTGCATAAAAAATACGCCGATGGCCTTGCGAGCCCGTCTTTTTCGATAGCTTTCGATGAACTCTGGGTAGAACATTATCAGACTTCTGAAGGGCATGCACAGGGCGTAAAAAGCTGGAATTCCAGAGTAAGGTTCATCGAGGCCGATCAAAACTCTGAATCTGTCGTGATAAGAGTTAACCAACCGGTTTCTTACAAAGATTTTACTTTTTATCAGGCCAGCTGGAACAAATTTTTCTCTAAAGTTGGCATGACAGTTGAACATTTACCCGGAATAGCCGGCTGGGAAGGTTTTCAGCCACCGGCCAGTTTTCCGTTGTCTGTGGAGCTGTCTCTGAATCAGCCGTATAGAGCCGAATGGGCCTCTCTGACTTTTGTCATGCAGGATTTTATGCCTGATTTCAGGGTTATCAACGGTCGCTTTGTCAGTGTCTCTCAAGAACTGAACAACCCGGCAGCAATGATCGTGGCTTTTGACGATGCCGACAAGGTTGTGGGCAGAGCGTGGGCCTTTCCCGAAGACCGGGCGATGCTCGCCAGCCATGTTTCCAGTCTTCCTTTCCTTTTCACGTTTGTTGCAGCGCAGCCCGAATTCGAAAGCACCCTGCAGATGGCTTACGACCCGGGCAAGCCGGTTGTCTGGATCGGCTGTCTTCTTTTTACACTCGGGATGATCATGAGCTTTTATGTCGCATATCGTGAAGAGTGGGTGCTTGTTTTTCCCGATGGCCAGGTGCATATCGCCATTTCCGGTAACCGCCCGCCCGCCATGCTGGCTCGTGGGCTCGATCAAATGCAGAGTTCACTCACTTACACCAAACAGGAAACAGAGCAGAAATGAACGAAACAACTATTTTTACCTTGTCAATGATCTGCTATTTGGCGGCTTTTGCCCTTTACAGTGCGTCTCTTAGTCTCAATAGACAGACTTTGCAAACTTATGCCCGGGTTATTAACTGGATTGGAGCCCTTTCTGCGGTGGCCGCTCTTGGTTTGCGCTGGTATAGTGCCGGCCATCCGCCACTTTCGAATATGTATGAGTCGCTGGTTACGCTGTCGACACTGATTATTCTGGTCGGCCTGATTTTTACGTCCGAGAGCCCTCTACCGGTGCTGGAAGCGGGCGCGAGTGTCGGAGCCGTACTCATGATCGGTATCGCATCGGTTTTTTCTTCAGATGTAAAGCCGCTGATTCCGGCCTTGCAGTCTTATTGGCTGCATCTGCATGTCTCGCTGGCATTTATCGGGGAAGCCTGCTTTGCCGTAGCCTTTATTCTCAGTTATCTTTTTTGTCTGCGCCGCATACTTGGCGATGCCTCCGGTCGTACTGACTTTACCGACCTGCGCGAAAAAATAGCCTGTTATGTTGTAGTTGCCGGGCTGCCAGTGTCTTTTATCGGTGGTATGGCGCTGCTTGCACGTCACTTGAGCAGTAACCCGATGTATGCAGAGCGTTGGCAGAGCATTGTTTACTGGGTCATTATCCCTGCATGCGCGGCAACAATAGCTGTTGCTGTAATGGCCTGGCTTTTTCGGGGGGCTTTGGGGCGCGGTGCCGAGAAATGGCTGCCTGAAAACGCTGTTCTTGACAACCTTATTTATCGGGCTATCGCTCTTGGCTACCCGTTATTTACGGTGGGCGGTCTGATTTTTGGTATGGTCTGGGCCAATAAAGCCTGGGGCAGATACTGGGGCTGGGACCCAAAAGAAACCTGGGCGCTGATTACTTTTCTGGTTTATTCGATCTATCTGCACGTGCGGCTGGCCCGCGGATGGAACGGCACCTGGACGGCTTGCCTTTCAGTCGCAGGCTTCATCGTCACCATGTTCACCCTCTTCGGAGTAAACTTCCTCATCAGCAGTCTCCATTCCTACGCTTCCTGATTCGTTGTCACTTTCTGGCAGCGGCGCCTGCCCGTTATCGCGGCACCACTGGTGCCAGAACAGGTGGCCAACGAACTCGTAGGCTTCTGCGCAGTTGAAGCCAGACTGCCACATTGTGGCCGGGTGTGCTGTGGCGGTGTAATACTCGCAAAATTCTTCGTATTCTGGCAGCTGGGCGATCTTTTCGGGCGGGTAATCTGAGTTGTCCCAGATTTTTTCGATACTGAGTGCCGCAGCACTCAGAAAATCGCAGGCATAAAGGTCGGCTGCTGGTTTGAGTAGCTCAGGTCTGACACGTGGATGCAGCCATACTATATTATCTGCCGTTGCGACCATGTTGTTGTGTTCGAGCGCCCGGCGCAATTTATCTGGCCATTGTGAAAATACCTCGAATTCAATGCCGGTGGTAAGCATATTCAGGCGGTCGAGAGTTTGTGCCGGTTCGCACTCAGACTCGAGGCAGACCCGGCTAAAAACCTGCTGAGGGGTAATATGCATCTGAAACGGGCCAAAACAAAGCCATAGACCTGGCCGGTCCTGGGCATCCCAGAGTTTGTAAATTGCTCGTTCTGCCGCAAAAAAAAGTCGGCAGCCAGCCAGCCCCGGTTCTTTATGTTCGATCACGTCTTCGTAAATCATTCGGGCCGCGGCTTTTTCGTTTGCCAGAAGTGTTTCGATTATGTCTCGACGCCGTTCTCTGCTGATCATGGGCTTTATGTGAGTGTAAGCGTTCAGCAGAGCATTGTAATTTTCGTTGCGTTCAGAGAGCGCACAATCAGCGATTTTACGCAGAAGAGACAGAATCTGCGGGCGTTTGCCCAGTCGGCTTGCCATTCCCTGAAATGACTTCAACGAAACAGCCATGACCGGGTATTTATGTTCAGACCATAAAAATTCGTAGATTCCGCGATGTGAGGGCTGCAGCATTTAGAAATTGATGAAGGTTTTCCATTCGCCGTCTTTGAAACGACTCACTGTTCCGCCAACACTGCCAACCCAGACGTTGTCGCCCTTGACCTTGATTGAATGAACGCTTGCCTGAACGAGGCCGTTACTTTCGTTGAAAATCTGCCATTTTTCGCCGTCATAACGGGCGATGCCGGAGGGAGTTCCCACCCAGAGGTAACCATAGCTGTCGATTGCCAGGTCTCTGATAACGTCATTTGGCAGTCCCTGCTTTTCTGTGTATCTTTCCCATTCTTTCCCTTCCAGGTCGCAGCTGGCAAGGCCGGCATTAGTGCCAAGCCATATTCGGCCACGTTTCTCGTCGATACTGATACAGGTGATGTAATCGGAAACGAGCCCGTCATCGTTTGATGGACTGGTGCGGGTATTGCGGTTGGTGAAGGTTACGGTTTTCTGCCCGTCGTGAACGGTCAAACCATCGCCGAAAGTTCCTGTCCAGAGAGTGTCGTCAAGCACGGCATAACTGGTTTTATAGGTGTTCAACAGCGAATCCTTGCGGAAATACTTGAGCCAGTTCGAATCTGCATGGGCCCTTTGCGGAAAAAGAAAAATGCTGATCAGGCTCATGACCAGAAAAATGAAGAGCCACCGCGAATTTGTCTGTTCCATAATTGTCTGCCTCACAGAGTTTCTGATTTTTAATACTTCTGCTATCGGTTGTTTTTTGTAGTTTGTTTATAGCAATGAGAAAGTCTTCCAATGCCAAAGTTATTTGAAAAGCCCGATGTTGATCGCTACGGTGCCGCTGGCACCCTGTAGTTTGGTGTCGGAGATGACAGGTATGGGCTTTTTTTTGCCTGGCCTGTACTGATTAAAAGTGGCCGCGCCATTAAAATAATGATCTATCGTGGTTTTTTCGCCGCCTTTAAAACTGATGTATGGAAACACCACTCTTTTGTAGCTGCGGCCAAAACCATACAGCCGGTCGAATTTCATTTCCACCTCGATTTTCAAGACACCTGATGGAATTTTGTTGAAATTTTTCTCGTAAATGGCGGTGTATTCACGACCCAGACCTTCGTTCCAGCTGGCGACAAAGTCTTCATCGCGTTCCTCTTTTTCAGTCATGTCGATATTGCCGGCATATTTGCCATTGACATAGAGCTTGCCGTAAGGTGGAATTCGATCAGGGTGATCACCGGTATAAAGCAGGCGAATTCGCAGGGAAGAGTCTTGCCGCTGTTCTATCTTCAGTGAGGGGTCGTGCAGGTCGGCGTTGCATTCATGGCAGAACATAGCGAGGCCAGGCAGGTCTATAGCGCCACAGGTCGGGCAGTCAATAGCAAAAACAGCGTTGTGCACCAGGCAGAGTAAGGTAGCGCATAAACAGATTGTTAAACATTGCGGGAAAGCCGGTTTATTTGCAATTGCCTTTTGCCGGCAACTGGTTTTCATTTTCGGCATAGTTTGGTTCTGTTTGCCTTTTTGTTTGATGATCATAGGGATCTTGCCCTGCCTGTCCAATTTCTCTTTTATTAGTTATCGGCTCTCCAGTCTGATAATTGATAAAAATCCTTTTTTTCGGTTACAAAACCTTCTGTTTGTGTCGAATAGTCACTTATACCAGAAAAGGAGAGCGATTATGAAAGCTGTATGTTCGATGATTGCGGGCTGGTATTCGGTGGCTCTGATAGGTTTTCTTTTCTATATCAGAAAGGGGTTTCTGCAGATGTCGGGCGAGAGCGCTCTGCCATCAATAGATCTGAATTGCCAGGATGAGGGGACAGACTGCAACAATTTTTAGATTTAACTTGATTGTTGTGGTTAATCCGTCTAAAATAAATAAAGATTTATTTTACAGGTATAACTACATTGCCGTTCGATACCAAGTTTGAATTTATTCTGCAGTTCGAAAAGATTCTCGGGGAAATGAAAAGCAAAAACCCCGAGACTTATGGTCGTAACCTGCAGTTTTTGAGCATCGAGCCAATCGAAACGGTAAGGCCGATTCTGCAGAAGTTCTTTCCCAATGATCGCCCATTGATCGATACTCTTGTCCGTAAAGATATCGACATGATGCTGATGCGCATTCTCAGATCAGAAATCGTTGGTTTGCAGGGTGAAGGCGAAAGATTGGTCAGAAAAGCCCGTGGTATTATCTCGCAGTTTGGCTTTCTGCCGCCGGTTGCGTTTTTCTATGCGTATAACGGTGCTGAACTTTTTGAAGCGATGCTTGACCGCACCTACAAAAACCTTAAGAAGCGCGGAAAGCCACAAAGCCTCTCGGAAATATGGCGTAAATTTTCGTCGCCTTTGACTGCCAGCTTTGAGCTGAAAAATGTCTTTACCAAAGATTTGCTCTTCAAGATTCGTCAGAGACTCAAAAACTATCTTGAAAAGGATCCGAGGTTTTACCTCGATGCCCGTAGCCCAAAGAAGCTTTTTGTCGCTCTTGCCGAATGGGGCGCTGCGGTTGAATTCGACGACTAGCGGCTGAACAGCAGAAGAACCGCTAAATTCCGGGTGATTGAAGGCCGGGCGATCGACCTGTTATGCTGGTAATCGGTTAATAAAAATAGAGAGGGACGTTTTGCCTGAAATATCTGAGACGCAGCATCAGCCCAAGAGAACGATGCTTTTCTATCTGCTGTGGTTGATTGCAATAGCTCTGCTTGCCGGTCTGGGGCGCAACTCCGATCTGGCTTTAATTCTGGTTTGTATGCTGCTGATAACTTTTTACTTCAGCATTCGCAGGCATATTCAACAACAGGATTCGCTGCAGGAAATATGTAATTTCTATGAGCAGGCGCACACCCTCGATGATCTTCAGGTTCTGCTTGGCGACAGACCATACAGCAGAATTCTTCAGACAGTGCTTGAATTGGGCAGGTTTGACTGGGCGGTGCTTTTTCTCATGGACTTCGAAAAAGACAGTTTTATTGCGGTAGAGTCGGCAGGCATAAGCCTCGACCATTTCAAACCGGTCAACTTTGACGAAATTTCTACCGAGCACACCTCGGACAGCATGAAACTGTCTCTGAAGCTTCTTGAACACGCTTTTAAAACACATGAGTTCAGAGGGGCGCTGGCCGGCGCTTCGCTTGAGAGAAACAAAATTTTTTATGGCTGTCTTCTGGTCGGGCGCCGCGACAGCAATGCTCAGGTGACATCAGAAGACAACCTGCGCCTGGACATTCTCTCAGACCAGATTTCAATATGTCTGCACAATTACCGCATGCATAAAGAACTTTCTCTGCGGGCCGAAGAGCTGGCGCAGAGACACGCACAGGTCGAGCGGGAACTCGATATGGCCCGTATCGTTCAGGATGGTGCGATGCCTCGTCAGATACCGGAAGTCAACGGAATCGAGGTGGCCTCTTATCTGAAACCGGCCCGATTCATCGGCGGCGATTTTCTCAGATATGTTGAAGACGGCTCAAGAAATGGCCTTGGTATTCTGATCGGTGATGTTTGCGGCAAAGGTGTGCCGGCAGCCCTGGTTATGGCCGTAGTTGTCTGCCTGTTCAATGAAAAAACAGTGCTCGATGCTGACCCCGCAACTCTGATGGGTAGGGTTAACATCTCACTCAAAGAGTTTCTGGGAGCTGGGTCAAGATTCAATTCGACCGCACTCTGGGGTATTTTTGACCTCGAACGGATGAAGTTTTCTTATTGCAGCGCCGGGCACGATTTTCCGCTGCATTTTTGCCGGTCTTCAGAGTCGATCGAGGAGCTGCGTTCAACCGGAACTTTGTTGGGTATTTTCAATGAAAGTAATTATGAAAGCTGCAGCATTGACGTTGCTGATGGCGACAAAATAATGTTTTATTCTGACGGCCTGGTTGACTTTTTTGAGGCCTGGGCCGGTTGCGACGATGGTTACCTGTATTTGCAGGATTTTTTCAGGCAGCGGGTTAACAAAAAATCTGACGAAATAGTAAAAGAAATATCTGTGCTGGTCGAAAACTCTCCTGCTGCAGTGAAAGATGACATAACTGTGGCCGTGTTTTCAATAGATCGCAACAGAAAGGGCGACAGGGAGCCATAAAAAAGAGAAGGTTTTATTTCTTTACTCTTATGCTTGCCGGGTTTGTTGCCATGCTGTGCGAAGCAGCCGGCGCGCACCCGGTTGATGGCACCTTTCGTCTGCGTGCCCTGAAATCAGACCTCGATAGCCAGCTCAAAGCCCGTTACCTGACAGACGAAGAATATCGCAATCGCATAAAGGCATCGGTATATTTGCCTGAACTCGTTGCCGGCGAGACAGAAATGGGTTTTCAGGTTTACAATTTTGCTACGGGTGGCTATGAATACCGACCTGGGCGGTTCATGGCCGAAGGCAGTCACTGCAGAATTTTTATTGAACGGGGCAAAGAAGGGTTTTTGGGCACTGGTAGTCGTGAAGTTTTTGCCCAGGTAGCGCAAACTTTCGACGAAAAAGTTTTTCCCACGGTGTGCAGATGGTTTGGAAAACCGGTTATTCCGCCTTCTTTACCTTTGCCTGACGAGAAGATTTTTATTTTTTTGGTTGATATCAGAGATCGCTTTGAAAACGGTTATGTTGCCGGTTATTTTGACCACCGCGACATTGAAAGCCTTTTTGGCAACCAGAAACCCGTATTTTTCATGGATATCAGCCCTGGAGAACCGGGTAATCCCGATGACAAGAACAACTCATTTTATCGAACTCTCGCGCACGAATTTCAGCATATGGTGAATTTTACCATTCAGTATGCCAGAGGTCTTCCAGAGCAGGACAGATGGCTGGACGAAGGTTTTTCGATGTTCTCAGAATATGTTTTTTCAGGCGAAATTGGGGTGAGCGCCGAGCGTGTTCCGCCTTTTCCTCATTTTGAACGCTTTCTTGAAAACCCGTCTGTGAACCTGCTCAGCAATTCACGTGAGAGCTGGTTTCATGAAGATACGCTCTTCAGACAGTATGGCGCGTCTTTTCTGTTCGTGACTTATCTGATCGAAAAGTTTGGCGGCGGTACTCAGACTCTTCAACAGCAGTTTACCCGCGAACTTGTGCAGACCACCAGCAAGGGTACCGCCGGTATTGACGAGCTGCTGCGTTTTGCCGGCACAAGTTTTGTTGAGGCATTCATTAATTTTAACATGGCTCTGGCGGTAGATGACGCAACTCTCGCCGAAGGCATGTGGGGGTTTCGTGATAAACAGGCTTCGTTTGGCAAAGGTGGTCGGCTGCTGCCACTCAAATTGAGCCGACACTACCTGACAGGCACCGAAAATTCATTTATTGGCTGCGATAACTATGTTCTGGGTAACAGTTACAATGTCGAAGAACTCGGCGGCACCGGTTCGGTCGTTTTGAATTTCAGCTGTGAGGCAGGCTTAACCCCATGGTTTGCTGAGATCAAAGATAATAATTCATGCTCTGTAAGGCCTATTGTTCTGAACTCTGAGAACAAGGCCACGCTGCCTGTCGACCTGAGCTCGGTTCAGCGCACGTTTTTGCTGCCTCTGGCACTTGACGGGCAGTTGACCGGGGACGAGCGTTACTTCTATTCTTTCAAGACCACTACCAGCAGCTATATTCTGTATCCTGTGCCAAACCCGGCATTTTCAGAACAGTATCTCGTTTTTCTGAAGTCTTTCGCGGGGCCTCTCGACACTGTTCCTGAATTGAGTGTCACGTTTAACAATCTTATCGAACAGCCCGGGTTTTCGCCGGTCGATGACGAAAAAACCTTGTTTGTAGCCCATTATCAGCCTCCCGGCAACGGCAGGGGGCAGGCCGTGTGCACTGTTGGCGACAATCTGTTTTCTTTCAGTTTTTCTGCTTCAAGGCTGTCACGAAGCGATCGAGCGGTTCTACAAGCTGGAAACGCGGTTTTAAGTCTTGAAAACCTGCAGATACAGGACGCTCAGGCGATGTTTGCCATTTCGGATACTTCGGCATTACAACGGCCTGCCACAGCTATAGACGGTCCATACGATATTTTTGCGCCGACCGGCGTAAAAAAGACCCTGTCGTTGACCGGTTTCCCTGAGATGCCCGATAAAATGGGATTTTGCCGCGTAGACGCCAACGGCATTCCGCTTTCATGGCACCCGGTTCGTTTATCTGGCGCGAAAACGCAGGCTGAAATAGATGAATCCGGCAGATATTGCCTTTTTTATGACAGTTCGCCGCCTCTGATAAGAAATATCAGGCTCGAAAGGCGTTCTGACAGAAGCCTACAGCTTGTCATTGCTGCCGAAGACGACCTGTCAGGGCTTGCCCCCGAGGCACTCACCATCGCCGTAGACGGAGAAAAGGCAGAAATTGCCTGTCCGTCATCCTGGCCGGCAACAGTCGTTTTAAATGGTCTGCGTGCCGGTGCCAGAGATCTTTCTGTGGAAATATGTGACCGGGCGGGTAATCGCGCCCGGGCATCGATTACTGCTCAGGTTGCTGCCGTCAGCGGACTGCGCCAGACATCTGTTTACCCCAACCCTTGCCGTAAGCAGGCCAGAATCAGAATTACTTTCGATGGTCGGCCGGTGTTTGCCGAATCTGAAGTCAGGGTTTTTAACAGTGCCGGCGACAAGGTCGCCAGATTGCCGCTTTATCAGATAGATTCATCGACGCTTCAGGCAGACTGGAACCTCACCGACACAGCGGGGCGCCCGGTCGCCAACGGGCTTTATTTTTACCGGGCCCGCCTGCTTTTCGATGACCGCAAAGCGCGAACATCAGGGACAATAGCCGTGCTACGCTGACGCAGGCCTGTTTATTTCGCGGCAGATTTCAGGGCTTTTTCGTATTTTTCGCGGGCGGCAGTAAATTCTTTCAGGCGTTTTTGAGCCAGTTTCTGGTCGCCGCTGGTAATTGCCTGAACATAAGCTTTATAAGCTGATTCATAGCCGTCTTTGATTTTTTTCAGACCAGAGTCCATTTTCCCGTATGGTATTTTTTCCTGGTCGGGTGGTATTCGCAGCTGGCTTGCCTGGGGTGGAGCCCCTCGGCTCTGCAGATTTGCCGTGGCGACGCCTGAATCTGGTTTGTAAGCCTGGAAGTTATCTGTTTTGCCCATGCTCTGAGGTTGTTGTTGAGATTTTCTGTAGCCCAGAAATTTTGCTACACCTGAAAAAATCTTTTCGCCGACTATGCCGCCGACTATGCTGCCGAGCATGGTTCCGATGACAGGTATCGGAATCATCGAACCCAGCATGGCGCCAATTGTCGAACCGGCAGCCTGCCCGGCTATGGCAACCGGGTCGAGAGCTTTGAGTGCTGCTTTAAAACCCATGCCAGCACCGAGGTTGCCGCCCAGAGAACCGCCAACCAGCGAAGTTATCGTTGGCAGCAGAGCTCCGGCGATGGTTCCGACGACTGGTATCGGCACGAAGGTTTGAATGAGCGGAACGAAGACCTGCCCGGCAGCAGCGCCGAGTGAAGAGCCAACCACGTTGCCGACGAACTGCATCGATGCCACTGATTGAACAGCCGCCTTCATGCTGACTTTTTCGCCCTTCATGATCTGGCTGGCAAGATTGATAGCTATGGAAGTGCCTGCGGTCATTGCCAGATTTTTAGCGCTGAACGACTGTTTGATCGAACTGGCGGCATTTTTGATGCCAACGCCCAGGGCTTTTTGCCCTTTGATGAGGTTCTCGCTCAGTTTTATTGAGCGATATTGAGATTGAGTTTCGTCTGAAAAACTTCTGGAACCGTCGACCGCTCCGTCGATGCGACCATCCACCACAGCCTGTTTATAAAGGTTTTCACTCCATTCTTTGTAGCTGCTGAGTTTGGAGTCATATTCTGCTTTGAGCTGGGCTTTAGCCCCGGGGTCGCTGGCGTTCTGCCAGGCCTGTTGAGCGTCATGCAGCTCTTTGTATTTTGCGGTGGCAGTGCTGTCGACTGTAGCATATTTGGTATTGTCGAGAAACTGCCTGATCATCTGGCTGCGGTCTTCGGGGAACTGCTGTATGTAAGCATCGACGAATTCGCGATAAGTCTGGGGGCGCGAAGTTTCGAACACCTGGCAGACTTTCGAATACGGCGCCTGAATTCTGCCGCCGTTGAGCACGTCATAGAACAGTGAGGCATTGACCCCTTCTGTAGAAAGCATGTCGGTGCCTGACTTGAGAATGCCGTCATTTGGGCCGTTGGTTACACCCATGTTTTCGAAGATGTATTTATTTTCGGCGATATTTTTATGGGTTTTAATACGCCACGAGGAAGCGGAATTGTGATGCTCGCGTGTCGAGAGAGCCTCGAGAGCCTCAGCCCAGCCTTCGGACAGAGCGAAACCCTCGTCTGAAACTGTATTCTTCGAGTGAGCGCCGTAATAGTTGGTCTGGGGGTAGTTCGGCCGTTCATAAAGCTGATCCATTATCATGTGACCCATTTCGTGAGCCATGACCGAAGCTGCAGAGGGGTCCTGCATGCCGCCGCTGAATACTTCACTGTTGGGCGGCACGACAATTCGATTGACGTGAGAATTGTCGCGGTAACTTATTTCTCCGTTCGAGCCCATTTCGGCGAGGGCAAAACCGCGAGCATCATGATGAATTCCGCCAGAATTGCCGACTTCGAGATAAACTGGTTTTTTGAGGTCGTTGGTAAGCCACTGGGCAAATGCCGGGTCTTTTGTGCCGGCTGTCAAATCATTCTGAATCTGGTTGATTTTGTAGTTTCTTGCTTCGACCTGCATGGCAACCGTTTGACGCAGGCCGGAGTTGCTTTCGATGTAAGTTTTCAGCTGCTGGTATCTTGGGTCTGAAGCCGAAAGAGTTTTGAGCACCGGAACATTGTTGCCCATAAAGTCTTTGGTGGCGACGGTGGCAGCTGATTCATTCGTGACTGGTGCCAACAGCTTGAATTGGCTCATTGTCGCTTCAGCCGGCAGATTTTGTACGGCAATTACCCGGTTTTGCCCATCTTTGACGAAATATCTGCCGGTTTTGGGGTCGAAATCGGGGTTGAATACTTCGGAAACCTGACCGGTTTCATCTTTTATCACGTAGCGAATCCCCTCTTTGGTCGCGACAAAAGAGCCGGAGGCAGTGACGATACTGCTGCAGAAAACAGCCAGTATAAGCAATATTGTCAACTTCACCGATCTGAATCGTTTCATTTTCGACCTCCAGTAAATAGAGCAGGGGATTATTAGTCAAATTATAACGACAAACCTTTTTGCCCACAAGGTACGAACCCGTGAAATATAGTTGCTCAAATTTTAGTCGCCATTTCGTTGAAAAATCTCATGAAAGTAATGAATGCTGCCGATGTAGTTGATGAATAATATTCTCTCAACCTGAATCAAGCAGGGGCTGGTATGAAAAAGGCGAACAGACTGTTGAAAAAAATTCTTCCGACACTGATGCTGGGGTTGGCACTTGCAGGCCAGTCAGCATTTGCCATGGACAGCATAATTCCCGATGTTATGAGGGAAATCGCTGTGCAGCAGGGGCAGAACGCAAGAAAAGCAGGTCTGGAAGCAGACCTGGGTCCGTTTGTCAATGCTTCATTGCTGAACCGACCTATTGAAATCAATGCCAGTGAATTTGGCATGAAAGGCACAATACGTGCGGTTGTGGGTGGTCGCAATTTTTCGGCGGCCGATGTTGATTCAGCCATGATTCCGTTTTCGACTTCAAATGGCTATGGTCTCAGCAACCTGTTTCATGATGGTGGCGAATGGCCTGGAACCGGCGGCAATCCAACGGCTGATGATGGCGTTTCAAGCTTTGGCACCGATCAGGCTGGCGAAATATACGACCTGGATGGCAACAGGCACTACCCTAAAGCAGTGCTGCGCTATATTGGTACTCATTGTTACATCTTTGTTCCGGTAATGTATTTTCCGACTCTGCCCAGGCCTCTCTCATCATCAGAAGCAGAAACCCCGCCTGCCCAGGCAGCATGGGGGATGTACTGGCCAGACAGCATATACATGCAGAATGGTCCGTATTATTACGCTCCCGACGCCAACGGTACGGTTCTCGAGCCCAGATATGTGCTCGGTGCCGATAAAAACTATGCCCGTCTGAAACTCAAAGAAATGGCCGATCAGTTCGATGCGGTCATTTACAAGAAAATTCGCGAACATTTTGGCTCTGAAGCCGATATCGACGGCGATCCGAAGGTTTTTATACTGCTCGACGACATTCGTGATGGCAGTGGCAGTTTTCGCGGTTACTTCTGGGCCGGAAATCAGTTTCCCAGATCTTCGCAGGCTCTCAGCAACGAAAAAGAACTGCTGAACATCGATTTGTTCCCCAGTTTTGTCATGGCTCAGGCCGATACTTACGGCACTCTGGCTCATGAATTCACCCATATGGTTATTTTCAATGAAAACTATCGTGTCGAAAACGGTCAGCTGATCGGCATGCAGCGCTGGCTTGAAGAGGCACTCACTCAGTATGCCCAGCATCTTTATGATGGCAAATTCACCTCCAATCTCGATGAATTCATTAAAAAGCCCGATACCATCCTGGCAGAGGACCGTATTACCGAAGTGTGGCTCGGTTCCAGCCCCTACGCCAACTACGGAGCCTCATTCCTCTGGATGTATTATCTGGTCGAAAAATACGGTGGCTCAAACCTGCCAGGGTTTCTCAAAACCATCGTCAGGAACGCAGATGGTGGCATGGGCAGTATTGACGCTGTTTTGAAGAATTATAACACCGATGCCAAAAAGGTTTTCGGTGACTGGGTAATCGCCAATTACCTCGATAAAACCCGCAAGCGTGATGGCACTCTGCTTAATGACGGTAAATGGGGTTATAGCGTCGATAACGATTTTAACGAAGCCAACAATATCGGAAAATATGAGCGTCTGCCTGTTAAGTTCTCGGAAAAGGTTATTCTGACCGAGAAAGTTACTGCCAGATCTTCGAACGTCAGCCCATGGGCTGCCGATTATATCGAAGTTTCGGGCAACACCGGCAACCT
This sequence comes from Candidatus Rifleibacteriota bacterium, assembly GCA_029564115.1. The sequence goes on along the minus strand of JAKQQP010000509.1, from coordinate 14,824 downwards.
GAACCTGGCTTTTGACGGCGATGACCGGGCGCAGTTCAACGCGGCTGTAATCAAGCGCGGCGCTCAGATTGACCCGGCTGTCGACTTTATTTATCTGAACGATCGCCAGGCCGGAAACACCATAATTCAGAATTACGGCTATAACAACGCTTACGAAAACCTTGTCCTGGTTCCGATGGTGGTGCAAAACAGCAACTATCAGAAGATGAGTTATGTTTTTTCCGCCAGCTTCGACGATCTGAAAGTGGCGATTTTCCCCAACCCCGCCTTCGAAAATCACCTGCACATAATTGTCAGAACCGAAAAGAAATTCGCCAGTGAACCCAGGCTTCAGATGACCTATGAAGGCGAGCAGGGCTATCTGGTCATGACACCCATCAACGATTCGACTTACATGACAAACTATACGCTCAAACAGTCAGGAGAAGGCGTAATCGTCGCCAACGGCACGAATGCCGACGGGGTTATCCTGTCCAACCAGTTGAAGTTTTCTGCGGTTTATTACCCGCCCAACAGTCAGGGGCTTCTCAGCGCCTCCTTTGCGGCGCTCAGCATCCCGGCGGGTTCGCTCAGGTCTGGTGGCACGGTAATCGTCGCTTCCCCCGAAAATCCCGTCTCATACGTTGGTATCAGCCGCGTCAGCCAGAATGTTGATGTTGCTCTGCCGGTAGAAAAAGCTGACAAAGCCATAGAAATTACTATACCGGTCAATATGAATGCTGCAGCAGCTCCAGAAAAAGCTGGTCTTTACCGCTCGACCGCTTCCGGGCACAAATGGTTGGGACCTGTTTCTATAGCCGATGGGCGTGCCAAAGGTCATATAGACTTTTCAGGCAGCCTCTTCGTAGCTGTCGACGAAACGGCCCCGGTTATTGTTTCTGAAGCTCAGACACTGCCGAATGGCTGGTTGACGATTGCGGCCGACGACTCTGGCAGTGGTATCGACCCGGCTTCGGTCAAAGCAGTGCACGATGGCCGCCAGCTGCCAGTACGCCATGATGCAGACGGCTGTTTTGTGGTCGATGTATCTGCTTTGCGCGATGGCGAGTGCCAGATAAGCTTTGAAGTTGCAGATAATGCCGGAAATGTAACTGCTGCCAGTGTCAGAGCGTCAATCAGTGCGCCGAACGCCCTTACTCAGGTAATTACCTACCCGAACCCGGCGAATCGCTTTGTCAGCTTGCGTGCTGTTTTTACTGGCCCAGGCAGTGCCGTTGCCTCGGCAAGAGTGAAAATTGTCGATGTCAGTGGCCACAAGGTCGCTGAGATGCCTCTGGATCACAAGGGAAGCGGAGTTTACGAAGCCCGCTGGGATTTGCTTAACAGCAAAAGCAAACAGGTGGCCAATGGCGTTTATTACGCTGAATTTCAGGTGGGACTTGCCGGTCAGACCGCCAGAGAACGCCGCAAAATTGCGGTTTTGCGTTGAGAATGGAGTCTTAATAAGATGAAAAAAGCCAAGCTTTTCCTTTTGTTTGTCGTTCTTATGACTTTTCCGATGATTCAGAACTGCGGCGGCAGCAGCAACGGCGGCGGCACCAGCAGTCTTCTCATCGCTGACAAGCTTCTCAACGAGGGCTGGGATTCGATCAAGCTCGGAAACTATACCACTGCCCGCGCCTCTTTTCAGCAAGCTCTCTCAGAAAACCTGACTGAAGGCCAGCGGGTTGCTGCGCACAGCGGCATGGGTTGGGCTCTGTCCAAAGAAGGTAAGATTCTTGAATCCATACCTTATTTCGAAATTGCTGCAGAACGCGATAATGAAGCCAAGGTCGGTCTTGCCGGTGCTTTGATCTACCGCCATCAGACCGGTGTCGACTATGTCAGAGCCGCCGAAATACTTGGCAACATGCCTCCTGAAAAATTTGCGGCTCAGCACTCTGGTCTGGCGCTCAGTTCCGCCAAAGTTCACGGTTTGGCTGCTCTGGCCTACGCTCTCGCCGGAGACATGGAACAGGCCCGTATCTATATGAACAAAGCTGCCGCCCTCGATTCAATGATGGTTGGCACCAGTGTTGACCGTCTCGACGAGGCTTTCTTCCTGCTTGGCTGGAAAAACTGACTCTCAACACCGCATCTGAACGGGCTGCACGGGAATTACCTGATTTTACCGCTGCAGCCCGTTTTCTTTGCTTTGTATTGTCCGTGGGCTGCTTTATCTGTTATAGTTATGCGCAAAAGCCTGCTATATGAAGAGTAATTATATGAATTATTTTTATTTTCCAAAAATATGCCTGTTGGCTCTGCTGGTTTTCTTTCTGGGTGCGTTCCCCCGGCAAGCCTGCTCTGCAGACAATAAAGCTGAAAATGCCAGACAAACTGTAACTGACGAGGCTGTTGAGCCAAAAACAGCTTCTGCAAGTGCTGAACTGAGTTCAGCGGAGCTTCTCGAGCAGGACAAGCTGTTACGACGTGAAATAATGAGTTTCGTTAAAGGAAATGCTGACCGGCAGGCCGGTGAAGGCTGGTTATATCTTGCTCATCACTATCGTGAACTGAAAGAAACTGATCGTTCTCTGATGTATCTCAGAACTTTGCGGCGTTCTGAACATATCAACCCACGCCTCCTCTGGGAAGCAATTCTTCTTAATGCCGACATTCTCGTCGAGCGCAAGGATTATGACTCGGCTTTGAAAGATCTCGACAGGTTGATTGCCATGGCGCCTGCCCGCAACTATCTTGTAAGAGCCAAGATTGCCCGTGCTGAACTGCTTGGTCGCAATTTGACCAATGTTAAAGAACTCTGGAAAGCTTTTCAGCGTTATTACTGGTCATTCCCGGAAAAGCCCGATACTGAGGCAATCGAATATCTGATGGGTTTTGAGCGGGGCTACGACCTTGAGATCGCCATGAAAGCTCTCGAAGCCTGGGAAGAAATCGCCGGATTTTCTGAGGTCGATGCCGGTAATCTCGCCAATCTTCATATTGCCATGCTTTATTGTTTTGATCTGAACAATTCGGCCCGTGCTGTCACTTTCATCGATAAAACAGGCGAAGGCGAAAAGGTGCCGGCCGATGTTTCCTTTATCAAAGCGGTTATTAAACATTTTTATCTTAAAGATGCCAGCCCTGCTGAAGCCCTTGAAAACTATGCCGAGTTTAGAAAAAAAACCGACAGTCTCACCGGTTATAGAGTTGCCGGCATTTTGCAGGGGCAGCTGCTGACCGAAAAAATTGCTGACCACGAGGCCGCTGTTTCGACCTTGCAGACGCTTCTCGAGACCCCGCCGCACCTGACGGCATCAGAGTCTATCTCTCTTGTTCGCCGTCGAGAGCAGCGCGACGAAGAAATAGACTGGGCCAGACTCGCCTGTCGCATGGCCGGCTATATCTGTGAATTCAGACTCAAAAATATCGAGCGGGCCCGATACTTCTATAAAAAGGCTGAAGAGCTCAATTCTGAGCGCAGTGTGCCTGTGGAAGACCCGATAAATGTCGCCGCTCTGGCGCGAACCGCACCCGGTGTGAGCCAGGGCGACCTGCTCTTTGAAATGGCTCACGAAAAATATCGCAGCCATAAGTTGCACGAGTCTCTCGAGCTTTTTGAGCAGTTTATTGCCAGTTATCCCGACAGTCAGCTTTTTCGCGAGGCTCTTTTTCGCGTTGCCGTCATTACCAATGATGATTTGCGGCAGTATGACAAGGCCCTCGAGCTGTATCAGCGTTATCTGATAAAGTTTGCGCCGGTCAGGTCGACCTGGAGCCTCGATGTGCTCTATGACTGGGGGCGAATCGACGAAGTGCGTTACCGCATCGCCAATCTTCTTGCTCTGCATCTGAAAAAACCGGTCGATGCGCTGGAAGTGTATGAACAGCTGGGTTCGATCTACCCCGACAGCTACTGGGCGATGCAGGGGCTTAAAGACAGTATCAGAATCTACAACGAAGATCTCTCTGACCCTGATAAGGCCAATGAGCTGATGTTCGAGTTCATCAGACGCTACCCTGACAGCAGTGCCGCTGCCGAATACCGGCTCAGACTGTTTAAAATACTGCTGGCAAAAGACGAACAGGTGCGGGCATTGCATGTTTTGCGCGAGTATCTCGACTATGCGCTGCCCTCAGAAAAAGATTATTTTTCTTTGAAGCAGCAATGGCGGGATCTGGCCTACAAAATTCGCGAAGACAGTCTGCGACGGACTCTGAAGGTTATTGGCCCTCAGGATCGTGTGACAATCTACCAGAATCTCATCGATACCGTGTGCCTCGCTTCGACCTCTGTTCCTCTCGAAATGCTCGTCGATGAGATCAAAACGCTCAGTATGACTGATGAAGCCAGGTGGGGGCTTGTTTACGAGGCCGGCACCCGTATGTATCAGAATTATCCCGGCAAGGCCAAAGATCTTTTTGTTGAATTATCGGAAAATGCCACCGGAACCCCCGAGCTGGCCTGCTTGCTTACTCTCGGCAATATTGCCTGGCGTGTCGATAAAGATATCGAAGCTTCGGTGCAGTGGTATGAACGTGCCGAGAAGCTGCTGTCATTGACTGACCCGCGCCGCGAAATTCCAGCTTATCGACTTGGGCGACTGTATCTGGTGCAGGGTCATGGCCTCAAGGGGCTCGAAAAACTGCTGCAGTTCACTCAGAGGTTCTCTCGCAGCCGCTATCTGCCGAAAGCCTACCTTGCCATGGGCGATGCCTGTGCAGCCCTTTACAGCCCCGAAAAGGCCCGGCGGTATTATCGCCGCGCGGTTCGCCTGGCACCGGAACTGGCCGAAGAAATCGACGCCAGGATACTTGCGCTCGAGGGGCAGATGACTTCACAGCAGTGGCTGCGCCAGCGGGCTGCCCAGCTCAAGGCGCGTGACACGGCAGATCAGATCGAAGAAGAGACCACCGATGCCAGTCTTGCCGCAGCTGCCGAAGCGGTAAAAGATGCAGAACAGCTTTCGGCAGAAGATCTGCCGGGACTCAAAGTCGAAGCTCTTTATGGCCTTTTTCTGGCTGAAAACCAGAAGAAAAAAGCCAACCCTGACCGCATGGCCATGTTTCTCGTCGAAATTCTTGCCCGCGATAAATTGAGTGTTGATCTTCGCGATCGGGCTCTTAAACAGCTTGTTTCCACAAGGTTTTTCCGTTTTCAGAATTCAGAGAAGTTCATCGATGAAGCTCAGCAGCTTCTGCAGCGCCACAATTATGCAGACTGGCAATCTGAATTACTGTTCAGGCTGGCGCAAACTCAGGATTATTATGCCGCTGAATATGCAGATGCCAACCGCTCATATTTTGAGTATCTCTCGTTTTACCCCATGGGCAGGCGTGCTGAAGAAGTTAAATGCCGAATTCCAGCTGTTTATGCCCTTGCTGAAGATAAAAAGAATGCTTTTCGTTTTTATGAAAAGTTGATTGCCGATAATGAAATCTCTGAAACAAAGCGTGTCGATGCTTCAATCCAACTGGCCAGGCTGCAGGTAGATGACGGCAAAAAAAGCGAGGCAATGAAGACTCTCGAGGCTTCACTGGCTCTTGAATCTTCCAGACACCCCGAAATCTGTCTGAGGCTCGAGGCTCTGAGCGAAGATTTTTCGTATGTTAAACGTGCCCTGGAGGCCTCTGGCGAGGAAGAATTTCGCTTTAAGGCTCTGACCCGTCTCGTGAAGAAGTCTGAAGAAGACCGTGATTACAAGGCAGCTGCCGAATTGCTGCGCGATTATTCAGATTCGTTTTCTTCGCCTGAAGCGACTCTTTTTATCGAAAAGAAAGTCGAAGAACTTGGCCGGCGCGGCGCTATCGAAGAAATGGAAAATCTGATCGATCAATACCCCGAAGAACCAGAGACTGCCGGTAGAATGTTTCGTCTGGCAAGGATGATCGAGGGTGCCGAAAATACCCGCTATCGCTCAGAAGATCTGTTTTACGAAATCACTCTCGTTTACCCTGAATCGGAGTTTTTCCGTGAAAGTAAGATTCGGGCCGACAACACCCGTGCCATCAAAGCCCTTTCTGAATTGGGCGATATGCTCAAAAAGGGTGTTAAAGGCGGCGAAGGTGAAGAAGTGGTTATCGAGCGTGCCCGTCTTTTTAAAGAAAATCTGAAAGATCTTAACGCTGCCGCCGAGAATTACGAAAGCTTTCTCAAGCTTTTCCCGAACTCGGATAAACTCGATGAAGTCTATTTAAGCCTCGGCGAAATAGCCCTTGCCGAAAGTGGCGACAGCGATAAGGCCTTTAATCACTGGGAAAAAGGACTGGCAGCCAGTCGCGACCCCTTTATGCGCGAAGAACTGACTACCCGCATCAACCGTCTGCGGCGCTTCAGACAGCGGGTGCTGCTTTCTGACAGCGAAATAGAACATGAAAAAGGCATCAGAGAAGTGTTTCGCGTCTGGAAAGTTGAAAAGAACAGAATCCAGGCTCTTGGTCTGCTCGAAAATGCCATCAACAAACTGGAAAATCGCCCGGATGTAGCCAGAATGCGCTATTATGCCGCCAGAATATACGAAGAATCCGGCAATTACAGCAAAGCTTCGACAGAATACGAGAAGGCTTTACGAAGCCTTTATCACCCGAAACTGCGCAAAGATATGGTTATTTTCAGGCTGGCTCGCCTGCATGCTGCGGCTAAAAATGAAAAGGAAGCCGTCAGGTGGTATCGTGCTCTGGTAAACAGATACCCGCGCAGTCTGCTCAGCCGTTCAGCTTATTACTGGCTCAGCAAACATGCTCTTGCCAATGGTAATCTCAGCGAAGCGCACAACTGTCTTGAATACCTGATCAACTTCAGGTCGCTCAATCCGGTGCATCGTGAAGTGGTCATCGCCAGGCAGAAAGAAATCGAGGCCCGCCTCAATGTCGAAGAAATGGAAAAACTGAAGACCTATTCCAGAAGCGGCGGCTCAGAATTGCCTTATTTCATCGGAAAAGTGCTCGAAAACAGCTTGCGTGATTATGATCGCGCTATCGCTCAATATGAAGATTTTCTCAAAACAAACCCGCCGGTGCGTCGCAGTCGCGAGATTCTTAAAAAAATAGCCGGTCTCTACGAGAAAAAAGGTGATTTTGTTCGGGCTGTCAGCTATCTCGATCTGCTTTTGAATACCTATGAACCTCATGTCGGCAACTTCGATCTGATAGTTAAAATCGGTTCGCTGGTCGAAGACAAACTCGGTAACATCGAGCTTACGCAGTTGTTTTACAGTTCGATTGTCGCTGAATACCGAAAGGTGCGTAAGGTTCGTGAATTTGCAGAAGCCAAATTGCGACGCCTCGAAGAAAAGAAACGCGAAAAAGCTGTCAAGCCACGTGGTCGCAGAGTGGTTAAGCGTGTTTATTCAGAAGACGACGAAGAAATTCTTGAAGAACTCAAAGAAATCGTCGAACGCCAGGTCGAAGATCTGCAGGATTTCAAACAGGCAGAACGCCAGCTTGAAGACCTCTGGGATGCCAACCCGCAATCACTCGCGACTCTTGACATCATGAAAACTCTTTTTGAACTCAATATCAAACAGCTGCGTGACCCGCAGAAGGCCGCCTCATACATGGAACGCTGGCTTGAAGAAAACCCGGCTGACCCTCTTTACAAAGAATACACCCTCAAACTTTATGATCACTACATGGAAGTCATGCGCGATGGGCAAAAGGCTCTGCGGTTGCTCGAAGAATACGTGCGCGAGCACCCGATCTCTATCGAAACTCTCGATATCGAGCTCAAGCTCGCTTTGGCAAACGAACTGTTGATTCGAAACTTCGACGAAGCCCGCCGCGGTTACCAGAGAATTATCGATACTCAGCAGAACGACCCCGTGGTGCATGAGGCTCATTATCGTCTCGGGTTTGTTCTGCGAGAAGGTTTTGCCAGCTACGACGAGGCCGTAAATATCTGGCAGTCATTGATCGACAAGTTCTATAATAACGAATTTGCAGATCAGGCTCAGTTTGCCATTGCCTATACCTATGAAGCATATCGTCGCGACTATACCAGGGCCCGGCAGAACTACGAAAAAATTCTGCAGCTTTACCCGAACTCGAGCCTGCAGAGCCAGACCCGTGATGCATTGTTGCGCATTGAAGGAAAGTAACTCCGAAAGGTATTTTTACATGATAGATAAAACCGTGATGACAGGTATGCTGGAAACTTATGACAGTTTTCAAACTGACGTTGCTGTCTCGATATTGAGAAACCTCGATGAGAGCAACTTCAGGGTCGAACGCAAGGTGATCGACTTCATCAAGGGTAAGCTTTTTCCGGTTTCGGTCGAGCGCATCAGCGAATACATCAGAAAAATGCCATCGGAAACCGTCAGAGATCAGATTGTCGAGAATCTTCGCGCTTTTCATTCGACGCTTATGGAAATGATAACTTTCGTGAGCAACGAAAACGCCCGACAGAATGAGAATGGCAGGCAGACAGTCTATTTGCCGCTGATAAAGATGATGGACAAAGAGACCCACCCTTATCGTCCGCTGGCCCTGGCGACTCTCTGCTGCTTTGACTTTCCTGAGGCCGTTACCAAGCTCGCCATCGACTTCGAACGCTTTGGCTCAGAAATGCGCTGGATCACTCTCGTGCTCCTGAAAAAGCGCTGGGACGAGAAGTTCGTTCCCATTTTCCTCAAAGCTCTCGATGACAAAGACCCTGAAGTCGTCAGAGTGGCGATTCTTGCCCTGAAGAGGGCTAACGTGCTCGCCGCGCTCGATCCGATCCGCAAACTTTTGAAAAGCTCGGTGGAAGTAATCGTTCTTACGGCTGTCAATGCTCTGGTTGAACTTGGTTCTGTCGATTCTTTGACGGAACTCCGGCAGTTGTTCAACAATACCGGTAACCAGAAGATCAGAGCCACCATCGTTTCAGCGCTTGGGGAACTTGGCGGCCCCGAGACCGTCAGCTTTCTGCGTGAGTGTCTTGAAGCCCCGGATTCTCGCGTCAGAGCCAACGCTATTATGGCTCTGAAGAAAAAATATGAGACGTTTGGCTGCTTGCCCGAGGAAATTGTAGCCAGAATAACTGATCTGAAGGATGATTCTGACCATCGTGTTCAGGCCGACAGTATTCAGACTCTGTGGGCTATGGGCTATACCGATAACGTGGGCGATATCGAAAAAATGCTGGTTTCACCCAATGAGTTCTGTCGTTCAGCGGGTGCATACCTGTGCGGCAAGCTTAAACTATTCCAGATGACCCGCAATCTCGAAGTTCTGACTTCCGATGTTTCCTGGATGGTGAGGAAAATGGCGGCGATTTCGCTGCTGGCTTTCGGTGACCGCGGCAAATCAGTGCTGCGTAACCTTATGAATTATGGCAGCTCTGATCAGCAGATCGTTTGCGCTTTCGCTTTTGGATTGGCAGATGATTCTGTTGCCATAGAGAAACTGCTATTGCAAAGCCGTTCTGGTTCTGAAGTTTCTGAGATGGCAACCAGTCTGTTGCTGGGCTTGTCACGCCCGCCGGCTTGACCGGAAGGGTTTTGTGCAGCTATAAAGCCGGCGAAAGCTGGCTTTAATTTTTATGGCTCTATGTTCGTTTCTGAGAAATGAAACTTTTTGACCGGCGGGAAATATTTTGGTTTGCTGTCACTGGGCAGAACTTTGCCGCCGGCTTTTACCCAGGCCGTATACCAGAGATCGACAACGTTGTTGACCGCTCTTGAATAACAGCTGGCGATGATGTTTTTAACTTCGGGGTAGCGGCCACCGCGGGTGTAAGCCTGTTCGAGAGCGTCATAGTGCTGGTTGGCCCAGAGAGCTTCGTAGATCATTCTGGCGCTGATGCGCTGCAGGTTGTTGCAGCCGTCAAAATTGACACCATAATTCAAGAGATACTTGTCGGCATCGCGCTCTGTTGCCGAGTGATAGCTTTTTTCTTCGATGGTTTCGTCGAGACTCGAACCGGTGTGCAGAGGCTGCACCAGGTCGGCGGCATAGTGGCCGATCCAGCCGAGTTTTTGAATTATGTCGCGTCTGGTCTGCTTTTTCTGGATCATGGTTGCAACTTCGTTCACCAGTGCTTCGACATGAAACGGGCCTTTGCCCATCGAACTGCCCTGAATATGAAAAACGTGATTGCCAAAGTCTTTTAGAACACGGTCGGGCTCGACACTTGCAGTCATCAAAGGACTCAGCGCCGGTTTTTTTACGGTTGGTTTTGTTACTTCGCCAAGAAACTCTCTGAATGCCTGAGGCATAATATGGTATGCATCAGAAACAATTTTGGCGTGAACCTTGCTGCCCCATGCGTAAGCATTCGCTGAACCAGCCAGAAATAATGCAACGGCAATAATCAATACTCTGGTGCTTTTCATTTTTCTGGTTTCCTTACATAAAACTTATAAGGAAAGTATAAGAAAAAATGGTACACCACGCCAGACCCCGGCGGCTAAAATTTATCCTGCCAGGGAATCGCCTTCGGGGCTTTCCGGGCGGGGGGCTTCCTGGGTGAAATCGATCGGAGATTTTTCGGGTTGTTCGGCGGGGCGGCGGCGTTTTTTAAGTTTGCGGCCCGGGCGTGTTTCGTTGCGTTGATAAATTGCCTGCAGGCTGTTTTCCTGCGAGGGGTTGTTTTTGGCAAATTCAGCAAAATCAACTACCAGCCGCTTCTCAACCTGGCTGGACACATCTGTCAGGCGTTCCTGCAGAACGTTGTAGCGATCCATGACGAATTTGCGCTGGTGCTTGTTTTCTTCTTTGAGAATGGCGATTTCTTCGTGCAGGTCCAGCAGAACGATCAGTATTGGAAGAATGATCAGTGCCACCACCATGTAAGTGTCGACACGCTGTCGCATCAGCATCGAAAGGATCATTGCTACCCACAGGCCCCAGAGCCACTTGTTAATTCTCATTTACTGCCGCCCTTTTCAGAGATTACTTTCTCGATGATACTGCAAACCTCATCACTTCGCAAACCTGACAAAAGAAATGTTTTTTGCTTGCCGCTCTGGCCACGCACCAGAACCACCGATTTTTTAGGAATCGAGAATATTCTGGCAAGCGCATCTGTCAACGCGGCATTGGCCTCGCCGTCGACCGGCGCGGCCTTGACTTTTATTCTACAACGTTCCTGCTGTATGTCAATTATTTCCGTGCGCGACGACCTGGGTACGGCAAGCACCGAAATCAGCGCCCCTTTTGGGGAGTCTTTAACACAGTCAGCAGCACCCATTCTAATCAGGCGGCCTTGGCAACGGGCTCGATTGTACGGCCAAATACTGGTGATTCTTCGTTTACCATTGCCAGATAAGATTCAAGAACGGTTCTCAATTCAACTTTGAGCATGCGTTTCTGTTTTTTGAGTTCACGAATTTCTTTGGCTATCATTTCTGCTTCGCTTCTGGCTTCGTCGAGGATTCGCTCAGACTGAAGCTCTGCTTCTTTGACAATCAGTTCGGCTTCTTTTTCGGCGTTGTCTTTCATATCGCCAGAAGTTTTCTGAGCCGAAATCAGTGTTTGTTTGAGGGTTTTTTCAAGTTCCAGGTAGTCTTCCATTTGCCCGGTCAACCGCTGAGCCTGGTCTTTCAGTGATTTGTTCTCTGCATAGAGTGATTCGTATTCGCGGCCAACCTTTTTGAGGAAACCGTACACCTCGTTTTCGTCGAGCCCGCCAATGTTTTTGCGTGAGAATTCTCTTTGATAGATGTCTAAGGGAGTGATACGCATAAGTTGCCTCCTGATTATTTCTTTATTCGCTGTTTACCGTTTTTTAAAGTTCCCTGTCGTTCTGCTCAGATTTTTTCCATGAGAACGATGCGGTTGGTGTTGGTGCCAAGTTTGTTGTTCTCGACCTTGAAGCAGTTCGCGAGTTTGGTGAATTGCTGGCTTTGTACGTATACTTCTCTGACTCTGAATTGATGCATGTTATATGCTTTTGAACAGGTCAGGTTTACCAGAATCTCGTCGAGATTCAGAATAACGCCCTGATATCTGACTTCGCCAACTTCCATCGCTACCAGGCCACCGCTGACTAATACCCGGTGCAGTTCAGAGAGGGTCGCTGAAATGAAATCAGTCCATTTTTCAAGATCGGGAGTCTGAACGATTCGACCTTCGACCTCTTCGCGTGGAATATCGCAAAACCAGTTTTCGATCCAGGTGTCTTGTACATAGTCGACCTGGTTGAGGAAGGGGGGAGAGGTGACGACAAGATTGACGCTTTCTGATTCCCAGCCCTTGAGGTCGCGTGAATCACCGGTAGTAAGTTTGTGAAGCCTGGCCAGGCGCTGCAGATCGTTGAGGCCGCCGCTTTTGAGGGTGGTTTTTGCTTTTTTCAGAATGCGTGACTTGATTTCGCGGTAATCTGGTTCAATGCCGCGAGTCAGGTTGATTTTCGCCTGATTGACTTTGGGTATGGATATCTGCGGGAAAGAATAAGCCGAAAAGAAGCCATTGGAGTGGCCGTGCAGTCTGGACAGCGCAGTCATTTCGATGAAACGGTCGATGTTGTCGCGGTTGTTGCGCAGGTAATTGCGCAGATTGATTATTTCTCGGTAAGTGTCGGGGTGGTAGAACATCGACATGTCTTCTTCGTTGCTCAAATCGACTTCTTTTGTGAGATCGATTTTTTCAAGTCTTTCGCTTATTTCATCAATGCTGACTGGATTGAGTTTGGGGAAGGCCAGTCGCTCAGAAAGCGGGTTTACATCGTTGCTGCAGCCTTTGCGGTTCATCAGAGCTGCCTGAAGAACTGTGGTGCCGCGCCCGCCGAATGGGTCACCTATGGTGTCGCCGGGGCGGGTGTATTTTGAAATAAAGAATTCCGGCAATTCTGGCTTGAATGAGGCTCTGTAAGAATTGGCGTAGTGTAGAGAATGCATTTGGCGCTGTTTTGCTGTCCAGAATTCGTTGCAATACTTTGGCACGGGACCAAGCGGAGTGATCAGATGGTCTGCTTCGGTCGTTATGTTGTTCAGTAGGGCTAGGGCGCTCATGTTGCCTCCGGTTCGATTTTCTTTATTACAGGAAAACTATCGGCGCCCGGCGGCCAAACTTTAACCCGAAAAAATAAAAAACCCCGATGAGAGGGTCGGGGTTTTTTATTCTGAAAATTTGTCTCAGTTTATCTTGAAGCTTGTTACTCCCTCAATTTTTGAGAATTCGGCAATAATTGCGTCCATGTCCTGTTCAAGAAGAATTTTCGAGATGCTTTCGATTTCGATGAGATTGTTTTGTATGTCTTTGGAAAAGCTTACTGATTTGATCGAGATGCCGAACCTGGTAAGCAGATCCTTTATTTCCCTTATGAACCAGGGGCGGTCGTGTCCCTTGATATAAACGATTCTGGTGCTGCTGCCCTGCAAAAACTTTTTCTCGAAGATGTCGAGGCCGACAAGAACAAAAAGCACCAGGCATGTTGAGGCAATGCTCAGTGACAGATCGCCAGCGCCAATTGCCAGCCCGATTATGGCGGTTGTCCAGAGGCTGGCGGCGGTTGTCAGGCCCTTGACTCCCGAGCCGTAGCGAAAAATTGCGCCAGCACCGAGAAAGCCAATTCCAGAGATTACCTGCGCAGCAATTCTTTCTGGGTCACCATTGGTAGTTACCGCATGAAATTTGACAGCCAGGTTTGTAGATAAAATCATAGCGACCGTCGATCCGATTGAGAGAATGACGTGGGTTCTTAAGCCCGCCGGCTGGCTGTGCGTTTCGCGCTCAAAGCCCACCAGTCCCCCAAGAAAAGCGGAAAAGACTAAACGGAAAATAATTTCGAATTCGCTTAACATTCTGAATTCTCCGGATAAAACTGTAATTCGGCGAGTATACACCAGAATTTCGTTTTTTTAAAGTTTGAAAATACCTGTCGCCAGTGGTTTGCAACTAAATAGGTTGAAAAAAAACACAATTCTTCAGATAATGAAGCTCAAATTTTCAATCGAGGAAACTATGGCAACCGAATTTTTTCAGGAATTGAAAGAAGCATTTAATAAAGATCAACCCTTTGTGCTTTGTACTGTGATAGAGACGACTGGCAGCAGCCCAGGTGCGGTTGGTCAGAAAATGATTGTTTATCGTGACGGCACAACGGTTGGTACAGTCGGCGGTGGTGTGAATGAAGAAAGAACACGGGTTGCCGCTGTTGAGCTTTTTAAAAACGGAACTTCACGTATTCTGACTTTTAACCTGGCAAATCCGCTGAGCAGCAATGAGCCGGTCTGTGGCGGCGAAGTCAGGGTGTTTATCGAACTGCAGATGCATGAACCCAGATTGTTGATTTTCGGCGCTGGCCATATCGGTGGCGCTCTTGCACGCATGGCTGATCTGGCGCGTTTTCAGGTTTCCCTCATTGACGAACGGCCTGAATATGCAGACTCAAAGCTTTTTTCAGATTCGATAGAGGTGGTTTGCCGGCCATACCAGGAGGCAGTTGAACAGCTGCAGATAGACCGGCGCTGCCATGTGGTGGTGACTACTCCAGGCCACCTCAAAGATAAAGAAGTGCTCGAGAAAGTGCTTTGTTACGATGCTGCTTATGTTGGCCTGATATGTTCTGCCAAGAAAATGGTCGAAATGAAGCGGGCGTTGTCTGAGAAGTATGATACGGCTCGTGTCGAGAGTCTGTTCGCGCCGATCGGTCTCAATCTCGGTAGCACTTCACCTGAAGAAATCGCTGTCGAAATTCTTGCCCAGATCGTTGCTTTTCGCAATGGCAAAACCATCAGATTTTCGCTCGATAATTAACCAGAAAAATAATTATAAAAACTAGTTGACACTTTTAAATTGATTTGATAATATGAACTTCCTGCCACGGCGGGGCGGGCCAAAAAGCCCGAAGCTCATTGAGAATAAGATCGAAAGACTTTAATTATGACGCCAAGCGGGTCTTGTTGAAAAACGAGATCCTTTGAGACACTGCTTAAGGTAGTGTAATTCAAGTAACGTTGAATCTTGAAATATA
>JAKQQP010000494.1 GCA_029564115.1 Candidatus Rifleibacteriota bacterium | reverse complement strand
GGTCAATCTGTTGATCTTCTGCAATCTACTCGGCTCAAAATCCAGAGCTGGTTTTCTTGGTGCTGTAATTGCCGGTCTGGTTCTGCTTGCTTTTCTCTGGCGCGAAATCTGGCCGCGCAAGCGGCGCCTGGCGCTTCTTGTCTTTGGTTTCTGCCTGATGCCGTTCGTCATGGACGCCTTCACCTGGAAAGAAAAAGAAGTGCCGCGATTCCTCGAAACTTCTATTGCCAGGCCCGTATCGGTTAAAAGCGGTCTTTTCGGCAACTTTCAGGATCTCAAACTTGCCACCGATTCGTTCACTTTCGTCTTCGACGATCTGAAAACCGAAGTCAGGCTGAACAACGATCAGGTCGAATTCTACGATCACAAGGGCGAACTGGTTCCTTACAGCCTCCTGCCAAACCCGAATCTGAGAACCGATAATAAATCGCCGCTCGCTTCTTTTACAGCAATGGCAAGCAGCGCATCGAGTATTTTTCAACCGGTTTCAGGAATACAGACTGCAACAGTCGCTGCTGCAATGGGCGCGGCCAGGCCGACCGAAGAGCAGACAGCCTCCGGAACCGGCAGCGGCTTTTTTGCTTCAAAAGAGTATCTGCTGCTGTTCCCTGAAAAAAAGATGCGCGGCTTTCTTATCTACGCCTGGCCCGAATACAATGTGCTCGAAATCGGGCGCGGCGGGGTGAGTTTTTATGTTGTGGCCACCGGCAGCGGTTTCAAGCTATCAATCAGTTTGGTAAACCGGTCGATGTTCAGGAAGTCGAAGCATTTGGTTTTGCCGGTTGCCAGGGGCTGGCCAGTAATCGCGGCTATATCTGGTCGCGAACGTTGCCTCTGCTTGAAAAGGCTCTGCTGATCGGCTATGGGCCTGATACTTTCGCTTTCCATTTCCCTAATCACGATTACCTCGGAAAACTGCGGGTCTGGCCGGGCGGCATCTTTACCATGATCGAAAAGCCGCACAATCTTTATCTTCAGATCGCCATCAATTCAGGCGTAATTTCGCTGCTGGCGATTCTGGCGCTGTTTGCCGTTTATCTGCACGAGTCTGCAAAAACATACTGGAAATGCCGATTCGAAAGTTTCTCTGAAATGGCGGGTCTCGGCATCATGGCAGCGATTGTAGCTTATCTGGTCGCCGCTTTTTTTAACGACAGTATCGTCGGCATCGCGCCGGTTTTCTGGGGCCTGCTGGGCATGGGTATCGCCGCTAACCGCATCAATATGAAAGGTAAAAAAACGATTGAAGAGAGTTGAAGCAGAAACTATAATGCAGATCGACCAATCTGAATCGGAGACAACATGCCTCAGAAAGTCAGAGAACTGATTGCCAGACTTGAAAAGGCT
>JAKQQP010000491.1 GCA_029564115.1 Candidatus Rifleibacteriota bacterium | reverse complement strand
ATATCATTTGCCAACCAGCTTTTCAGCTCATTTTTTCTGGTATCAGAGAGTTTTTCTTCAAACTCGTCGCTGTAGCCGCAGAAGTTGCACACCGGACACCCCCAGATCATGCTCATCAGCGGCGAATAACCCCTTGCATTGGAGCAGAGATCTGAATCATATCCACCCAGGTTGTTTGTTGACATCAGCTTGGATGCGGAAAACTGGTTGGCACAGACAGGGCACACAGCCTCAACAGTTTTCGAACTGGTCGCCAGACAGGTATTGCTGATAATAAGCAGCACAAAAGTTAAAACCAGATGTATGCTGAAAATTCCTCTAAGTTGCTTCATTGTTTCTGCTCCTTTTAATCTTTTTTAATGGGTCAGTTTACCCCTCTTTTTTTTGCGACGGAAATATCTTTTTGCTCTTTTTCCAGTGCCAATTTTTGCCGGTCTTTGATGTCTTTCCACAACTCGCCGTTTTCGATGCCGGAAATTCGCTCTTCGTATTTTCTGCAGGCACGCTGCAGGACATTTTCAACACTGATGCCGTGGCTTTTTTCGAGCGCGGCCAAAGCGTTCAGGTAATCCCAGAGAACGTCTCCCAGCTCATCTTCAAGATAACACTGGCGCCCCGTAGACAGTTCCGCGCAGACTTCTGCTATTTCGTTGTTCATTTCGCCAAGATAGGTTCCGGCACCTTCCGACCATTTGCTGTCAGCATCGATAACTGCCTTTCTGCGGGCAATCAGCAGCAGGGTTTCAAAATGGTTCATTCAATTACCTCGTTATAAAAACACCCATCCATTTACAAACAGACAATTATTGATTACTGCAGAAACAAAGTTGAACCGGTTCGTCGGCCCGGTCTATCAGTCGGGTTGCTTTTTCTCCAGCGATTCGCTTCGCTCACAAGCTTACGAAAAAGCAATCCCGACTTCTCCCCGTGCCTACATTACAAACGATTCTGCTTTCGATTTGCAGTTATCAATAATGCCCCGGAAACTTTTCCATGCGGATATCCTGCCACATTCGCCCATTCCAGAAGGTAAAGTCTTTAATTCTACCGATTTCGGCATATCCCATTTTCTGGTAAAGAGCGATTGCCGGCTTGTTGAATTCGAAAACGCCAAGTTCAATCCGCTTTAATCCGGCATCGAGA
>JAKQQP010000478.1 GCA_029564115.1 Candidatus Rifleibacteriota bacterium | reverse complement strand
AGGCCGTCAAGTTCAGGCATCTGCAGATCCATGAAAATCAGGTCAGGACACTGGTTTTGCCAGTGCTGAACCGCTTCTTTTCCATTTCTGGCCGGTATTATCGACGCCTGCGGCAGGATTTTCATGATCATGGATTCGATAAGTATCATGTTCATTTCGATGTCTTCGGCAATCAGAATTGCGACCTGAATGTCTTGCTCTGTCGTCGGTGGCGGATCATTCTGATTCGACTGCAATTGCTGAGGCTGATTCATAATGAACGAACTGGCACATCTGTCTGCGCTCATGAGGAAATTAAAAAGATGGCTTTGCTGGACTGGCTTGGAAAGCCTGAAATTAATGCCCAGTTCATCGCAGCGAGCATACAGACTGTGGTCATCTGAAGATGAGTGGAGAAGAATTACAGGCAATTTTTGCTGTGCGGTTGCCATAGAGCGACGAATCAGCTGAATGGTTTCAATTCCATCAAGGCCTGGCATGTGATAATCGCATATCATCAGATCAAAGGCCGGGTTGTTATTTATCACGCTGACGGCGGTTCTCGCATTTTCGGCCTGAATGCAGTTGATGCCCCAGTCTGAAAGCATGCGGCTGAGAATCATGCGATTGCACTCGTTGTCGTCAATGACAAGACAGCTTTTTAATCTTGAAAACCCTTGAAACGCAGTTTTCTCGGAGTGTTCGACTCTTGTTACAAAATCGAATGCGAAAACCGAACCGACGCCTGCCTGACTTTCGATTTTGATCGAAGCCCCCATCTGTCTGGCAATCAGTTCTGAGATTATCAGCCCGAGACCGGTGCCACCAAATTTTCTGGTTGTGGAACTGTCTCCCTGAGAAAAGGCTTTGAACAGACGTTCCTTCTGCTCTGGAGCAATGCCGATTCCGGTATCTCGAACCGAGAAAAAGAAATGGGCGTGTGCGGAATCAATTGCTTTATGTGTTACTTTGAGTTCGATCTCGCCTTTGCTGGTGAACTTGACCGCATTGCTCAAAAGGTTGGCCACAATCTGTTTCAACCTTACCGGGTCGACAAACGCGAATCTCGGCAGCTGTGCATCTATGTTCAGCAGCAGTTCAATGTTTTTCCCTGCTGCTGCCAGCTTGATCATGTCGATACAGTTTTCGAGCAGCTCAGGCATGTCGGTGCGGATAAGCTCCAGATTCATCATTCCAGATTCTATTTTTGAGAAATCCAGAATATCATTGATGATGCCAAGAAGGGTGTGAGCCGAAATGTTAGCATTGCGGACATACTGCTCCTGCACCGGGCTGAGACATGTAGATTTGAGCAGTTCTGTGAAGCCGATAACCCCGTTGAGCGGGGTGCGGATTTCGTGGCTCATGTTGGCCAGAAACTGACTTTTTGTGCGGCTCGCCGCCTCGGCATCAGATTTTGCCTTCTGCAGCTCCTCTTCTGCCTGTTTTCGACTGCTGATATCTTCCATGGCGATCAGAAGCCCCAATACCGCACCATCGCTGCCTAGC
>JAKQQP010000477.1 GCA_029564115.1 Candidatus Rifleibacteriota bacterium | reverse complement strand
CCTTCCCATAATAAAGAACTGGTGGTCGCGACAAAACTGAAAGGAGTCGTAACTGCGCTCCCCGAAAGGCCCAGGGCCTTATAGGCAACCTGTAAAGCCAAGGTACCGTTAGAGACAAGAATCAAATTTCTGACACCCAGGTATTCTTTTAGTCGAGATTCCAGCTCTTGGCAAAACTGACCATTATTGGTCAACCAAGCTGACTCATAAATTTTATCAATATACCGGAAGAGTTTTTCTTTGTCAGGCAAATATGCCTTTGTAACGTTAATCACATTTTACTTCCTTAGATCTCGGAGATACTCGCCATAGCTTGAATTTTTATAGAACTCTGCAGCCTGCATCAGCTGTTCTTCATAAATCCATTTATTCAAGTAGGCAATTTCTTCAAGACAAGCAATTTTGAAGCCTTGACGCTGTTCAATTGTTTGAACAAACTGGCCGGCATCGATCAGGCTGTCGTAAGTTCCGGTGTCGAGCCAGGCGAAACCGCGCCCAAGCAACTGAACGTGCAACTTGCCAGCGATGAGATATTCCATGTTAACGTCGGTAATTTCAAGTTCTCCACGGGCACTTGGCTTAATACTTTTGGCGATACTGACTACATTGTTATCGTAAAAATACAAACCGGGCACAGCGTAATTACTTTTAGGCTTTTTGGGTTTTTCTTCGAGACTGACAACTTTCCCCTCATTGTTAAATTCAACAACGCCATAGCGTTCCGGGTCTTTAACCGGGTAACCAAAAACAGTTGCGCCATCGGTAATTGAGGCTGCTTTTTTCAGGATTGGAGTAAACCCGGTGCCATAAAAAATATTATCACCAAGAATAAGACAGCAAGTGTCATTATTTATAAAATCTTCGCCAATAATAAAAGCCTGAGCCAGGCCGCCCGGGTTCGGCTGAACCGCGTAGTTAAGGCTTATGCCCCATTGAGAGCCATCGCCCAGCAATTCTTTGAAGCGCGGGGTATCGGCCGGTGTTGAAATAATAAGAATCTCTCGAATGCCAGCAAGCATTAAAACCGACAGCGGGTAATAAATCATTGGCTTATCGTAGACCGGTAATAATTGCTTACTTGTTACCAAAGTAATGGGGTAGAGGCGTGTACCGGCTCCACCGGCAAGGATGATGCCCTTCATTCAAAAGTTCCTTGTTTGTCTACCTCGGTTTTGAGGGTTTGGATTTCGGACTTCAGTTTTTCAAATTCACTCATTTTTGCTTTGAGAAAGCGCGTGGTCACTGCAGCTTTTTCGCTAATACCAGCTGGAGTAAGCTTATACAGATAACCTCGTTTATTATTGCTCTCGATAAAGTTTTCGGCTTTTACCAAACCTTTGTCGAGCAAGGCTTTAAGGCAATAATTAAGTTTGCCGAGGCTCATTTCAAGGCTGGCGGCCAGATAGCGCTGGTTGGTGTCCGGGCGATCTTCGAGGGCTTTGAACAATTTGTAGGTTATTTCGTCGTTCATGGTTTTTAAATGTTCATGCGTTGAACAGAGGGTGATGTTAGCACTGCGTTTACTGGTTGGCAAGTAATTTATTGAGGTGTTGAAAAACTTGCCTGGTGAAATTCGATGCAGTAAGATAACTGCCTGAAAAACTTTCCGGAGGGGTCTATGAAACATCTTTTCGACAAATTGAAAAGCCGCAAAACAAAGCTCGCAGTAGTTGGCCTCGGGTATGTTGGCCTGCCGCTGGCGCATGCTTTTTCCCTGAAATATGATGTTGTCGGGTTCGACCTTAATGCTGCAAAAATAGACCTCATGAAGAGCGGCATTGACCCGACGGGGGAGGTGCCGGAAGGTGGGTTGAAGGGGTGTAATATTGAGTTTACGACTGATGCGGCGAAGCTGGGGGAATGTAAATTCATCGTGGTGGCGGTGCCGACGCCGGTCGACCGCAATAAACGGCCTGATCTGACGCCGCTGGTGCGGAGTTCGACCACGGTTGGCAAGTATATGCCGAAAGGGGCGGTTGTCGTTTATGAATCGACCGTCGCACCCGGGCCGCGCTCCATCCTGATGCGCCCGAGTATCAGTCACATCCTGTGACGAACCCTCGAAGTGCTGCGCGCCGCCGGCACCAAATGGAATTTCCTCAAGCTTCCAACTTCACAGGGAATTTACCCTTCCGCGATTGCTGGGAATTTATACTACCATTTACAGCTGCCAGGGCAAAATGCCGTGTCTGTTTTTTTAGCGGGCCGAAGACGCATGAAGAATGCCGGGGACCGAGGTTCAGGGTTGCTTTCTGGCGCGGGGTTTTCGGGCTGGGGTGTAACTGGCGGCGGGCTCTGAGACTTTGTTGGCCGGAACGACGATTGAATCGAGGTATTCTTGAAACCCTTCGAGGCTTTCGGCGAGAGCGGCCTTGATAACAAGGTTTTTAAGAGCTTCGAGGTCGTTGATGCTTTCAACCACAGAATTTATTCGGGTTGGTATTCGCTCGAAACGCGACTGAAGAATGGTGTTTAAAGAGGCTTTGTGTGAAGCAATGCCTTCTTCCAGGCCTTTCTCGATGCCTTTCTCGATGCCTTTCTCAATGCCTTTCTCAATGCCCTTCTCGATGCCTTTTGCTATTCCACGGCGCTCAAAAGTAGTTACATAACGCATGTTTAGTTTTTCCTCCAGTTCAGCCAGGGTTTCAATATAAGTGTTTTCATAGTCTTCCGGCAGAGTCATTATCCAATCCAGAAATCGAAACAGTTCCTCTATGGTTTGCCTGGCAAATTTTTCCTTGTAAAGAGCCCTGGCAATATACTTTTTGAACTCAAGCCGCTTTTCACAGTTTTTCTGAGTTTCCATGGCCTTCAGGTGAGCAAAAGCAGCTATCGCGAAGGGATTCCTGCTGTTTTCAAGATCTTCGGCCCGACCGGCAAAATCAAGAATCTTCGCCATCGGAAAACGAAATTTCAGATCACAACCCCAAAGTGCATGACCGTATTCTTCAGGTCGCCACTTTTCGCTTATGTCGGCAAGCAAAGCCAGGCTGGCGATCTTCTTCTGGTAACGATCAAAAATTCTGTAGTGGTATACGAACATCCTTCTGCCCAGGTCAATGTCTGGTTGCCCCTGAATCTCAAGGTGAATCAACACCCAGGCTTCACGGCCGTTCAGCTCATTGACCTTAACAAGCTTGTCGGCATAACGCCGACCGGCTGTTGCTGCAACAGCTATTTTCTGAAATTCTTTATCGAGAAACTCGTAGTTCTTCTGCCAATCTATCAGAACCGCTATTTCAGGAAAAAAGAATTCCATGAACTGCTGAAAGTATTTTTCAACCAGATCTTTCCATGGGGAATCATAATCTGCACGCTTTGCCATGTTCTTATCCTTTTAGCGGCGTTAACAGTATGATAACCTGCAACTTCAATTTAAATCAATAGCGTAATCAGTTAGCGCAATAGCAACAGCAGACTAATTGGGACAAGCTTTGAGAAATATGGCAGACCTGCGGGCATTTTCCCTCAGCTCTATTGAAATGAAGCCGGTTACCACCCTGAAGTCATTCTTTCCGGGCGCCGCATCAACGATAATATGGGCAAGTTCGTCGCCGAAAATACCGTGAAAAAGCTGATCAGGGTCGGCAAGGCGGTCAAGGGCGCGAAAGTGCTTGTGCTCGGCCTGACGTTTAAAGAAAACGTCGGTGATATTCGTAATACCAAAGTCGTC
>JAKQQP010000461.1 GCA_029564115.1 Candidatus Rifleibacteriota bacterium | reverse complement strand
CAGGGTGCTGCCGCCAGGCGTGCAGCAACAGACAGTCTTCGTCACGCCAACGGCGCAGCTTTAGATCATTTCCCATTTGAGAATATCGTCTTCATCGATATCGACCTTTGCCGTTCTGCCAACGACTATATTCATGTGCCTGACCGGAATACCAAAACCGGGGCGTTTTACAGCCAGCATATCTTCGGTGATCACTGTTCCGGCGGGTATCGCCATTGCAGCGACCAGGCTGCGCCGGGCAATACGATAAAGCTCATTTTCGGCCTCAGTGTGGTATTTAAAAGGTGTTCCGAGAATTTTTTCGGTCTGCCTGATGGCCGTGATCATCTCCTTGAGTTCAGCCGGTTCAAGCGAAAACGGGTGATCAGGCCCTTCCTGATTGCGCGAAAGGGTAAAATGCTTTTCGATGATACAAGCACCGCGTGCCACGGCGGCCACATCGGTAACGTGCCCCATCGTATGGTCAGAAAAACCTACCGGTACCTGAAAAGCCTGTTTCATGGTATCCATGGCTCGCAGATTGATGTCTTCGTAACGGGGCGGGTAAGCAATGGCACAGTGCAGAAGGGCGACCTGGCTACTGCCTCCCTCTCTGATGGCCGCCAGAGCGACTTCGATATCTTCAAGGCTGGCCATGCCTGTCGAAAGAATGATCGGCTTGCCCGTCGCCGAAATTTTACGCAGCATCGGTAGGTGAGTGATTTCGAAACTGGCGACCTTGTAAGCTTCGACCCCGGCGGCTTCAAGCTCGTCAACAGCCTTCAAATCGAACGGCGTCGAAAGAAACATTATGCCTTTTTTATCGCAGTAGGCCTTCAAATCGGGCGTCCAGTGTCTGGGAATTTCGATTCTTTTGATCAGGTCCCAGAGGGTTTCATTATCTTTGGTCAGATTGCCCTTTTTAAGATAGCTGGCCATTGGCGTTTTTTTAGAATAAATAGCCTCTGCAGAAAAAATCTGAAACTTTACCGCGTCTGCACCGGCTTCTACCGCCACATCGACAAGTTTTTTCGCGTTGTCAAAATCTCTGTTATGGTTACTGCCGGCCTCTGCAATTATAAAGCAGGGCTTGTTTTCGCCTATTTCGAATTTACCAATTTTCATAATTCCTTCTCCAGTCGGCTTCAAATAAAGGAACCTCGCGCCAAGTAAACTTTTCGATCGCATCGACACAACGACTGACACCGCGACCATCGATCAATGCCTGCTGTCTCTCGATCATCTGCCGCCAGAATTCAGGTTCATGGCAGCAACGCCTCAACATCGCAGCGATAAAAGCAGAATCGATCAAATCACTGTTGCCGATTCCCAGGCTGGTCTGCGAACGACTTATCAATTCATCGACGCAAAATTCCTGTTGCTGAAGAGCTCGAGAATTCGCCGGTAACCCCACCGTCTCGGCAATGGTTTTCAGACTGCCGCCAAGCCATTCTGACTGCAGATTTATATTAAAATGCGAGACGATATCCATAAGAAAACTGGTCGCCTGCTCTTTGATTACCGAAGAAGTCTGACGTTGATTCTCTACCCACCGCAGGCAGAAACTGGGCATACCCAGAGCGTAGACTTCCCAGAGGGTGGTGCCGCCACCGGTTATGGCAAGCGCCGCGCTGGCCAGCAGCTCAGGAAACTTCCGGCTGTCGAAATTGAGGTAACGCCGCGTCGGGTTCTGGGCAACCCAGGCTTCGAGTTTTGCTCTGGGGCAATTATCAGAAACAGAAACGCACAAACTGTTTTCGAGATCATCAGGTATCGCGTCAAGCACCTTCAGCAGGTAATCTACCACATCGCCGCCGCCCAGAGAAACCATCACCGGGCCGTCATGCCGGTATGGCCTGCCTATCAGTCGTGATATTTCCGGTCTGACGAGCGTGTATTCGTGCCCGCAGAGAATAAGCGGTATTTTCTGGCGCTCGTATGGCAGCGGTTCGAACAGCGGGTTGGGATTTATGACAATCTGCGCCGGCGTATCACGGTCAGCAAGATCATCGATCACGATGATCGGCAACCGCTGAGTATTGAAACGTTGAAACAAAGCAAAATCATCGCGGCTGTAACTGTAGGTATCAATGACGGCACAATCGACCAGCCCGTTAAACTGCCCGGTCAGAAGCGAATAAAAACTCATCGCATCTGATTTCGAATTCAAAAAACTCTGCAAGTCGATCAATTTGATCGTCTTTGCCGGGTTGCCGGGTGTCTGTTCGAGCATATCAGCGGGCAGACCGCAACCGGCAAAATAAACATCCCAGCCGCGGCTTATCAACTCAAAAGCGAGGGTGCGACAACGCATAAAATGCCCCATGCCAATACCAGGCCCGGCATCGACTCTGAAAACGGCGGTTCTGACATTCATCAGCCCGTGGCGACTCAGCTTCACTGCCATTTGAGTTTTCGATTCTCGGCGGCAGCCGATTTGTTCATCCCTTCAAAACGGTCTACCTGGGCATTTATCGTAATAAGATGCTCGTTCTGCAGCAGAAAATCCATCACCTGATAAAACGAAAACAGTGGCGGTGAGGCGGCAAAGTGGGCAAATACAGCCTGCAAAAGCTGATAGTCGGCATCGCGGTCGAGAGTGAGCCTGATATGCTCGTAATTTTTGCCGTAACTCAGGTTGGCCACAGCAAACTGTTCGAGATTCTCGCGAATATAAAGGGTCACGTGTTCTCGATGCGAGTTCAGGGTGGCCTTTTCGCCAACCTGGCGCAAAACCTCTGTTTTAACCACTTCGGCATCGAACCCCACCGGAAAAGTCGGCGGAATGACGTTTGCAGTATAATCTTTATTACCATCGAGGTGCAGAGAAAGCAGCGCATCGATGATTCCGGGGTCGATCAGCGGGCAATCAGCCGTGATTCTCACCAGATTTTCACACGGAAACTTTTCGGCAGCCAGAACATATCTGGCCAGCACGTCGTCTGAGCTGCCCCTGACGCATGGCACCGCATTTTCTGCGCACCAGCGTTCGAGTTCGTCATCGCCTGCCAGATCGGTGGTAGCAACGACGACGCGATCGACCAGCATCGCAGCGCCGCTGCGTCTGACCACGTGTTCGAGCACCGGCCGGCCGGCCAGCGGCATCATTGTTTTTCCAGGCAGACGCGTCGACCCCATTCTGGCTTGAATTATCACCTGGTTTTTAACGCGTTCTACATGCTTGTTCATAAGCCCAAAACTTTCTTTAAGGCGGCGCACACCCGCTCGATATCTTCATCATTCATCTGCGGGAAGCATGGCAGCGACAGTGCCTGGCGATAATAGGCCAGCCCCTCGGCATAGTCTTCTTCTGCTGCTGCCCCTGCATAATAAGGCATCATCGGCACCGGTATATAATGCACCTGAGTGCCAATGCCTTCAGCCTTCAAAGCATTCATTACCACTGCCCGCTCACGCCCGGCGGCGGCAAAGTCTATTTTGATCACAGCCAGATGAAACGCATGCCCCACCCCTTCAGCCACTTCCGGGAAGCTGACATAAGGCAAACCGGCAAGGCGTGATTTATAGGCATTGACGATACTGCGGCGCCGCAGAATATTTTCGGCAAGACCCGTTAACTGCGAAGTGCCCAGAGCCGCCTGAATATCGGTCATTCGATAATTGAAACCCAGACTCTGCATTTCGTAATACCAGGGGTTAGCGCTGCCGTCTGCGGCAAAAGCTTCGGAGTTGTTGCAAAAACCCGATGCATCTCGAACAATGCCATGGCTGCGATGCCTTCTCATATTTTCTGCAAAGGTTTCAGACGGTGTAACGATCATCCCGCCCTCGCCTGTCGTGATGTGCTTCACCGGGTGGAAACTGAAAACGGTAAAGTCCACTTCCGGGAATTCTCCAACCTTCCAGCGAATGCCGAGATTATCTTCCCAGCTCGCGCCGATCGAATGGCAGGCATCTTGAATCCAGACAAAGTCAAACTCTTTCTTTAAAAGCGCAAAAGCCTGCATATCGCAGGGGTGCCCGGCCAGGTCCACTGTAACGACAGCCTTTACCGGGCAACCGGCCGCAGCGCAGCGTTCAAGAATCTTTCTACAGGCCAGCGGCGACATGGTCAGAGTTGCCGGGTCGATGTCGGCAAAAAGAACTTCAGCGCCGTTATAACGGGCGCAGTTGGCGCTGGCGACAAAGGTTATCGGCGGCACCACCACCGTGTCGCCTGGCCCGACGCCGGCGGCGACAGCAGCAAGATGCAGGGCTGTCGTGCCATTGCTGCAGGCAACCGCAAAACGGGAACCGGTTTCGAGGCAGACTGCCCTCTCAAATTTTTCTATGGCCGGCCCCTGTGTGAGAAAGTCAGATTCGAGAACCGCGACCACTGCCGCAATATCGGCCTCAGTTATATGTTGACGCCCGTAAGGTATGAACTTCACTCGACGACGCCTTCCTGTTTGAGCACATCTCTTAGCTGCTCTGCATTCAACCAGATATTGTTGGTGTCGCTGGCATACTCGAACCCGTCAACAACCGGCACGGCCCCTTCCGGCAACCTGACCTTCCAGAACGGAAAATCTGGCATTTTGATGTATCGATCGCCAACTTCAAACAGATGCCGGGAATCATCACGCGAAATCATCATTTCGTGCAGTTTTTCGCCCGGCCTTATGCCAATCTGGCGAATTTTAATGCCCGGAGCAACTGCTTCGGCAAGATCGACCACTCGCAGACTGGGTATTTTAGGTATATAAAGCTCACCACCGTACATGAGTTCGAAAGAATCGATTACAAACTGAACTGCCTCAGGCAGAGTTATCGAAAACCTGGTCATACGCTCATCGGTAATGGGAATCTCTTCGCCTTTGGCGGCCAGATCACGAAACAGCGGCACCACGCTGCCCCGGCTCCCGAGAACGTTGCCATACCTGACCACGGCAAAACGGGTAACCAGCTTGCCAGAATAGGCGTTAGCAGCAATAAAGAGCTTGTCAGAACAAAGTTTGGTAGCCCCGTAGAGGTTAACCGGGTTACAGGCCTTGTCGGTACTGAGAGCGACCACCTTTTGCACCCCGGCTTCAAGAGCTGCATTTATCAGATTCTGCGCCCCCATGATGTTGGTCTGAACGGCTTCAAACGGGTTGTATTCTGAAGCTGGCACCTGCTTCATCGCCGCCGCATGAATGACGTAATCTACGCCGGTTAGAGCGCGATAGAGACGCTTTTCATCGCGAACATCGCCAAGAAAGAACCTCAGGCGGTCTGACGAGAACATCTGTGCCATCTGATACTGCTTGTATTCGTCACGCGAATACACGATCACCTTGTGCGGCTGGTGGTCACGCAAGACTCTGCGAACGAAGGCCTTGCCAAAAGATCCGGTGCCGCCGGTTATCAGAATCGATTTGCCTGTAAGCATTGTTTAAGTTCTCCCTGGCAGGAAACCTGCGTTCGTCAGCTGTGCCCGCTGAAGTTGATCACGCTGTTGTCGCCGATGTTCAGACGCTGCAGCTGCCCGCTCAATTCAACGGCATCGCCGATCAAAGATTCGTCGAGCATGATGTTGCGCAATACCGAATAAGGATTGATAACCGAGTTTCTAATGACTGAATCGTGAATCTTGCAGTTCTTGGCGATCGAAACATATGGACCGATGACGCTGTGCCTGACTTCAGCAGTCGGGTGAATCGAAACCGGCGGAATAATGACGCAGCCCTCGATGCACATGTGATTGCCCTGCGCTCTTTCGAGCAGAAACCTGTTGGTCTGCAGCAGCGTATCAGGCTTGCCACAATCGAGCCACTCTTCGATTTCAGGCGCTCCCAGACGCATACCGTCTTTGATCATGAGTTTGAAAACTTCAGGAAGATAGAATTCACCCTTGACACGCAGATTCTGCTGAATACTGCGCTGAATGTATTCCATAAAACGACAACCGTCACGCAGGTAATACATACCCACCTGAGCCAGGTTGCTGACCGGTTCGTCAGGCTTTTCAACCATGTCGACAATGATGTTGTCTTTCATGACATTGACGCCAAAACGTTTCGGATCATCGACCTCTTTTGAATAAATCAGCCCGTCAAGGCCTTCACAAAGGATCGGAATGCGCGTCAGGTCAGTCACAAACAAAGTATCGTTGAACACCACGAGAACGTCATCACCAGCCTTGATGCGCGGGGCAGCGAGAGAGACTGCATGCGCCGGCCCCAGCAGTTCTGTCTGCTGAATATAAACGGCATTCAGCCCGGGATAATGCTTTTCGATATAACGCTGAATGATATGACCATTCTCGTCGGTAATAATGATAAATTCGTCGATCTTCAACTTTTTCAGACCGTCGATAACATGCTGTAAAACGGTTTTCCCGGCAACCCTCACCAGCGATTTTGGTTTGGTAAAAGTGTGTGGGCGTAATCTTGTTCCCTTGCCGGCTACCGGCAAAATAAGTTTCATTGTTTTCTCCCAATTCCCTCGTATTCAAAACCGAGCTGCGCCATTTTCTTCGGCTCGAACAAGTTGCGGCCATCAAAAATGATCGGATTTTTCAGCAGATTTTTCACTTTTTCAAGATCAGGTCTTCTGAATTCGTTCCATTCGGTGACGATCACGAGAACATCGGCGCCGTCGAGAACATCATAAACCTTCTTACCATAAACGATGCGGTCGCCAAAAATCTTGTGTGCTTCTTTAGCCGCTTCGGGGTCATAAGCACGCACTTTGGCACCAACAGCCAGTAGATTCTCGATCAGAACGATCGAAGGTGCTTCCCGCATGTCATCGGTGTTTGGCTTGAACGCCAGACCCCAGACTGCCACGGTCATATTCTTCAGATCACCGCCAAACCGAGCTTTGAGCTTGTTGAACAGCACTTTTTTCTGGCGGGCGTTCACAGCCTCGACAGCTTCAAGAATCTCAAGCTGGTAACCGTTCTGTTCACCCATTTTCAACAAAGCCTGAACATCTTTTGGAAAACAGGAACCGCCGTAGCCGGCACCCGGAAAAATGAATGGGTAACCAATTCGGCTGTCTGAGCCGATCCCCTGGCGAACCTGCGAAATATCGACGCCAAGTTTTTCGCAAAGGTTGGCAATATCGTTCATGAACGAAATTCGAGTAGCCAGCATAGCGTTGGCGGCATATTTGGTCATTTCTGCCGAGGCGAGATCCATGATCAGAATGGGTTTGCCGGTTCTGACGAATGGGCCGTAAAGTTCTTTCATCAGCTCGCCGGTTCTAACGTCGTCACAGCCGATGACAACACGGTCAGGCTTCATGAAATCGTCGATGGCATTTCCCTCTTTCAAAAATTCCGGGTTGCTGACCACATCGAAGGGAATATTTTCGCCGCGTCGGTCGAGCTCTTCCTGAATCACTGCTTTCACCCGGGCGCCAGTTCCGACCGGCACCGTCGATTTATCAACGACAATGCGATATTCGCTCATCGTGCGACCGATACCGCGGGCCACGTTCAATACGTGCTGCAGATCGGCAGAACCATCTTCGCCGGGCGGAGTTCCGACCGCGATAAAAAGCAGCAGACACTTTTTTACCGCTTCTTCAAGATTGGTAGTGAAAGATAACCGTTCTTCCTCGACATTTCTTTTTACCAGGCCGTCGAGGCCGGGCTCATATATTGGAATAATGCCATTTTTCAGGTCATTAATTTTCTTTTCATTGGTGTCGACGCAGATTACATCGTTTCCAGATTCAGCGAAACAGGTGCCGGTAACCAGCCCGACGTAACCTGTTCCTATCATGGCGATTTTCATTTTTCTGCTTCCTTTCTCATGAACGGTTGAATTTTGACAAATTGAGGCTCATAATACCACCTGACTTTAAAATTTTAAACCCGCATGAGTTAATCTCCATACAATGATCAGAATACTCGACAAATACATAATCACACAGTTGATCGGGCCTTTTCTCTTTGGCTTTTTTCTTTTTGTGACGATCATCGCCATCGATCCCTTGATGTCGACACTGCAAAGCATCGTCAACGAAAATATTCCGATGAGCGTCATGGGTCGCTGGTTTCTCAACCGCCTGCCGCAAGACATGATTTTCACCTTCCCGATGTCGGTTCTGCTGGCCAATCTGCTTGTTTTCGGCCGCATGTCGAAAGACTCTGAAACCACTGCACTGCGAGCCGGCGGCACGAACTTTTTCAGAATCATGCTGCCGGTGGTAATTTTTGCACTGTTCATAACCGCTGTCAGCTTCGTTTTCAACGAACTGGTTGTGCCGACCGCCAACCAGGAGGCCAGAAACATCCGCCGCCAGGAAATCATGCGCCTGGTTGAACCTGAAGCTACCGAGAACTCGGTTATGCGCACGTCTGACGGTGCTTTCGCCTATGCCCGCAAGGTGTATGAAAAACGCGGCCTGATGGAAAAAGTTCTGCTGGAATATTATGACGACACAGGCGTTTTAAAAAAGCGCATTTCAGCCGCTACCGCCGAATGGGACGGCAGCGCCTGGGTTTTAAAAGCTGTCATCGAACAGGCTTACGACCCGACTCAGGGTCTGACAGCGCCGTCTACAATGCCTGAGCTGCGTGTGCCCACAATAGAAGAAAGTCCCGAAGATTTTGCCAGACAGAGCAAAAAACCCACCGAGATGAGTTACAACGAGCTTAAAGGGCGCATTGAAGCATATGAACGCACTCAATTCATGGATACCACAGAAATGCGTGTCGGCCTGGCCATGAAAACTTCTCTGCCTTTCGCCAGCTTCTTCTTTGCCATAATCGGTGCCAGTTTTGGCCTGACGAATAACCGCAGCGGGGCTTTCATCGGCTTTGGCGTCTCGATACTTATCATTTTCATCTATTATGTGATGATGAGTCTGTTTACCGCCCTGGGAAAATCAGGCTTTCTGCCTCCGATGCTCGCCGCCTGGGCACAGAACATTATCTTCGCCTTTGTCGGCTTTTACATCGTAAAAAATATTAATGACTGAGCCAAACATCTACATTGACATGCCAAAAATTTTGCGATCGCGGCCTTTTGCCGGGCTTAGCTTCAT
Organism: Candidatus Rifleibacteriota bacterium; assembly: GCA_029564115.1. The sequence goes on along the minus strand of JAKQQP010000461.1, from coordinate 16,148 downwards.
TTTTGCCTGTGTTTCTATGTCGTGTCTTGGCCTTTTGATGCTCATTTTGTTGCCACAAAAGGCCGAAGCAGAAGTTTTTCGACCAATTCAGATTTTTTTGCCGGGTAACCTGCAGGGCAAACTATCTGAGCTCACCCCGGACAACAAATTCACCCATTCAGATGCCTGGAAACTACCGGACATTATCGCTGCCTTCAAAAAGGATCGCACCAAAGATCATCTGGTTCTCGCCATTGGCAACGATTCCGATTTGTATGCACCTTTGAGCTTTATCGACTCCGGGCGTTTTGAACGCGAACTTATCGGGCGTTGCAACCCTGAAGCAGGGGCTCTAACACCGGCTGACCTCGAAATGTTCAACACGGCGAGATCAGCTGGCGTTCTCGGCAACCGCATTTTCACAAATCTCGACAACGGTGAGACTGCGCCACTGTTCAAACACTTTTTTGTAAAAAAGCTGTCACGAGGCTCTTTGTGGTTCTTCAATTTCGTCGCCGCCAGCTGGTGTAAAGAACTACCCCGTCAGACCCTTGTCACTTCAAACGTTGACTCACCTGTCAGAGCACTCAAGCGCCTGAATCCACAATTCGACCAGTTCGACATCAGCCTTTCTCTCATATATGACGACCAGGCCGCGATAGCAGCCCTGACCCGCGAGCTCAAAACCCGCCCTGGGCACCATCTTCTCATACAGATGCCGTCACCGGGTCATTCACCTTCACCGGCTTCATGGAAAGCAGAACCGGACGGCAATGTTTTTACCATGTCACTGCAGCCGGGGTATCGTTTTCTTCCCATGCTGAGTATATTCAGACGCTACAACGGTACGCCGCGCATCAGTCTGCGGATGCTGCCACTCGCTTCCGGAAAATCCGAAAACGCCCGATACTGGAGCCGGGAGGCAATGCAACGAATAAAACCAGCTCTGTTCGAAACCCTGCGGGTTATAAAAACCACATCAGGGCCAACTACGAAAGCATGGCGCTTCAGCGACGCCGCCTTCTCATATTTTCTTCGCTCAGGGATGTCGGCTGACCTTGCCATAGTGGTTCCACCTGAAATACGGCATCTTGACGACAACTTTGTTACCGCTGCCAGCCCGCTACACAGCTTTCCCAATGATCTACTGTTCAGCTTCAGGCTTTCTGGCAATGAACTGCAAAAACTCGGCGAAACATTGGCACAAAACCGTGGTCTGAACAGTATAATTTTTTCAGGGTGCGAATTTTCGGCGCTGGGCGGGCAGATGCGAGAATTGCGAGTCAGCGGGCAGCCGGTTGCCGCTGACAGATTTTATACCATCGTCACAACACGAAACACTCTCAAAGACCCGGCAATCGCCAGAAGCCTCGTTAAATCAGCAATGGCTGATTATGACGGCAACACTCTCTGGAACCTCTGGCAAATTGCCCTTAAAACAATTAGAATATCTGATGACAATCTTTTCGATTGAAGGAACAGCGATGAAAAACCACAGCCGGCTTTTCGCCTCAATATTCATGATCATTCTGTTTGCGGGCCTGACACCGCTTCTGGCCGATAACGGCGATAACTACTCTCCCGACCCTGAAATAACCGCCCAGATTGCTTCTGACCCGTCAATAATCGAGCGCAAACTCATATCTTCGATGAACAAGCTTCTCGAAAACCCGGCAACTCTGAGTATCGAATTAACGCCAATCGACGACGAAGAGACCGCTCTGGGCAAATTCAAAAAAATCGTCGTTCATACTTCCAGGGGCAGCGTCGACAATCTTACCCTCAACAGAGCCGACATCGACTTTGAAGATGTCCAGCTCGACACCCGAAAACTTCTGGTCGAAGACAAAATAGATCCTGTCTCCATGAGCAATATCAACATGGACGTAAGCATACTCGAAACTGATTTGAACGCTTTTCTTGAAGCCAAAAGCAAGTCAATCAAGGTTGATCGCCCCCGCATTCTGATAAAAAACGACAACATGGAACTGTCAGGATCGACCAAATACGGCCTGGTAAAAGTTGAATTCTGGGCAACGGGCAGACTTTCAATCAAAGAGGGCCGCGAAATCTGGTTTCATTCAAATAAAATGAAAGTTAACCGCATGACCATGCCCAGATCTTTTGTCGGTATGATCATTAAAAAGATAAATCCGGTTCTCGATCTCCAGAAGTTTCCGTTCAAACTCAATCTCGATGCGATCGATCTGAAAAAAGGCGAAATGCATTTTACCAGCTTTCGCAAAGGCACCACTCCAAGCTCTCGCTGATCCCAACGTTATTACAAGCCCAGCGAACCAATCCAGTGTTGCTCCATACCTGCAAAGTCAGCCCGACTGGCACTAAGAGCAAAGCGAAGCAGTCCATTTTTCTCTCCTGCTCTGATCATCAAATTTTGCAAATTGAGTAAAAGTACAGTAAAATGGTATCACTCAAATTTCAGTACCGGAGGTAATATGAAGAAATTACTGGTAATTCTTCTTGGATTCATGTTTGCAATGCCCGCTTTCGCCGGCACAATCAGCGCAGTCAGCAATGAGGCATGGCTCGAACACATTGGTCAGATGCAGTCGCTCAGACAGCAGATTCTGAGCCTGGTCACCAAAAGCAACCCCACCGTCGAAGATCGTCAGAACCTCGAAATTCTCAATCTGACTTTCGCCGAAAAAAAAGCTGAGTGGGAAAACTATCTCGAAAACGTTGCCAGCGGCAAACAGGTTGAAGAAAAACAGGTAGAAGAACTCAAAGAAGCTCCTAAAGCCAAAAAGCCCTGGTCCCGCTACAACAAAAAATCACGCAAACACAGAAAACATGTCTGCGAGTCTGAATGCAAAGACATGAATAAAGAAGAATGCAAAAAAGCCTGCGGCGAAATGATGAAGTGCAAAAAAATGCACTGCAAAAAAGCCCACAAAATGGCAGCATGCAAAGAAAAATGCGAAAAAATGGGTAAAGAAGCATGCAAAGGCATGAATAAAGAAGAATGCAAAAAAGCTTGCGGCGAAATGATGAAGTGCAAAAAAATGCACTGCAAAAAAGCCCATAAAATGGCTGCGTGCAAAGAAAAATGCGAAAAAATGGGTAAAGAAGCATGCAAAAGCATGAGCGAAGAAGAATGCAAAAAAGCCTGCAGCGAAAAGAAGTTCAAAAAAATGCATTTCCATAAAAAAGCCTGCAAAATGAACAAAGACGCCTGCGGCGACAAAGCCAAGATGACTTGCAAATGCTGCGGAACCGCTGACTGCAAATGCTGCAGCGAAGGCAAGTGCGGCGAAAACTGCGAATGCATCAAAGCCAAAGCTCACATTGGCTGCAAAAGCTGCAAATAATTCTGTCTAAACCCGAATAAAAAAACAGACACCGACCGGTGTCTGTTTTTTTTATTACCCGACTCCAAGTCAAAGATGGTTCACGTGTGCCGCCATCACGAAATCGTTCTTGTGCAGGCCATTAATCTTAGAAGTCTTGAATCTGACCCGGCAAAAGCCCCAGCCAACGGTCAAAACCGGGTGATGCCCCATTTCGTCACACAAGCGACCGACCTTGACAGCAAAATCCATTGCCTGAGTAAAATCTTTAAAAGTAAATTTTCTGACAATTTCGGTAGCATCGGCATCGAGCTGCCACTCCGGCAACCCGGCAAGATAGGTTTCGCAGGCCTCCCGTTCGAGAGGCGGCACATCAGAAGAACAAGGAACGCAAACACGGTGTTCTGTCATATTTTTCCTCCCATACCGATAATTTTACCACACCCCGCCCAAATAAACTAACCAGCCTCAAACAGGGTGATACCAGTCGGGGCAACTCTGACAATCCGGTGTGGTCTCGAGTTGCAGCTGCAGATGTTTGTTTCTGAAGTTTCTGGCGGATTCAGAGTGCCAGATTTCTTTGAGCGAAGCATCTTTGACGTTGGCAAAAACATGCCGGCCCTCAAAATCATAAGGGCAAATCGTCACGCCACCATCGCTGAGCACCGTCAGGCTAAGAGTTGCATTGCGGCAGGGGCGGCGCCGAACCGGCGTAAAATCGACCAGCGAAGTCCGGGTATGAGCTTTTAAAAACTCAGCCTCACCGAGGATCTGAAACCACTGTATCGCCTCAGAAACGGTATCGAACGGCCAACGAAAAAAATGCTCTCTGAACACAGGCCTTACAACCTGTTTCCAGTAATTGATAAACGACTGCAACTGCGCTTCAGATAACCGGTGCCGCAAACAACTCACGCCAATTTCAGGGAAAGCCTTGCTGTCGCTTTGTTTGCGAACTCTGGCCAGATCGAGAAAGCTTTCGATGTTTTGCCAGATACAACCGTTACGGCGCTGCCGGAAGTCTTCTTCAGTGAGAGCATCAGTGCTGATTCTTATCTGATCGACAGCAGAATACGGAAAATCGGCAACCGGCAGTTTTTGAAGCGAAGTTACCAGCATGGAACTGAACTTTGCGGTTCTGGCAATCATCTGATCGATGAAAGGGTTGAGCAAAGGCTCGCCCATACCAGAAAACACCCATCGACAGTCATCACCAGGGTCGAACGAATCTATGATTCGGGAAAAAATTTCGGGGGTCATCAGCAGTTTTTCACGCTGCATTTGCGGGTAGACACAGGCAAAACAGGAAGCCTGACATAGACTGGCCGGTTCAACATTGATAATCAACGGCGCAAAATCACACCAGGCGACCTGCCAGCCAGAATTAGCAAGCCATTCATCGTATGAAAAGTCTGAGGAGGCGAATTCGGCACCAGCGGCCACTGAAAGTGTGTGAAATGCACGATTTGAATTCAAACGCAAATCTGCGACAACGCCTGGTCTGGTTCTGGGGCAGTGATAAGCACCAATTTTAAACGGGTACAACGGTTTGCGCAGCGCCCACGCCAGACCGCCGCGGGCCCACATCAGCTCGGCATGACTTTTCATCAGCCCGTTGATAAGGTCTGCTTCAAATATATACCAGGCAGCGCCACAGATGCGTTCTTCGGCGGCAGTCATATCGAAAGACTCACGCCGATGCAGAACAAGACTCGAAAACACGGCATCAGGCTCAACCAGAAGGTTTGTCAGAGGCACCATAATTGCGGTCTGCCAGCCCATTTCAGTTATCGCCTGAGCAAATGCTGCACCCAGCCAGGTATCGTTACCGCTGTCATCTTCCAGGTTCCAGCGCTGCTGCTGCAACGCCAGAGGCTTTTCCTGAATCGAAGCCGCAGCGAACCGGCTGACTTTTATTCCGAGAATTTCGGCCTGCCCGGCCAGAGAAACGTATTTTTCGCTGTCAGGCAAAGAAAGAACCATTCCGGCAATACTCCCGCGCCCCTGGAACCGTTTAAAAAGGATTTCGAGGGCAGTCAGGCCACCAACCACAGGACTCTGCAGGTCAACATCGCTGCGGTACAGGTTCTTCAACCCGCTTACGTAAAAAATGATACCGGTGCTGATAACGATCTCCCCAAACAAAATTAAGCCGGGTATCAATGAAGATACCCGGCAAAATCTTACCGCAAACCACCGGCAAAAAAAAGATAAAAATCAGGCATAGAGGTCAATTGCCCTGCCCAGGCCTGTTGCTTCGGCCTCGGCGACTCTGGCACCAGTTGCCATTTTAACCATCTTTTCGGCCAGTTCTACGGTTGCCTGCTGATTACTTTCGAGAATTTTCATCAGTTCGGCGGTTGCTGCACCATTACTGCCTACAGAATTGATTGCGGACAATAAACTCACCTGCCTTTCTGGCTTAAACTGCCACGTTCAATCGCGGGCGCGGCGGCGTTATCTGCTGTGAAGTCTGCAGCTTCTGCATGGCTTCTTCCCATGTATTGCGCAAGTTTTGTACCAGCGGCTTGATTTCCAGCATGGGTTTGATGTCTTTTTTAACGTTCGCTTCGCCGAGCTTCTCGAGAAAGAACACATAGAGACGTTCGAGATTCACGGCAATTTCGCCGCCTTTCTCTTTATCGAGGGCGCTCATGAGTTCGGCAAATATAGCCTGAACACGCAACAGCATATTGCTGATCTGCTCGATATTCTTTTCTTCGAAAGCAATCTCTGCCTGCCCCATAAATCGCAGCGCCCCGTCATAAAGCATCAATATGAGGGCCTCAGGCGAAGCTGTCTCCACCTGCGTTTTTCGATAAGCAGCATTCTGGGTATACGGGTTACTCATTGCATTAACTCTCCCTCAGAACCGTTTTTCGATTTGTTTTGCCTGTTGAGGGAATCAATCGCCTGTTGCAGCAAAGGGATCTGATATTCATGAAATCTGTCGAGAGCGGCAAAAAATTCAAGAATCTGCCGCAGCCACTGCTCGACGGTCGTATCAGAGTTTCCTTTGAGGCTCTGTATTTCCATTGTGTGACGAGTGATAAAGCGTGTCTGGTGAACTGAAAACCACGGGAACAGATCTTTGTCACTGCAGATAGCATCATGCAGCTGCAGAACGTCAAAAAACTCGGCGCGGGCACGGCCATCGAGGTTATCGGCAACAACATTCGCAGAAGAACTCAGAAGTTTACGGCAGGCCGAAACGGCACGCCTTGCCGCGTTTTCGTTCTGCAGAAGCATCTTCTTGAAACCGGCAAGGCGGTTCAGCAAAGCCTGCCGATCAACCTTAACCGGTTTAGTCAAAGCTTCGCCGATAATTGCCGCAACCGGAGCAGCTTTGTCTGCAAACTGCTCGATTACCTTCGCAAAAGGCATTCTTTCAACGTATTTATCGACAATACCGCCTTCAGTGGCATTGATAATGCGGGCAGAAGTCTGACGAAACTGATCTTCAAACCAGTCTTTGTACAACTTCATATTCTGGTCTGTGTAAAGAACAGCGCCATCGGCCCGCGCAAACTTAAAAACTCCGCGGGTATTGATATAATCAGCCGCTTCATGTTCGATCGAAGTGAACTGATGCACTTTTTCAAAAAACAGGTCGTCAGAATAAGAGCCACGGGCATGCAATCGCCCATCCTGAAACGACAGGTCGAGCCCGAGAAAAACGATCGGATCCGCCCCAAGACGGCGAACCAGATCAAATACAGTCGTAGCGATAGAACCCCAGCACCCGAGAGTGCCGACCGGTTCGCGCATGTCTTTAAAAACCGGGTGCAGACCACCGCCGAAAGTCATCAGCATTTTCGGCCCCTTGAAACTGGCGAATATATCGGGGTGAGTCATGGGTTCGACCGCCAGCACCACATCGGTTTCGTTCTCGACGCCGACAAAATCGAGCGAATTCTCGTAAGAAGGGTCGGCAGCACAGACGATATCAGGCTTGATGCCGTTGGCAACAAGCTGCCTGAGGGCAGTATCAACCGCCACAATCGGAAAACGCCCCTTAACATCTTTAAGAAGATGCATATTGCGGTCGAGAGACGGCCCCGCAGCCACAACCACAGCCGGAACACCCTTAAAGCGATCGAAAAGACGCTCTACTCCGGGCAACTCAAAGCCGGCGGCGAGGTTGGCAAAATAATTGGAATGAAATTCAAAACCGGCATGCATGAGAGTGACAAGATTACCCTTGGAACGATTACACAGATACCTGATTTTTTCGACCAAGCGCTCAAAATATTGTTTAAACCTGCCCACAGAAGGCGGATGGTCGACGATCGCCAGGCGTTCAAGAGCCGTCCAGTCGAGGTTCGTGCTCCACAGCTCCCCCACTTCATCAGCTGTCAAACCGACGCTCAGGCTTACCCGGCTGTCGTTGAGAAAACTGGTAAGATCTCTAGCCTGCAACGCCGCAAGAAAAACTCCAGCATCTGGCTCGATAACGAACAGTTGTGGCCCGGCTACCCTTTGCGTAAGCCTGCTGAGTAATTGCTCAGCCATATAACCGAGACCAAAGCCCAGCAACATTGCGTGCGTCTGGCCATCATAACCGGCCTGCACCTGCTTCTCGGCCTCTTTAACCGGGTCATAACGACTGTGGTAAGACACCGCCCGCTGCCCTTCGACCTGGCAGATCAAGGCCGGGTGGCCGGTTTTGGCCTGCTCAACGAGATAAGAAGCCGAACGCCATGTTTTCACTGCCTCACATACGACACTGAAAGCGCCGGGGTGCCGGCGCAAAGCATTCAGATTCCTGTTGAGCATTTCATTATTCATTCATCAACCGCTGCATTCAAGAATTTTGGCTATCAGGCGGCGTGCTTCGACAAAAATCTCAGGAAACTCGTATTCGAGAATATCAGCAACACCAACCCAGTCTTCCGATTCCTGGGCAGATTGCACACCGGCCATCTGTTCGCTCATCCGAACCAGTAACTGCTGCCGATCCGCCTCGACAGAGGACTCCGCCATGCCGGCAGCAAAAGCGCGATGAGCGTTATTGAGCATCGTCACCAACCATTCCACCCCATCGACAAACTCGACGTAGCTATCCATGGCCGGCTTGATTTTGCCGATTCTCAGCTCCGAAGCAACTGCATGTGCCAGCTCTTCCAGGTGATCGACACCTGCTTCACCGTCTTCAAAAGCGGCTCTAACCATATCCGTAGCTGTTGCAGCCGTTATCTCGACTTTTGCAAAGCTCGCCAACAGCAATTCCGACAACTTATCGCTTTCGTCAGGGCTGTAAGCTTCACCATCGAGAATTATCTCAATAACTGTGCTGCCAGTGCCCTTGAGCGATTCTTCAACAACTTCGATCAACTGAAGAATGGTTACCTCGCTGTCGATACCTTCAATTTCGAGAGGAGTGCCGTTCAATAATATTTCCAAAGTTTCACCTTCAAGATTTTTATGAATATTCAGGTTACTTGCCTCCAGACAACTGCGAAAGCTGGTTGGAAAAGGCAGTCGCCTGTGACTGGTAGTTCGTCAGAGCGGTTTCAAGACTGGCAAATTGCTTTAACAGGGCTTCTTCTCTGCTCTTCAAGCGTTCTTCCTGGGTGGCTATCTGACTGTTGATCAAACTGATCTGTTTATCCATTTCGCTGTTTGAAGCCACACCCGAGCGACCAACCCGTTTCGTCAGAAGACCGTCTGACCGGGTAAATTCATTGAGCGAGAATTTAAGACGTCTGGCAATACCCATTTTGTTTGGATCGGTCGAATCGCGATTAAAAAGTTCGGCAACCTTGTCAGGATTCTCGCGCAGAGCCTGTTCAAGCTTCTCCTGACTGCTTATCTGCAGAGTTCCGACCATTGTGGCCTTGTAATCAGAACCAACGGCGCCAGTGTTGATACCAAGGTCAGAAAGGCTGTCGAACATCTTATCAACACCAGGGACGATAGAAGACATCACCATGCGCATCTGTGATCTGACCGATCTCAGGGTATTGTCGCCCGAAAGCAGACCCACTTTGTAGGCATCTTCGTATGCCTTGAGATCCGCATCGCTGAGAGCATTTCTTTCACTGTCGGTCAGAGCGGTTAATTCCCAGTCTCGTTCTTCAGAAAGACGCGAATAAACGAGTTCGGTCACTTCATTGTAAGCAGTGATAAATTCGCTGATAGCCTTAGAAGCTACTTCGGTATCGGCTTCGACGTTGATAATAGTGCCGGCGGCACTGGTAACGTTGTAAAGGTCGAAAGTGACACCAGGTATGGCATTGGTAACACTGTTGGTCTGGCTGACCTGATCAGCGCCACCATACAACCCGTCTACGCTGTAAATGGCATTTTTGCCTACATTTTGAACGGCACCACTCAACCCCATGGCTGAAAGAAAATTACTTGTATCGTCGGCAGCCCCCAGAGCAACCGCACGGTTACCGGTTTCGGTAGAAGTGAGCACAAACTGGCCGTTGGTCGGATCGTAATGAGCTTTAACGCCTACTTTAGCATTACTGTTGATCGAACTGATCAATGAATCAAGGGTCATACTCGAAGTACTGCCGATATAAAACTTCACGCCGTTGATGCTGAAAGTTCCGGCGGTAATCGAATTCGCAAAACCTGCAGCATTGAGGGGTGAAGAGGTTTTAACTTCAGAAATCGGTCTTGAACTGGTCAATGAAGCGCCATAATCAGAACCGCTCGCAGCACCGGTATCTAGACCTAGAGAGGCAGCGAGGTTACCACCATTGATATCGCGAACTTCAAGAGTTGCCGAAGCGCCTTTATCCTGACCGATAATATTAACCTTACCGGTTGAAGCGTCATAATAGGCTTTTTCAACACCCTTCAGCGCCGAAACTTTGTCGAGAATCTGCTGCAGAGACTCGCTGCCATCATAGGCGATATCATTGGCCTGACCGTTGACCATAACGCGCAGAGTACCGGCGACCGCACCGAATTCGCTTGTCAGATCAGAATTTCTCACCTGGTCGAGGGTTTTAGCGAGATTGCCGGAACTGCTCAAATTTGCGGCAGCGGCCTGGCTGCCGGCAATCATGCCGGTAACGCTGAGAAAGTTACTGGTATCTGTCGATGAGCCAACCCCGATCGGGGCGTTGCTGCCATCTTTGCGGGTGAAAGTGATGACATCGCGGGCAGAATCGTAAGTGGCGTTGATATCAGTTAAAGCAGTTATTCGCGACAGAACACCCTGCAGATCGTCAGTCTGGGCATTAACGCTGATTTGAACTCCATCAACCGTAAAAGTACCAGAGCTTACCGGAATAGCAAAAGTCTCACTGGCCAGCTTTTCGCCCTTGTCGAGCAACGAAACTTTGTTGGCTGAACCGAAAAGTTTCGCCGACATGTTACCAGAACCGTCAGTAATGTGGATTTGAGAAGAATCTGCCGAGCTGGTATTGAGAAGACGCAGTTTGCCGCTGGCAGAGTCAAAGCGAAACTCAACCAGACGATCAGCTGGATTACCGGTAGGAACGCCACCTTTGACCAGACTGCCACGAGTATCTATTTCCCTGTTGAGAAAGCTTAACAGATCGGAAACTGAAGTGTCTGACGACAGACCGGAAATATCAAATGCCTCACTGATACCGGTTTCGCTTCTTTCAATATTGAAAGTGCCCTGATTGATGCCAAGATCAGCAAGGGTTGCGTTCATGCCTGATCTGATATTTTTCAGAACAGAATCTTTTACCGGAATATCTTTATTGAGTTCAATCTGCCCGCCGGCATCGAACATCGAAGAAATAATATTCGAAGTGCCGCTGTCAGCAATCTCAAGTTTGAGGCTCGGATCGAGCAGGTTGAATTTCAGCCTGTTGCTCTTGTCGTCGAAAGAAACATTCAGCTTGCCCTTCAGTTCAGGTTTGTTCGCTATGCTGACATTCATCAGCGTAACCATATCTTCGACCGAATTCGAACCATCGACACCCGGAGTAATGTTGAAGGTACCCGAACCGCCACCGACGATGCGCACCTCAAGGTTGTCGGGAGACACCCCAAGAGCATCGAGAGTAGTTGAAGAACCGCCAAGTTTCTTGTCAGAAGTGATGTTCTGACCAAGTTCGAGAGAACTGGCCAGTTTCGCTTTTGACGCCACACTTGTAGCGGTGGCAATCTGCTTAACATGAACGGTATAACTGCCAATAGCCGCTTCAGTAGTGGCTCTGGCGTTTACAATTCGCGGGTCACTCGAATCGATTTTTTTTGAATTGAAGGTTTTGCTGAAAGTCAGGTCTGTCGCTTTATTCTGCAGGTCAAACAGCTTCAGGTTAACCTCCTGAAGCATGTCGCGCTGGTAAGTTATAGTATTGCGCTTTCTTTGCAGGCTGAACTTGGAAAAGCTCTCCGCTTTGATGAGCTGGTCGATCAACGATTGCGTGTCGAGACCACTCGAAAGCCCGCCTACCCAGTTTCTACTGATGCTGCTTACCATTTTACGCCTCCTGCCGAAAATCAGACCGTCTGACTTTCTTTCAATTCACCTTATTTATGCTTTTTTATCAAATATCAGACCAAGGTAATCATCCATTTTAGCCACAAGATCAAGAACTTCTTCGGTCGGAATCTGCCTGATGACTTTATCCTGAACGATGTCGACCACGGAAACCATGGTGCGATGAGTTTTGTCATGCACCTGGAACCGCAATGATCTGTCAAAAATCACCGCAGTCTTATTTAACTTATCGACCGCTTCTTTGAGTTCTTCTTCACTTTTCTCTTTATTTTCTTTTGCAGCTTCAAGAACTTTACCGTCAGAGATTTCTCCCTGATTTTTTACAGCCTCGACCGGCTTACCACTTATTGTTGGTTCAAGAACAGGCCGTACATTCCCAATTTCCATTGTTTCCACGCTCCTTTCAATATACAGGCAACATCCGGGTAAAATAAAATTCCGACTCGGATTCGGCAACGACGAAACCGGTCAGAAAATATATACCAGACAAATTGAGAGATTTTTTATGCAGTCTGGGCAGAATTTTGCCAAAAGCACGCAGCAACCCGGAACTCAAAAATGTCAGCCCGAATAGTTTTTTTGCGCGCTTCATCAAGTCATTAACTTCTGCCAATAATAGAGTCTGCATTTCAGATTCCTCCTTGAATCTGTCCAGATCGCTTCCTTGCCAGAGAAAAAGTCAAACAGACACACTTTCCTCTTATCCTTATAGTATTTATCGTCACATTTAACCGGTTAATTACGGGTCATTAAAGACGATTTAAGACGATTAAACTGATTTATCGAACCATTTCGCCAAATTGCTATCTATTTTAACTTTTTTTCTCTATTTTTCTATATTGCAATTAAATATACGCTTTTCACAACAGATTGCGACCTTTTTGCTTTGCCAACCATTGTTCAAATATGATCATTTTATCTTCCGATGTTGCGCCAGTCAGCACTCCCCACCCACTATAACCCTCTTCCTCTTTCTCTTCCTCTTTCTCTTTCTCTTCCTCTTCCTCTTTCTCTTCCTCTTTCTCTTTCTTCTTAGCCTTTATCTGCGTCTATCCGAGTTTATCCGTGGCTCTCTTTCTTTCTCTTTCTCTCTCTTTCTCTCTCTTTCTCTCTCTTTCTCTCTCTTCTTTGCCTTTATCTGCGTCTATCTGTGTTCATCCGCGGCCTTCTCTTTTCATCCGCCTTCATCCGCGGCTGAAGACCCCGCTCTGAATCATGTCCAAAATCAAATTAACCCCTGCCAGAAAGGCTTTGCCATTTATCACATCATCGTCGGCAATCTTTTTAACGAACAATTCGCCGGCGCCTTCAAAATCACGGGCCATGGCATTGAAAAAAAGCTGTTGTGTCTCGGTCATTCTGCCGTCGATGGCGTAGTTGATCCAGTTGCGGCCGTAGCTGCCAGAACGGTGGAGAAAGCGGCGAATCTCGACCGCCAGGCGTTGAAACCATGACATTTTGAAGCGACCGCCAAACGAAAAACATCTGGTGGTCAAAAGCATGCCGCAAAGCGCCGCGTCACCGGCCGCCACTTCGCCGTCTCCGAGGCCGGCCACCCCGATTACCGGAATCTCGGCAGATTCGATCAGATGTTCTTTTATTGATTTTGCCAGGGTATCGAGAGGCTGTTCGAGCTCTTTGAGAAACTCACAATCTGGCTGACGCAATCGTCTGCTGATCATACTTTTCAGATGCCCCGGGAAATCTCTTACCCCGATACTTGCATCTGACTCAAAAAAACCGGGGGCGCCTGCAAGATTCAGCTTACCGACGAAAGGCACTCTCAGACTGGCGTCTTCAAAAACCCAGCCATCTTCGGGCAATGATTCGTCAAGGCCAGGCAATCTGTCGAAAAGGATAAAGTCGGGGCCACAGGTGTGCGGAGCAGCAACAAGATTGATCATTCGCCCGGTCAGCGAAAAAAGTACAATACGCTTGGCGGTGCGCAATCTTACCGCATAAGAACCGACAACTCCTGAGTAATTCAAGAGCTGCCGATCGACCATCACAACATTGAGAAAATCACTGTTATTTTCAACCATATTTTTATGATACCACACCATGAGAGCAGTGGTTAGTGGTTAGTGGATAGTGGATAGTGGGTAGTGGGTAGTGGGTAGCAAATAGTGGGCAGTGGGTAGTGGGTAGTGGGTAGTGGGTAGTGAGTAGCAAATAGTGGGCAGTGGCGGGCAAGCTGACCAAAACTTTCTCTGTAAGTAAAGCAGTTCATAAATCGTCGTCTTGATCGTTATTGTTGGCCGCAAAGCAGGCTAGAAAAAACTGTCACTGCGAGAACGAGTCGAAAGCGGAAACTGTTACTGCGAGTGAAACGAAGCTGTCCCATTTTATGAGAAATAAAAAAGTGCAGATTAAGACAGTCATTTTTTTCTAATTTTGCGATCGGAACAGGCCGATAATCATCGGGATTAATCATTTTGTCGGCATACAAACCCGGACGGGTCACTGAACAACAAAAAATTATACAGTCCGGTCTGCAATAAGGAGTCGCTATGAGAAGTATGGTCGGGGTATTCAGAGCCTTAATCCTGATTCTTTTTCTTGTTTCAGGTTTATCAACAGCATTTGCGGCCGCCCCGGTAATCACCAATGGCACTGCTTATGTGTTCGACAATGGCGAGCCCAGCGACAACATTGCCCGTATCGGCGACCGCATAAGCTACACAGTTTACTTCACCAGTGACATTTCGGCACCACAACCAACAGCTTTTGTCGTTGTTCCTGCCGAAGGAAATCCCAATGTTGCAATGTCGGTAACAAACCTGGGGGGGACCAGTTATGCCGCCACAGTAAACTGGACCGTTCTTCAAGGTTCTAAAAACAACACAGAAGATAACACCAGATTTATCGTTGGTAACACAGATGGCATCGACGACGACTCAAGCTATGCCCCGGTCAAACTTGATAACGTACGGCCTGAGAGATCCGGTATCATGACTGCCAAAGTCAATGGCTCTGCTGGCTTCATCGACTACACCGGCACTCCCGTTAAAAAAGGGGAAACAGTAACCTTTTACCAAAACCTCTCGACTTCTGACACTCTGCAAACAGCCAACCTGAACCTGGCAAACATCAGTCTGGCAAACAACAACCCAATGACGCACAGCAATGCTCCAGCTTTGCCGCCACAATTCATTTTACAAAACATCAATATTCCCGACAATCTCGACGGTGCGTATCAAATCCCGGTCACCTTGACCGATGGCCGTGGCAACGTTTCTGTACACACAGACTTTTCCCTCAACGCAGACACCAGAGCCCCATTCATTGCAGCTAGAAGCGTTACAAACGCAGCCGGATCAACTGTTACAGCACTCCCAGGGCACGTTCTCAACTTTTCGATTACCATCAACGGCTATGATAACGACGTCGTTACCGTCGAATGTGCCTCATTCACAGACGCAGGTATTGCCCTGCCGACCCTGACCCCAACATCAACCCCATCGCCAGGCGCAAACATAACCTATACCGCCACCCTTTTTCTCACAGAGAACCCTCTGGTTTTCGGAAATCAGTATCCCTTCGTTTACCGAGTAGTCGATAACGCCGGCAACGTTTCAACGGCGACGGCATATCTCAGCAGCATAGATCTCGCGCTTCCATCGCAGGATTCAGCCAACGCCAGTGTTTATTCCCCGCCACCTCTGACATTCGGCCCGACATACGTCGCCAGTCTCAGCACCCGCCTGCAATTCAAGACCGTAATAACCTCAGAAGACCCTCTTAATGTGACTGTCGACCTGACGGCCATCGGCGGCTCGAATGCTTACGCTCTGGGGTCCGTAACCGAAGATGCCATCGACCCCAAGAAAAGAACATATATCGGAACCTACACTCTATCTGCCGGCACCCCCGTAGACGGCGTCGATATGAACTTTGTCATAACCGGGAGAGCTGCTTCGGGAAATCTGGTTTTCAAAACCACAACCCCCGATATATTTATCGACAATGTTCCGCCTGCGATAACCTCCCTAACTCTTACGAAAGCTTCAGGAACCGGCCCCATAGTCATTGGCGACCAGGTTACTGTTGAAGCTACTGTTACCGGCGTTAACACCGCTCTGGGCGGAAAAGTATGGATCGATCTGACCGCATTGGGTGGGGCAACCGAAGAGATCCTGACAAATGAAAACCAGAATTTCTGGCGAAAAACCATAACAGTAGCTTCTGGAAGCGTTGATACCAGCAAATTTTTTAAAGTTTACGCCTGGGATAGCAGTACAGTAAAAAACCAGGTTACTTTTGATTCAGCGGCAGTACAAATTGACACCGAACCCCCGGCAAAAACCGATGCGAAATGGAGCTTCGTTGTTCAGCCGCCAGGTCGAACACAGGTGCAGAACGGTGATCAGCTCAGATTTGAAGTAGCTCTCGCTTCGAGTTCATTTACCACGCCTTATGACGGG
>JAKQQP010000457.1 GCA_029564115.1 Candidatus Rifleibacteriota bacterium | reverse complement strand
GTGGTTTGTCGTTGTGGCGGGGTATGCTGGAAGCAGATAAAGATAAAGGAGTGTTTCAGCATGAATAGAAAAACCACGACAGAAGAAGTTGCCAGAAATGACCGGGAATTGTTCGTTGAAAAAATGCAGGTTCTTGAACTGGCGAGAGAACAGCTGAAAAAAGAATTCGTCGGTCTCGACGCGATTATCGACGAAATCGTGCGGCAGGTCAGCTGCTGGTTCGTGTTTCCGGAAATGCAGGAACAACCCTGCATCATTAACCTGTGGGGCATGACCGGCGTTGGCAAGACCGCCCTGGTTACCCGCCTCGTCGAACTCATCGGCTGTTCAAAAAGTTTCGCCCGCTTCGATCTTGGTCAGAGCGGTGCATGGGCAATTGATAGCGACAGCCTGAAGCAGATTGCCCGTTTTGACCGGAAAATCATCGCCCTCGATGAATTTCAGCATGCCAGAACTATCGATGAAAATGGTGCTGAAGTGAAAACTTATGGTGACCGGATAATCTGGGATCTGCTTGATTCCGGCACGCTTCGTTCTTTTTCCGGTGGGCGTGACTTGTACTGTCTCAGAGAGTTGTATGCAAAACTTTCGAACCTCGTTAAGCGCGGAGTAAAAATTCGCAAAGGCAAAGTTGTCACCGAAAAAAACCTGTTTCTGCAGGAGTTGTCTCCAGGGGATATGTCTTGGAGTGATTACTTACGGGAAAAGAAGAAGAAGAAAGATGCTAAGACAAAGCAGCCGGAAATCTTTGCATTGCCAGACCATTATATAAGTTGTCTTATCAATAGCAAAAGCTCGAAACACACTTTCATGCTTGAATGTGAGGTCAGAGAATATTTTAACCAGTTCGATGAACAGCAGACACTCGCGGCGCTGAAAGAGTCTGTCGACAATCTTCAGAGCCAGGAACACATCAGACTCGCAAATCTGCTGATCTTTGTCATGGGTAACATCGATGAGGCCTATCGCTCTGCCGACAACTTCAACGGTGAGGTCGATGCCGATGCATTTTACCGCGAGAGTCTCTGTATTAATATTCATCAGATCAAAGAAGCTCTCAAACGCCGTTTCAGATCTGAGCAGATTGCCAGACTCGGCAACAATCACGTTATCTACCCCTCGATGAGCCGGGCGTCATTTCAGAAGCTTATCGAAATGGAGCTCGAAAAAATTTCGCAGCGCTTTTTCAGCGAAAAGAAGGTGCGGCTCGCGTTTGACGCCAGTCTGAAGGAACTGATCTATCAGGAAGGCGTGGTTCCGACCCAGGGCGTTCGCCCGCTGATTTCAAGCCTGAATCAGCTTGTCAGAGCCAATCTCGGGCGTATTTATGCCTCGGTTTTTACGGGCACCACACCGGTTGATCGCATCGAACTGAGTTTCGTGAACCGGCAGATCGCCTGCGCCTATTACAGTCGAACAGTCTGCATTTTTACAGATGATATCCCTGTTACGCTCTTCAGAATGAGAAAAGAGCCGCCGGTCGCTGACGATAAACAGGCGATGGTGGCGGTGCATGAGGCCGGTCACGCAGTTGTGGGGGCAATTCTCAGTGGTTACCTGCCGAATGAAATTTTCTCTCGCTCATCGATGCCGAACGCTGAAGGCTATGTTTATCGTGAGCGTGGAGAGCGTGAAGTTGAATCATTTTCATCGCTTAGAGATGAAATTGCCGGTACTCTTGCCGGTCTGGCCGCCGAAAAAAATATC
>JAKQQP010000648.1 GCA_029564115.1 Candidatus Rifleibacteriota bacterium | reverse complement strand
GCTTTGTCGTATCCATTCTGCGTCATCCCTTTCAATCTATCTTAACAGCCGGTGCTGATCTTTAAATTTCTATACACGGTTCTATACACTTCGTGTATAGCGCTTAACATAGCGCGTAAAAGTTATGTTCCCGGCGTGTATAAAACTCATGTTTGCCTCATCAATTCTGGACTTATACTTTACGCGCCAGACGCATAAATCGGCGCATAAAATAATGAGTCTGGCGCATAGGAAATTCCCGGGAATCTCCTTAAGCCAAGCTCCGTCTGCCTTCGAGGCCGTCACGAATTCTATGCGCCAGGCGCATAAGTTGGCGCATAGAGTCAACATTTTTTGTAATAAACAGCATGCTTTTTCTCACCTTCCAGCTCTATTATTCCCTGCTTTTTCAACTTTGCAAGAATCTTATAGGCCTGATCTTTGCTTACCCGGCAGAGTTCGATAACATCAGATCTTTTTATACTGCCGTGTTTGTCAATAAAGCTCAGTATCATCTGTTCCTGTTGAATCGTATCGAACCCGGCCTGTCTGACGTAAGCGGCTTTTTCGCCGGATTTATCGTAGATTTTAGCGCTCAGCGTATAAAATCTGCCTCTGCCGCCGCCATGGGGTTCCACCATTCCTGCCTCAACAAGTTTTTCAAGATTGGCGCGAATAGAAGCTTCCGGTTTTTGCACTGAATCGGCAAAATCTGCTGTGGTAAGTCGTCTTTCATGGCTTAACTTCGAAAGAATAATCAGACTGTCAATTGGTAAAGAGCCATTCATCTGGTTTTCTTTCTGCAGAATCATGCTCAGAAATTCGAGATTGGCGTCTTCGTCTGACATCTTAACAATGACGTTAAATGAATCTGAAGCGCTATAATCAGGGGCAGTTCTGCCATAACGCAGCAGACCCTCAAAGATTCGGTCTATGCCGCGGCCAGTTCGTTCGGCCAGGCCAATGCGTTTTACTATATCTGCCAGCAGAGAGTTTCGCGGATGGGGTGGAACAACGAGCAGATTCTTAAGAGTTACCCCTTCGACAAATCCGCCAGGATTAGAGATTGAAAGGCCTTCGGTATCTATTTTAACGTGAACAGCACCAAGACGGCTGTAATCCCTATGCACCAGGGCATTAACAAACGCTTCTCTGAAAGCTCTTCGGTCGTAATTGGGAATAGAAACGCGAAACAGGCCGACCTGCATCTCTTCTTCGTTTATTCTGGCCCTGAACAACAATTCAATCTCTTCAAAAGTCTCAAGCAATGGCTTTCTGAAAAATTCATTCACTATGACATCGGTGCCACGCATAACCTGAAATGCGACTTCGTAAGCAGGCAGATGGCGGCGTAAAGTGATCTCGTTGCCAAGCAGCAGAAGACCGGCAACTGTCGGGCACTTTTTGCCGTCGATGGTTGTCACCAGCCCCATTGCACCGTCAAGTTCATCATCTGCAAGCGCCAGCAGATTTTGATCACCGCCATATTTTTTTATGGCGTTTCGAATACGAAGTCTCTGCAAAGGATCAAGGTCGGCAGGATTTACATCAGGAATTGGAATGGCTGAGGGGTCGATCAGGCCCATGGAAGACTGTCTCTGCATGAATTCATGCGGATAAAAAGGAACTGATTCGGGAGTTCCGTCGATTTTAAGCCGTCGCCGCTGAAGAAGACCGTCGGAGGTTGATACAAGTTGCCTGGATCTGGGGATTGTTATGCAGGCAATTTTCTTTCCCTGAATAAAAGCCGCGTCTACTGATACGGAAAGCGGCGGGTTGGTTTTATTCGCAATCATCGCAGGCAGAGTGGCAATATTCTCATGGTTCTGGTGCAGACCGGTGATGGTGCCATTATCTTCTACGCCAAACAGAAGTGTTCCGCCTTCGGTGTTCGCCATTGAAACGATTGCCGCGACAAGCTCGCTGTCTGGCAGGCACTTTCTATCACTCTTGAACTCAAGGGTGAGGGTCTCTTTCATTTGTGTCAGGGCTATAATCTGTTGTTCGGTTAGAGTCATGTAAAAACCTTAAATCAAATCTGTATGCGTTTGCCCTTCTGGATTTCGGCCAGCATCGCCTGGCG
>JAKQQP010000441.1 GCA_029564115.1 Candidatus Rifleibacteriota bacterium | reverse complement strand
GTCCTGAATTTACCCGGGAGCTGAAAATGTTTACCGTTGACGTCAAGACCGTTATGTTCAGCTATTTTATGACCAATGCGCTCTGCACTGGCGTCACTTTCTGGATATGGCTGCAATACCGCCGGCATTTTTCCGGAACCGGGCATTGGCTCGGAAACTGTATTTTTCAGACTCTGGGCATGCTGCTGATAATCCTGCGCGGTATTATTCCCGACTGGGCCTCGATGGTTGTCGGTAATGCATCGATCGTGTTTTTGGTCACATTCTGCTGTTCCGCGGCCTTGAGCTCTTCTACAGCAGGCCCGGCAGCAATATTCCCAACACTATTCTCCTGCTGATTTTCACCGCGGTAGAATTTTACTTTTCGGCCGTTCAGCCCGATCTTTCAGGCCGAATCATAAACCTGTCGCTGGGACTGATTCTTATCTCGGCTCAAAGTGCATGGTTATTGTTCAAACGACCCGAAAAGTTCATGCTGGCTGCCAATCGAACAGTAGCGGTCATTTTTTCTGCGGCCATTCTGCTGACCTTGGTCAGAATCGTGGCAGTGATCGCCTCCCCACCCGAAGAAAACTTTTTCCTGAAAGGGAACACTGTTGATCTCGCCGTGCTTTTCTCTTATCAGATGCTCTTCATTCTCCTGACCTTCAGCATACACAGCCTGATCAGCCGCAGTCTGTTTCATGAAGCCCAGGATAAATACTCCCTCTACCGACAGATGTTCGCTGGCCATTCTGCCATTCAACTTCTAATAGAACCTGAACAGGGCATGATCGTCGAGGCCAACCCTGCAGCAGTTAGCTTTTATGGCTATTCTGAAGAGCAGCTTAAAAAAATGAGCATCGATCAGATCAACACCCTTCCGCATGAATACGTGTTCAAACTGCGCCAGAAGGCCAAAGAAAGAAACGCGAGCTATTTCCTTTTTCCGCACCGTCTTGCCAGTGGCGAAATCAAACAGGTCGAAGTTTATTCGGCCCCGATTGTCGTTCACGACCAGACCCTCTTATATTCAATCATTCACGATGTATCGAGAAGACAGAAGGTCGAGAAGGCACTTGCCCAGAAAATTACGCAGTTGAAAGCAAATCTCGAAAACACACCAAATGTGGGCATTCAATGGTTCGATGAAGACGGTAGAATCATTTACTGGAACCGCGCCTCTGAAAAAATGCAGAAACAGGCTGAAAAAGAAAGACAGAAACTTGAGCAGCACCTCAATCAGATGCAGAAACTCGACTCGATCGGAGTTCTGGCAGGCGGCATCGCACACGATTTTAACAATCTGCTCGCCGGCATTTTTGGCTACATAGATGTTGCCCGCCTCTCTGCCAAAGACGCTTCACTCAACGATCTTCTCGCAAAAGCGATGCAGACTATAAGCCGCGCCAGAGGCCTGACGCAGCAACTGCTTACTTTTGCCAAGGGTGGAGCACCGGTAAAAAAGGTAGAGCCTCTTTTCCCGGCTCTCAAAGAAGCCGCTTTGTTTGCTCTGAGTGGCTCAAATGTTTCGTGCACCTTTGAAATTGAAGATAAACTCTGGCTATGCAACTATGATCGCAATCAGATCTGCCAGGTCGTTGACAATCTTGTGCTGAACGCCCAGCAGGCAATCCCCGGCGGAATGGGCGGTCTCGAGGCCCAGGCGGCCATACGCAAAATTTCGCCCACAATCCCGGTTTTTGTCTCAAGTGGCTATTCAGAAGACCCGGTTATGGCCGAACCAGAAAAACATGGTTTTACAGCCAGCATCAGCAAACCATTCAGAAGAAATGAACTGGCCGCGATGTTGAATCGTTTTATTAAAACTGAAAACCAGGCTTGAGCCACAGCTCAGGAAGCGGCGCCAACCCTTTTCGCCAGATCAGCCGAATCGACGGCCTTGCTGAGCGCCTCTTCTTTTGAGATTTTACCGGCACGCACCAGTCTTGCAAGATCGTCGTTGAGAA
>JAKQQP010000430.1 GCA_029564115.1 Candidatus Rifleibacteriota bacterium | reverse complement strand
GTGTAAAAAAAAGCCAGAAATGGCAGCAGAGTTGCCGTCAGAATCGCAAATTTAAACCTTTGTCGCAGCAACGAGGGTCTTAGCCCGTTTCCCAGATATTGTCGCACGATGGCCAGTCCTGCAAATGCGTAGATCAGCAAGGCCAGGTTGATGAGTGACAGTTTGTTTTGGCTGATCTGCATGGCGGTTTTGTCGTTGAGAGCGACAATCATAAAGGGAAGCCGGGATGGTCGCTGCCTGGCGCTTTTATCTGATATTACCCGATCATACCAGCTTTTCCCTTTGTGTGAGCCGATCCGCAAGGTGGCAGGCGGCAGAACTGTTGCATAAAAAAGTCTGCCATCTGGGCTTACCTGAAAATCCCGCTCAGGTAGAGTCGTTAAAATGGCGTAACCTCTTTTGAATTCGGTATTGTCGGCTCTTTTTCTGGCAAGGCGCAAAATTTTGCCGAGACCGATCGAATTTTCTGAAAAAACCAGAAAGAACGCAATTTTTTTTTGGCTGGCAGGGTCGGTAAAACTGTCGTGAACTATGAAAAGACGATCTGAACGATTGCGCAGAAAGAAACCGCTGCGCATCAACCCGGGTCGATCAGCCGGTTCAATGAAATTGCCGAAGATTGTCTTGCATATCTGCTGGTAACGCTTTTTTTGAATGTCAGAGAGAGGCCCTTTGCCAGGGTAAAGGCGTGCCATTATTATTTCAAAAGATTTGCGTCCAGGAGAAATCGTTGATCCTGGCGGGCTGTACCCGCCTGATACGCCGCTTTCTACGTCGCTTATGCCAAAAAAAACCGGGGATATTGCATGTCTGGTTGTGAAATCTTCTGAAAACTGCCGGCATAGATTTGACAAATCTATTTTTGCGATTGTGTGCCAGTCAGTCTGCTGTAACCTTTTTTTTGTAGAACTTACCGCGTCTGCCAGCAGCTTTTCTGGTTGAAGATCACGTGTGAATGCCTCTGATTCCTGACGCAGTTTCTGGCAGTTGACTGCAAAGGCTTTGGCAGCAATTGAATCAGCATAAAAAGACAACGCCAGTTTTCCCGAAAAGGCGGGTAAAAGAAAGACGAAAAGCCAGAACTGCAAAAGCTTCCCTGTTCCAGGGTTTGCAGGAGCTATCAGTTTGGCAGGCATTTTTTTTATTTAGTTGTTTGAATTCGGCAAAATATGAACTTCAGCTGGTTTCTGTCGTTCTGCCGGGTTTTGCCCCTCGATTTCAAAGCGGTTGCTGAGAAGAGCGCGGGCTTGTTGAGAGACGGCCAGTTGCAGGGGTGTGTGCCCCTTGTTGTTTACCAGTGCAAAGTCGGCACCGTTTTTAAGCAGGGCAGTTATCATGGGAATATTGTCGTTTTTGACCGCGAGATGGAGCGGAGTGTTGCCGTGAATGTCTTCCTGATTGATGTCACAGCCGTTGCTGATCAAGACTTCGAACATGACGGAATTCGAATTTTCGCTGGCGATGTGAATCATGCCGCGTGAGAAATTATTCACGGCAAAGATGTCTGATCCCAGGTTTATCAATTCAGCCGCGATGCCGTTTTTTGAACCGGCGAGGGCGTAATGCAGTGCGGTGTTGCCTGAACTATCAGCATGCGAAAGATTTTGCCTAAACTTGAGAAGTTTTTTTACCAGAGTGTCAGGGCCGTATTCGATGCTGTACATCAGGGCGTTTTTGCCGTTGGCATCGGTAGCTTCAAGGTCAGGGGAATTTTTAAGAAGATACTCGACAGCCACGAGTTTGCGATTAGCGATGGCCAGGCATATTGCCGGAGTGCCGGCTTTTGTTTTAACGTTCAAGTCTTTGCCGGCAGCTTTCAATTCAGCCAGAGTTTCGGCAGAATCATTTCTTATCGCGTGAAATACGGGGTCGTCATTCCTCGGAAAAGAGATAATTTCCTGCTGACTGAAAAGTGGCCAGCCATTTACCAGTTTGAATTCGTTTATTATGGTGCTTTTAGAAAATCTGGCGTTCCGGCTTTGCAAATACCTGGCAATTTCGGGGCTTTTGCTGAACGCCAGATCGCCAGGTGTCCAGCCATAGTTTATGGTTGCGTTCATGTCGGCATCATTTTCGCAGAGCAGAACCGCGATTTTGACATGATTGTGTCTGGCAGCGTAGTGTAATGGAGTATAACCCGCGTAAGCCTCTGCTGATGGGTTTGCTCCTGTTTTAAGAGCTGCTTTTGCCACATCGTAATAGCCGTATCTGGCTGCATGGTGCAGAATGGTGTAGCCGTTAGCGGTAGTGGCCTTCAGATCGGCACCGGCCTTGAGCAATGCTGCAGTTGCTTCGTCGTTGCTGCTTGCCATGGCGAGATGCAGCGGAGTGGCCTTGTTGCCGTCTCTTGGGCTGGTGGACTCGCCCATGTCGATAAGTCTCGCAATAAGTTCGTGACGGTTCAGCTCAGCCGCCAGATGCATGAGTGTGCGACCGGCAACAGGGCTGGCTGTTTGCGGCAGCCGACCGGACCGGTAGAGTTTGATGAGCTCATCGTCGCTATAATTCTTGAAAATATCGACGGTTTCTACTGTTGCGCTGCGCTGACTACTGAACAGACCCTGTGATTCGTTCTGTTTTTCTTCTGATACGGCATTCAAGACCAGAACCAGCAATACCAGAAAATAAAACAGACAACCTGGCTGGTTATTGTTGTTTTTTCTATAGTCCGGAGTCATACGTGGTGCTCCTGTGCAGATGCTTTGTTGAATTGTATCATAAAGGCTGATAGAATGCCCTTAAATCGTTCGGGAAAGGAATGATAAAATGACATTCTTCAGAACAGACCTGCTTAAAGCCGGGCCTCCGGCTGATATTTCCGTTCCGCGCAAAAAAAACATGATGTGCCTCAATGAGAGTGTGCTCGATCCCTACCAGGCCATCGATGAAGCTTTCCACCAGACCATGCAGGGCATCAGTCTGAATCGTTATTTCAGCAATGTCACCACCGAACTCAAGAATTTGCTTGTCGACTATGTCGGGCACGGAATAAACGGCGACCAGATTCTCTGGGGTAACGGGGCCGACGACATGCTTTTTGCCGTTTTTCTCGCTGTCAGGGAAAACAACGAAGCCTTTGCTCTGTCGCTGGCGCCATCTTATTTTGATTACTCGACCTATACCCGTGCTGCCGGTCTTGGCATCAAATTCATGGATTTTTTGCCTGATTTTGACTTCGATGAGCGGGAATACGTGAAGATACTCAATTCAGAGCATTGTCGGCTCGGTATTCTTTGTAATCCCAACAATCCTACCGGGCATCTTCTCAGCGAAGAAAAAATTCTTTATGTGCTCAATAACACCATCAAGCCGGTGCTGCTCGATGAAACTTATTTTGAATTCAGCGGGATCACCTGGGCTGACCGTATCAAAGACTTCAGCAATCTGGTAATCGTCAGATCGTTTTCTAAGTCTTTTTCGGCTGCAGGCCTGCGTTTTGGTTACATCATCAGTCGCGAGAAAAATATTTGTGAGCTGCGCAAAGTTCAGACAATTTTCAATACCAGCATCATGGTTCAGGCTTTTGTCATGACGATGCTGATGAACAAAGAACTTTTTTTGCGGCACACTCGTGAAGCAGTTGCCCTCAAAGAAGCTCTTTTTCAAGAGATGCAGAATATCAGCGCTATCAAAGTCTACCCGTCGCACACAAATTTCGTGACTTTCTGTGCCGGCGATAAATCGGCTGCTCTCTTTGAGCACCTCAAAAACAACGATATTGCCATTCGAGATGTCGGTGCTCATAAGCTTTTGAAAAATTGTCTGCGGGTCAGTGTCGGCAGCAGCGAACAGAACCGCTGGTTTATCGAGCAGTTGAAAGCCTTTTTTACAGCCTGACAGCAGCAGTTAAAAAAAGGCTCCAGGTTTTATAACCCGGAGCCTTTTTTATAGAGTGAAATCTGATCAGCTGCGCCGGGGCGATTGGGCAACCGGCCTGGCGAGAAGGTCGAGGGGAGTGCCGCCGCCGGGTTTGAGCTGGTGGTTCAGGCGATTGTGAGTTGTTTTTTCCTGGCCAAGAGTAAAACGCAGCG
>JAKQQP010000386.1 GCA_029564115.1 Candidatus Rifleibacteriota bacterium | reverse complement strand
CCCGTCGAGAAATAGTTAGCTCACGATTCATTGTCAGGAGTCAATACCGGCGAGCTAGAAACGGGTATTTTATTTCTGGCTGCTCTTGCAATACCAAAACGCGCTTTTGCTTCTGCTTTTTGCTCGTCGGTCATAATACGCGGTGTCCTGAATGGATTTCTGCCGCGCCTGAATGGGTAGAGCGGGCAATCTATAACCGGGCACGCTTTTACTTCTTCTGAGCTGCCGCCTGAGCAGTCGATACATTTTGCTCTGATTGCTTTACCTGGTGATCTGATTTCTTTACTCATTTTCATTTCTCCCATAAAATTAGATAGAACTAAAACCCGGTTGCGGCCTCGCACCGCGTCGCCTGCCGTTTCTTGCGTGGCGACTCTGTGACCGGGAGTTTGTTATGGGTAGCTTTTTTTCAGGGTGTCGAGCCGGAATTTTAAGCGGGTGAGAATTGCTTCTATTACAGGGTCGATTGATTGGTTGTCTACCAGGTCAATAATCACCTCATTGATGATCTGCTTCATTGCGCCTGCATACTGGCACTCATTGCGGAATAACTTCATCAGATTTTCGTATTGTTCCATGTGTTTTGCTCCTTAAAAAGGCGGCGGCGAATCGTCGTCATCTGTTGCATCTGCGCTGTGCTGTTTGCTACCAAGCAAGATCACATCACGCACCCTCACATCAAGGCTCTGCCGTTTACCAGAATCCGTCGAGAATTCTCTAAGGCTTGGCTCTCCCGTGATTCCGATCAGAGCGCCTTTCTTCAGGTAGTCAGCGATGCCTGTTTTTTCGGTCCAATAGTCGCAATTCCACCAGGTAGTTTTCACGTTTTCGCCGTAGCCGGTCTTTACCGCAAGGCTGAATTTAATCACGCTCTTGCCGGTTGCTGTTGTTTTCACTTCTGCATCTCTACCCAAGTTTCCTGTCAAACATACCATTGCCATACTAGCCATTGTCGTTTTCTCCTTCGGCTTTCTTGCTGCTCTTAGCGCGTATCATAACATACTCATTCCCGAACTCAAGCGCCGCGCCGGGTATCTCTCGCCCGGCCTCTAATGCCGCCTGGATCTCTTTCTTCTTCGGTTTGATCAATTCAACCACATCGACCAGCTCGAAAGGTAGTTTTTTCTCGTCGCTGATCTGGCATGAAGCACGCCCGGCGACAAGCGAAATGCTGAATAGCCCATCATCTTTCTTGATGCTCTTAACGCCTGCAACGCTCATGCACCTTGCAAGATACTCAGTTAGCCGCTTCACGGCGGCCTCTTTTGATTTGCGCATTGCCCGCGCTGCATCTTCGTATTTCTGCCAGTATTCGGCATCAGCTTCCAGGCGCAGCTTAACGTGTGCGATGCTTTCAGCTTTCACCTCAAGCGCAGCGCTCCATGATTGCAGCGCCGCTAATGTTTCATCGTCGCACTCGCCGCCAGCTGATTCAATGCGGGCAACGATGTCTTGCAGCTCTGCCGCGATACCGATAGCCGATGTTACCATTGCGGTATCTGGTTTCTGTTTTTGTGTTTTAGCCATTGCTCAACCTCCCTGTAATGCAGCGCTCAGAAATTCGATTGCGCGGGTGCGTTCGTCGTCATTCAAGCTCACCGCTGTCGTTACTTCGCGCCCTACCGCTATCTGCATAAGCTGCGCGAAGTCTTCGGTAGATTTGCACCCGTAGTTCTGCGCCATTACCCTGATTTTTTTTATTTCATCGGCGATCTGCCCGGCATTTTTTGCAGATAGGTCTACGTTCAAGCCGGTAATGCTAGGGCGCTCTGCCGCCTTCACTTCTGGCACAGATTCAGGGATAATTTCACCCGGCACAAATTCGTCGGTAGGTTTATTCTCGCCCGTTAATTTCTCAGCAAGGGTAATCGGCTCGACGGTTTCTGCTTCGATTTGCGCGGCCTGTGGCGCGTTTGTTTTCGGCGCGGCGGGTATTTTATCAGCCGGCATATTTTTAACGTCGCCACGGGGCTGCGTTTTAGGTTTTGGCTGTTCG
>JAKQQP010000371.1 GCA_029564115.1 Candidatus Rifleibacteriota bacterium | reverse complement strand
TGTCGTCGAGTTTACTCATGATTTTTCCTACCATTGATCAAAGTCTGAATCTATTTTCTTTTTCAGAAAATAGACTTCTTCTGTCTGGGTCTTGAAGTGCGACGTGCCCTCGCATTGCTCCTCAAGGCGCAGAAACACCTGGGTTTTTTCATATTCACCAGACCGGTTGTTCAAGACCAGGCTCAAAACCGTCTCTCTCTCGCGCGGCGACGCGGCGGTCGAGTTGAAGGTAATTTCACGCTGATTCGAAATCAGCACGTTATCATGGCTGTACAAACCGATTCTGAGAGTAACGGGCATTTTCTTTTCACTGACCGGTTCTTCCTGATACAGCTTCAGACCGAACTGACCGGTAGAAATGGTAGAGCTGCCCTCACGCAGTATCTTTACCCCGACCCGGTCGGTATCGCTTTCTCTTTTCTTTTTAACCTTGATTACCGGTATGACCGTTTCCTGCAGCGTCGCGCCGCCGTGCACAAAACGGTCGCCTGAACCGCGCTTGCGCAGCCTGAAGAGCGAGTTGGGAATAAGCATTTCAAAGTCACCGGCCAGACCGATCTGGGCCGAGGTGTATTTCTTGACGCTTTCACTTTCAACCAGGCCTTTGCCCATGATAAAACGCCGGTTTTCAGCCAGTATCTCGTCGCCTTCCAGCTCGTCGTCAGCGTAGTCTTCATCCTGCAGCGGCTTGTTCTGGTAGAGAAAACCATGGTCAGCGGTGATGGCGATCGAGCTGACATTCGAGCCCATAAGTTTCTTTACCAGTTTAACCAGCTCTTCAACAGTATTTTCGACCGCTTCGAAAACACGATCCTGCGTGTCTCTCTTATCGCCCACCGAATCGATCAGGTCGTGATAAATATAGATGAGATCATGGTCGCGCACCAGCTCTTTAAGCTCGGGGCCGGCCATGTTCGTGATGCTTTCAGCTTCGATCGCCAGCGATTTTTTGACTCTCGCCTGCAGAATTTTTTTGCGGTTTTCGGTTCCGGCTGATGGCATATCATCGACCAGAACCGTGTTTTTGTCTTTTATCAGCAGCCTGTCATGGGGAAGCAGGGCCGCCATGCCGAGCTGAGTGTAACTGGGCAGCAGTGTCAGCATGCGATCCAGCCCGGCCTCGTATTTGTCCTGCCGGTTGATGCTGCGGCACAGTTCTTCCCCAACTTCATAACGCATGGCATCAGAAATTATCACTACCATTTTTCGCCCGTTTTTAAGATAATCACCGGGGTATTCGGCAAAAAAGCGGTTCTGCATTTTGATCCCCGCCGGAAACTTCCAGCAGTCGTTCTGCAGGCTCAACCAGCAGTTGTTCAGCGGTGCCAGAAAGCTGTTGATGTAGCGGTTTTCGATTTTAACCGTCAGACAGGCAAGCAGAGTTACATAGCCACAGGCACGCAGGCTTCTGATATATTGCCTGAAAAGCTGGTCGACCCGATACCAGCTGTCGGCATAAAGATTGAAGCAGCTGTTCAGGCACTGGGCCGTGAAGTTGCCGCCATCTATGGCGGCAAAGAACTCAGACGCCGCTTTTATGGCGTTGTAAACCTCGGCATAATTATTGTACCAGAAGCTTTCTTTGCGCAGCCTGATTATTTCGGCGCAATCGGTCTGACCGATCAGGTTCTGATCTACCTGGCTGACGAGTTCTCTGATAATTGACCGCTCGATGACTTCAAAATAATCGAGCCCGATTTTCTTTTTGAGCGGAATTGCCTCGAGCCTTTTCTCGATTTCGAGATCTTCTTCGTAACGTCTGGCAAGGCTTTTGAAGGCTTCGGTGTTTTTCCAGTTGTCTTTCCAGCCTTTCAGCAGCGGAATACAGCTGATGGCCAGAGTCTTCTGCCCGGCCGTACGGCTGACAATACCCGCCTCGATATTGAAACAGTCAAGAAACAGGCGCAGGGCGAAGTCTTTTATATTGGGTTTTTCATAGTCATAATCGTAATCACGCCTGATTTCTGACCAGAAAAAACGGTTCAGACCGCATTTTTCGAGCAGCCCGGCAATTTCGTTGCGGTTTTCGGCATGTTCTTTCAACAGCGCAGCAATTATCGCTTCGAGATCGGGGCTGCTGCCGGCGATTACCGCCAGCATTTTCATTCTGACGCGCGCCAGCGAATCGCGGGGGTCGAGAAGCTCTTTAAGAGAGTTCTTGCGGGTTGCGGCCCCGAAAAAGAAGCTGTGCCCGGTGGTAATTTCGGCGTATTCGGGGCCAAGCTCGAGTTCGTTGAGCAGCAGAGCACTCTGGTCGGTCGAAAAAACCGCATTGGCCAGTTCGATGTCGAGCAGCCAGTTGCCGATGTTTTCGGGGCGTGCCCCGGCCTTGTAAACCAGATAACGGCTGTCAGGGTCTTTGATCAGCAGCTGCTGTTTGATCGCGAATTCGTTGTTGTCGAGGCGCAGTTTTTTGACATTGCCGGGGTTGATGCCGGCAAAGCCGGAGTCGAATTCTTTTTTTTCGTCATACCAGATGACGATGCGGTGTTTTTCGAAGAGGCTGGTCAGCGCCTGAATGATTTTTTCCTGCATATTTCCTCAGATCCCGGTGATTTTTTTCAAAGCTTTGCCGAAAAGCGGGTAATTGTTTTTTACCCCGTTATCGAGGTCGATTTCAAGCCTTCTGGCAGCAAGCGGAAACACGATTTCGCGCTCGTAGGTTTCAAGTTCGCGCAGAATTTTTTTATTTCTGTCGATCTCTTTGGCGGCCTGGTTCTGGTCGCGCGGGCTGGCCGAAGCCGAAAGTTTCAGCTGCTCGAGGTCGCGGTTGCGCGTGTTGATTTTTTCGATATAGACCCTGAGGTAGTGGTTCAGAACCTGGCTTGGGGTATCGTGGCGGTAGCGGTGCATATAGATCAGGGCATTGAAACTGCCGTTTGGCGAAGAGAACAGCCAGTAAATCGGTCGTTTTTTATAGCGTTTCACATGGTCGTTGTAAAAATCTTTAAGAAAGTAGCGGCGAATGTCTTTGCCGATCGCCTTTTCGATAAATTCGAGGTTTTTCTGGTAACTGGCTTCGCCAAAGGCGACTTTGATGAATTTTTTAAATCTTTCGGCAATATCGTCGATAAAATATTCTTCTTCGAGAATCGGCAGCACGTTATCGCGGTCAGGCGTAAAACTTGGTTCAGGAACCTGCTGCAGGTATTCTTCGACCCCCTGACCCTGGTCGGCAAGAATCAGACCGGGTTTGTCGAGAGAATAGCGGCCGAACATACAGCCGACCGCGTAGCTGATCAGCTCGCGCATCGTATCGCCAAGCAGGCGCTCTTCAAGAGCCGCATCGCACGGAAATTCGGCGCCGGCATCAGCCAAAGCATCATCTTCAGCCTCGGCAGGGCTCTCGATTTCGCTCCCGGCCTCGTCATTCTCAGCCTGCGCTTCGTCAGTATCTTCAGAGGCTTCAGCCTTTTTTGAATAACGGTAAAAGGGGTTGCAGGTCAGGGTAATTTCGCGCCAGGGCACCTCGGGTGTCAGTTCATCCTGCAGGCCATAGGCCTCGATGAAGATGCGGTTGTTCTCTTCTTCGAGCCGTTTCATTTCGAGGCACATCTGTTTCCAGTGCTCACGCACGATTTCATAGGTCTGTTCGAGACTGTCCTGCCTGAATTCCGCCCGCAGCAGCGGCAACTCCCCAAAATCCCACGAGGTCTCGTAAGAGTCCCAGTCAAATTTAGCGACATTAACCGCTTTAATTACTAATTCCTCTTTTTTTGTGGAATCAAAATTCTCCAGAGACGGTATTTCTAGAACAACTCCAGTAGTGATGTTAATCGTGCTTCCTCTTATCTCCAGAATTTTTTGAACTATCTTGGAATTCAAAGAACCGAGAAGACTAAATAGATTTTTGCCAAATAAAGTTGGTGCTGCATCGTTAAAACCATAACCTTCTGGCCTATACCGGAAGCTGGGCTTTCCTGATCCAATTTTCCCCCACGAAACGCCCTCCCTAAACAAGTATTGAGTATTTTGCGGTCTTGATCTTAATGACCCATCAGAATTTCTATAATTTCTTATACGATAGCCATCATTTTCCCAATCCATAAGATAATTAAAGCCAAGAAACCATTTTCTAAAATCACCTGCTTTGTCGGTAAGAATCCATCTTTTTTCTTTTGCAACATTTGATTTTGAAACTTCCCAGGAAAGCCTCATAAAATTTTCGTCATCTCTTGTGCCAACACCCTCCTTTGCTTCAAAGATGTTATTTAAAAGCTTTTCAAAGTATAGTTTGAAAAACCGATTGCTTACCCAATAAGCGATTGGGCTGCCGGGGATTTTTTTGAAGTCGGCGGCGGCGGCGCGGAAAAAATGCTTTTTAGCATTGGTGCTGGTTTTGCCTTCGGGGGTTGTGGGCGACTGCCGGGGTGTTATGTTCTGGTCAGGCATTATTTTCCTCGCTTTGGACATCTGTGATCATTTCAGTTCTTTTATGTCTTTTCGATTTATGTGTAAGTAGGCAAGATAAACGGCTTTACCTTTAACTTCGTAAAAAACAGTGGTTTTTCTGCTCAAAACCGCCTTGCGAAGCCTCGGAATAAAATTCGAAACTGGAAACATGCACGGATTGTTAACGATCAGGTCAAGTTGCAGACCGAGATTCTGTTTGAAATTATCTGCTTCCCTGGCTGACCAGTTTTCGTTTAGATAATTCAGGATTTCTTCGAGATTACTAACCGCTTCTTCTGACCAGTAAAGCTTATAGGCCATATTTTGCTTTAACTTCTTCGTGAGCGAAAGTTCGACCTTCGTCGATATCTTTCAGGCCCCGCAAAATACCTTTCTTTTGCGGTTCAGACAGATCGTTCCACCAGTCCTGATCAGTTGTTCCGGCATCTTTGATCTTCTTTAAATATTGCAGCGTATTGCTGTCGTTAAGTTTTGCCAGCCATTCAATAAGTTCCAGTTTGATTGCTTCCTGTTTCATAATCTTTTCACTTCCAATGAAATTGTATCTTCTCAAGCCCGCCGTTAATTTTATCACCGCAACCTGGCCATTTCATTCAAAATCTCTCGTTTTCAGGCTGCATGAATAGTTTTGCCAGTTTATCAAATTGCTGAACCGGCAGCGGTCTCTTTGATCACTTCGCGCAGCAAAGAGGCTTTTTCGGCCTCTGACCGGCCATCAACCAGTCGAATATAAGCGCCACGATAAGCGGGGTTGTGGGTCTTTCTCAGCACAAATGAGGTTGTTGAAACAACCTCGCCGCCAATGCTGTCAAAGGCTCGTGGCCCGAGATGCGCCATGTTGCTGATGATAAAATTGTCGATAATTTTGCTTCGCATTGTCGCAAAAGATGACAAAAACATCCAGCTCTGCATGGTTATCATGGCAACCATAGCATTTTCAGCCGCAAATTCAAGGTTACGCTCAATAAACATCGCGAACAGGTCTGATTTTGAATCAGGGTAGAAGTTGGTGGCGAAATCTGACAAAGACGGGTTCATGCCCTTGCCGCCCATGTATGGCGGGTTGGCGACCACGACGTGAAACTGCTGCCCGAGATAGCTGTATTGCCTGTGAGCCTGATCGATTTTTCGGCAGGTTTCGGAGTCAAGCAGCCGGTCGAGAGTTTTTTTGTATTCATCCATTATTACATGGGCTTCAGCCACGGGCATAACCAGTGAGCCAAAGGATTTGAGC
This sequence comes from Candidatus Rifleibacteriota bacterium, assembly GCA_029564115.1. The sequence continues at coordinate 16,929 of JAKQQP010000371.1, read as the reverse complement.
TCGCCGAGATTGCCAAGATAGGTTTTTACCCGATTAAGGCCGCGCAGAAACTCAGAAAAGAAGCTTTCGCGGCAGATATTTTCTGAGGCTACCCTTTTGAGTCTGTCTTGCCGTTCAATCTTTTCTTTGCCGAAGAGGCCAATAACGTTTTTTACATCAGTTAAAAACCTGATGGCATCGAGAAAATTGGCGAATAATTCAGGCGCCAGAACCCGGTTCCTGGCAAAGGTTTTTTGTGCCTTTTCGAGGGCTTTCTGGCCTTTTTCATCATCCTGCCCCAGTCTGGCAGACTCCTTTTCGACTTTCTGCAATTTTTCTCTTTCGATATCTTCATGCAGAAGGCTTATTTCGCGCCAGTATGGGCTTGTTTCGAGCTTCTGATTCTGCTGCGACATCTGTTTTGCCGCCATACTGATGCCAGTTGCAAGAATTGCGGTCAGTTCAGCTTCAGAAAAATCAACGTTCTGAAAAGTGTGGATATCGGGCACGATTCTATTGCCGGCGGCATCTTTGCGGCTGAAAAAGCGTTTGTCTTTTTCTCTGGCTTTCATGCTGAGGGCGAAAGCGGCCAGTTCTGCCGCCCGTTCGTCGATTTCGAGGCCGACGAGATTTTTCTGCAGAATCAGGGCCGGTATCTGATTCGGGTCGTAACCGTGCTCTTCGTACATCTGATAGAGAAGATCGAAGGCAATGACAAGAATATGACCGCTGCCGCAGGCCGGGTCGCAGAAGCGAATTTCTTCGGGCGATGCAATTTTGATGAACTGCGCATCGATCGGTGACCCCGGCTCGTCAGGAATAAAATACGGCATTTTATTCTGCAGCGGCGAAGCCGGAAAATTCTGCAGCCAGAGACGGCCGAGAGAGTTTTCGACCATGTAACGCACTATCCATTCTGGCGTAAAAAGCTGCGTCGCTGCCGGAATATCGGCCTGCTGTATCTTTTTGTTCTTTTTCAGGTCGGCAAAAACCTCGTCTTTGCGCTCAGAAATGTAATACTGATACAGCCAGCCGATAACCTCGACCTTTTCACAGTTCGCTTCATCGAGAGCCGAGATAGTCATCTGCAGCAGCGAATTTTCTGAAAGCAGGTCGTCGGGCAGCAGCAGTTCGGTGTAATCCTGAATTTTCTCAAAAAGAAAAGGCATCTCGCGGTGATAATAATTGCAGCAGGAGATAAACAGCAGGGCGAAGGCTTCCTGTTCAGGGTTTTCTGAGGGTATCTGCCGGCTTAAAAGCTGTAGAACCTTTTGTCTGACCGGTTCAGGCAACAGAACCTCATCGATATGCCCGCTCTTGGCTTCGGTTAAAATTTCGGGCTGTGAAAGGTTCGGCGAGGGTGAAACGACGCGAACCCTCGTATAGCCTTTAACATCCATGAAGCGCAGGGCGCAGATGCGGTTGAACCAGGTATAGGCGGCCCTTTTTACTGTCTGTTCGCGGCCAGACACAGCGATCTCGCGTTCAAGCTCTTTGACCGCCGTTTCTTTTTCGCGGCGATAAATGCCGGCCGGTGCCAGTACCCGCTCGAGCTTTCTGTCGATCTGTTCGAGCAGAACCCGGCGGGCGCTCTGGGCAAATTTTTTAATTATGGCTGTATTCATGCTGTACCCGCTTAAAGTTGAATTTTCTGCCCACTGGCAATTGCCTGCTGCATCGCTGCTTCAAGCTTTTTGAGGTATTCGCTGACATCTGTGGCGCTTTCGAGCCAGGGTTTGCCGGCATTGACCTTTAACGCCGAAATCGCTATAAACACCGGTTTTGCCACTTCAGGTGCCGGCGCCGGCTTTGTCGTCGGGGTCTTTGCCCCGGTTTTTTCGGCTTTTGTTGTCGTTTGCGGCTCAGACCCGGTTTCTACGCCGAAGTTGCCATTTGACGGGATATCGGTAACTTTTGCCGGCCCCCGGTTCTGTTCGGTAAAGGTATTGAGTTTTTCGAGAATTCTGGCGTAATCTTTGCTTTCGAAGCGCTGCAGCCGGTCACGAATATTCGGCAGCAGCGACATGGTTTTGATTTCTTCTTCGACCTGGGCGGATATTTTTTTGATTTCGGCCTGCTGCTCAGGCTTTAAGGCGGTATATTCAGCTGTTTTTTCAAGCACCTCACGTTTATGCCGCATCGCTTCAAGGGCATTGTCGATCTCACGCTGAACCCGCTGCTGATTCTGAGTTTTTAAAGAGTCGAGCGTCTGCCGCAACTGGTTCATGTTGTTGCCCTGGTAGCATTTTTCGAGTTCAAGAATTCGCTTTATTTCGGCGACGTGGTCGCCGTTCAGCTCGGCAAGATTCGACGCGATCAGAGCGATAAAGCCGACCGCTTCGTCGTAGATAGATTTCTGGCTGCCGTTGAGAAACTTGATGATCGGGTCGATTGCACCTTCTTTAACGTCGAGCAGCTCGTTCTGCTCTTCTTCAGAAAAATTTCTGAAAAAGAAGTCGTATTTCTGCCGGCCGTATTTGCTGATGCGGGCATAGTGAGTCTGAAGCGCCTTGCCGAACGGGTATTTGACCGCATCGAGGGCATAGGCGTTTATCTGGTCGGCATGATCGGCAAAAGCTTTTGCCATTTCTTCGCCGAGTGCTTTTGCTTCGGTTGACGCTGCGAAGCTGCCGAAGAAATGGTTAAAAAAGTCTTTGAGGCGGCGAACTTCTGAAGCCGGAAACTCAACCTGCGGCTCGAGCAGCAGACTTGCCTGAATCTTGGTGTTTCTGATGTTCTTTTTGAGAAAGGCGATATCGACAGGTTTCGCTCCCGAGGTTACCTCGATGCGGCCACGGGCCACAAGTTTGGCGAGATTGCACAGGGTGGCGGTCATCGGCCAGCCAAAGGGTTTTTTTTCGAAATGATCGATCAACGCTTTTATTGACTGGCTGGATGCCGAATTACGTGAAATCTGGACATAGGCAAGAATTTCATTTTCGGATTCAGTGTAGGTGGTGGTGCCAGGAAGAATCATTTTATCGGCTTCAAGATACGTCTCGATATCCTTTTCCTGGTAGATAACCCCATTGAGCATTTTCAGGTTCGGGTAAGTAATGCTGATAAGTTCAAAAAAGGCATTTTTGACGCGGGCCGCCGGTTCGTTGCTGCCGGGGTTGAGTTTATGGCCGCCGGCATAAATGGCAGCTCTGGTAAGCAGATCCTGGAGCAGCTCACGAATTATGGTTTTGCGCTCCTGGTTGCGCAGGGCATTTTCCTGCATGATGCGAAATTTAAGGGTTTCGCTTTCGTGCCCGCTGTTGAGAGCCAGATAGCGCTCGGTTTTTTTGAGCATGGTGAGTTCGGTGTACAGTTCGCGGCTCGGTTCAAGAAATATGGTAATCTCGTTGCACGACGACCGGGCAAGCGAAACGGCTGCTTCGGTCGGATTCTGAGGGTGAAATGGCGTAATGATGTTTATGGCCATGTCATGCTCGGAACTGCAGTTTTCGTCATCGATGCGGCGGGTAAAAGTATAGCTGGTTTTGGTGATGGGGTAATCGATCTTGCTCAGCTTCAAAACATCGTCAAAGGCTACCTTGCTCAGTTCGCGGATGATTTCCTGATTTTCGATGTCGGTATTTCTGATTTCGGTCTGAATGTCTTTTTCTTCGTCGGTAAGATATTCATAGAGATCGCCGTTTTTCTGCAGATAATTCTGGTCATAAAGGGTTTCGAGAGTTCGGCTGATTCTGGTATGCAGAGCGGCAATATCGGCATCGAAACGGTCAAGCATGAGCACGCCGAGATTTCTAACCGTTGCCTTGAATTCTTTGACATATTTGACGAGAAACAGCACCTTGAGCAGGCGCACGGCAAACGGGTCGGGCAGATGCTGATCGGCATGTATGATCGCGCTCTGTATTTTTGATTTGATGACCTTGCTGATGCCCGCAAACATTGCGTCATAGGTTGCCAGGCAGCCAGGCTCGGTATCGGCGATTTTTACCGCCACTTCCTGAAAAACGCCAAGCATCGAGCGTTCGCCAACCGAGGCATATTTTCCCTCAAAGGCGTTATGATCCGAAAGCTGTTGTATGCACGACTGAAACAGCGAAAACTGGTAGGGAACGAAGGGGTAACAGTTGCAGAAATCTTCTTCGTCGCGAAAATTGCGGTAGGTTCGTGCACCATCGACAAGGTCGAACAGGGTTTTAAAATTGTTGGCATGCTTTTTATAAAGATCGGCGACAATGGCTTTGCCTGCCGCGTTTTTGGCAAGCAGGCGCCGCTGAATGACTTCGTCGACATTCTGCCCCGAAAGCTTGAGGCGGGCCTTGAACCGGCCCTGAATCTTGGAAAAGTCGTTGCTCTGCTGCTTGCTGGCTTCTCCGACCACGGTGTTCATGTCTTCCTGTGAGGTTACCAGCAGCCAGGCGCGCCCTTTGCATCTGGTCGCAAGGCTTTCGGCAATCGTCTGCAGATTGGTCATGAGTTTGACGTTGTCGGCGATATACTGACCGACCTCGTCAACGAAGAAGTTCAGCCGGAAGTTTTTCGGCTTTTTGTCGAGATAATCATTGATATGATCTGCAAAATCTTCGATCGAAAGCCGGTAGTCATTGCGGTATTTGTGCAGCAGACCGCTTTCGCTTTTTCCGGTAATCTGGTTGTAAACCGCATCGACGTCTTCTTCGATACGCTTTAAACGAGGTCGACCCCATTCCCAGTCTTTGCCGGTTTTCTTAAGAAAGGCTTCTTTGAACGCCGGCAGCAGGCCGTCACGGTCAAGATCACGCTCGAACTGGGCGATGTGCGGCTGTTTGCCATAGTAACCGCAATGTTCGTCAAAAACCTTCAAAAAAACCGATAAAAGAGCGTCGATTTCGGTTTTGCTGATAACGTCGGCCTTCTGATCGATATTGAAAAGTATGCTGACTGAAGGAATACTGCAGGCTTTCTGCAGGCGGCCTTTGAGCATGGGGTTATCATGGCACTTTTCGAGAAAGATATCGAGGGTGTTTTTGCCATCGACGATCTGATTCTGCAGAAGCATCGACAGCATTTTCAGCAGATGTGACTTGCCTGACCCGAAAAAGCCCGATATCCATGCGCCGTTGACCTTATCGGGGTTGATGTAATATTCGAAAAAATCTTCGAGTCTGGTGGCTATTTCGTGGGTAACGACGTATTCTTCGACTTCGTTGAGCAGCCCCGAATTGTCGTCTGCCTTGATTACCCCTTCAATGCTGCGGTCAACCGGTTTTGCAAAGAGATCTCTCAGTTTCATGCTGTGTCCTCACTTTAAGCCTGGCGGTGGAGAATGTTGAAGGCGCGATAGTATTTGTCGTCATGCAGAAGCCCGAATAAATCGAGCGAAGCACCTTTTTCGAGCGAATGACTGTATTCACCCGGAAAAAACATCAGAGTCGGCCTGTCTTTGGCGGTGCTCTGCAGATTATTGAGTACATTGTGTGAACGTAAAAGTGGAAACGAGGCACCGACGCCGGTTAAAAAAAGAACATCGAAATCATTCGCGTTCATTTTTTCGGCAATGGCCGGAACCAGCACCGATTTAACATCGAGAATGCCCTGCAGGTCGTCGAGAAGCTCTGATTTGCTTATTTCTGGCTCGCGGGCAATATAGTAATCAAGATCGCCTTCCCGTTCGAGAATCTCGATCATCAGGCGATACAGATCGATCTGCAGCACGGTGATGCCTGCCTGCGCGAGTGATTTAACCAGCTGTTCGACGATTTCGTCGACTTTTTTCTGAAATCTGGGCTCGAAAGGCAAGATGTAGAAGGGAATTTCATTGCCAAGACTGGTCATTTTCAAAAATGACTCGGTGCAGATGATCTTATAAAGATGATCGTAAATTTTTGCCTGGTTAAAAGCTTCGGATGCAATCATTTGGAAACAAACCTTTTAAAATCAGCGTTGGAAACCGGTAATACTTCTAAAAAACGACGGTTGCCGGCCAGTTCAGCGGGAGTGTGGCTGAGGCCTGCGAAAGGAATAATAAGACCATTGTCATTGATTATTTCAGCCTCTCTGACGATCTTGAAAAGCACCTGACGAAGCTTGGCAAGTGTCTGCGGGCTGATTGTCTCAAGCTCGGGGTGCCAGACCTGTTTGGTATTAAAAAATTCATTAAAGTCAGAGTTATCGACATGGTATTGCATGGTCAGATGCTTCTGCCTGATCACTTCGACAGCGAACTCTCTAATAAAATCATAGGTTTCACATACCGCAAACCAGATAATTTTTCGCTGTATCTCGGGCATCAGGCCCGGCATCTGCACTATCACACCGTCAGAAAGATGTTTGAGGCGCAGGATGATTTCCTGGGTGTTTCTTTTGAGGGTTGCGGCCGTTCTGGCCTGCAGCAGGTTATCTTTAAGAACCTGCTCTCTGACTTCGTTCCAGCTATTCAAGCGGCAAAACGAAGCAATCACCAGCAGAGATTCTTTTAAAAAAAGCCCCCCGGTGGAAAAAGACATTCTATATTGTCTGTTTGTCTCAATCATTGCTTTTTTCTGACAAATGAAAGATTAAACTTCTGGCTTCAGAATGTCAATTTAAACCGTCTTCGCAAATTACAGTGGGTGCAAGTCGAAAATTAATCATCAAACATGGCAAATTAGTTATATAAACAGATCAACAAAGTTTCAGGCTGTAGCTGGCGTAAAAGCAACCATAAATTCCGAAAATAAATTAACATAACATTGTAATGGTGATATATTCTTAACTGCAATTTGAACAATAGAAATTCAAAGAGGAAGTGAGAGGGTATGAGTAATTCTTTTTTAACCTTTTTGCCAAAATATGGTCGTATTTGCGATAATGAATCGGCGTTTTTTGAACCAATCAATTGAGCTGCCAAGGAATTAGGGGTTAATATTCCTGAATTTAAGCAGTGAAGCTTACATCGTCCAGCGGAGTCAAAGATGAATGATGAACTATGTTACTTGAAGAAAAAGGGTTCCGAGCGAATTCAAATAAACAGTCTTTTACTTACCATTTCACTGGGAATTCTTTCTGTTGTTCTTTTGGCTTCCAAGGAACAGTGCAGTCAGGTGGTCATAGCCGAATTGGCCGTGAGTATACCTCTTTTCAAAATATCATCATTGGCCTATACCAAGCTTCGCTATCGACCTGAAATAGAATTGAGAACATGGGATTTTTATGGTTGGATTACCCATTCCATTGCTTATGTTTGTGTGTTTTGCTCATTTGGAATGATATTGTTCCAAAATGGCCACAAGAGTTTGGCGGAGGTATTTTTTGCAGTTGAGATATTCACGTATTTCACTTATTGCCTTTTGGATATCTATCTTGAAAAAAGCCGGGCAAAAACGTCTACTGTGAAATTTCTCTTCCATCTTCTTATGTTCCTGATCGCCGGAGGAATTCCAATTATCGTTGGCTTTTGACCGCATCGGAGCCCCCCAGCCCAAAATCAGACGAGCTTGTGTCACTTTATTTTTTTGATCCGTCATCACGCAAGGAGATTGCTAATGAGCACATCCACCTTTCCGTCCAAAGTGCAAATCCTCTGGGAAGATTTGCGTGCACTGGTATCGATAACCCCTCCATTGCCTGAAAATCTGGACCCGGATCCAGCATTGCAGGTGGAAGTAGCAAGAATCGCGAAAACCAGCGTTTCTTCCACCATGCTAGGCGATAGAACGTGGCGACGAAACAATGCGGACCTCTCAGTTGGTGAAATCAGCATTTTGTTTATGGCGGCGATTTATGGCGATACCATCGCAATGCATCTCCTGGGCGATTCCTTTTGCTATGGCACTCGCAGCGAGAAAAACGCTGCAGGGGGGCTTATCTGGAACTCTCTGGTTGAATTAAACGGTTTTGTCGTTCCCCCAGATTGGCAGAGAGAACTCTTAAAAGACTTGGACGAAAAAGTGCTTTCACGTAGTCAGGCCATGATTGGACGTCTCCGGGAATTCCATTTGGAACTCCTGCGGAGCCGTTCTTTGACCCTTGACAATGTTGGCGAGGTTGTTTTCCCGGAAATCTGGAAGGTGTTTGCCCTTCGTCCAAGGACTTGGAGCTATCGCAGGTTGTCGAATAGAATAGAAAGAGAAGCCTTCGACAACCAAAGGGACGGGGATTCAGGTATCCGGACGCAGTGGCGTTATTCTTGCCATGAGAAATGTCCATTCTCTGGTGAATCGGCACCGGGGAAATTCTTTTTTTCCCTTGAAAGAAACTGGGAACGGTATTCCCTGACTGAAAATCCATGGGCATACACCCATAACGATTACACCGAGCAAACGGTCGAAGAAAAGAAGGAGTCGGCTGCATTTTTTTTTGATGCCCGTCAATGGCAGTTTGCAATTTGGAACCCGGCGATCGGACACCGGAAATACGGCCCCTTGCAACCTGACCTCACTGGCTTCGCCTGGTGCCCCGCCTGATCTGAAAAGGCAAATGGATGATGCAAAAAGGTTTTTCGAAGTTGTTTATTCGCTGTAGTTTGGTTTTGCCTATTCCGGTAGTTCTTTTAGACGAATGACGCCATTGTCATTGATGCAGAGGCCATCTTTGATCATTGCCTCAATGGCAGCCTTTATAAGGCTGCCAGCCTTTTCAGAAACCTTGCTAAGGCCAAAAGCGCTGCAAGTTTCTTTTGCTAAAGTGTCTGCTTCTGCTGAAATCAGATGTTTCAAAACCTTATGAGTGCCGGCATAAATTTCGTCAAAAGGGGTAAAATCAAACGGTCTTACATTATTGTCAGCCAGGCGTGGCTCCATTTTATTTCTCTGATCGATGTTCCTGCTATCCCAGATAGTCTCTTGCTCTTCAGCATAGCACATATGCTCTGCAAATTGCTGACTTGAAAGGAGCTTGTTCAAGCGGTTTTCCATTTTAGCTCCAAATCTTCCATACCCAAAAACCTCTTTTATTCTGGTTTTTAACAGATCAACGGAAATAGGTGATTCATGCTGAACAATTTTATAAATAATTTCACAGAGTTCTCTGGTATTGGCTTCGTTATCGAAAATATCCTTTTCAAATGGTAAATCTACAGTAAATTTGGAGTAGGGCTTGAAAGGTTCCAGTTGATTAGGTGCTTGCCCGGTTGTAGTTGGACCATCGCAAATGACATCGACGCCCGTTTCTGTCTGGATTTCTTCGGGAGTTTCCGGTAGATTTTTATTTGAAAACATTGGTGATCTGATCGGGCGCCCTTTTGCCTTTTCGATTGCTGCAACTATTTTTTCAATTTCTTCTTCCGGCGATTTCATGTATTCAAGCAGCCAAACACGGTAAAGATCGCCCCAGCCAAAAACTTTAAGAATTGCTGGGCGCAAAATGTCGCGGTCTCTTGAGGTGGCGGCCTTCTGGTAAACTTCACCATCTGTTTCTATGGCCAGCAGATATCGCCCCGGATTCTCTGAATCTTTTACTGCTATTTCAATTTTGTAGCTGGAATACCCTAGATTATTTTCAACAATATAGCCCTTTTGTTGCAATCTTTCGCTGATATCACGAACCATGGGACTAAGTCGTTTCAGTTGCTCAGTGTTACTTTTTACCTGTTGGTTTCTGGCCGCGTTACTTTTCTGATTTTCCATTTCAAGAAAACTTAAAAATTCTCTTAAATATTTTGGCCCAAGATTCTTGCCGGTATCTGAAATATCTGTTGAGTTCATGCTGGTAACAACAACCAGTTGCTCCCTCGCTCTGGTTAAGGCAACATTAAGTCGACGTTCAGCTCCTGCATGCGCCAGTTTGCCAAAATTTGACACTGGTTTGCCACCTGGCTCAGGGGCTCTTTGCCCTTCTTTAATTGCACTAAAACCTGTTGAAAGAAGTATAACGTCTCTTTCGTCACCCTGAACTTGCTCTAAGGGCTTGATCCAGAGTGGTTCATAGCTGCCAGCAGTGCTAGTTTTAAGCCCTGTTCCGGTATCATCCAGAAAAATTGCCTTTTCAATCGGAGTTAAGGCTTGGTTAAAGAGTTCAGTTATCAACTCTGCCTGATTGTCGTTTGAGGCTATGACTCCATAAGAGCGCTTTTTCATGGTTTCATCGCGCAGTTTTTCAATTACAAAGTTGACAATAAACTCTGCTTCCACCCTATTTGTGCCTTCAGGTAACTGCGGATTAAACATTCTGCTGCCGCAGTAACCGATGACCTTGTTATAATTAATGCCGAAGTTCCCGCCACCATCATCAGCACCGGGAAAGGTAACCAGATTACCGGCATAGAATTTATCATTGCTGAAGCTGATAAGTCGTTCATCTTTACTGCGGTAATGCCAGGATAGCCAGTAGATTTTGCTCAAACATCGGGTGCATTCATCAAGAATACTTTCAAGCTCGGCAGCTGGAGAATCCTCTGATTCCTCGTCGGCAAAATCAACAGACACGACTCCGCGCGACTTGGAGGGTGGCATCTGTTTGCTGTCGCCAACTATCAGCCATTGCTTCGCTCGACGCAGAGCCGAAATAGCGCAGGCGGGCTCTACCTGTGAAGCCTCATCAAAAATAACCATATCAAACGCTGGATAATCGAGAGGAAGATGCTCGGCCACCTGCATTGGGTTTAAAATAAAGCATGGCCTCAAGGCAAGCACATATCTTGCTTCAAGGTTTAATAGAAGGTTTCTGATAGACAAAAACCTTCTAATTCTCCTTGCTTCGGCATTCAAAAAAGCTTTTTTGTCGGTAAAAATTCTTACATCATTATGAATCTTATGCAAAATTTGGGCTGCTATGAATTGCGGAGCTTTCTTTAGCAATTGCTCATCAAATTTAGCAAACTCTTCACAGTGAAGATCCTGCTCTTCACGGATAAAATTGCTGATTTGGGCATGTTGCTCTGAATAAGCGGTTTTCCACATGGTATAGAATGATTTTTCGAAAACGGTTCCAATTTCTTCCATTTTTTCGATTGGTCCGAAACGTTTTAGAAAGTCATCAATTCCAAGTTCTGTAATGGTTTTTAAGTCATTGTTCAATAACCGTGCTTTGCTTGAATATTGACGAACTGCCTGCAAATCGTTACAAAACATTTTTAAATCATTAACCCTCAGCTCAAGAGGTTCGCTTACTCCGAAAAAACTTCCTAAATTGAGCCCAAGCATTTTTTGGAGCTTGCCCAGGGTACTGAGGAATAAATTAAGGTTTTTATCGATCGCATCGACAAACCTGATTTTTAGAATTTCATCCAGCTCTTTTAATCTTTGGCACCACTCTTCTATAACGTCTTCGGGTTTGATAGATTGGATTTCAATTTCTTCAATTGTCTTTATTATGGTTGCCCAGTTTATTGAATTGCCGGTAACGCTTTTAAATAGTGTTTCACATTCTACTTTTAGCTTGCTTAAAAGCTTTTGATCCGCGCGAAATGTCGCCACCAGCAGAAGGCCTTCGTAAATCTTCTGATCACTCATATCTTGATTTTTAATAAACTGTTTGCATTTCGCTTTCGCGGGGTTTGCCTTAAATATCTTCCAAAACGATGTGCTCGTGTGGTATTCTTCAAATTCTTTCAATAGAGCATCAAAACCGCTAAAAGTGAGGATAACGTCGCGGAAAGTCTGATAAATAAAATTTCGATTTTCATTTTGAAGTTGGGTTCTATTGGTGCATTCTTTGATTTTTGTGAAAAGTTCTGGAGTTTTCAGGCTTTCGAGCAATTTCTTTTGGATAGGCGTAATAACGGCGGATTCTTTGGTTTTAAAAGTCTGGTAAGCAGTTTTCAGGTGTTTGAGACAAACCGCTTCACTAAGTCCGCTTGAAGTTATAAGATCGGCGCATCCTTCGATATGCTTGATGCAGTGATTTAATATCTCTGATAGCTGTTTTAATTCGGTTTCTTTAAATTCGTTCTCAGGGTTAATGCTTTGCAATAATTTGCTTTCGGGTAATTTAAATGCCTTTTTTCGTGCCTGGTATGTATGCAGAATATTCTTGGCTTTGCTGAGCCAGAGAAGGTCCTTTTGCAGAATTTCGGGGCAATTAAATATGACTGCTTCAGCGTCTTCGCCGGCGCGGGCAAAAATAGTGTGAGCCCGCTCTTCAAGTGCAGTATGCTGACCCAGGGCTTTAGTAAGGCCAAAGAGTTCTTTCCTGTGCTCTTCCCAGCTCATGAGTGCTGCACCAACCTCACCAGTTCTTATTTCAGGCAACTCTGTGTCAGCAAAGCGGCAAAGTTCATTTACCAGCCATTTACCATTGGCACTGGCCGGGAATTTGAGAACTGCTGAAGAGAGACCACATTTTTCCAGGCCCTTAGCCAGCTGGTCCATGGCTGTTGTTTTTTCGGCAACAAAAAGAATTTTTTTGCCCTTGAGAAGATTCAAGGCGACAATATTGGTAATGGTGGTGGTTTTACCGGTTCCGGGGGGGCCTTCAAGTATAAAGGACTCGCCGTCAAGTGAGGCCTGAATTACCTTGAGCTGAGTGCTGTCTGCACGCTCAACGAGGAGAAACTTCGGGTTAAAAAGATAAGGGTCGGTAAAAGCTTTAAAATTTGTTTTCAAAGACGAAAATTCAATTGCATTTTCGGGCGTCAATTCCTCGACATTTTTTTTTGCGTAGATTTCATTCTTGATTAGTTCTGTATCGCCGTTGATTCCCTTCAATGGCATTTCCGGCTCATTTGTTGAAGAAGACGCCGACCCATTAATCGTCTCAGTAGGTTTAACGGTGCGATCGAGTTCAAGGAACTTTGCCATAAGGTTGTTATTTATAAGCTGTTCTGGTTTTTCATCAAGTTCTTGAACCAACAGATAACGACTGAACGGGAAAAAATCGAGAACCGCTTTATCGATAATATCAAAACCGTCCCAAAGCCGCAGGCGCTCACGCAGTTGCGTAAGAATCCAGTTCCAGTTTTTCCCCTCATCTCTATCTGCTTCAGATCTTTGGAAAAGCTTGAAAAAATCAAGCTCCGCATTAATTTTTTTGAGCTTATAAAGCAGAGTCTCATTAATTCGAATACTATCGGGCTCAAGTAACAAGGCCCATTTATTCCTTTTTTCATCTTTTTTGAGTCTTACAGAATATAGAACAAGCGGACCAAAATATTGTTTTTGCCCATCGGTATATTTTACCATTCCAAGGCCAAGAACCAATGAACTAGTTCCTTTTTCGGCAATCTCCTGATTGTCTTTCTTTTTTATTTCGTGGCAACGCTTGTTGAATTCTATAAAAGGCAGAAGAGCCACCAGAAAATTGCTGGTTTTGCCAGAAGCCTGGCCGGGCTGCATTAAATAATGGTTTAATTGCTCCGCATCCTGAAAGTAACAATCTATAAGCGTTGCCTCATTCTGGACAAAGGCACTTTCGAACGCATCGAAGTTTTCACAATCAAGATAAATTGCTGTTTTGCTTTTGGAATACTTATTTGCGTGTTCCTGGGAACCAAGTATAAAAGGGTGATTAAGCAAAGGATTGCTTGAAGAAAGGTTTAACAGTTTAACTTTAAATTTTTCAATGGCATCCAGTTTCTTATCAATGACCACTACTGGTCCAACTGGTTCATCTACACCTTTGTTCGTTCCTGTTGGCCCGACTATGCCTCCAGTTGGCGCATTTTCGATATTTTTGCCGATAGGATATGGATTAATCTTGATTTTATGGGCCGCTACAATGTCGACCATAAACTCAAATGAATCATAAACATATTTATCTGCCAGTTCAATTGCGTCTTTAAACGGGGCCTTTTTAAGCGCCGAGGTTGAGTTAAACAGGAGTAGATTCCCGGATTTTAAATGGTTAAAGACAGTTTCCAGAGATTTTTCACAAGAATGGTAAAATGTGTCAGTAAGATAGCAACCGGGGAATGCATGGCCCCTGACCATTACAATTACTGGGTGAAGTCCTACCTCCTCAAGCAATGCGGCATACAATACGCTTAAGTCCAGACATGTTCCTTTTTCTTCTTTAAATACCTGATGAGGTAATCTGACTTTCTGACCACGATCGGCAATACTGCTTGGGGGATTGCTATAAGAAATGCCCATTACGGATGGGGTCAGATAGACGGCATGAATTAACTGCAACACCCTTTCTATGCCACGCTGATAACCTTCTGTCGCTGTATCAAAACCATTCTCCGACAAGATTTTTTTTGTCACTTTTATGGCTTCATGAATTTCATCAACGTTTGGAGTTACAAAGCAGGCGATAGCTTCGGGTATAGGTTCTTCAAAATATTGATTCCATGGAAATAGATCAATTTCATGTTCGATGGCATAGATGATCTCATTTCCTGAAAGAATCTGGAGTTCAACGGTCATGCTTTGAGGTTCTTCAAGAGTTTTAAGATAATCGCCCGGGATTTCTATCTTATCTGCTCTGCGAATGTCTTTTCCGGCGAGAAGATCACCCAGCACAATGGTTTCTTCTGTTCCTAAATTGCCTTTAACAATCTTTTTAAACTTCAGATCCTTTAGGTCTTCGCTGCCGATGTTGGCGATGCTCCAACTTAACTTAAATGGCCGATTGCAATGAAATAGAAGATAAGAATAAACCGGGTCTATTTCGGTATAAAAATCGATTTTGCTGCTCTTAACAATTGTTTTTGTGTTTTTTAAACTCTCAAAATAAGAATCTAGGTCAGATTGTTCAAAAAAATCCGGCTGTTCAAGCAAAGCCTTATGAAAAATTAGTTCCAGATCATCAATAAATCTATGAGTGAAATCAAAGTTCACAAACAATTCGAGAATTCTTTTGAGGAATCCCATATTTGCAAGAAGGTCAATTGATGCAAAGCTGCCAGCACCTGCTTTTTTTATTAACAGACCGGGCTTATTTGAAAAGCTTTCAAGATGCTTTTCAACTGAAGATGCGAATACATCTGACGGTAGCTCAAGCAGTTTTTGAAAATTTTGGCTGTCTTTTACAAAACCAAGCTTACTTAATGCAATCTCGTTCGCCTTTTCTTCTTGAATGCTTTGATTTGGCTCATTGCAGATCTCTGGAAGGGAATAAATCTTTTTTTTAAGGTCATCAAATATATCAGCGAAGTATTTTGCGCAAAGCAATTGTTTAACCCCGTAGATTATTTGACTGGCGGAGTTTTCACCATTCAGTATTTCTGAGAATAATGTAAGGAACCTTACATATAAAGCAGAAACAAACCAGTAAAAGCGATAATCCTTTATCGGGAGACTTAGTTTGGCAACGAAATCGATTAAGGCAGCTAAATTTCGCTCTTTATCGACATCCTCAAGAAAAGAAATAAACTCCGGTACAGTTAAATAGGTTTTGAATGGTTCTGAAAAACCATTCAAATAGTCACGGTAATTTTGAAAGCACTCAACACCGTTTTCGAGCTTTTTTAAATCAAAAAAATATTTATTCTCAGGTAGAAAATCCGGTTTGCTTTTTTCAAGAACATCTTCAAAAAATGCTTGTTTCGATTCTTCATTGGACAGAAGGCGGGTTTTCTTTTCTTCAGGCCATTCAGCAACAATTTTTTTACAAATCTCTTTGGCTTCAGCTCTAGAAGCGGCATCGCTCGCTTGCCAAAAGATTGACATAATAAGGCGGTTGCTGATTGCTGTCTTGTTAGTGTTAGCTGGCAATTTAGCAAAAATTTTGTCTTGTAGCTTTGCAAAGAAAAATAGCATTCCCGTAATCCCCATTTGAATTTTGGTCAGTATAACTAATTTTAATAAAAAGCAAAAGCTCTTTCGAAAAGCTTAAACCCGGCTTAGACTTAGCTAAGTCAGTCGTAAATAAGCCATGCTTTGCCGCGCCACATTAACCTGCTGATCACATTCTCCCGTGAAAAATAAAAAAAATGAAAAAACCGGTCTGTTTTCCGGAATAGTATAAGTGTGAGCGAAATTAAACAGTCTGATTAGCGTAAAGAGTAGATTTGCAGGGCGTTGCAATCTTTTAAGGAGGGTCTGGCATGCTGGTAACCTTTATGCACAAAACCTATTTTCTCGACGAGTCGCTCTCGGCTGAAGAAGTGTCATTCTGGCTCGATTCGATTACCGCTGAAGCACTGATCGATGCGCCTCTCTCAGAGATCGAAGAAGTTCGCGACCAGCTTGAAAAGTGGCTGACTATAACCCGCTCCAGGCCTTCTGATGTGAAGGCAGAGCCGGCAATGCATTCGTGATTTATCGGTTCAAAACAAAAACAACGAAAGACCGCACGTATAAAGGAGCTTAACCATGCCTCGTCTTTACCAGAAAAAATTTAAAGTCCTGGGTCATGAACTTATACTGACGTCAGACGACTGTCTGACCTTTAACAACCTTTACGACAGCCTTTTCGACAAGGCCAGCCCGGAACTGAGTGAGCGCCTGTTTGCGCTGTCTGACAATGAGCTGATTTTTGTATTGTCTGATCTTATCAGAAGCGCCCATCTGTCTCTTATCAACGTTGAAAACCTGCTGCCCACCGCAGAGCTTGAGCTTAGGAGCCCGGATATGAAAGCGACTTTTACGGTTATGGGCTGCCAGCTCGAGCTTACTGCAGAAGAATGCCGCAACCTTGAAACACTTGTTGGCAGCCTTTATAAAAAAGCCCCGCCTGAATTGTCAGAAAAACTGAAGCAGGCGTCAGACGACGATAGACAGGACGCCATAACCGGTCTGGTAGATGATGCACACCTTGCCTTCAACTCTCCCTTTCTGTGGAGCTACACCCACATGAAAATTGAACTTGACTGATGTGGCATTGAAATTGCCGGCCAGCCTGGCGCCTGGAATAATTTTCCGGCTTTAGAAGTCTTGACCTTTGGCTTCTGAAGCCCTAAAATGGCACGAATTCAACAAAACAGCATTTATTCGGAGGGGATATGTCAGAACAGGCAGCCATTATCAGGCCAATTCAGTATTGCTACTGGGTCGATTCGGGCAACTTTCTTGCCGGCGAATACCCGAGAACTCTCGACGAGCAGTCTTCACATGAAAAGATGCAGGCCCTGCGCCGTGCCGGTATCGAAGTTTTTATCGACCTGACCACCAGAAACGATGGTTTGAGCCCTTATGATCACCTTCTCGATGGCGC
>JAKQQP010000353.1 GCA_029564115.1 Candidatus Rifleibacteriota bacterium | reverse complement strand
GTATCCTGACAACCAGACGACACCCGTTCAGAAGATGGTTGCACTCGACGAAAATCTTGCTGTGATTGGCTCTGTCTTTTCATTTGATTCGCTTGTCTCAGACGTTAATCAGATAAAGATCGAATATCACGGCGGCAGGGTTTATGCTGCTTTAACTTACTATTTTCCGGTTACTCCACCTACCAATGATAACAGGCTTTATCTTTATGCCTTCAATAATGACCTGACTTCACCAACCCTCGTCTATTCAGCTCAAAATACTTTCTCACCAGATACTTATTTTATCCAGACAGCAGCTGATGAAGTTTCTGGCGATCTATACGTGGCAGTGTCTTCAGGATCGGCCAACCTGCACGATTCGACCGAAGTTATCAAAAAATCTCTCGCAAATCCGACTCTGCCTGGCACCACTCTTGGCTTTGTTCACTTCACTTCAACACCTGAAACAATAACCGAATTCCATGTTTATGGTAACGATCTTATTACCAATGGCAACTTTGGGTATGTGAAAATGAGTCGAAGCTCAGGTTTGGCCACTTCGCTGACCAATTTCAGCAACGGCCTGAGTAGTTTTGGAGTTGATGCCAGTGGGCGATTGTGGAGTTTCATGTCTGAAAGCAATGGCAGTAAATATCTGGTAAATCATGAAAATAACAGTGTTGCACGCTCGTTGAAAATTGCCGAGTTCCCGATTACCTATTCCGATTTCCAGTCAGTAGTTTTTTTCAGAGAGTTCATCAAACTTCAAAATGATGGTAAATTTGGGATGTTGTATGTAAATAACAGCAATGAACTCGCTGTTTATAGATACAACAGCTCTTTTTAGCAGACTCTGAAGCAAGCCAGGGAATAAAAGCCCGCGTTGCCTAAGACACGGAAAACAGCCCCCGGTCACCTGTGTGACCGGGGGTTTTCTTAGTGTGCCCGGCATGGGCGATAACTCGGCGGTGCAAGTCCGCTACAGGCTTGGCAGCAGGAACTGTTAGCCAAAGGCAAGGGTGTCCACCGTGAGGTGGAATCTGAAGGAAGCTGGAGGCAAACCCTCGGCCCGATGAACAAGAACCGTATATAAGGCATTGCATGACTGGACGAGCTTGCTAGGCAAAGCAAAGTCCAATACTGCCCGAGGTCTGCGGTGTAAATGCGGCGGGTGTATGAGGGGAAAGTTATCGTTCTTACCTGGGGAGGTCTTGTAGTGGTCGCCGACAAGAGGGATGGTTAGACAACCCACAGCGACAGGTGGGGCAGCAATGCCCCACTGACCTACAAGAAGTCAGCAGAGGCCATAGTAGCGCAGCGATGCGTGAAGGGCCGAACAATGGTTAATCTTCGATCGTATGGAAGGCATAATGACGCAACGACTGCCGAATACTGTTCCAACAGGCTACCTCTGCAATGATACGGTGGAACCGGAAAGTAGCAGAGGAGCGCATAGCGCCGTTATACCCAAAAAGGCGAAAACGAAGATGGGTGCAGATGCTTTGCTCGAAATGGTGCTCGACAGAAATAATCTGAATCAGGCATTCAAGAGGGTGAAGCAGAATGGCGGTGGCGCTGGCATTGACGGAATGACGGTCGATCAAATGCTGCCTTATCTGAGAGCGCACGGGAGCAATCTGCTGGAAGAACTTGCAAGCGGGAAATACCGTCCCCAACCTGTTAAAAGAGTCGAGATTCCGAAACCAGACGGGGGAAAACGGCTGCTTGGTGTACCAACGGTAATAGACCGTATGGTTCAGCAGGCAATCGTGCAGGTATTACAACCGATATTCGAGCCGACTTTCTCTGACAGCAGTTTCGGGTTTCGTCCGAAGCGAAGTGCACAGCAGGCGATTAAACTGGCGAAGGAATATTATGAGCATGGATACTCCAATGTCGTAGACATTGATCTCGCCAGATATTTCGACACCGTAAATCATGATCTGCTGGTCAGAATGGTGAGAGAGCATGTGAAAGACGAACGAATAATCAACCTGATACGCAAATTCCTTCGGAGTGGCGTTCTGGCTGGTGGTCTCGTAAGTCCGACAGAGGAAGGAACTCCGCAAGGCGGCAATCTTTCCCCGTTGCTCAGCAATATTTACCTCACAAGCTTTGACAGACTTCTGGAAAGCAGGAATCATAGGTTCGTGAGGTATGCGGATGACTGTAACATCTACGTCAAAAGTCGGAGAGCTGCTGCCAGAGTGATGGCCGGATGTGTCAGATTCCTTGAAGGAAAGCTTAAACTCAAGGTTAATCGGGAAAAGAGCTGTGTCGGAAGCCCGCTAAGACTGAAATTTCTTGGCTTCTCACTGTATAAAACAGGAAAGAAAACGGGAATAAGACCACATCATAAGCCCCTTGAGACCTTCAAAAAGAGGGTTAGAATGATTACCAGTCGCAAAAGAGGAAGATCGATCAGCCAGATTTTACTGGAAACAAAAGTTTTCACCACAGGCTGGCTGGGTTACTATGCCATTGCAGATATGAGGGAGCGTATATCCGAACTTAACGAATGGATAAGACGGAGAATACGTCAGTATATATGGAAGCAATGGAAGAAGATCAGCGCGAAATTCCGAAATCTGAAGCAGCTTGGGATTCCTGAAGAGCAGGCATGGATGTGGGCGAACACCAGACTTGGTTATTGGCGGACGGCTGGAAGTCCTGTTCTGACAAGGTCATTAACAAACAAATACCTCGTATCTCTCGGATATGATGACATATCAGTCAGATACGAGGCATTGCATCAAAACCATTGAACCGCCGTATACCGAACGGTACGTACGGTGGTGTGAGAGGACAGTGGGTGAAATAATCACCCATTTCCTACTCGATTGGTTGCAAATTGGGCGGGTTTGGCGTAGATTTGGGGCGTATGTTAAAAAGCAAATATTTTCTGCAGCTCGGAATTCTGCTGACAGTCGTCGCAATTTTGCTGGCCATCGTTACCGTTGAAGCCAGAAGCAAGGATTTTCTGCTCGAACTGACGGTGACGACCGACAAACAGGAAGAATTCACCCAGTATATCGAACTCGACGATAAAGAATTTCGCAATCTGCGCAATGATCCTAATAATGAGATCAAAGAATACCTGGTGGAGGCGCGGCGCAAATACGCCGACGAAATCGGCTACCGCAAAGAGATTTATGGCGCCGAGAACTACAAAATGGTAGTCATCGCCAGCTATCGTTACATCGTAAAAGAGAAATCGAGCGGCCGCGTGCTGCTTTCCAAATAGAATCTTCGCATGACCAGTTTTGGAGGAGGCCATGAAAATTATAAAATCTGATCGCATCATTGTGGTATTGGCAATAATGTTCTCGCTGGTGAGCATGACGCTCCCGGCACTGGTCAAATCACCGCCCGAAAAGGCGCTGCTGCCGAATGGTCTGCGCGTTATCGTCGTCGAAGACAAAAGCCTGCCGGTTGCCGCTGCCGGGCTTATCTTCAACTCAAGCGTCTATTACCAGAAAAACTGCAACTCAGGCCTTGGCAGGATCTATCGCTCACTGCTCGAATCAGCAGGTTTTGCCGGCGAAAGCCGCTATGATTTCAACGCCCGTCTCGAAAAGGTCGGCATTCTCAACGAATTCGGCGGCGGTCAGGATATGTTCTACGCAGCCGCTACCGGTAATGCCGACCAGCTGCCCCTGATTCTCGAATCACTGTGCCGCCTCGGCTTTAGTCTGAAGCCAGAAGCGAAAGACTTCGATACCGCCAAGAACGAAGCGGTGCGCTATGCTGCTTCGGCCCGCAAATTCCCGCAGTCGACCGGCCTCATGGAACGCATGATCTGGAAAGACCTCTACCCTGATCAGGCCGTCGACTGTCGTGG
>JAKQQP010000349.1 GCA_029564115.1 Candidatus Rifleibacteriota bacterium | reverse complement strand
AGCCGGTGCGCATCACCCAGATCGATCTTGTGGTCGACGCCGGCGTGGTCGGTAATAATGATGATGCCTTCCTGAACGCCATTGCCGGAATTGAGAGCCGAGAGCGGCAGGCTTTTTTCGAGCGGCGGCAAAGTATAGGTGAACGTCGGAGTCGGCGATATCGGCTCACTGCCATAAAACAGTTCGAGACCGTTGACACTCTTTTCAATGACGGTGCCACGCTCGATTTCGGCGGTAATTCGCTTGCTGTTACCACCAAATATGATGTCGAGCGGGCTGTTTTTATTGACATCGCCGCGGTTTTCGGCAAGTGAATAGGTTACCACGCCTTTGTTGTAGCCTGGGGTCTGCCCGGTAACAGCTGAAAAAGGGCGGTTATTGACATCGTGTCCGGCAAAGATGTATTCGCCGGCAATCTGAGTATTGCCAATATCAACGATATGCAGAAGCATTTCATCGATTTTTTTGGCGATCGCATCGCGATCCTGCTGCACAAGCGTATCGTTGGCACCCTCGACAGCAAGCTCACGAACCCTCTGTATCGCAGATTCCAGGGTGGTCAGAGCGCCGTCAGTATTGTTATACCAGTCTTTGGCATTGTCGATATTACGGATAAACTGGGTGTTTTCATTGATCTCGACCTTGTTCTGCATGCCGAGGGCGTTGTCAACCGGGCTTTCTGAAGCACGAATATACTTCTTGCCAGAGCTCACCTTGATCTGCATTTCGCTCAGATCGGTGTTGTTGCGATTAACCTGGTTAATAAACGAATTTACTATCCATTGATTTGTTATCCGCATTTTGCCTGTCTCCTTGTTTTAGCCCGTTTATTTTTATCGGGCCTGCACTGCCTTATTAATTTTCAATCCGTGTTTATCCGTGTTCATCCGTGGCCCATCTGAGCTCATCTGTGGCTCAGATCATGCCATTGATTATCTTGTCGAGCATTTCATCCACTGTGGTGATTACCTTGGCAGCCGCATTATAGGCGTGCTGGAAGCGAATCAGATTCGCCAGTTCTTCGTCGAGCGAAACACCCGAGAGTTCTGCCCTTTTCGCATCGAGCTGCGTCAACAGACTGCTGCTGTAGCTCTTTTCGGTTTCAAATTTTTTGCTTTTCGAGGCAACTTCGGTGACGATCTCGTTATAAAAATCATTGAAAGAAGACTGCCCGTCATTGAAAAAATTCTTCTGCTTCAACTGCGCAATGGCAATGGCGTTGGAGCCGTCGCCCACCCCATTGAAAGTTCTCAATCTGTCGGTGGCATTTTCGATGGTGCCGCCGGCAGCGGCAATGCTGTTCAGATTTGCCTTGATGTGATCTTCGAGAGCAAGGTTCTGAATCGCATTTTTATAAGGGTTATCAGCGTCGACATACTCCAGCGGCTTGAAGAAATTGCGCCCAGTGACGCCGTCGAGGCCATAGCCATTGCGGTGAATCTGGTTGGTTTCGACCGCAATGGTGTATGCCAGTTTGTTGAGATCGTTTATGGCAGTCTGCAGGGCGCCATCTCTGACCTGGAGAAGCCCTTTGAGCTTGCCGCTGGTCACGACC
>JAKQQP010000341.1 GCA_029564115.1 Candidatus Rifleibacteriota bacterium | reverse complement strand
CGGCCTGAGCGAAGCTGATTTAGACCAGCTTTAATCAGATAACTTTTACCGGCTATTATTCCAATAATTCTGTATAATTCGGGCGACCTGTTCTGCCGAGGCCCTGGAAGGATTTATGCTTTTCAGCCGGTATTGGTCAAGCGGATGGCGACGCGGAGCAGCTCGCGGTTGTTTGACAGGCCGAGCTTCTTTTTCAGGCGCTTCATGTAGGTTTCGACGGTTCTCGGGCTCAGTTCGAGTCTGGCGGCGATTTCGGTGCCGCCGAAGCCGGTGCCAAGCAGCTGAAGAACTTCACTTTCCCGTTCAGACAGTTCTGCAAGATCGATTTCCCGGGAAATGTCTTCCGGGTTCGAGTTCGCTTTCACGCATGCCTCCAGCGCCCTAAAAGGGCACAATTGCTATATTTTCAGAAAAATGTAACAGGAAAAACCACAAAAGTATGTCCGGTAAAAAACGTACATTTTTCAGAAAAATCAGCAGACTGGAATAACGCGTGCTTTATCGATAAACAGGGGTCATGCGGAAATTGAATCAACCGGGATGGGTGATACGAATCGCTTCGCGCAGCAGCTCGCGGTTGTTGTTCACATTCAGCTTGTTTTTAATGCGCTCGACGAAGGTTTCAATGGTTCTGGTGCTCAACGACAGGCTGGCGGCGATTTCGGTGCGGCCAAAACCGCGACCGAGCAGGGTCAGAACTTCCAGTTCACGTTCTGAGAGGTCATTGGTCGAGCCAGCCTGGCTGCCACCGTCAAGCCTTTCTGCAAGGCTTTTTGTCAGGGTCGGGCCAAGAAACTGCCGACCAGATCGCACCGCAGCAATGGCATCAACAAGGGTCTCGACCGGGTCAGCCTTAGTGACATAGGCATTAACACCGATCTTCATGGCATTCTCCACAAAAAGTTGTGAATCGTGCATTGAATAAACAATGATCCCGAGCGACTGGTGCGTGTAGCGAACCTGCTTCAGCACCTCAAAAATAGTCTCGCCATTCAGCGACAGGTCAAAAATCGCAACTTCGGCACCGGCAGCCGATAAAGCCTTGAACGCCTCGTCGGTCGAAGCGGCTTCGCCACAGACGTGAAACCCGCGTTCCTGCAGCATCATTTTCAGCCCAAGGCGCATGACCGGGTGGTCTTCCACAAGAAAAATACGAACCTTCTCTGTCTCACCTGACATATTCTGTATCCTCACTGATCTATTGTTTCAGATTTCATGGGCGCACTGACAGTCAACCGCACGCCCGTCTCACCAAGGTTTGCCATGTTCCAGTCCCCGCCAAGCATTCCGACTCTGTAATCAATAAGTTTCAGCCCAATACCATTTTGGGGAACCTGCCGCCCGTCAGCGCCGCAATTTTCGAGGCTCAGCGGCCGCCCGTCATTCTCGATCTGCATACAGATTTTGTCTGCATCAGAACTCAGATTTATCTG
>JAKQQP010000337.1 GCA_029564115.1 Candidatus Rifleibacteriota bacterium | reverse complement strand
TCGACAAAGAATTTCTGGCTAAGGCACTCACAGGTGCCACCCGCTACTATCGTATTGCCGGGTATTTCAGAAGTTCTATTTTTGAGCTTG
Source organism: Candidatus Rifleibacteriota bacterium (assembly GCA_029564115.1). Next base: position 2,044 of record JAKQQP010000337.1, on the reverse strand, counting down.
TTGGCGAAGAAATTTCAAAAATTCCTGAAGTAAAGATTATCTGCAACTCTGAGCTGGATATGAATGATTTTCTAGTGGCAAGCGGCCGCAATACAGCTCTCAAAGAGCGCTGGAACGCGGTAGACGTTGCTGCTGACGCCCTCAAAAGACAAAATCACTACCAGATTCTCGACGAGCTTCTGCAGTCGGGTAATGTCGAAATTCGCGTAGTGCCGAAAGAAAGACTGTTTCTGCACGGCAAGGCCGGCTCGATTCAATATGCCGATGGTCATCGCCGCTCATTTATCGGTTCGGTGAACGAATCAAAGAGCGCTTTTGCCAATAACTACGAGCTGGTCTGGCAAGATGACGACCCCGAAAGTGCCGACTGGGTTGAGCAGGAATTCTGGGCGCTCTGGCAGGATGGCGTGCCGCTTCCTGAAGCAATTCTGGCAGAAATTCACCGGGTAGCGACCAGGCGTGAAATCACCGTAGAAGCGCTTGCACCAAAAGAAATTCCGCCGGCGGCCATGGCCGAGGCCCCAATTTATAGAGGCGGAGAACAACTTCAGCCGTGGCAGCGCTCTTTTGTAACCATGTTTCTTGAACATCGCGAAATCTATGGCAAAGCGCGCCTGCTGCTTGCTGACGAAGTTGGTGTCGGTAAAACTCTGTCAATGGCGACCAGCGCTCTGGTAAGCGCTCTGCTCGATGACGGGCCGGTTATGATAATGGTGCCTTCGACCCTGACGTTTCAATGGCAGATCGAAATGAAAGACAAACTTGGCATACCAAGCGCTGTCTGGTCGTCGCAAAAAAAGGTCTGGCTGGGTGTTGACGGTCAGATTCTCTCGCCTCGCGGCGACCGGGCATCGATCAAAAAGTGCCCTTACCGCATCGCTATCGTTTCGACCGGACTGATCATGCACCAGCGCGAGAACGGTCAGTTCATCAATGAAGCGGGCATGCTTCTCGAAAAAAGATACGGCACTCTGATTCTCGATGAAGCGCATCGGGCACGTATCAAAGGCGGTCTCGGCGAAAAAGCCACACAGCCTAACAACCTTCTCGCCTTTATGCGTGACATTGCCAAAAGAACCCGGCATCTGATACTGGGCACGGCAACCCCGATTCAAACAGATGTTCGCGAACTCTGGGATCTGCTTGGCATACTCGGCAGTGGTGCAGAATTTGTTCTGGGCGACGCCCTTTCGCCTTGGCGCGATCACGAAACAGCCATTCCAATGGTAACAGGCAACAGCAATGTAAAATCGTCACAGGTCGCCTGGGAATGGCTCAGAAATCCATTGCCGCCGGCAGTCGAGCACCATATTCTGACAAATATTCGCGACCAGCTCAGCATCAGACCGAATGAATTTCATTGTTCGCACAGCTTTGAAAATCTTGATTATCTGGTGCAGAACATCTGGCTGGCAGAATGTCTCGAAGAAGGTTTTTTTCAGCGCTATAACCCGGTTCTCAGACACGTAGTCGTGCGCAAACGCAAGCAGCTCGAAGATGATGGCCTGCTCGAAAGGGTGGGCGTAAACACCCACCCGATACTGGCGAAAAGCTATCTCTACCAGTCACGGTTTATGGGGCTGGGGATCTCTACCAATACGCCTTTCGAAGTGGCCTATGAGCAGGCAGAACTCTTTTGTGATCTGCTAAAGAAGCGCACTAAAGTTGGCGGTTTTATGAAAACTCTGCTGCTGCAGCGCATTTGTTCGAGTTTTGCCTCTGGCCTTAAAACCGCACAAAAAATGCTTAACCACAGCATTACTGAAGACTACGAAGACGATGACGAAATTGAAAAGGTAGAACACATTTTGACTGAAATGTCGTCAGAAGAGGTTGCATGCCTGAAGAAAATCGAAGACCAGCTTTCGCGCCCCGAAGCAGTCGATTCGAAGCTCGACACTGTTAAATGGTTTTTGACCGAGTTTCCTACCGACGGCAAAACCTGGCTGCAGCATGGTTGCATAATTTTCAGCCAGTATTACGATACTGTCGAATGGGTGGCCAGTGAGCTGGCGAAAGTCTACAAAGATCAGATCGTTGCCGT
>JAKQQP010000336.1 GCA_029564115.1 Candidatus Rifleibacteriota bacterium | reverse complement strand
AAATCGTTCTCCATAGTCAGTTCGCCGATCTTTGCGTGTAATTCAACGATATCTGGCCCATCGTTTTTGCGTTTTCCTTTTTCAAACAGCTCGTCTGCCCGTTCTAGAAGCTCTTTTTTCCACTGCACGATCTGATTCGCGTGAACTTCAAATTGCTGAGCAAGCTCCGAAAGAGTTTTCTCGCCCTTGAGGGCTTCTAATGCCACTTTTGCCTTAAAGGCGGGGCCGTGATTTCGTCTTGGTCGTTTTGTCATGATGATGCTCCTGTTTTTATAATTATACTGATTCATCACTTATAGACTTGACCAATTTTCCCAGACTACCGCTGAATGATACGCCCATACTGACTCTGCTTGAAATCGCCACGCAAAAGGTCAGCCAGCGACCAGATGTAAGATGCGAGATTATTGCTTGCTTGTGACATTTATGCTTGTTCCCGTGCCTTGTATTTGGTTATTTTGTCTTGAAAAGTCGTGGTATTTTACTCCCATAATCTTCAGGAAGCAAAATAAAGATTGGCTTACTGACCAGATCGAGCTGGCAAAAAACGCCTTAAAAAGTGATCTGCTGAACAGGCTGAGTCTGAAAAAAGCGGGCTGGTAAAAACCTCCTGCTCAAGCCAGGAATTTTGCCGGAGTATTGCCTGCAACAGATCATGACAGATGATATCGGGGCGTCTCGCAAGAAGATTCTCGATCATCTGTCTTTCGCCCGGTGGCAGTGGCAGAGCAGAAGAAGCGAATTGCTGCAATATGGATGGGTTCATGTGCAGCGGTTCTATAGCAAGACCGGTGCGGCGCCGCAAACTGTCGAGAATCAGCACGCCGCTGCGGTCAAGATCACCGCTGTGATAAAAGCTTCTGGCCATACGGGCAGCATCACGCAATAGTTTGATCAGAAGGCGGTTTCCCTGCCCCATCGTGCACAGAACAGCCACTTTTTCAGCATCGCAACCCGCGATCAGGTCATAAAAGCTTGTTTCGTTTTCTACTGTAACAACAGTTGCCGGAACCTGTTCTAAAACCGCATTTTCAAGCTGCGCCCAGCTTAAAATAACCGGCTCACCATGGCTGGAATGGTCTGCAACGTAATGATACGAGTGGCTGCCTTTTGAAAAGACTATCTGGCCGAAAACCAATATCTGTGTCGCCGCCCCATCAAGAACCAGTCTGGTCATATCGAGAGCGGCACGCTGACGCGCCGACGGACCTGCAAATTCCTGCAGGCTGAGTTCGTTAACGATTTCGGGGTCAAAGCCGCAAAGAATCTCTGCAAATTTCTTAAGAAGCGGCGTGCCAGGCCGACAGCTTTTTGTGTCGCCGGTGACGGCAAGGCCAAAATGTGAAAGCCGCAGCGGGCTGTCGCTCTGCCGCAACATTCTGAAACCTTTGCTCAGACAGGCAAGCAGTGTCTGCACGCCTTCAGCACCTTTTTCATCAAAGATATGCCAGAGTTCGCCGCCGCATCTTTCGATACCGGCTGCTTCATTTTGCAGCCAGTTTTTAACAGCGGTGTCCGGATCAGACTGCAGATAATCTGAGACAATATCTGCAAGCTGCTGTTTTTTGTCGGCCTTTTCTGCTGGAATATTGCGACGACATCGATTCAACAGCTGATAAAGTTCGTTTATGCCCTCTGGAAATCTCTCAACATACTTCGCCACGTTCAGTTGAACAGCCGAGCCTTTTTCAGCACTGACGCAATAATTGCCAAAAAACAGTTTAACCGAATCAGAATCGGGGCAGTCAGATGCTTTCAGTGAAAATGTTTTCGGCAGAGTTCCCTGGCGGTCTATTCGATCGAGAAGACCAACCACGAACCTGCGCAAAGATTCGCTGTTTTTTAATCTTTCGCCAGAGATCATATTAACGCCTCAGCCATTGAGAGTTATCACAGCAGCTTGTTCAGACGACGGTCTGTCGAATAACCCTGCCGGAGTTTTTCTTGTAAAATCAAACTGGCCGAGATAAACGTCGCCCTCGACCGTTTTTTCGACAAGCAGGGTCGTCGAATTGGCAAGCGATTCAGTTACGCCGTCAAGATCAGGGTGGGCAACGATAAGGCCAATATCGATCATATCTGCAAAATTCAGTAACTGTTCACGGCGTTGCGAATCGATGCCGTAAAAAGCCTCGTCCATAAGAATCAAACGGATCCGCGAACCGGTATGGTCAAGATGAACCTTTGCGAGCGACAGCAGAAGAATGTAGTTTGGCACCGACTGTTCGCCGCCGCTGCCCATGCTGATTCGGTTTCTATCGAGCGTTACGCCTTTCCCACCGCCTGTTGATGCCTGCAATTCGACATCATGCCATTTGCGATAATCGAGAAAATCAGGGATATTATCACCTTCGCGCACAAGCAGTGAACGGTGTGCCTCAAAATAGTTTTTCAACTGCTCACGGGTTTCGTGGTCGTTATCTGACACCTTGTGAACCAGCCCGCGGAATTCTTTGAATTCTTCGCGCAGCTGGGTTCTGAAGCGATAGGTGGTGTTGCCGAACTGAAGGTCTCCCAGCAACCGGTTCATTGATTCGATCGTTTTTTTAAGAGCTTCTTCTTCTTTGCACAGGCGTCTGACGGTATCATTGATGATAAGTTTTTCAAAAAGCTCACGGTTTTCTTTTTGTAAAATTCCGGAGCTTTCATCATACTTTTCCTGCATCTCGGCTCTGATGACCTGAAGAGACTTTCCGGCGGCATTGCATATTGAGAAAGATTCTTCATTGAACGCGAACTGGCTTATGCGCCCCAGAGCAGTATCAAACTGAAGACGGTTGACAATATTCTGGCGTTTTGCCGCCAGATCGCTTTCGGCGCCTCTAAGATTGCCATCGAGATTTTCAGATTTAATCTGCTGACCCCGGGAAGTTACATAGACAAAATGATTCAGGTCGGCTTCTGTTACGTCTGGCAACAGTGAAAGCAAGTGGCGTTGCTGCTTTTCGAGATCTTCTTCGCAACTTTTTAAAAGAATTTCGAGTTTGCCAGACTCTTTTTCTGCCTGTTCAAAGTAGATTTTGCAGGCAGCTTCACTTTCAATGCATGCCTTAAACTGACGCTCACATTCTTTTTTTCGCGCCACATCCGCATTTATGCGGGCATTTAACTCCGCAAAATCCGTATTCTGAAGGCGCGCCTCCCCTGCCCTGATTTTTTCCTGGCGACCCATCTGTTCAATGGCGAGCTCTTCGAGACTTTTCTCTTCGTCTGCAATGCTGCCGGTCACAACGCCGATTCTCTCGCGGATATCGAAATATTCCTGCTGCAACCGTCGGAAAGACGAAGGCGGAAATCTGGTAAGGCTGGCCGAAGAGCGCCTGACTGAACTCAATAAACCACGGGTCACAACAAGCTTTTCAGTTCTCACTTTTAAATCAAGCTCAAGTTCGTATTTTTTTCCTTCAATTGCATCGATCTGGGCCTGTCGCGTTGCTTCACGGGCAGCTGAGCCAATATAACGATTAGAGCTTGATTCAACTCTTCTTACAGTGCCATTCTCACGAACAAGACCATTAGCGCAGACCAGATTATCTTCTGAGCTTTTCCAGAAAGCGTCTTCGCTGACAACATATCTGAACTTATCAAGCAGTCGGGACACATAGCTTTCAGCCTGCACGGCGTACTCGCCGGAAAAATTCAAAAAGCGCCTCAGACCGCCGGGAAGCGCAGCCGTTCCTCTTTTCTCAAGTTGCGAATAAACCGCAATATTGAAAGGTTCGGCCACAACTTCGGCGCGGGCTTTTTTGTGACTGGCTTCTGCCACAAAAACCGTGCACAGGCATCGGAGGCCGACAATCTCTTCGATTATTCTTGCAACAGGCCCGGTCATCTCGCTGGCTGGCTCGAGCATGCGAAAAAGCGGCTGGAAACTGATTTTTTCGGCAGCGAGGCGGGCTTCAAGGCTCTCAAATCCGTCTGCGGCAGGGAAAGCCTCTTTGCGTTTTCTGAGATCAATAATTTCGCGGGCCTTCGCTGAAATTTCTTCTTCGATCTGCTTCTGCCGGTATTCAGAAGCGGCCAGCTCTTCATTAAGAGCATCACAGCGATCGCCAAAGAACTTGCTTAAACGTTGATATTCACTGTTATAAGCTTCAATTGTTCGATCTGTAGTTAATTCACCAGCATCAGACAGCGTTGCCATTTCAGAGAACAGGTCTGCAAGGTTCTGCCAGGAATCTTCAATTGCCTCAGCAGTTTCTGTTGCTTTTACATTCAGTTTATCAATTTCTGACCGATGCGCCGTAAGCCGCTTTTCGACTTCTTTTTGTCGTATAGAATTGCGTTCGAATTCCCTTTTGATTTCAATAAGCAGTTGTTGATCACGATAGAGGGAAGAATTTTTATCAGCTTCGATACTGGCCTCGAGCTTCTCGATCTCGGCCGCCAGCATCTTCATTTCACCCCGCTTCTTCAACAGGTCTGCTTCTGCCTGCGTTTTTTTATCAGTTTCAGTCTTCAGAGCCCTACGCGTGCTTTCAAGCTGCTGAAAAGCGTTCATATATTTCAGTCTGGCAACTTTTTCACGCGCCTTCAGCGCCTCATCAAGGGCTACCTTCAGGGCTCCGAGTGAATCGAGACGGGTTTTCTGGTCTTTCAGGTTTTCCTGTATTCTTTCGATTTCCTGCAGAGATTTCTGAATTTTCTGGTATCCGGAAGCATCAGGCGGGGGTAACAGTTCACGAAACAGCTGACTTTGATCTTTGATCCGGCTCACCAGCTCGCGATAAGATTTTCCGGCAGCAATCAGTTTCATTGTTTCGCGGTATGATTCGGTGCTGTCAAAAAATTTCGCGGCAATAACCTCGATGTAACGCTCACGGCTGTAGACTTTGTAGCCTGAGTTTTTAAGCCCTTCCTGATTTACAGGGAGTTTCTCGCCATCAACCGTTTCGGTTAAAATCAGCTTATCAAGAGGCAATGCCGCTTCAAATCCCCAAATCTGCGGGGTAGCCTGCATCGAGGTGGCAAAAGCGCCGCAGCCAATGCAGAATCTCTCTTCACTCCCGGGCTTTGCGAACTCCAGACAGACATAACCGATGGTCTTATCCTTGTTTCGCTGCCCTTTCTCAAGGTCATAACGCAAAAAAATACCCTGGAGAGTTCGACCCAGATTTCTGGAATGTTCTCCCATGCGGGCGGCCGAATTGAGTTCCATGCGCTGCCCGCCTGCGGTCAAGGCGAAATGCACTGAATCCAGAATTGTGGTTTTGCCAGAGCCGTTGCCGCCGAGAAGAAACAGGTGCCCATTCAGACTGATTGTTTCATCGATGAAGTTATGAAAATTCAGCAGCCTGATTCTTTTTAAAACAAAGCTTCGGCTCATTCGTTGTTCTCCAATTCTTTATCAGCGGCCGGCTGCCCATTGTCTTCAGGCAGATTATCTGCAAATTCCGGTTCGTCTGCTCCATAAACCTTGTCTATAACCTGCGCTGCCAGGTTCTTGCTTTCGTAACAGTTCAAACCCGGGAGAACTTCGATCTCCAGTTCTGATGTTTTGCCGGCCAGCTGCCCATCTCGTTCTACAACACTGACAAGTCTGTAATATTCGAGTTTGCGCAGCAGACCTCTGGCCTCGATATCCAATTCGCGCTCGTTAAAGCGCTGTTCAAGATTACGATCGGCAAAAACTTTTCTGACAAAATCAAAATAGCTGCCGAAAGAAAACCTGATGTTTTCGGCGTCATCATAATCAGCACTCTGTTCTTCGCATTCGTGCTCGTAAAATTCGAGCAGAATCATGAAGAGAATACATTCACAGCGGCTGGTCAGATTGAAAGCTTTTTTATGCACTGTTTTTAATGCAGGATTGAAGCTGCGATCACGTATCAGTCGCGCCATTTTAGAATCGACATACAGGCGCCAGCCGAAAAACCTGGTAAAAAATTTTTCGAAGGCGCTTTTATGACGACGCAGGCTGTTGAAGCGCACCGGATCATCAGAAGCGTAAAAAAAGGGGTTTTCGGTCAGAATATTGAGTATCGGCATGAAGGTTTCACGGCCGATCTTCTCAATTTGTTCATTTTCGCTGGTGTCAAATTCCATTACTCTTTTTTCCTTATCAGGTGGTCGGGGCAGTTGAATTCGCAATCAGGCAGATTGAACTGCGCCATATCTTCCCGTGTTTGAGGGTTCACAAAATCAACTTTCAGGTTTGCTGAAGCCTTTCGGCTCTTTATTTTAGCCAGTTTCAAGCCCTGCAGATAATTTTTCAGGTCATCAAGATCATTAAAGGTTGCCTTGCTGACCTGGTTTTCATCTTTTCCATTCAGCACCCGGGAGAAGAAAAATTCATTCAGCACTTCGATTTTACGTTTTTCCAGATCACGACTGGCTTCAATGCTGAGCTTCTTTGGTGAAAGAGCCTGGGCTGATTTGACGTTAGCCGCTTTGCCGGTACTGCGCCGTGGCTGAGGTGCCTGACTCTTTGCATCCGGGCATCCATCTGCAGCAAGCGAAGGCACAATTGTCGGTGAAAAAAGATTGTTCAACCAGTCTGAGCAAGTTTCGGCCGGAGCCGTATTCATTTCACCCAGGCGCTGGCGAAGTTGCTGGATTCGAATGGTTCTGTCATCACGCAGTCTGATGTAGTTACTGATACGCCTGATAGCAAAATGCAGTTCATCGTTGACGCGACGGCAATAAAAGTCGAGGCGGCCGCTGGCCGGATTGAAGAATGCGACAATCAGGCCTATTTTTGTGGCAAGATCATGATCGATAAGCCCATCTCTTTTCGCACACGAACTCACCGCTGAAATGAATTCATCGAAACAGAGATGCTTTTCCAGAGCCAGCAGACGTGAAAAAAAACGACCGGCAAAAGAATTGAGCTTTGCCAGCCACTCCTGATTATAGCTCTGCAGCTGAGCTATAATCTGTTCGTAGGTTTCTGACTGGAATGCACTGCCAATTTCAAGAAATGAATGCAGGTGATCAGCCAGTCTGGTAAGCTCTGCGACCGCATTATCGATTTTGCTGTCCATTTCGATAA
>JAKQQP010000324.1 GCA_029564115.1 Candidatus Rifleibacteriota bacterium | reverse complement strand
ATATCGACGCTGATGGTAAGTTCCATTTCTTCAAAACCCGTTGCCATAAACACGGCGACTTTCACACTCATCTGGTTCCTCCTTTATTTATCAGAACAAGAAATCGCGGCAGGCGGCAAAAACCTGCTCGACGCCTATACTTCGCATGCAAATATTTTCATTGCACGCCGTGGCCCGGTGATTATACGAACTGACACAAGGAGAACAGGCCAGTCCAGCTGTAATAGCGTGCTTGTTTTTCCCGAGAGCACCATAAAGAGCCGGGGTTTCGGGGCCAAAAAGAGTGATTACCGGCAGATCGGTCAATGACGCGAAGTGTGAAGGGCCGCTGTCGTTGGTTATCATCAGATCGCAGATCGAATAAAGAACGAGCAATTGGCGCAGGGAAGTCTGCCCGACCAGGTTGGCAACACGCTCGCTGCAAAGAGCGGCCTGAACATGTTCAGATTCAGCTCGCTCTCCGGCAACTCCGGTAAGAACGATCAGAGTATTTTCAATCTGCAGCAAACGCCTGCCAAGTTCGATAAAGTTATCGAGGGGCCAGCGGCGCAAAGGCACGAGGTCACTCGAATTGGCATTGATTATTATCAGGCGGGCCTGTTCGTCGAAGGCGGGGCACAAGCTGGCAACCAGCTGCCTGACCTGTGCTTTTTCATCGGCAGAACAGTGTAGACGGGCAATTTCGAGTTCGTGCAAAGGCTTTACCGGCGCCTTGACCAGCGGAACCTGGCCTGCCGGCATACGCAAAGCTTCAACCATGCTTAAAAATGTTTGAGCGGTATGAATGTGGCAATTATACTGAACGGGATGAGTAAAAAAACTGCCCTTGTACATACCCTCCATTGTGTAGCGGTTAAAACCACAGGTAGCTTTGGCACCGGCGAGCTCTGTAAGAATTGCCGAAGCCCGCGAAAAAAATTCAAGATCGAGGGCAACATCGAAGTTCATCCAGCGCAGTTTAAAAAGAGTCTTCAGCGAATCTTTGGCAAAAACGGCCAGGTCTGAAGTTCTTATCGTGTGAATGTTCTGTTCAGGAACAAGACCCAGCATATGCACAGCTGCAGTGTTTTCAGCAAACACCAGAAAGTGAAACTCACAATCCGGCCATAATTCACGGGCCCTGAGCAGCATCGGGTACATGAGAATGGTGCTTCCCATTTCGGCCGGTTTGACAAAAAGCATGCGCTTCACATTGTTCAAGACCTCACGACGACGTGGCCAGAACATGTCGATGAGACGACGACGCAGAGTCAGAGCAGCACAGAGAATCGGGCCAAGAGTGGCGTCAATTTTTCGCATGGTATCGGGTTTCATTTAAAATACCTTGTTTGGAATAAGCGTCAAAGGGGCTTTTAGCCCAGACATTCTTGTGAGGTTGATACGGCGTATTTTTCGCCCGCACGAGTAAATATCGTGCGATTCAGTCGTTGAACTGGCAAATTTGCCTGCATAAGCAGAGGCTTCAGGGTGATGATCAGCGTCAACAAATATCAAATCTGTACCTGGCGGCAAAACCCGGCCATGCCACCAGATTCTGAAGTTGCCGTTGAGATACAGTTCGACGAAACGGCCAGACTCGATACCGCCGTAATAACCGACCAGTGTTGCGAGTGTCGTTCCCTGCACGATAAAAATCTGTTTGCGGCCAGTTTTTTCATCGAGTTTTCTGATTGCTTCACCCATCTGGCGCCATCCATGCATTCTGACTGTGACATCTGACCTCGGGGGCAATGGCAGCAACAAAGTGACGCTCTGAAAAACAGCTATCAGAGCCAGTATTACCGATGGCCCCGCCACCCATCTACAACGCCGCGAAAAGTTTTCAGACCTGACCAGCCAATCCGATACGAGAAGAAAAGCGGTCAGATAGGCAACCTGTGGCCAGTTGGCTTCAACTTTGGATTTTAAGCCTGTCCAGGTAAAAAACAACATACTCGGCAAAGCCAGCCAGACGAGAATGAATCTAATTTCATCATTTTTTTTGAATGAGCGAAACGCCTGACGAAGAACAACGAACCACATTACCGGAAACAGCGTAAGGCCTACAGTTCCGAGCTGACCGCCCAGATACTCACCGACATTGTGCCAGAGAGTGCGTGCATTGGCGCTCAAGCCGTGATCGAACTGAAACTTGAATGAAATCCAGTCGTGGGTTGTGTTCCAATAAAGTATCGGCAGGGTTCCAATGGCGGCGAGCAGAACCATAAGCCAGTATCGCCCGGTAAATACAAGATGACGGTATTTTTTGAACCCCAGAATCGTCAGGGCTACTCCGGGCACAAACATAATCATGTTGTATTTGCTCAACGCCCCGCCGGCAAGAGCCAGCCCGGTAACAGCCCACCAGAGAGCTTTTTTTGAATCGATCGCCTTAAGAAAGGCGAGCATGGCCAGAGACCAGAAAACAACCAGGGGTGTATCAGGAGTAGTTACAAAACCCAGAGCTGAACCGGCTGGAGTAAAGTTCATCAGCATGACAGCCACAAAACCTGTCCTGGCACTGTGAAGAAAGTCGCGACCAGCCACAAACAGGCACCATCCGGCAAAAGCAGACCCCAGAACCGAAATAAGACGTATGTGCAGCTGAGAATCCCCCAACAGCCCTCTGAAAATGGCGATAAGCCAGGCGACCATTGGCGGATGATCGAAATACGACCAGTCAAGGCGGCGCGAGAGTTCCCAGTAGTAGCTTTCATCTGGCGTTAAATCAAGATATACCGACAAAAAAAGCCGAAACACTACAAGAATGCCGGTAAGCCAGTAAAATCTTTTTTGCCACAATTCTTTTTCTGAAGCTGCGTCAGAAAGTTCAATCATTTTTTCTGCCAATTTGTCTTCTCCATTTCAGGCTGGGGATGAATTATAGCACAGCTCAAACACAACGTAGCAACAGTGAACTTTGAGTTTGTTAAAAAGAATGTTATATTTCTGCAATCCGTTCTCGAAAGGAATAACTATGGAACCTGCAGATTTTGCCGTCAGAATCGAAGAAGTGATGACCGAAGAATGTTCGAGCTACGAATGCATGCTTCTCGATGAGAATGAAATCGGGGTTCTGTGGTCTTTTGTCATAGAAGACACAATCAGCGGCTACCTTGGCATAGAAGACAACGAAGACACCCTCAATGTCAAAACAGTCTCTCTTGGCCTTCATCTGAAAGATATAACCGAAGCCACCCGCGATGAAATCCTGGCGATTCTTGAATTGAACGGCGAACTGATCAACGCCAACTTCAGCGTGGTCAAGTTTCCGGTCAAGCCTGACAGTGAAGATTCTGAACCGGTTTTTGTAGATGAAGGCGAAGATCTCATCTATGATGACGACACAGACGAAGAACCCGAAATGCGCGACATGCTGATCATTCAGACGCGGTTACCTTTCGAAGCATTTTCGCCCGACGATTTTGGCGCTTTTGTACAAAATCTGCTCTTTCAGACAGACATGTTTTTAAACCAGGACGAAGCTGGCGCAGAAGAAATCGAGGATCTGGAGGAATAAGCAATGAACGCGCCATCAGGCCTGCCAGAAAGCATCCGTAACGACGTAGGCATCTACCTTGCCCCTGATGAAAAAATTCAGAAGGCTCTATCGCCGTTCGCCGGCAATTCGAGCCCAACAGGGCAGGTCTGGCTCATTCTAACCGACAACTCGGTAATCTTTCACACCCGCGAATCTGGCAAAGAGCCGCTGGTAGCCCTTTTGCCCCGCAAAGAAATCGGCGAAATCGAATATTTCCAGCGCCCAAGCGGAGTTCAGCTGACTTTTGTTCCTAAAAAAAATACCAGCAAAGTTTCCAGACTCAATTTCGGGGTCGAGAAACTAGATGAACTCGAAGATTTCTGTGAAGATCTTGCCGACTACATTAACTTTAAAAAAGAAACGAGCTCGGGTATAAAAACTTATGCTCCGCCGCTTCGACAGCCAGAGAACCTGGGCGAAACAACCGATTCGCTGGCAGCAAAACAGCCGCGAACAATCGACACAAACGATCTCAAACACGCAGCCACCGCCATCAGACATGCCGACAAACCAGCGCCGGCACTAAAAGAAACGGCGACGCAGACCGCCCCGACCGAAAAAGTTTTTACAAACAGTGTCGATACGGCAAAACCCGCAGCAACTGTCGATAAGGCAGTCGGCATGCCAGATGTAAAAATCGTCAAACCGGCACCATCAGCTAAATTCAATTCTGAAGAAGTGCCGACTGCAGCAACCGGCGAGAGCGAGTTCAACCCCGTTTACGTTGTTCTGGCAACCCTGATTTCGTTGCTGGTGGCCTTTATCTGGTATAAGTTTTTTATGATGCTGGCCGGTTGGAAAAGCACAAAGCATGAATGACAACCGCCCCCAGAGGCAACCAGCGCCTGGAATCCGAATATTTGCATCTGATCGGCAACAAATATCATGAAAAGATTGCTTCCGCTGCTGTTTTTTGGAACAGCAGACAGTCTGGCAATAATCATCTCCGGCATCCTGGCTTATCAGTTAAGGGTTTCCAGTTTTTTTACGGTAGATGACTACATCCAGAACCCGCCTCAATACTGGCTGCTACTCGGCACTGCGCTTATTCTATGGCATATTTCTGCAGCAGCCGCCGGGGCATATCGGCGCAAACCAGCCATTTTCAGGATCGACGAGCTGCTGTTTCATTACAAAGCTTCGATTTTTCTTGTATTTATGGTCATGTCTGCAACTTTCCTCTATCGTCAGTATGATTATTCGAGACTAATCGTCTTTTTTACCGGTGCGCTTCTCATTCTGACGGGCAATTTTTTCAGACAGATGGCTCACCAGCTTTTAAACCGTCTTTACGCAAGCGGAATCGGCAACCAGGTCGCCTGCCTCTTCGGCACCTCTGAAAGTAAAGCTTTTCTGCAACAACGCATATCCGGAAATCCTGGCTGCGGTATCAGACTGATCGACTGCCCTGCTCGTAACGAAGGCGAGTTACTGCAGTTTCTGACAGAGAACAGCATCGACGACCTTTTTCTTTTCGAAGACCGGGCTGAGTATGCCTTTATCTGGCGACTGCGCGAGGCCTCTAAGAATCCAGGCATGACTATCCACCTGGTTCCTTCTTTTGCCAACCTCTACCTGCGCAATCTGCAAGGGTTCTTTTTCGACGGCATGGTGATGTTGAGCATGAATTCGCCGGCGGCCCGCAAAGCAGTTCTGGTTGGGAAAAGGTTGTTCGACTTTCTGGGCGCCATGATCGGGCTGCTGCTCCTGTCGCCGCTGTTTTTTAGCGTCGCCCTGCTCATCAAACTTGATTCAAGTGGCCCGATTCTCTTCAGGCAACGACGAAATGGGCTGAACGGCGAAGAATTCGCCATCATCAAGTTTCGCACCATGCACTCTGACACCCCGGCCTACGAAGAAACGCCGCGCGACAAATCAGACGCCCGCATAACCAGAGTTGGTCGATGGCTGCGCTCAACCGGCCTGGACGAGCTACCGCAGCTGTTGAACGTCATAAAGGGAGAAATGAGCCTTGTAGGGCCGCGCCCCGAAATGCCATTCATCACAGAAAAATACACAGCCCTGGAGCGGCAAAGATTCAAGGTAAAACCTGGCATAACCGGGCTATGGCAGGTCTATGCCCGTTCTGAGAATATGCCCATTCACCATCATATAGAATACGACCTTTTCTACATCGAAAACATGTCGCCACTGCTCGACCTGATAATAATCATCGATACGGTGCCAGCCGCTGTTTTTCGAACCGGCATCTGAAAAATCTCTGAAAGATGGTGCCCGGCAAAGCTTCAAAGATCAGCGGTTTTGAACTGCCCCCAGAGATTGGCGAGCCCTGAGACTTTTTTTCCGGAAGCAGAAACCATAGCGCTGCTCCTGAGACGAATCAGATAAGAGGCGTTGGCACGCAACATCCGGTAGGGAACCAGCTCAACCACCCGATAATTATCTTTCCAGGTTACGGAAAAGTGGCTGCGAAGACTCTGACCATCGACAACAAGCCGCGAACCGGAATCCAGGCTGGAAATCTCTATTTCCAGATCGTTGTAAAGAGAATCGGGAACCATACTGCTGTTAAAAGTAATACTAAAAGGGCCGCTGCGACCGACTCCGACATCGCCGTTTCTTGGGCTGGTCGATAAAATGACAGGTTCTGGGTCATCGTCGGTAAAGAATTCGCCATACATGCCGGAATAGCTTTTAAGAATGCGGCCATCAGCCGCACGGGCATCCCAGTTGTTGATCAGATAACTGAATCTGGCCATGGGAGCCAGGTTTGAAAGCGGGTGCAGCTTAAGCACAGTATCGCCAACCCATTCGATTCTGAAGCGTTTTTTGATTTCGGCTCCAGAAAGAGCCGTCAAAACGCCGGTAATTTTATTTTCGACCATCATATTGAAACTGTCAAAAATAGTGCTTTTTTCCATGGGCTGGCCAAAGCCGACAACGAAGGTGCCGGTAACGGGAAACGACCGTTGGCCATTGTATGGGCTGGTATAAGAAATCACTGCTGCAGAGTCGGCCATGACGCCTGAACGGGAGAGTCTGGCACGCACCAGCGTGACTCCGTCTATGGCGACCGGCACCTGATAGCCCTCGATAGTCTGATACCCGTTTCTGGTCAAACTGATGTTTACAGCTGCGTTGCCAGCCGAACTGGAAAGAACGAGGGCTCTACCAGCTTCTCGGTCAGAGACAGCCTGCGCAGCACCAGCATTGACGAGCACTTCAGCTATCGGCTGCATTGCTCCGGCGGCGTTTTCAAACGTTGTCACTTCGAGCATGCCACGTTTCAGCTGAAAAGAATCACCACGGGCAATGGCCACGCTAACGCTGTCGTAGCCTGGGTAAAATGTCAGACTGTCAACGATTCTCGAACCGTCTGGAGCAATCAGGGCAGCCACGTAAGATGCTTCCCAGTCGTAGTAACTGACCGAAACTACCGCACTCGAGGCCACCACATCGCCCTGGTCAAGACTGAATTCAACCGCCCCCGACGAGTCGGTCACGGCAGAATCACCAAAACCCTCAATTGAAACTCTGGCGCCGGCAACCGGAACAAAAGGGCTGGCCGGATCAGAAGTGATTCTGCTGGTCAGCACCGATGAACGATCGGCGTTAACGACCAGTCGATAGACAGAGTTTCCGATTACCTCGACGCTGATTTCGGCACGGGTGGAAGTGCCGCGAACATCTGTGGCGATGCAGGCAATTTTACTGGTAGAAGTCTGCGAAGGGGCTTTCCAGACGGCATTACTGCCGTTAGCAGTTATTATCGTGCCATTTGCCGCTTCCCAGGTTATTGCAACCTGGCCGCCAGCAGGGTCAACAGCTTCGGCACGCAGGTCTATTTCAGCCTGTGGCCCTACTGTCGTTCGCGAGGCGAAAATATTGACCACCGGGGCGAGAGATATCTCAGTATCTGCTACGGTGTCAGTGCCCCGGGAAATCGACGATTCCGGGTCAGAAGCCGCTGGATTGAGCGAATTTATCGAATTGGAGCTGGAACAGCCGGCAAAGGTCACGATCAGCCATATGCAGGCAGCCAGAAAAATCATCCGGGAAAATAGTTTGCGTGTTTTCATAAAACACCTCCGACTGCTCGTCCTATCGGATCTCTTCGGGAAAATTTTAACGATTATATTGTCATTACGGCTTTAATTTACCAAGTTGTCTGACCTGGTTATGTACAACAAAAACCAAGCCATTCTCTTTACGAAACAAGGAAAAGAAGAAAATAACACTGGAAAATTATTTTTTTGGCTTGATTCAAAAAAAGGTTTCTGCTATAGTAGACTTTCACATCGGCTCTATTTTGGAGGTTTGAAAATGTCTAGAATCTGTATGGTTTGCAATCGTGGACCACAAGTTGGCTTCAAGCTGAGCCACTCTCATCATCGCACCAAAAGGCGCTGGAGCATCAACCTCCAGAGGAAACGGGTTGTACTGAACGGTACCCGCGTACGCGGTTATGTATGCACCCGCTGTCTTGGCAGTGATAAAGTAGCAGCAGCTTAAGCGAAAGTTTCTTATCTGCAGCTCTGCCGGGCGCACAATGCCGGCTGAAATCTGGCGAAGTAACCTGTCAGAGCTGCAAAAAGAATACTTTCAGGGATCATGTGGCCTAAATTGTAGGCATAGCTGGCACTCAGCGCCTGCAATATCGTGTTCTGGTCACTCAAAAAGAACACAGCGCCGGCAACAACGTGAAAGTGCAAACGAACTAAGTTTGCGACCGTTGTTGCCGTTGCGGCTTTTAGAGGCGTTACCCAGGCAATGACGCCTGCCAGCCCAAGCGAAGCGTATGCAAGCGGGTAATCAAGAAGAAACTGCACCGGGTGAACGATAAAAGGCCTCACTCCAAGAAGCAGCAGGCCAAGCAAAGTGCCACTGATCATACCGGTGACAACGCCATGGCGCGCAGCAATAAGCAGCACCGGCAACCCACCCAAAGATACCGAACCACCGCCCGGCATCTGGAATATTTTAAAGTTGGCCAATGCCAAAGCGGTCGCCAGCAACATTCCGCACTCAGTAACGACTTTAAGATCGCGAATTTTCAAATTACCAACCCTGATATCATTTTCAACGATACTAACATTCGATGCTGTTTCTTGCCAGCATTATCAGCTGAATTTTAGTGAATAGTGAATAGTGGATAGTGGATAGTTAGTAGTGGGTAGCGCAGTTTCGTTACAGTTGTGGCAACAATGAGCGTGGCGAATGCGGCTGTATGGTGTTATCATGTAACCAAACGGTAATTATGAGGGAGAGTTGTATGAAAAAATATTTGTCTGTTGCGACCGTACTGCTGACTGTTCTGATACTGGCCGGCTGCGGCGGCAGCAGTTTGAGCCGCAGTGAATACACTATTGCCACAGGATCCAAGTCAGGCGTTTATTACCCAATTGGTGAAACCCTTGCCGCAATACTTAAAGTAGACTACCCAAACGTTGAGTTGAAGATCATAGAAACAGCCGGAAGCGTCGAAAACATGCAGATGCTGAAAGATGGCAAAGTAGACATGGCTCTGGTCCAGAATGACATAGCTTTTTATGCGTCAGAGGGCGAAGCCATGTTCAACAGTGGCAAAATAAGCAATTTCAGCGGCATTGCCACGCTTTTCCCTGAAGTTGTGCAATTCATAGTAAGAAAAGAAACAGGCATCAGCTCGCTCAAAGACATGGCCGGGCGCAAAATTGCGGTTGGCGGTAAAAACAGCGGCACTTACTACAACGCCCAGCAGATTCTCACACTTGCCGAGGTCTGGGAAAACATTGACCAGCAGTATATCGGAGCCACCGAAGCGATGAAAGAAGTTCAGGAAGGTCGACTCGATGGCTTCATCTTCACCAGCGGCCTGCCGAACCCGTCTATTATTGAGCTGGCCAAAAAAGTTGAGATAACTATCGTGCCGATCGAACCCGAACTGGTGCAAAAACTGGTAAGCAACTACTCTTTTTATTACCCGTCAACCATAGCGCCGAACCAGTATCCAGGTCAGACAGACGAGATCTCTGCGGTCGAAATCAATGCTATTCTCGTTTCAGGGCCGACCCTCAGCGAAAACGACCAGTATCTGCTGACCCGCCATCTTTTTGGCAAGCCCAACGAGCTTGGCCAGAGCCACCCACGCCTCAGCAAGATGACACGCAACAGCCTGCGCCGTCAGATGCCGGTACAAATTGGCAAAGGAGCTTTCAAGGCTCATTCTGAAGCCCCTTAAATGCTTAAAGGTTTTTGCCGATAACAGAATGAGGTGACTCAAAACCTGCAGCAGCAAATTCTTGGCTACCCCGGGCAGGTCGTCGGGTTGCCCTGAGAAAATCTGTTTTCAAGGAGCGCAGCATGGCAGTATCAGGCAATAAACTTAAAGTAGGGGTCATTTTCGGCGGCAGGTCAGGCGAACACGAAGTTTCGCTGGTGTCTGCCAATTCTATAATGAAGGCTCTCAACCCCGATAAATATGAAGTCATTCCAGTCGGGATAACCCGCCAGGGTTCATGGATGGTCGGAGTCAAGCCTGATGCCATGCTCGAATACAGTAAAACCAGGGCAGGCGGCTGCCTGACGTTCGCCGGAGCCAACAGCGGCAAAGCCAGCCTGAACTGCGACCCTTCAAACAAAGGTCTGATGCTGCTCGACCAGCAAAAATCCGGTGAACAGGTCAAGATTGACGTTCTGTTTCCGATCATTCATGGCACCTATGGCGAAGACGGGACACTGCAGGGCATGCTGGAACTGGCGGATCTGCCTTATGTGGGCTGCGGCGTTCTCGCGTCAGCAGTCGGCATGGACAAAACATTTTCTAAAAAACTCTTCCATGAAGCAGGCATCGCTATAGCGCCATATCGTGAATTTTTGCGCAGTGCCTGGCGCAAAGACCGGGAACGGGTTATTGAAGCCATTGAAAACTCTCTTGGCTATCCATGTTTCATCAAACCTGTTAATTCAGGCTCTTCAGTGGGTATAAGCAAAGTCAAAAACCGTGATTCTCTGGTTGAAGCCATGGATCTGGCAGCGCGTTACGACCGCAAAATTCTTGTTGAGGCTCATATCGACGGTCGCGAAATCGAGGTTTCGGTGCTTGGCAACGATGAGCCAATTGCCTCTTTGCCGGGCGAAATAGTTCCCTGCAATGAATTTTACGATTACACCGCCAAATATGTTGACGACCGCTCGGAGCTGAAAATTCCCGCTGATCTGCCTGCCGAAATGATTGCAACCATAAGAGAAACAGCGATCAAAGCCTATCGAGCTCTCGACTGCGCCGGGATGGCCCGGGTAGACTTCTTTCTCGAACGCAAAACGGGTCGGCTTGTCATCAATGAAATCAATACGATTCCTGGTTTTACCAGTATAAGCATGTATCCCAAACTCTGGGAAGCAACGGGCATCAGTTACCCCGAACTTGTCGACAAGCTTGTAGAACTGGCCATCGAAAGATACCAGGACAAGCAGGAGTCTCTTGCGGCGGTTGCCTGACAGGGCAAAGAAAATTACATCAGTTTATCAGGGGCGATCGCTGACGATCAGCCCCTTTAATTTTTTGCCATCGCTCCAGTAACCCATAAAACGCAGTTCGGGAGACTTTTTAAAAGCTGTCAGGTCGGTATTCTGCGTAAAAGTTGCATGAGAGAGTGCGTCGAACAGTCGAAAAGAGGCGTTCCAGTCGTAGGCGTCGATATGGTTTATGCGAAGAGATTTTGTGTGAAAGCGTTCTCGAAAAAGAGCCACGAAATCATGACGATTTTCGACCACAAAACGGGCAAATTCTGGCAGTTCAGGTGAAAGCGGCGCGTATTCGTCGGCAAGCAGAGGCGGTTGCCCATAAAAATCTGAAAGCACCGTAACAAAAACCTTGTTTTCAGTTTTGACCCGATCAGCGGCATAAAAAATTTCGCGGGCTGCCAGAGCGACTTCCTCCTGAACATTGTCGCCGCTTAGAACAAGCAGGCGCGTTTGACGGCTGATGCCGGTCAGATCGAGCAATTTGAGAGAACGTGGGTGCGGAGTTGCCAGCAGAAGAACTTTGGGAACCGGCAAACCGAAATAGTCACTGCTCGCGGCAATATTGGCCGCCATAACCGCACCGGCACCATGGCCGATGATGGCAAACCGTTCACGATCCACCTCGACTTTTTGCCTGATGAAAGCCTGCTGCAAAAAATCTTTAACAGAACGGGCAACATTGGCGTGAAAAAATCTGGGGATCTGGCCACCTGCCTGATAGTAAGGGAAAACGACAATCCAGCCATTGCGGCACAGGTGCCTTATCTGACCGAGGTAGTAACCAGAATTGCCAGTCATCCAGTCATGAAGCAGTACAACCACCCCGGCGCGGGCAACTTCAGGCTGCGATGGCTCAAAAACCTGATAACGCTCGTGCCCAACGCCCATTTCCCAGACGGAGAAACCGCCATGACGATAGAGTCGCCCACCGGGGCCAAGCATACTCTGCACAGGCCCCGCTGGTGGCTCGCCGGCGCAGCACGAGGCGACTACAAGCAAAAACACCAGTAGAACGCGCAAAACAGTTATTTCAAAACATGATTTACAAATAAACTGCAAAATCAAAGCCCATCCTACTTTTCTAATCTGTGTCTATCCGTGTCTATCCGTGTCTATCCGTGGCCCGTATTTCTGCGCCTATCTGCGTCTATCCGTGGCCCGCATTTCTGTGTTCATCCGTGTTTATCTTTTGAGATATTTCTTTTCGATGATTTCTCTGAACAGTTCAAAACCCATCTTTTCAAGACCGGCAAAAACAATGAGAAGAATTGCGCCAATAATGCTGCCAGCCTTAATCTCGGCTCTTTTAACTTCAGCAAGGCTTTTGTCATAGGGCATCGAGATATTTTCGACAAGCACAGCAGCGGCGGCCAGACCGACCAGCCATGACACAAGGCTCTCACAGCTCACCAGCAGATTCCATAAAAATCCCCCCGCCCGGTGTTCGCCCTTCAGTAAAGGTCTGGTGGCAAGGTAAAAAGGCAGAAGCAAAGGGCCGAGCAAAAGAATGACCAGCACCCAGAACCAGTCGAGACTTTGGCGCTGGCGGCTATCCCAGGCAACCCACAGAGTCGCGAGAGCTCTAATCCATCTTGGCCACATATATTTCTTCCTCCAGTTTAAGTTCAATTGATTTTTTTCAAGAATATCACAGTTTAACCTTTTGATAAACACCAGATAAAATCACTACAGACAACCGGCCGCATTTTTTTGAACGACATGTAAAAAAATTGGGTTACTGTACATACGTAAATTATGTATAATTGCTAGAGATGAAGTTATCTTTTCGTGAGGTGAATGCTATGAAACGCTCTGTGTTATTTGTGAGTTTATTATTGTCGCTGATTCTGTCTAACCCGGCAGCGAACTCTGTCATGGCTGCCACCGCCGACCCTTTTTCCGTTCAGAGCGGTGTAGAAGCAGCTGTAAATAAAGAAGCGGCAGAAAAAGAAAAAGAAGAGGCTGCCGCCGCCCCCGAAGAAGCACCAGTAGAAGAAGCCAAACCAGAAACAGTCACAGAAATAAAGGTCCACACCGTAGCAGCCGGAGACAGCCTCTGGCGCATCGCCCAAAAACTGCTTGGTGACGGCAACCGTTATCGCGAAATAATTGAAGCCAACAAAGCCAAATATCCCTCCCTCGAAAAAAACCCCGACCTTATTTACGCCGGCTGGGTACTCGAAGTGCCGGTCGAAAAAGAAGTAACACCTGCTCCCGAGCAAAAACCAGAAGAAAAAGAACCTGAAGTTAAAACACCTGATACCAAGGTCGAAAAAGACTCTTCGGTGTCAGCAGACAAAGTAAGCCAGCTGCCACAATGGTCAACCGAAGAAAAAGTAAAACGGCTGCAGAGCGCTCTTGACTCGGCCAATCGTGCCCTTCTCGCCCAGAAACAACGTATTGCCGACCTGAATGAGCAGACCGTCAGGTTCTTGATCGATAACAAATTCATGACCGAAGAAGACTGGATGGCGATGAACCCGCCAGAAGGGTACACTTATCGTCTCGACCGCAACGGCAAAATTGAGCTTGTCGGCTCAGACAACAAGCCGCTGACCAATGAGCAAATGCGCGAGCTCGACAACAAAGCCAAAGAAGCAGCCCCGGCAGCTGACAAAAAATCTGGCATTGTAGCCATAGACGACGACAAAGCCCAGGCTGAGGCTGACGCCAAAAACAAACAGGAAGCTTACAAAAAAGCTGAGGCAGAAGCTAAAAAGAAAGCCGAAGAGAAGGCTGCCGCCGACAAAAAACTGAAGGAAGAAAAAGCTGCCGCTGAAAAGAAAACAGCCGAAGAAAAAGCCGCTGCCGAGAAAAAAGCCGCCGAAGAAAAGGCTGCTGCTGAAAAAGCCGCTGCTGAAGCCGAAAAAGTTGCTGAAACCAGATACCAGAAGATGCTTAGCGAAATCGGTTCTCCCGACTTTGCCGACAATCGCGAAGATTATTTCAAAGGCGTCAGAAATGGCACCAAATTGTTAGCGAAAAACGTCTTTACCACTACATCGTTCCACAAATTTGCCAATCCGCTGAATTACCCCGCATACGACATTCCCTCACTGCAGAGAGACCTGCGCGAAGCCCAGAAAAACTACGAGAAAGCCGTTGATAAAAATAAAACAGGGCGCTTCCTCGGAATTTTTGGCAGCACTATCGAAAGCACCGGCAAAAAAGTCGAGCAGTCGAAAGCCCGCCTCGAAAAGGCCTGGGGCGAAATGGAAAAAGCTCTGAACGAAGCAAAGGCCAAAGGCAAAGAGCTTGAAGCAAGTGTCAAAAACGACAGAGACAAAGTAGCTTCAGTCCAGAAAGAACTCGACAAACTTGATAGATACGATTCAAAAAATGCCCCGCAAGTTCAGAAACTCAACAAAGAAATCAAAGAACTTAACGACAAAATCAAAGACGACGAAAAGAAACTCGCAAACTACACAGAACTGAAGAACGCTTTCAAATTCTAAAAACTTCTGGCAGAGCGTTCAATTATGGTTTATACTCCTGGTCGGGGCCTCAGGTTCCCGGCCAGATTTTATCAGCTGCGAAAGGTAAAAAGATATGAAGAGGAATTCGCTGATTGCCTTGATAGTTTTTCAGATTTTGTCTTGTCTCGCCGTTTCTGCCGGTGAAATCCCGACAGGAAAAATTCTCTACATAGACTCCCCGGCCACGGATGCCAATTACCTGGCGACGATCAACCCCGACGGCTCGGGCAAAACCAGACTCACGCCTGCATTCAACAATATCATGTTCCCCCGTTATAACGAAGCCAGCGGCTGGATAGGTTTTACCAACAAAACTTCCGATATGACCTCGGAAATTTATCTGTTAAACAAAACCGGCGACAGAATCAGAAGAATACTCACAGACGCCGCATTTGAAGACTTTTCGCCCGACGGCAAATTCATTCTTTATACGACCTGCAACGGCAAGG
The DNA here is from genome assembly GCA_029564115.1 of Candidatus Rifleibacteriota bacterium. The sequence continues at coordinate 23,550 of JAKQQP010000324.1, read as the reverse complement.
CAGAGCTGTTTGTTTACAGCCTCGACCGCAAACAGGCGACCAAAATTTCCCAGAATCTGAAAGTCACAGCGGCAAACTGGTCTAAAGATGGCGAATGGGTGGCTGTTTCTGCCCTGACCGATGATGGCACTTCTGATCTTTACCTGATCTCGACGTTGGCTCAGGGTATCAAGCGCCTGACCGCAACCGAAAAAGTGAACGAATCTTTCCCTGTGTTCAGCAAAGACGGCAAATTCATCGTTTATTTTACCGATCGTCACGGCAGCAACGAACTTGAATATCTGGCCGTCGATCAGACCGAGCTGCAGCGCCCGGTGGTCAGAGGCATCTACCCCAGCCTTTCGCCCGACAACCGTTTTGTGGTATTCCAGGATGGCAACACCATTGGCATGAGCACTATCGAAGGCCTCGATCTGAAGACAATCACTACCGGCCGTACACCAACCTGGATTAAATAAATTGACCTTGCTCGTCACCAATTGTAGAATTGAACAAAACAATAATGGGAAGGTTCTTCGATGATTAAAATTAACAAAATACTGGTTCCTGTTGATTTTTCGGAAGGTTCCGAACTTGCTCTCAGATATGCCGCGACTTTCGCCAGCGAATACGGCGCGCAGATTCATCTTCTCAACGTCATCGAAGAAGAAGTTCTTCATGCCGGCAACCTGAATGACCCTCTCGACACTTCAGGCAAATGGCATGAACAGAACAAAAAGCAGCTCGACAGCTTTGTTCCGGCTAAGTTCAGCGAACTCGACATAGTCAAAAGAGTTCAGGGCGGCCTGGTTTATGAAAGCATCATAAACTATGCCAAAGAGAACGAAATCAGTCTGATTATCATCGGCGCCCATGGGAAAACCGGCTTCATCGACTCATGGCTCGGCGGCAACAGCTACGAAATCGCCCGCAAAGCTCCATGCGCCGTTCTCACCGTTAAACCCCAGGGTCGCGGCTTCGTTGAAAAGCCAATCTGACCATAGCATTAACTTTTGTTACTCCTGCAACCCGGCTATCAGCCGGGTTGTTTTTTTATTACCGAAAGATCAGCGATACTAGTCCTCTGTCACATTTGAATGTGTATTTAAAAACAGTCATTGCGAGGAGTGTAGCGACGAAGCAATCTCACAGGCAAAAGGATTGCTTCGCTTCGCTCGCAATGACAAGTACAACCCATTCAATCGTGACAGAAAACTGGATCGACAGAGTCAGAATAAGCACTGACGAGTCAGGCGTTTTTAAAAGAATCGAGCATCCGGTTCAGATCTTTGGCGACCTGCACCGGGTTTTCTTCTGGTGAAACGGCGATGTCGAGCTGAAGAGAAGCATTGTTTCGTCTTATTATCGAGGCGGGCTTGTCTTCGAGAAACATGGCGTTGACGCCATTGCCGACCGGCAGAACAAAAAAACGGTCGTTATGAGAATTCTGCACAACCTCGTTAGATTTTATATCTGTTTTAAAGCGCGAAAACGAAACCAGCGGGTTCCAGGCATAAGTACTTCTGACGGCAGAAAGATTTTCGGGAATGCGGTCTTCGCGCCACTCACGAGCCAGAACCGCATCTAGCCCCTTATTACGAACAAAATCGAGTGCAGACAAATTGCAGACATTGAATCCCCAGTCGAAAACGAACTGCAAATGCGGAAAATGCTGCGCAAGAGCGAAGGCTTCCCAGCCAAAACACAGAAACCGACCTGAGTCGATATTTTTCAGCTCTGAGTGTAACTGCTGCAAATGCCGCTCGGTAAGAATCGGCGGTAACCACCACGCCACATTGGCATGCAGAACTTTTTGAGCTCTGGCATTGTCGCCGTTCCAGGGCAGAATCCAGCCATCGGCCGGCAGGTCGCGCAGGAAAGGAAAACTGTGGTTCCAGACCCGCAGGTATACCTGTGGTAGAGAGTTTTCTGCCGCAAAATGCCGCGAGTAATCAGGCGCAGTTTTGGAGTTTTTCTGTCTGAGCAATCCCGCCAGAGAAGGCTCACCCTTTGGTGGCGGCAGCTGTTCGAGCTTACAAAGATTTTCCACCAGCAGCCGCTTGAGTTTTTTAAGGGCACTGCCGCTGATGTGCAGACCCTTGCCGAGCATAGTCGTTATGTGCCGGTCTGATTTAAAAAGATCACCCAGCACTGCAAATTTTTCCTGGAGCGGGCCGTCTTCCAGGCCCTTATGCAAGGCCAGCTGCAACTTTTCGTCCGTTTCGATATGCAACGGGTGCTCGTTAATTATGGTTTCGACGGCAAGGTTGGTTCCTTCACGACCGGACCAGTAAAGGTCCACCGGGCGGCGCTCCCAGTCGCGGTTCCATTGTTTTTCCCAGTCGTTTTCGTCGGCATTGGAAGTTCTTCGCAACTCAACCCCGGCGCCCAGACTGGTTGGCAAACCTCTGACCCAGAGGAGCTGCGAATTTTTGCGGTCTGCCTTGACCCAGGTAATCCTGCTGCCGGCCTGCTCACCATTTCGATACCAGAAAAGGCCATCGCCCGGTTTTAAAGACTCTTTAATTTTTAATTCAACCAGGCCATCACTGATGCGGCCGGTTGTTGTGCCGGCAACAACCCCTTCTCTGCCGGGATTTTCGCCCGTCTGCCATTCAGATGCCTCAGAAGGCCCGGCAAAAAAACCTTTTGACGCGGCCCGCGAAAACACCTCGTTCAATCGGCCGACTTTGGCGTTGCTGCCTGCATCGATAGCCTCGCGATAAGCTTTAACCACCTGAAAAACGTATTCAGGGCTTTTCATGCGCCCTTCAATCTTTATCGACGCAACCCCAGAAGTTTTAATCCAGTCGATTTCGCTTATCAAGCGCAAATCACGGGGGCTGAAGCGACAAAAGCCACGACCACCGCCGACAGAAGAATATTCACGGCGACAGGGCTGGGCACAGGTGCCACGATTTCCAGAGCGGGTGCCCAGGGCAATGCTCCAGAAGCAGCGCCCGGAAATACTGTAGCACATTGCCCCATGCACAAAAATCTCGAGTTCAAGCGGAACTGTTGCCAGCATTTTTGCCAGTTCATCGCGACTGACCTCGCGGGGCAGTATCACTCTGCTGATGCCCAGCTCCGTCAAAATTTCGTGCCCGCCCTGGCCAAACCATGCTCCCTGAGTGCTCAAATGCAAAGGAATACGGCTGCCACGCCGCTTTAATTCAACAGCGACACCGATATCCTGTATGATCAGCGCGTCAGGCTGCAAAGCTTCATAAAAGCTCAGAGCTTCGTCCAGCAGTTTCCACTCATGCTCAAAAACAATGGTATTGAGGGTCACATACATTTTTCGCCCCAGGGCGCGGGTCACCCGTCTGGCCCAGCGCAGCGACTTTTCGTCGAAATTAGCGGCAAAGGCCCGGGCACCAAAACGTTTACCGGCAAGATAAACAGCATCGGCACCGGCAAGACAGGCAGCTTTGAGGCAGGCCGGGCTGCCGGCGGGAGCGAGCAATTCAAGCTTGGAATGGTTAACGGGCAAAATTCACTCTCTTTCGATAAACCAGGTTAAAGCCAGACGATAGACGTCGGTGCCCAGGCCGGTGATTGCGCCACGGCATACCGGGCTGATGACCGAAGTCTGACGAAAGGCTTCCCGGGCAAAAATATTGGAAATATGCACTTCGACCACGTCGATTTTAGTGCCGGCAATACAGTCACGCAGACAGATGCTACTGTGAGCCAGAGCGCCAGGGTTGAGAATGACACGATCGCCCTCATTCAGCTTCTGCAGATAGTCGAGCAATTCACCTTCGTGATTACTTTGAAAGAAGGTCAGTTGCTCATTGTTGCAAAAAGCAAGCTCTTCAAGCTCATCCTGAATATATTTGAGTGTTTTTGTGCCGTATATTGCCGGCTCACGACGGCCGAGCAGATTCAGGTTCGGCCCGTTAACAACATGTATCATTTATCTACCTGCCTGTCTGATGAAAATATCGTTTCAAGCACCATATATGATGTTTTCATAAACATCACCAACTCTGAAGCACTTCTTACCGAAAAAAGTCGGCGAAAAAACCGATTTTTTGCGCTCCAGTAACGTAACATGAGCTTCTTAAGCTCTCCAAAAGGCCACAAATCAGCATCGCCAACGACCAGCCGGTCTATCTGCCCCAACAAACCGTCCTGGCCGGCAACTGACAACCAGCGCCGGTCAAGCTGCAAGCAGGCCTCAAAACCCGCCTCATGGATATGACGAATTTTTGCCGTCAGACCATCGGCGCTGCTCCCGGACGGGTTATAAACCCAGACCTGCTGTAACGGCCAGCCGATCTGACCGATATCAAGCGGATCATCGGCGCAAAACGAGACCGAGAACCGGCTCTTGAACTTCAACATCAGCGAACGAAGTTCCTGCAGATCTTTGCAAGCCAGACCAGACGGGCCAAAATGAAACGAGGAAACGCCGGCGCTTTTTAACCAGCCGATAAAACCCGCGACCCAGTCGAGCCCGGGCCAGGTTTTAACAGCAATGCTGGTATCGAGAAGGCCCTGCCACGGCTGCAAAATTTCGAGAGTGCATGCATTCAGCCACTTTTCGGGGGCAATGTCGTAACCGCAGTCAATAAAAGTTTCGCCGGGCGCCGGCAGGGGCGAATCGGCATCATCGGCTCGACAGTCTGCGTGGCCCGCCAGCTTTTCGCCCTGCAAAATCTTCAATACTGCCGTTTTTCCGGTTCCGGTGAGCGAAAAATCAAAAGCCGCCGGAGTCATTGCTTCATCAACTCCGATACCCAGGCAGACACCAGGGAAAAGGGCACGCAATTGCCCGGCAAAAAGCGAAACTTTCGCGAGATCGAGTTCAGGTGAAGCGCTCAAAATAATCGCTTTGACGTCAGAAGCAACAAAAGTCTGCAGATGGTCAATTATCCCGGCAATGGTGCCTGAATCCGCTACGGCAATACGACCCGGAGCCACGGCAGCCAGGCACAGCAAACCAAAAGGAGCCATTCGCCCCAGAAGCCGGCTGGGGCGCAGATAGTTTTTTTCGCATTCTGCCGGCGTTTTTATCAAAATTATTTCGGTCGCTGTTGTTTCCATTGCCATTTTAAACCTGTTGAAATTACCGGAATTCTACCACAAACCAGCCAACCGTCACAGAATAATCTGGCAGCAACAAATAAACAGGCTCGTGGTTTGGCAAAATTGAATACATGTTTAAAAATTGTTATTACGAGGAGTTTAGCGACAAAGCATTCTGTCTGCCAATGGGATTGCCGCGTCGGGCTGACGCCCTCCTCGCAATGACAGTTATCAGCTTATTCACCTTCCTTACAAATCACTGTTCATAGACATTCAGCACTTTATTCACCACAAGGTGAACATATAATGACAGCAAACCACAATTCAAATGTGACAAAGGACTAGTTATCGGCGATTCTTTACAGACTGGCGAAGAGCTGTTAGAATCAGCAAAACCCGATAATTCAGGATCAAGAAATGATTGCACCGGTATTCAACAGCCTGCGCCCGAAGCAATGGACAAAAAATCTGATACTGTTCGCAGCTCTGCTTTTCTCGGAGAAGGGGCTGCTGTTCTCGACCGAAGCCTGGCTCTGTGCCATTGCCGGTTTTTTTACTTTCTGTGGGCTGTCGGGCAGTGTTTATCTGCTCAATGACCTGGCTGACCTCGAAAAAGACCGCCTGCACCCGCAAAAATGCAACCGCCCGATCGCTTCGGGCGAACTTTCGGTTACTGAAGCCAAAGGGGCGTTGCTGATCATACTTATCACCAGTCTGTTTGCAGCCTGGAAACTGTCGCCGCTGTTCTTTTCGCTTGCTCTGACCTACTTCATGATCAATCTGGCCTACAGCTTCAAATTAAAAAATATCGTCATAGTAGACGTAATGTGCATCGCCATTGGTTTTGTGCTGCGTGCCACTGCCGGAGTAGGCTCTCTCAAAAGCCTCGAACCAGGCATTTACATCTCGCACTGGTTGCTGCTGTCGACGCTGATGCTTGCAATGTTTCTCGGGCTGGCCAAGCGCCGCCAGGAGCTGGCAACCTACAGTGAAGAGGCAATCAGGCATCGCAAGATTCTTTCCCAGTATTCGTTGAATTTTATTGACCAGATGACTTCTATTCTGGCCGCCACAGCTATTGTTACCTACACGTTCTATACGGTGAGTGCCGAAACGATCAGCAAATTCAACAGTGACAAGCTCATTTATACAGTGCCGATGGTTATTTATGGTATATTGCGCTACTTGTATCTGATTCACATCGAAGAACTTGGGGAAAACCCGTCCGAAGTCGTTTTAAGCGATCGACCTCTGCAGATCTGCGTGGTTTTGTGGGCAATAACGGTCGTTTTTGTCATTCACTTCGCCCGTCTGGGGCTGCTGTAAAATCACTGCAGCCGATTGCGGATAGCTTCGGGGCTGATCTGATTGCGCAAACTTGCGGGTTCGGTTATCGGCGAAAAATTGCGGGTAAAAATTGCATCAGAGCTGGTATCTCGCACTTTAAGGTTCTGCCATTCGAGCAGCAGGGGCTTGGTGTTAATCTGCTCGACCACCACCTGAAGATCATATTGCTGGTTGGCCAGAAGCGTTTTCGTGAGTGGCACCCGAAAGGTGACCCCGGTTTCAGGGATTCGCAACAACTCGATGCGTTTGAAGCCTTCGACAAGGCTGTTAGCCGGGCAGACAACGTTCACCTTCAGGTTCACGCCGCCAGGCATGTATTCGTGGCCGGGGAGCAGTTTAAAATAAACCTCTGATGAAGCCAGATCGCAATCAACAATAGAAACCGATCTTGCCTGCAGGTTACTGAAACCACTGCAGACAGCAATCAGAACTATTATCAGCACGACAGCACACGCTATCCGCTTCATACGATTGCTCCCAACATCCCTATTTGGCCCTGTACTTATTATCGGCACAATTGCCGATAAAGTTTAGCGGGTATTTTTTCTCTGTCTTTTCAGTGTATGGAGTTTTTTCTCTCTACTCTTAACCCCCAGTTCAAAACATGTCAAGTCACCGGCGTTAAAATCCCCGGCAAACGCGAATTGTTGTCAATTTCAGGGCGTATTAATGCTTTTCGGCGGCTTTTTTGGCGGCAGCGGCAATAAATGCCGCAAAAAGATTGCGGCTGCATTCGTCGCCCGAAAAGGTTTCTTCGGGGTGCCACTGCACACCGAGACAGAAACGCCCGTCAGCCGATTCGATAGCTTCTATCAGGCCGTCACTTGTATGGCCGCTCGCTACAAATCCGGCCGGCACTTCTTTTATCGCCTGATGATGAAAAGAGTTGGTAAAAACTGCCGGCAACGAAGATTTCAAAGCTGCTGCGAGCTGCGAGCCAGGCTTGACGTTAACCTGATGTGAAACGGCCCAGCGGGGTGCTTTTTGCGAATGCTGCACTCCGGCTACTCCAGAAATATCCTGATGCACCCGGCCACCAAGCCCGATAGCCATTACCTGGCAACCGCGGCAAATGCCCAGAATGGGCAATTTGAATTCAGAAAAAGCTTTTCGGGCAAGAAGCAACTCGAACTCGTCGCGAAAGGGGTTAACCAGATCGAGTGCCGGAACCGGGTCTTCATTCTGAAAACGGGGGTGAACGTCTTCGCCACCCGGCAGCAACAGGCCATCTATCATACTCAGGCAGCGGTCGGCAAAGCGGGCAAAACCCTGTTCGAAATCGCAACCGGCCACTGCCAGTGGCGCCGGCAGCAAAATCGGGTCACCGCCTGCCTGCTGCACAGCGTGATAGTATTTTCGAGAAACATAGGTGCGAATGCGCATTTCATTGTCGCGCACCGAAGAATCTGCATAAGCGATACCGATCAGAGGGCGGCCGGCAGAAGACATATCACCACTGTCCTTTTCTTGAGGGGTCGAGAATATCACGCAATTCGTCGCCAAAAACATTGAAAACAACTACCAGAAAAGCGATACAGGCACCCGGATAAATTACCAGATCAGGGCGCCGCAGCATATAATCTTTGCCGGCAGCTACCATACCGCCCCAGGTAGGCATCGAGGGGTCGACACCGAGGCCCAGAAAGCTCAGACTGGCCTCAGAAAGAACCGCCGTCGCCATTCCCATTGCAAAAATCACAGTTATCAAAGGCAGACAATTCGGCAGAATATGGGTCAGAATGACGCGCAGGTGGCTGGCGCCCAAAGTTCTCGCGGCAACGACGTATTCGGCAGAGCGCAGTTCTAGAGCAGCTGAGCGGATTATACGCGCCATTTCAGCCCAGCCGACTACCGCCAGAGCAAAAACCACCGTTCCGACACCACTGCCAAGAACCATCGACACGGCAATGGCAAGCAGCAGACTCGGAAAGGCAAGAAACATATCGACCAGGCGCATGAGTAGCCAGTCAAGCCAACCGCCGAAGTAGCCTGCGGTCAGACCGACCGCCAGACCGATAAAAAGGGCGGTCAGGCGCGAGGCGAAGCCGATGATCAAAGAAAGACGGGCGCCATAGACAAGTCGAGAATACACACACTGGCCAAGCTGGTCACAACCGAGCGGGAAACCGTCGATTTTCGCCAGGCGCCGCATGGGGTCAGTTTCCATGGGGTCGTTGGCGACAAGCAGAGGTGCGAACAGGGCAACAAAAAGAACCAGCACGATACCGGCCAGAGCCAGCCAGCCTGCCACCGTCATGCGCTGCATTATCTTTTTCATCCGACCGATTTTCCCATCATTTCGTCGCGAATTTTCGGGTTGATCCAGGCATAGAAGAGGTCTATGCCAAGATTGACCATAATGAAAACAAAAGCTCCAAGCAGCACAACGCCCTGAATGATCGGGTAATCGCGCTGCAAAATAGCATCCATTGCGAAACGCCCCACTCCGGGAAGGTCAAAAATAGTTTCGACAATGACTGAACCGTTCAGATAACTGGAAAGATCGAGACCAATTACGGTCACTACCGGAACCAGAGCATTCACCAGACCGTGGCGAAAGAGAATGCGCGAGCGACTCAGGCCTTTGGCGCGAGCCGTTCTGATAAAATCCTGGTTGAGAACCTCGATCATGCTGCTTCTGACGATACGGGCCAGAAAAGCCGCTGATCTTATGCCAAGCGTGAAGGCCGGCAGAATGAAAGGCATCAGGCTGTTACCGGCTCTAAAACCAGAAGAGGGGAACCAGCGCAACTTGACCGCAAAAACATAGAGAAACACCAGACCCGAAAGAAAAACCGGTATACTGATGCCGCCTACCGAAAAAACCGTGCAGAGCCTGTCGAGCCAGCGCCCCTGAGTGACGGCGCTGATGATACCCATAACGATGCCCAGAACAATCGAAATGGCCATGGCCAGCAAAGCCAGCTTCAAAGTATAGGGAATCTTTTCGGCCAGCGACTCGAGCACCGGCTTGCCGGTTACGACCGAATCACCGAAATCACCTTTGCAGACCCTGGCGAGATAAGAAAAGAATCTGACGTGCAAGGGCTGATCGAGCCCCATGTCGGCACGAATGCGAGCCAGTGTCGCTTCGTCAGCGCGCGGGCCGGCCACTGTCTGGGCCGGGTCACCCGGAATCAGGTAAAGAACCGTAAAAGCGACAAGCAAAATGCCCAGAAGAACCGGGACGGTGGCGGCAATTCTTCTGAGCGCGAATTCAAGCATTTATAAACCTGTAAGTATGAATTATTTTCACTACCGAGACTGTAACCAATTGTATTTTTTTCTGTCAACCAGCCAGTTATCGATAAGCAAACGAATCAAAGGACCGGCTGGTATTTCACTTACCCGTGTTACTTCTGGCTGGGAAAGAAAGAGACGCCAGAAAATTCAACTTTGTTCATACAGTATTCAATATTCAACGAAAGATCTGACTCAGTTTTTGACGCTGAGCGTGAGACCCTTGTCACAGAAAAACATTGGCGAAAAATCGATATTGCTGACGTTATCGCCGGTCAGATAGCTTTCGCTGCAGTGCCAGAGGTAGACCCAGGGAGCCTGCTCGGCTATTTTGCGGTTGATACGGTCATAAGCTTCGGCGCGGCGTTCACTGTCCTGGATTTTAACTGATTCGTCGAGCATGCGGTCGATTTCTTCACTCTTAAAGCGGGCGCGGTTGCCGCCAGAACCCCAGTTTTTAGAATGGAAGAGCGGGTAAAGAAAGTTTTCACCATCGGGGTAATCGCCGAACCAGCTCATGTAAAACGCCGGGGCCTCACCTTTGCTGATTGCATCTTTCAGGGCGCTCCATTCCATCGGTTTGAGATTAATCTGAATGCCGTGTTTTTTGAGTTCACCCTGCAACAGACGGGTAATTTCGAATGCAGACTGTGAAGATCTCTGGTAAAGATCGAAAGTAAGTGGTTTGGCTTTTGAATAGCCAGCTTCTTTGAGAAGCCTTGCAGCTTCTTCGGGGTTATAGGCAAGACCGGTAGAAACATTGCTATGACCTGAAATACCAGGAGGAATACTGCCATTGGCCGGCACCGCACGCCCCTGATAGACGGCTTTGATTATTTTTTCGCGGTCAACGAGCATATTCAACGCTTTTCTTACCCGTAAATCATTGAACGGTGCAACCTGATTATTAAAGCCGACATAAAAAACGTTGAGAGCCGGAACATCATGAATTCTGGCGGCAAAGTTCGAATCGGTTTTGAAGCGCTCGTAGTTGGCCGGGTAGAGCTGCAGCATATCGAGATTGCCACTTTCGAATTCCATTTCGGCCTTCATGTTTTCGGGAATAACGCGGATTTCGATTTTTGCCAGACGCGGCTTTTCGCCGTGATAGGTTTCGTTGGCAATGAGTCTGAGGTGACTGTCACGAACTCTTTCGGTAATCTTGAAGGGACCGGTGCCGGCTGGCTTTTCGAAGAAGCTCTGCGCCTTGATAGCATCTCTGCTCTCTGATGGAAGAATGTAACAGGCAGGCATAGACAAAAGACTCATAAATGGCGCGAATGGCGCATCCAGCTTTATAGAAACGGTATGTTCGTCAAGAGCATCGATACCGACGACAACTGGCGTCTCGCCTTTCATGCGCTCAGCAGAGCCTGAAACCTTTTCGAGAACCCAGGTTCGCGGTGAGCCAACTTCGGGGTCAAGCAGGCGATCGAGCGAAAAAACCACATCAGCGGCGGTTAATTTCTGGCCATTGTGAAAAGCCACGTTCTGTTTCAGCTTAAAAATAAATTCTTTGCCATCGGCAGAGATGGTCCAGGATTCTGCCAGATTGCCAACCAGGCGCATTTTTTCGTCGTAGCGAACCAGGCCGTCGAAAATTTTGGCCTGAACCGTGGCTTCATTGACGTCGACACCACGGGCCGGGTCAAGATTAGCGGGTTCGCTCGAGAGATAGCTGGAAAAAGTTCCTCTGAAACTTACCGGATTTGTTTCGGCGGGGGCACTCTGCAGTAAGCCGACGATAACAGCCAGCACACACATAAATGCCGTCGAAAAAAGAATACGTTTCATTTTGCCACCTGATTAATAGATTTTCTCTTGTGTGATTGTCGAAGCATTCACATCGGTGCAGATCATGCTCTGGCTGACAGCGCGCTCAGTTGCTTCAGATCTGCGGTTTGCCGGCATGCGACGATTCGCGAAGACAGACCTCGGTGATACTTCAAAATCACTTCTAACTATTAATCGGCAGGTCAGGGTCTTTGCTTTAACTCTGCGCGTATTTCGTCGCCGTTCACATGCAACAGAGCGACAGAGGCGGGCAAGCCACCCCGTGGCAGCGTCGGGCTTCCGGGGTTGATGACCAGAAGATTTTCTTCCTGATTGATCAGCGCAATGTGAGTATGCCCATAAACCATGACACGACTGCGGGGGTGCAGAGCATCACGGGCCGTTCCGGCACGATGAGCGACGGTCAACAGACCGCAACCAATTTCGATAGAACGGGCAGCCGGGGTATCGTAAGCACCAAGATCACAGTTTCCTCGCACAGCATAAACAGGGGCAATAGTGGACAGTTCACCCAGAAAATCGTTCAGCTCAACATCGCCGGCATGAATGATCATGTCGACGCCGACAAAAGCGTCTCGAACCCAGCCGGGAACTTCGATGAGCCGATGGTTTACCACGTGTGTATCTGAAATTATTCCAATTTTCATTATTACCGCCTTGAATGTGACAAAGAGATCTTCGTTGACTAAAATTTAAGCATAGTCTATTTTTTATTGTCCAGTGCTGAAATTTATGCAGATTTAAAAGGACTCGACCTTATGGCGGAAATCAAGCTGCCGACCCAGGCAGAAGCGCAACAGCAGATGAAAAAGAAACTCGCGGAAATGGATAATTTTCTACAGCGTCTCATTTTCAAGCGCTTCATTGCCACTTTTATCGACATGGTCATGCTCAGTGTGCCAGCTATAATCATCATGCTTCCTGCCATGTTTCTGCTGCCACAAAAGCCAGTAAACCTTGCCGCGCTGTTCAATTGCGTAATTTTTTTGATTGTGGCACTGGCAATGCTTCTCAAAGACAGCCATTATCAAATCGGGCCGCTCGACGGGCAAAGCATGGGTAAAAAAGCGATGAACATAAGAGTTACTGACCTTGCCGGCAAACCAATCACAGCAATGATGTCGATTCGCCGCAATATCATACCGGCTCTGCCACTGCTGGTGTCTGCTGTTTCGGCAGCATTGCACATTGTTCAGATTCCGGTGATTTCGAAGTTTCTTGGCATCGCCGTCATTTTGCCTTTATTTCTCGTCGCGCTGGTGGCCAATATCTATGAACTCTACAAAATTCATACCGGCGAGCAAAACCGGCGCTGGGGCGACGAACTGGCCGGCACAGTAGTCAGGCATGACTGACAGATGAACCGAAACCATGCCATACTGTTGATTCTGGCGATTCTCAGCTTTTTGCTGATCAACCTGTTCATACCAGATTCAAAGCCCGGCAGCATCTCGTCTCTCGAAGGCGTCACTCTCTCGAATCTGAACGGGCAACAATTCAGGCTGGCCGGGCAGTTCACCGAAAAGCCCATGTTGCTCGCATTCTGGTCGATCACCTGCGGCACCTGCATCGAGGAAATTCCATTTCTGATTCGGCTGCACGAGGCAATGCAGGGCCGACTCACCATTATCGGAGTTCACCCGCCCGGTTTCCCGCTGAAAAAAATTCAGCGTTTCATCAAAAAATACCCGCAAACGATACCATATCTCATCGCCATAGATGACCAGAGCAACCTCATCCGCAACTACAACGTCAGTGTGCTGCCGCGCACAGTGCTGGTCGACCGTCAGGGCAAGGTTCTTTACGAACACCTCGGCTACGCCCCCGAGAACGAAAAGGAGATCGAAAATGCCATCAATTCGAAGCTATAGGCTGATCCTGCCGCTGCTTACCCTCTGTTTCACGTTCCTGGCCGGCTTGGCCAAAGCTTCGCTGCCGGTAGTGACCGGGGAAAATACCGCCCCTTCTCTGCTGCTGCAACCCGGCACAGTCGCACCGATCTGCAATCTCGACGGCCTTGACGGCAACGCCTATGAGTTCCCGGCTTCTGGCTCATGGAACATGATTTTTTACTGGTCACTCTTCTGTCATTCGTGCCTCGAGGAAATACCAGAAGTTCAGCGCCGCCTGGAACAGGAAAACAATCCCGATTTGAAAGCTTTTTTCGTTTCGCTCGACACCGAGCGCATGCACAAGGCTCTGGTGAACTTTTGCCAGCGCCGGGAGCTGAAACAGCTGGTGCTCATGGAAAAGATTGCCTCAGACAGCTGGTTAACAGCTGATCAGTGGGGTGTGGTCTCGACACCGGCTGTTTTTATTGTTGCGCCAGACGGCAAAGTCGCGTATTCTCATCAAGGTCCGCTCGACCTCGATCGGTTTTTTGCCGGCTTTGCGGCCATGACCGCTTCGGCAACAGAAGTTCTGCCACCAGAAAAATAACATGCTCGAAAAAATCAGAGTCATAGATAACCATGAAATGCTGCTCGTCTCACAACGAGCGGTTTTTGCGTTTATCGGCCTTCTTCTCTTTCTGACTTTTGCCCTGATGGTCTTTTTTCTCACGGCTGACTTCGACTACATTCTCGGGCGCAAGCATCTCGCAATGAAAGTCGGGCAAACAAGCATCACCCTCGCTGAGTTGAAAAAAATCCAGCAGCTTTCGGGTTCGCACTCACAAAAACTTTCTGAAGCGGCTTTTGCCACGTTTTTTTTCGAGACCCTGCTGCTGGCTGAGGGCGGTAGAGCGGAAGGGCTCGACCAGACCCCAGAATTCAGAAAAAAAATAGAAGATTTTGATGCCGCCCTCAAAAACGCCGATGATGACGAAACTATCGCCAGGGCCGCCTTTCTGATCGAAGAACTTGCCGCCGCCAATCGAGGCAGGCTGCTGAATGCGGTCGCCGGTAAAGACATCGACATTGCGAATGCTGCACCCGTGGCAGCAAGGATTCGTCTGCATCTTCGCACCATTCTGCTGCCTGATGCTTCCACGGCTGAAGAAGTGATAAAACAGCGGGCCGAAGGCGCAGACTTTGCGCAGCTCAATGCCAGCTACAGCATTTCCCTTTATAAAAGCGTTGGTGGTGATATTGGCTGGAAAACCGCCAATGATTTCCCTGATGGGGTCTTCAGTCATCTTCTGGCGGCAGAAACCGGCACACTTGTCTCGGGCTTCACGGATGCCGCCGGGCACCATCTTTTTGAGGTTGTAAGCCGCCCCGAAGAAGACCCGGCCGCAGCTGCACGTGCCATGCGCGAGCAACTGATGCGCGAAATGAAGAAGAAAGCCCTGATGCGCCACACAATCGACCTGCGAAACCGTCTTGATTACTGGATCAACCCGACATTACAGGTAAGATGCCAGGTTACGCCGGCATCGACTGATGCCGCCACTGACGAAACCCGTTAAGGAGCCCTTTTTATGAGCAAACACTCACGAAAACATTACCTGATTCTACCTTCATACCAGATCAGGCTGGTCGCTTTCATGTCGCTGGTAATTTTTTTCGGCTCGATTCTGCATGGTTTTTTTCTGTATCAGATAACCAGCAAAAACATTCAAGACGGGTTTCTTTCGGCACATAACCGGTTGCGTTCGACCTGGGAAATCTTAAAACCGGCAATAATCGTCACCAATGGCCTCAGCTTTCTGCTGATGTCTGTAATCCTGCTGATTCTCACCATATTTATTTCGCACCGGCTGATCGGGCCAATGTTCAAAGTTGCCGGGCAACTGAAAAGAATTTCATCGGGGAAACTGCATCAGGCATCACTGCGCCTGCGGGCCGGCGATGAAGGTCAGGTTCTCTGCGAAGCTGTCAATGAGCTGCAGGATAAGTTTCGCCAGCGCTTCATCAAACTTCGCAAACTGCGTGCCGAACTAGACACAGGCAGTTGCGACAAAGAGTTTTTGAAAAAGCAGATTGACGACATTCTCGGCGAAATCGAACTCGACGAAACCCAGGCATGAAAAATCAGCAAGCAAAAGTTTCGAACACACTGCAGCACGGCCTCGCAAAAATTCTGACGGCGGCGCTTTTTCTGACAGGGTTCAATCAGGCGCCGATCATGGCCAACGATCATCAAAAGCTCGCCCAGGAGGCGGGCTGTTTCACCTGCCATTATATGCCCCCCAACACCAGACAGGAAAAATCGACGGCCGAAACCCGCGTCGACCCGCGTCTCAAGAAAGGTGCCGGGCAATGGTGTGTCAGCTGCCACAGCATGGCGGCAATGAATGTGCACCCGACCGGAATCAAAGTAACCGCAACGAAAGAGCTGCCTCTCGAAGAAGGCGAATTTATGAGCTGTCTGACCTGTCATTCGCCGCATGCTGCACCGGTTGCTTCGCAACCCTGGGCGCCTCTGGCCATAAGTCCGAGTTACGACGATAATTTCAGCACTTACCTGTTGAATCACCCGAACAACGAAGGACAGCTCTGCGCCAAATGTCATTCATCAGGAACGGAAGTCTTCTTCGGCAGCATGCACAGCCCCAAAGCATTCGACAACCGCAATTTTGCCGGCTCTGAATCATGCAAAGAATGTCACCTTGAAATTTACGACCAGTGGAAAATAAGCCCTCACGCCCGCATGACCAGAAAGTTCCGCAATCTCGAAAACCAGAAGGAAATTCCTGTCGAAGATCTCGGCGTTCCCCGCGAAAAAATAGCCTGGGTTCTGGGTTCTCATTACGTTCATCGCTTTGTGGCTGAAGCCAGCGGCTCGCTTGTGGTTCTGCCCAAAATCTGGGATATAACCAAAAAAGAATGGCTGCCAGTCAACGATTATGGCTGGCGCTCGCGCTACTGGCTCAAACAGTGTGCCGGTTGCCATACCACCGGCTTTTCTGCCGAAAATGACAGTTTTGCCGAAGCCGGTGTCGGTTGTGAAGCCTGCCACGGGCCGGGCCTGAATCATATACGAACACGCTCACCCGAATATATAACCTCGCTGAAAAGCATGACCCCTGAACGTCAGGAAATGATCTGTACTTCATGCCATACTTCCGGTATCGACAACAGCGGCCAGTATAATTTTCCGGTCGGTTACCGGCCCGGTGATGACCTGCAGGATTTTTTCTCGGGCCTGACACCCAAACCAGGCCAGTCGCCAGAAAATTTTCATGGCGACGAAACTTACGAAGACCGCAAACGCCAGTGGGAATTTTTAAAATCACGCTATTTTCTGGCAACCGGGCTGACCTGCGATTACTGCCAGAATTTTCGCAATATAAAAACCGAAAATGATTCACTCTACCTGACTCAAGATCAGTATTGCCTCACCTGCCACACCGACCAGAAAGATCATCCTCCCGAATCGCCCGGCACCAACTGCATCGTCTGCCACCAGCCCCCCCGTCACCTGAATGGTCGACTGTCAGTTCACGACCACCGCTTCAAATTCGAATAGCGCGAGATTGCTTCAGGGCTGCACCCTTCGCAATGACCCAAAAATATCATTGCGCGCCAAAAATCTCATCGCAAGCACTATAAAGCGTCATTATATATTGTTCATTGTCGTGTTTGTGAGCAAATCCGCTATTCGACCACGATTACGACAACCTTCATGCAGTGCATGGCTGACAACGAAAATAGTCGAATATATGTCATTGCGAGCGAAGCGAAGCAA
Source organism: Candidatus Rifleibacteriota bacterium (assembly GCA_029564115.1). The sequence continues at coordinate 6,525 of JAKQQP010000324.1, read as the reverse complement.
TCTGGCCGTTCATTCGTGTGACTGCTTCGCTTACGCTCGCAGTGACAGTTATCGGCCACCGGCCCTGCCTTCTATCCACTAAGCACTAGTTATTGTACTTTGTGGACTGGTGTGATAACATCGTGTGCAAGATGCAGGTTCTTTTGTTTGCAACACTGGCTGGTTATGCTCTGGCAACCTTTTTTCGCGTAAAAGAGAAGGTTGCCGGTCGTTCTTTTCGTCATCATTCGAACTTTTCACTGATGCTTGGCCTGAGCTGCAATACCCTTCTCGCGATCCAGGCCTTTTCGCACAGCGACCTGCATCTGCAGTATCAGGCTCTGTTCGTTGCCGGCGCTCTCAGCCTGGGCATCTGCACGGCGATAACCGAACACGGGCTGAAAGAAACTTATTTCAGCATTTTCAGTCTGCCGGCCAGTATTGTATTGCTGTTCTGTTCGACTTTTACTGACGGAGTGCTGGCAGGCGACCACTTCAACCAGCGCTGGTTCGCGATTCATCTGCTGTTGTCGATTCTGGGCGAATGCTTTTTCTTTATCGCGGCAGTTTCGTCAGTCACATATTTTTATGTGGTACGCCGGCTCAAACGCAAAAACCGACTGCGGGCCGTATTCTTTTTTCCGCCTCTGACCAGACTCGACGACCTGACCTTTAAACTGATAGTCTCTGGCACCGCTATCTTCACAGCAGGTCTTGCCACCGGCCTCTACGGCAACTACAGTCACTTCGCCAATTTTGCGCCGGGCACAAAACATATTTTTGCCCTGGCTCTGCTCGCGTTTTATTTTTTCATAATCGTGGCACGCAGCCCCCTCAAACTAACCGGAACCCGACTGGCAGGGCTGGCAATCATCGGCTTTTTCCTATCGGCAGGCCTTGTCACGCTCCCTGATAACAGCGAACACTGGAAGCCCCTTTTACAAGCAGGTGAGGAGAGCAAAAAATGAAATACATGCCTCTATTCATCGACTTAAAAGGCCGAAAAGTCCTGGTAATAGGCGGCGGCCGCGTCGCTCTGCGCCGGGCCCGCCAGTTCAGTGAAGCAGGCGCACATCTGACGATCATCGCCCCCGAAATACTGCCCGAATTCGCTGGTCTGCCCAATTCAACACAGTTGCTACGAAAAGCCGGCGCCGAAGATATATCTTCAAATTTTCTTCTGACTCTCATAGCCAGCAACGACAGCCAGTTCAACGCAGAGATGGCAGAGCGCTGCCGCAGTCTGAATCTGTTGTTCAACCGCTGCGATTCTTTCGAAGAAAGCAGTTTTATCAACGGCAGCCTGATCAATGCAGGCGAAATCATCGGCGCTGTTACTTCGGGGGGAGTTCCGGCGATCTCGAAGCATCTGCAGAAGAAAATAGAGCAGCTCTTGACACCCGAGTTGATAGAGCTTTCAAGGTTGCTTGCCGAACTTCGCCCGGCCATAAAAGCATCAAAGCTGCTGCAGGGTTCACATAACGAATTCATTGCCAGCTGGGTCAACGAAGAAACGCTTGCACGGCTGCGCGACGAAAACAGTGACAATCTGCGCCAGGAGATTCTGGCATGCCTCTGACAGTTTTTGGTCTAAACCACAAATCAGCCCCGGTAGCAGTTCGCGAAAAACTCGCCCGCATCTGTGAAGTACGGATTCCGGATGTCGATGCCTGCAATCTCGAAGCCGTACCGGTATACACCTGCAACCGAGTAGAAGTTTACTATTCTGGCGGTGTAAATGAGGCAAAAAAAAGTTTCAGCGCTCTACTGGCAGCCAACAACATTAATTTCGCCAATTTTGCGACACATTTTTACGAACATAACGAAGCCCACGCAGTCAAGCATCTTTTTTCAGTTGCCGCAGGCCTTGATTCGATGATTATTGGGGAGAATCAGATTCTCCACCAGATCAAAGAATCATACAAACATGCCACCAGCGAGGGTTATGTTGGCAAACGTCTGCATAAACTCTTTCAGAAGGCTCTTGAAGTCGGCAAAAAAGTGCGCAGCGAAACCGGAATCTCGGAAAACCGGGTATCGATTGCTTCAGCAGCTGTAGATCTGGCCAAAAGCATATTCGGCCCCCTGAAGCATTCAAAAGCTCTGATTATCGGCGCCGGTGAAATGGCCGGGCTGGTGGCGGTTCACCTGCGCGACAACGGCGTCAAAAAAATGTATTTCATTAATCGCACCGAAAGTGCCGCCATTGAACTCGCCGAAAAGTTCGACGGCCAGGCCCGCAGTTTCGAGCATATCGACGAACTGCTCTGCTCGTGCGATATCGTCATATCTTCAACCGCAGCTCCAGGCACCATAATAGAACGCGATCAGATGGAAAAAGTGATGCAAAAACGCAGCGCTCGCCCCCTGTTCGTAATAGACATAGCTGTACCCCGAGATTTCGACCCCGAATGTCAGACCATCGCCAATATTTTTCTTTACGACGTCGATGACCTGCAGAACGTAGTCAACGAAAACCTGTCGCAACGCAAAAGCGAGGCTGAAAAAGCCGGTGCTATCGTCCGTTATGAAGCTTCGCAATTTCAGGAGTCAGCACAAATTTACACGGTTGTTCCGTTGATACGCAGACTTAGAGAACAGGCCGAAAGCATGCGTCAGGCAGAATTCGAAAAATTCGTCGCCCAGCACCCGGAGCTCAGCGATGAAATGCGACTTGCCTTTGACCAGTGCAGCCGCTCTCTTATGGCAAAATGGCTTCACAACCAGATAGTGGCCCTGAAAAACCAGGGTTCGGCAGACATGGAACAGCTGAAAATGATGTGCGAAGTATTGGGACTGCCGACTGATTGTCTGCCTGAGGCCCCTGTTTTCAGTGTTCCAGAAACATGCAGAAAGCGAGAAACAGCATGAAGATAAGATACGGCACCCGCGGCAGCAAACTGGCTCTGCAGCAGACCCGCCATGTGATCAATATTCTCAAGACAGCTCGACCTGACATCGAATTCGAAGAAGTTGTCATCAAAACCCTCGGCGACCAGGTTACCGGCCTGCCTCTGTTCAAAGTAGGTGGTCAGGGTCTGTTCATCAAAGAAATAGAGCAGGCACTGCTCGACCACCGCATCGACATCGCAGTTCACAGCCTGAAAGACGTGCCGCACGCCATTTCTAACGGGCTATGCCTGGCGGCTTTCGGCTGCCCAGAAGACCCGCGCGACTGCTTCCTCTCAAAAAAATTCAAGACTTTCAGCGATCTGCCAGCCGGCGCCATTATCGGCACTTCAAGCCTGCGGCGACGCGCCCAGCTCAGTTTGATGCGCCAGGATCTGCACTTTTCCGATTTTCGCGGCAACCTTGACACCCGCCTGCAGAAGCTACAAAACGGCGAAGTCGATGCCATGATTCTGGCAGCAGCCGGATTTTGCCGATTCGGCTGGCAGGACCAGATTAACGAATACTTTTCGATCGCCCAGATGACACCGCCGGCCGGGCAGGGTCTTCTAGCAGTAGAATGTCGTTGTGCAGACCTTGCAGACTTGAGACCCGTGCTGGCCAGTTTTCACGACGCCGGTTCAGCCGCAAGAGCAAGCGCCGAACGCGCTTTTTTACAAAAACTGCAGGGCGGCTGCCAAACCCCAATGGCTGTTCATGCCGAAATCGAAGGCAACCTGATCAAACTGCACAGCTTCATCGGTACCCCTGACGGCCACAGTTTTTTGCGCAAACTGCACAGCGGCAGTGTGGAAAAAGCCGGCGAACTGGGACAACAGGCTGCCGCAGAAATAATCGCCGCCGGGGGGCAAAAATTTATTCCAGTCGCAGCGCCCGCGCCAATATCACCCAACAACTCTGACGCAAAAGTTTTTCTTGTAGGAGCCGGACCCGGCGATCCCGGTCTGATAACCGTGCGCGGCCTTGAACTGGTCAAAAAAGCAGATGTACTGGTCTATGACCAGCTGGGCACCGCTGCGTTCCTGACGCAGACAAAGCCAGGCTGTGAGCTTTATGACGTCGGCAAGTTTGCCGGCAACCACAAAGTGACCCAGGATGACATCAACGCTCTGCTGGCCGAAAAAGCCGCCGAAAACAAACTTGTCGTCAGATTGAAGGGCGGCGACCCCTTTGTTTTTGGCCGGGGTGGCGAAGAAATGCTTTATGTAAAAGAACGTGGCCATGCCGTAGAGGTTGTTCCAGGGGTTACTTCGGCAATTTCGGCGCCGTGCTACGCCGGCATTCCCATAACCCAGAGAGGCTTTACCGCCTCACTGGCCATAGTTACCGGGCATGAGGCCGAAAAAGAAGGCAGCGATATCGACTGGCGGTCTCTGGCAGGCATTGGCACTGTCGTTTTTCTTATGGGCGTCAAGAATCTTCCGGAAATATGCAAAAACTTGATTGCCGCAGGGCGAGAGCCGCAAACCCCCGTAGCAATGATTCAAAACGCAACTCTGCCCATTCAGCGAACTATTACCGGCACTCTGGCAACCATGCCCGAAGTGGCAACCGCAGCAGGCATGAAACCACCAGCCGTCACCGTAGTCGGTGAAGTAGTGGCTTTGCGCGAACAGTTGAGCTGGTTCGAGCAGCGACCGCTGTTCGGCAGAAAAATTGCCGTGACCCGTTCCAGAACACAGGCCAGCGAACTTGTGGCCGAACTGCAGAAGCTTGGCGCCCAGGTAATCGAATGCCCGACCATAAAGATCGTGCAGCATTGCAGCAGTGATGCCTTTCAAGATTTTATCAGCCGGGCCGACAGCTTCGAGCACCTGGTGTTCACTTCGGTAAACGGCGTTACCGGCTTTATCGAAGCTCTTAAAGAACTAAAACTCGATCTCAGATTTCTCGGGGGCAAAAAAATAATCTGCATTGGCCCGGCAACCGCGGCGGCATTTTCTGAGCGGGGTATCTACCCTGACTTTGTTCCAGAAACTTACGTTGCCGAAGCCCTGTTTCCATATTTCGAGAAGCTGGCACCGGCCGGCGTCGCTATTCTGCGGGCCGAAAAAGCTCGCGAAGTTCTGCCGCAGGCACTCGAAAAATTCGGGCACAGGGTTGAAGTAATACCGCTCTATCACACAGACTTCGACAAGCCCGATAACAGCGAAATAGTTGCAGCCATCAAAGAAGGCGACATCGATCTCGTAACCTTCACCAGCTCGTCTACCGCCGAAGGCCTGGCTGCGCTTCTCGAAGACAGTGATGTCGACATGGGCACGATCCCGGCTGCGGTCATCGGCCCCATCACGGCCGAAACCTCTCGCAAGCTGGGGTTCAATATTAAAGTAGAAGCGGCTGAGTTTACAATTCCCGGGCTGATCAGAGCAATGCGCGAATATTTCGCCGCAAGCCTCTGATTCTCAGCCTTGCAATTATTTAAACATAAAATCAGGCAGGAACAGCAACGATGATCAATATCAGCAAAATATACGCCAGCCACTCGACAACCGGCGATCCGCTGCGTTACGGGCATCAGCACACAGGGCAGGTAAGTCATTCCCATCATTTCAAAGGACATCAGACCGCCAGATCAGCCGCTGAACGTCGACCCGTAGTGGTCTGGAACATCTCGAAACGCTGCAACCTCAAATGCATTCACTGCTACACAAACTCTGACTGCAACACCGCACCAGATGAATTGAGTTTTGCCGAGGGGCAGGCTCTGATCGACGATCTGGCAGACTTCAAGATTCCAGCGCTGTTGTTCAGCGGTGGCGAACCTCTGATGCGGCCAGATGTTTTTGATCTTGCTGCCTACGCAGTCAAATCAGGTCTAAGGCCGGTTCTGTCAACCAACGGAACCCTTATCACGCCTGAAGTGGCGCAAAAAATCAAAGACATCGGCTTTATTTACGCCGGCATTTCGCTCGACGGCATCGGCGCGACCAATGATCATTTCAGGGGCGTGAGCGGCGCTTTCGGCAAAGCGATGGATGGCTTCAGAAACTGCCTTGGCGTCGGGCAGCGGGTCGGTCTCAGGCTTACCTTAACCCGCCAGAACGTGCGTGATCTCGACCAGATTTTTGATTTTCTGCTCGAAGAAAAAATCCCGCGGGCCTGCTTTTATCATCTGGTTTATTCTGGTCGGGGCAAGAGCGAAGACGATTTGACCCACGAAGAGACGCGGCAGGCGCTCGACATCATCTGCAGGCGAACGCGGGCAGCAATCGAAGCCGGGGTAGATCTCGACATTCTGACTGTCGACAACCATGTGGATGGCCCCTATATATATCTCAAGCTGCTGCAGGAAAACCCGGAAAAAGCCGAAGAAATGCGCAAGCTTCTCGAATGGAACGGTGGTGGTGCCTATTCTACCGGCGTCAGCATCGGCGATATCGACTGGGTTGGCGACGTTCACCCTGATCAATTCTGGCAGGACAAAACTTTCGGCAATGTTCGCGAGCGCAAGTTTTCTGATATCTGGCTTGACACATCAGATGAACTGATGGCCGGTCTAAAAAACCGCCTGCCTCTTTTGAAGGGCAAATGCGCAACCTGCAGATTCCTGAAAATGTGTGGCGGCGCTATGCGTGTCAGAGCATTTCGCGTCTACAATGACCCCTGGATGCCAGATCCGGCCTGTTACCTCAG
>JAKQQP010000317.1 GCA_029564115.1 Candidatus Rifleibacteriota bacterium | reverse complement strand
TCTGGTCTTCTTCAGTCGCGATATCAAGCGCCTGAGTGCGGTAATAATAATTGGGGTAGGCTTCCTCTTCCTGAGTGGTTACGCTTATCTTTTTGTCGCCCTTCAGGTAGTAAAAATCAATGACCTTAAAAGTCTGATCGATACGCGCCAGCTGGTCTTTAACCCGTTTGCGGCCCTCGATGGCGAAATGCAGAAGCTCCTGAATCTCTTTGTCTTCTGCCTCTTTACCCGGAAACAGAATTTTCATCAGCCCCGAAAAAGTTTTGGTGATACCGTCACGGTCGCGGGTAGAGATCTCTGGCGAAAGTTCAAACTTATCTGCAAAAATATTGGCATAATCAAAATTACGCAGATGCCTCAATACCTCTGAATAATAATCGACAATAAAGCCATAGCCCTCACTGAACATTTCGCCGCGAATTATGTCGATCTCCCAGCCGGGAATATAAAAATGCATGCGGTCAAGAAAGGCCGAGTCGTAAAAACCTTTCGGCAGAGCAATAAACAGGTCTGAGTGTTTCAGCATTTCCTCGAGCCGGCTGTCGGTATTTCCGACAAAAACCAGCGAAGCCTCGGCCCCGATAGTTTCGACCCCGCGTGAAAAGGTTTTGTTGGCCATGTAGTTTTTTAACGTATCAACAAGCACCTTGTTTGGCTTCTTGTCACGCCCGGCAAATTCATCGAAGGCAATTGCATCCCAGAAGCCGATCAGGCCGATTTTGCCGTTGCTGTTATTGACGAACAGCTTGGCCATGGTCACCTCTGAACCGGAAATAAGAAAACCATGCGGCGAGAATTCAGCGTAAACGTGCGATTTACCGGTTCCTTTGGGGCCAAGCTCGATAAGGTTGTAGTTGCGCTCACAGTATGGAATCAGCCTGACGAGCTGCAGCAGTTTGTTGCGCCGGTCAAACAGCTCAGGGTTAAAGCCCAGGCTCTGCAGCAGCAGATCTATCCATTCTTCAGTGCTGAACTTTTTGCGGGCTTCGACAAACTCGGCAAAATCAAACTTCGACAGCTGAATCGGCTTCAGGCCCGACATGATCCAGGGGCAGCTTTTCTTTTCGAGGCTGTGTTCATATTGCAGATCGACTATACACCAGACACCGCTGACCAGCAGGCGCGGATAGGCCTTGACCGTCGCTGAATCTACCAGAACTTTTTTGATGCCGAGATTTGAGAAAGTGGCTTCATAAACATCGTCTTTATCGTTCAGATCGACCTGAATCTTGTCAATTATCTTGTAATTCGCACCATTGCGCTCTTTTATGTTAGACCTTATCAACGCCGCTTCTTTGCGGTTCACCAGGTGCTTGCGCAAAATGTCTTTCACGGTTTCGATGCCGGTGTTGATTGAATTTTCGTCGTCGGTGGCGCAATATTGCCCAAGCAGGTATTCGAGCACGTAATTCGGTACCGCCGCGTTGCCCCTTACCGCCTTAACCAGATCTTTTCTCACTACCAGACCTGAAAAATTCGCGTTGATCTTGTCGTCGAGTTTACTCATGATTTTTCCTACCATTGATCAAAGTCTGAATCTATTTTCTTTTTCAGAAAATAGACTTCTTCTGTCTGGGTCTTGAAGTGCGACGTGCCCTCGCATTGCTCCTCAAGGCGCAGAAACACCTG
>JAKQQP010000647.1 GCA_029564115.1 Candidatus Rifleibacteriota bacterium | reverse complement strand
CCTTTGTTACGATGACGGTTTACCAGAAATCAGAATAGAGGGAACAGGAATGTTTGCACGTCGACCCTATTTAGTTGTTATTCTTTTGGCACTCGTTTTGTTGAGCTTCAGGCTCGTGATTGGCGCAGAATCAATTGCGTCCGGTCCGGCGTCGGCGGCACATCGACTGCAGGCGGTAGCCCAGGAAATTCACCCTGACCGCGCCCGCATCGAAATCGAGTCTGGCAACAATCAGTCGGTTCTCGCCGGCGGTACTGCGAAACCGGTTGAAATAAAACTTCTGGATGCCAGCGGCACACCCGTTGTTGGCGCAAAAATTATTTTTATCGTTGCCTCAAAACCTTCCGGTGCCAAAGAATTTGAGCTCAGCGAAAAAAAAGTCATCACCAACCCGATCGGCGCTGCAATTTTTCACCCCGGCAAAATCAACGATGCCGGCAACTATTCGATTCTGGCGATGCTCGAGGGCGATCAGTCGGTCTATTCATACATCAACTTCAATGTTAATGATGAATCCTGGATCATGTATCTGATTTTCGGCCTGTTTGGTGGTCTGGGTATGTTTCTTTTCGGCATGAATCTCGGTGCCGACGGCCTGCAGAAAATTGCCGGCAAGAAAATGAAAGAGATTCTCGGCACTTTTACCAATAACCGCTATATGGGCGTACTCACCGGTATTCTGGTTACTGCAGTAACTCAGAGCAGTTCTGCAACTACCGTCATGCTGGTTGGCTTCGTTAATGCCTCCCTGATGACCATCAGCCAGACCCTTTCGGTAATTTTCGGGGCAAATATCGGCACTACCATAACCGTTCAGCTGATTGCATTCGAAATTTCGCATTTTGCTCTGCTTATGGTCGGTATTGGTTTCCTGCTTAAATATTCCAAAAACAAGACGGTTGTTTATGCCGGCGATATCATTCTCGGCTTCGGCTTCATCTTTTATGGCATGAAGGTCATGAGCGTGGCGATGTCGCCGTTGCGCAGCTTTCCGGCTTTCAGAGACATGCTGATTGCCATGAGCGACTACCCGATTACCGCCATCTTCGGCTCGATGCTGTTTACTGCCCTGATCCAGAGCAGCGGCGCTACCATCGGCCTTGTGGTTGTTTTCGCCAGCCAGAACCTGATCACTCTGCACGCTTCGATTCCGCTGATTCTTGGCGCCCACACCGGAACCTGTATCACCGGCTGGATCGCCGCCATTGGCGCTTCTCCAGCAGCTAAAAAGACAGCACTGCTGAATATTCTCTACAACCTCATCGGAACCGTGGTCTTTTTGCCCTTCCTTTATGAAAGTCTCAGCTTCAGCGCCTTTGTGCACTGGCTTACCGCGCCGTTCTCAACCTCGGTTGCCCGCGAAGTGGCTAACGCTCACATGGTTTCAGCCATTCTCAAGATGATTGTCATGTTCCCATTCTACGACCGCATTGTCTGGTTGACCCACCTGATAATTCCAGAAGAAAAGGTTGAAGAAAGCGGTCGCTCAGTTCACACCAAATATCTCTCAGAAAGTCTTCTCAAGTCGCCAGAACTGGCGCTTGGCAATGTTGCCCGCGAAATCTCGCGCATGGCCGGCCATGTTGAATACATGATGGAAAAAGTTCCTGAAATGATCTCTTATGGCCGTGAAGAAGTCATAAAAGAGGTCGGCGTGCGTGAAGAGAAGGTCGATACCGCTCAATACGAA
>JAKQQP010000290.1 GCA_029564115.1 Candidatus Rifleibacteriota bacterium | reverse complement strand
CGCGAATCAGATCGTGCAGTGGAAAAAAGAGCTTCTAGAACGGGCAGACGAGCTGTTTGAAAAAGGAAAACGCAAAAACGATGGGCCAGATATCGTTGAATTACACGCAAAGATCGGCGAACTGACTATGGAGAACGATTTCTATTACTGTTGTTTTATCAAGGTCTTTTGTAAAATCCTGCATTTTGCATTCCTCCTCAATTAACGCCTTTTTTCTGCGGCAACATGCCCTTTGGTTCTTTAAACTCTATACCGTCGCAGCCAGTGAAAGCAATAGCGACCGGCAGAAAAATACAAAACGCCCCGTAAAAACGCATCTTCATCTCACAAACTCCTGAATTATTTATTTTCCTTCGGGCTTGAAACCGATTTGCGGCTTTTTCTTTGCCCTGGGGTTTAACATGCTGTTAATTGTCGCGAAAATCAGCTTTATATCGCCAGTGTTGCTCCTGACTGTTTTTTCCAGCTCTTTTATCTTAGCGGCAATCTCGGCACTGACAGACGCCAGCTGTCTGAGTCTTACAAATGCCTCGATGATCTGAATGCTTACAGCTATTGCCGGTTTACTCTTCAGCACATTGGCAAGCATCAACACCCCGTGTTCTGTAAAAACGCGCGTTGCGTATCTTCGACCACCGCGATTTTCTTTGTTGATCGTGTTTTTCGGTTTTGAAGTCGCAAATTGCGACCTCAAAGATTCTTCTTCTTCCGGCGATAACTGAAACATAAAACTTTCAGGAAAACGCTCGATGTTTCGCTTCACCTGCTCATTGAGGCGCTTCGTCTCCACGTCATAAAGTTCGGCCAGGTCAGAGTCGAGCATGACGCGCTGGCCGCGTATCTGATAAATTTTGCTCTCAATAACGTCTGATTCAGTTGTCAGCGCTTTGTTTTTCATTTTAAAACCACTTTTTGCAATGCCGGTTCACGCCTGAAACTACACTTTACGCCTTTGCAGGCTTACAACGACACCGACGATCTTCAGCTCTGAGCCAGGTCGAAAAACCTTTGTCTGGAAGGCCTTGTTCTCAGGAACCAGCAAGATTGTTTCCCCGTCCCGCTGAAATTCCTTTAACGTCACTTCGCCTTCCCCGTTTATTCGTGTGACTACAACCTGGCCGTTATAAGGCTCAAGGTTTGGGGCCACTACAACGACATCCCCGCTTAAAACCCTTGGGTGCATCGATTCACCCTGAACTTTCAACGCAAAATAGCCAGGCTTGGCATCTTCTGGCGGCACGATTATCTCTCCCTCGTATTCTTCTATAGCTTCAAGTGCGACTCCTGCAGGGACTTTGCCAATAATCGGCAGCGTCACCCATTTGCTCATGTCTACAAATTGCGGCGCTTTTCCACCAAGCAGCTCAGCGGGGGAAATGGCGAGCACTTCCGCCAGCCGATGAATCATGTCGAGGCTCGGCTCGGCTTTTCCTAATTTCCAGGCAGAAACAGTAGACCTGTCAACGCCCAGTTGACGGGCTATTTCAGCCTGTGAAATTTTTTCCAAACTTTTTTTACCGCTTAAAATGCGGTTTAAACGATCTTTAAACTTCATAAAACCTCGATTGCAGTGTATTTTTCAACACGATTGACTTTTGTTGAATTTTTTTCTACAATCAAATCGTCAGGAGTTGAGAAAAACCGAAGGCCAATCCCCAAGATTTTTCAACTCGACACCAGGAGGCGACACTCTTTGAATATCTCCAGCAAACATCCGGTATTAACTCGACTTGAAGACATGGAAACTACTTATTGGACAGTTAAGGTATCGCCGGAAGGAGTGCATATTCATAGAGTTCGAGAAGACGGCCGGGCCCTGATATCGTATCGTCCTTTGTATCATTCTGCTGCTGCCGTCGCTCTTGCCGCTATAAGTCAGAATCTTGAACCACCAAAACTCCTTCTTGAGTGCGATAAATCACCTCGGCAAAGGACATCTGAAGGCTCTCCCCGTCATATTCTTCCAGATGATCATAAGTGAGTCCGCAGAAGTCCAGATCGTAATCATCAGGATATCTGGCAAGCTCTTCCTTAAGAAGGCCGACCTTGATTGTCGGGTAGTTATGGGTCTTGGTCACTGAATCCTCCTGTGTTTCAATCCCTGATCTTGGGGGCGTGTTTTCTGAAGAAGGCCAGAAATTCAAGTGCAATTTGCTTGTCTTCTTCGGTTAAAGCCAGAAGCTTACGGTCAGCAGCCGAAAGTTCCAGTGGTTCTTCACCGGTCAGATCGGCGACGGTTACACCGAGAGCCCTGGCCACGGCAACGGTGTTACTGATACTCGGCTCGGCCTTTCCGGCTAGCCATTTGTGAATAGCAGTTTGAGAGACACCACAAAGCTCGCTCAACTCGCCCTGATTAAGACCTTTGAGCTTCATAAAAACTTTAAGTTTTTCAGCAAAGTTCTTCATAAAATTACTTTCGGCAAAAAGTCATTGACAATTTATGACTAAAGTAATAAAATCAAACTGTCGATGAGTTTTTCAATCCCCGAAGCGTTGGGGTGAAACCGAGGCCAATCCCTCAAACTTCATTCGACTCCAGGAGAAAGCCGTGCAAATAGCCAGAATATCAAAGACCTGTCTGGGATTCTCGGGCAAGCAAGAAACCGAGGGCTACGAGCTTCACTTATCGAGCGTCGGGCTTTTGTTCGCAGTTATCGTATGCTTCGCCTATAGCCTGTGCGGTATCTTTGATAAGTGCTAGTAGGGTATCGCGGTTCACCGTCTTGCCATTGGCAATTATCGCTACCGCAATCTCTTTGGTAGCCTGTATAACAATCTCTGCCTTTTTCATGCCTGTCTCCGTTTCAATCCCCATTACAAAGGGCGGTTGAATTTGTAAAGGGTAGTTCCGCCGTTCCGCCAAGATTGTCGGAACTACCCCAGAACACAGCCCTGATCGTAAGACCGGGGCAAAGAATCTGATCGTGCGACCGGATTCTTAACTAACTTTAGCACACGACAGATGGATTTTCATCTGTTTTGTGGGGAAGCCTCCAGGCGGCGAGTCGCACCGCTGCCGCGGGGGCTTTCTCTTTTCAGGAGAATCTTATGTCTGAAGTAGAAAATTCGACAAAACCTGAAGGTGCCAAACCAGAGGAAATCAACTGGCAGCGGTTGAAATTTGCCCGCTGGCTGAACCGTGCAGAGGCAGCTGCCCTGATCGGTTACGGCGAAACCTACCTGATTAAGTTTATCGATCCAATCGTCCAGCCCAGAGCTTTTCCCGGTTGCAAAAAACTCACTTACGACCGGCAAAAGCTCGATCAGGCCATGGAAAAAATCTTTTCGCTCTAAACCCCACTCTACCAGTGGTTTTCAGGGGCGAAAGCCCTCGCCTTTCTACAATGATCCGCCGGTTTGCAGTCCATTCCGCAGCAGGTGGTTAACCAACACATTTCAAGCAGACAAGGAAGAAAATATGACAAGCGAGATTTTGCAACTACAGCGAGAACTAAACCAGATCATCAGAAGCGAAAACACTCTGCGAAGAGTGCAGCTGATGGCTCAGGAAGCCGGCTCTCTAGCCGGGCAGCTGATTCAGAAAAACTCTGACGCTGCAGTGTCACGTCGCGAAACCCAGATTTTGTCTCTGATTTCGCGACTTAGCGATGAAATTGCCAAAAACCCGCCCGCTGATCACCTGGCGCGATTGTTTAAGCGTCTGGCACTGGTCGAGCCCTACGCGGTCGGCATGGTGCAAAGCAAGATCGACAAGCCCTGTCTGCAATAGTTTTGGATGTCGAAACTCTCAGTTCGCCCCTCTCGGGGCTTTTTTAGGGGCGTAGCCAAGTGGTAAGGCATCTGCCTTTGGAGCAGACATTCGTGGGTTCGAACCCTTCCGCCCCTGCCGCTGAAAGGAGCATTTATGAGCACTTTGAACAACAAATTCAGGACGATCAAGCAGATCTGCGCTGATGAAAAAGCCGCTCTAATTGTTGTGCTGAACGATATCTTGGCCGCTCACGACGCAAATAATATAGATGTCTACCTGCCGGTTGGTGATTTTAATGATTCACGTTACCGGCTCAAATATACCGCGCGGTTGAACGAGGCCAATCCCTCTCAGGCTGCAGCAGAAAGGAGAACAAACAATGAAGGATGACAAAAAAATCGGATTTGTTGAAATGATGCCCCTCTTGGAAGTCTGTCACGACGGCCGCGTCGGCATGCTGGATGACATGATTCACAGCGCGATGCAGGAAGCCATCTATCGCACGATGGTTACCGGCAAAAAGTCGAAGCTTACCGTCACACTCGACTTTGAGCGCGAATCTGATCGCAGATTCGAAACCAAAGCAACCCTCAAAACCGCTCTGCTCGACTTCGAAATCAAGAACAGTCGCGCGTTCTATCGCGACGCTAAAGGCAATATCACCCTCGAAGACGGTAACCAGGGCAAGATGTTTGACTCTGACGGCGAAGTGGCCGCACCGCTCAAACGCACTACTGCAGCATAAGGAGCTGGCTCGACATGAACCCCGTAGAAATAATTGAAAAACTGATCGACCCCACGAGAAAGCGCCCAGAAACGATAAAAATCGGGTCTGATTCTTACATTTACAACGACGCCCAGAAAAGATACGACCTGGCCCAGAAGGACGAAAACGAAAAGCCCTTTATCAGAACCGTTTGCAACGTCGATTCGTTCGCCAAGGTTGTTCTCGAAGAAGACAAGCGTCGGGCTGATGACAATCACCCCACCGGCCTGAGAAGAACTGTCATTTTCTGCGAAAATGGCGCGGAATTCTTTATCGATGATCTCGATCGCTTCAAACAGGACAAATGGCTTTTCCGCCGAAGGTTTACGCATCTCTGGGAAACCATCGTTCAGATGGCCAATGGCAAGCCAATGAGCCACAAAGACCTGATCTTTGCTCTTGATTCCGTCAGAAAGTACATCCCCGGCTACGAAAATCTGCATTACGCCATTTCAAAGCTCAGAATTAACAAAAAGGTCGCCTTCGTAAGTGACCCCATTTTTTCTGACGGCGAACAGCGGGGCGCTTTCGAATGGGAACAGCGCGTTGACTCAAGTAATGCAACTCAAAAGGCGGTTTGCCCGTCTGAAATTCCGTTCAAGGGCCAGGTAGTTCGCGGTTCTCCCATTTCCTATGAATTCTCGCTGCAGCTGACCCCGGTGCTTGATGACGAAAACGGCCGGATTTTCTTTGTAATGACCCTGCCCGGCATGGATCTGGTTCTCGATCAAATTCGCGAAGACGAATACAGCGCCTTCTGCGAACAGGTTAAGAGCCTGGAAAATCTGCTCATCATTCGCAACTACTGAAAAAGCGGGGGTCGGCGCAAGCCGGCCCCCGAGCTAACCCATGTCAGAAAGCAAACCTCAAACCTGCTCACACTGCGGAGCAACAATAATCTGGAAACGAACGAAAAACGGCAAGCCGCACCCTTTCGACCTGGCAAAAACCTTTGCTGCGGTAAAGGGCTCTGACGGGCATACGCACTGTGTTTTTGTGAATATTTCACATCTTGTCAGCTGTCCGAAATCAAATAAACAGAACTGAGATAACTTATGGCCAGACCTTTAAAGGACTCTCTCGCTTATTTTTCCTTTGACACCGACTTTTTCAACTGTCGCAAAATTCGGCGGTTGTTGAACGGGATCGGCGGCAAAGGTGGCTTTGGCGGCAAAGGCGCCCTGGTATTTATCTGCCTGCTTTGCGAAGCATATCGTGAAAACGGTTACTTCATCGAGTGGGATGCCGAATACTCACAGGATATCGCCGACTTGCTGGGCGCGGGATTCTCTGCGGGCCTTGTCAATGAAGTTAAAACCGTCTGTCTTGAAATCGGATTGTTCAACAAAGATCTGTATGACCGTCACAAAATTCTCACCAGTGCGTCGATGCAGGCCAGATTCATTGCTGCGAAAACAGCGACAAGCAAGAGAGCTTACAAACCTGAAGACGTAATCAGGTCAGAATATCTTGCTTCGGGGTTGTTGGATTATGCGGAGAATTGCGGGGAATTACGGGGAATAACGGAGAAACCCGAAGATATACCCGCAAAGCGGCGTAATTCCGCAAAAAGTAAAGTAAATAATAATAAAGAATATAATAATAATCCGCAAAATTCCGAAAACCACGAATCGAAAAAAAAAGGCGTTTTTGAAGCCTCAGCATTTTTGCCACCACCGGGCCAGATCGAAGACCCGACCCCAACTGTAATCAGCGGAAAAATCACTGCCACGGTCGCGCAACTGGAAGAATTCAGAAGCGCAATTGGCGCAATGATGCTTACTGAGCAGGAAAAAATGCACGTTTCTTACGCAATCGAGCAGGGTTGCACCGCAGAGCATCTTAAAACTCTGCTTTCCGAGAATCCGAAAATCAATTCTTTCAAAGCTGACTGGGTTATTCGTTCCCTGATTGCGGTTAAGCGCAAATCGGAAACATCCAAAAAAGGAGAAGACGCCCTTGTGACCGAGCTTGAAGGGCAGTATGGCAGCTTATCATGAATAATTTAACGAGACTTGAACTTGAAATCTGTGTTGCCGGCTGCGTTCTTATCGCCAGCGGCGAAAACATCACGGCGGTGGATCTGGCCCCCGAAGATTTCCTGCACCCACCGGCAAAAGCAATTATCTGCGCCGCGATCGAGGCCCGGCCGATCGACATGGTTCTGGTTCGCACCTGGGCGACAAATCACGGCTTAAAAGTTGATATCAGCCAGCTTTCGGACATTTTGAACGCGGTGCCAACTTCAAAAAACTTGCAGCATTATCTCGACCGGCTTAAGCAGCAGGTTTACAAAGACCAGATCGAGTCTTTGCGTCGCGAAGTTCAGCAGCGTTCTAAAAATGAAGATCTGGTCGAGCTTTCGCGGGAAATCGCCGAACGCGAAGCCGTTCTTGCATCGAAGTATCTCGACAATGGCGACTCAGGCGACCTGGTCGAGTCGTCGGCTTCGGTAATCCGAAGAATCGATCTTTGCGAAGACAATGAGAATCTGTTTGTAACTGGCCTTGACATTGTCGACGAGCTGAATGGCGGCGGAATTCTACCCGAGGATTTAATCATACTTGCCGCCAGACCCAGCAATGGCAAAACTGCCTTTGCATTGCAAATTGCTGCAGATTGCGGTCGCAAAGTCGCTTTTTTTTCGATGGAAATGAGCAAGTCAAAGCTTGCTGCAAGATTGTTAGCGTCTACGTCTCTGCGCAATACAAAGCTGGCGGTAAGAAAACCCTCTGAGGTTCCCTTGGAAATCAGAAGAGATCTGCTTGAAGCCGCAAGTCTGTTGCTTCAGATTTCCGGCCGCATAAAGGTTTTTGATCAAGCAGACCAGACCTTGCAAAGCATACGACGCATCGCAAGAAAACAGGTCGAAGAAGGTGTGGAGCTGATAATTATTGACTATCTTCAGCTGATTACCTGCGAAGGCGACACCCGTGATCAGGCTCTCGCAGCTGCAAGCCGTGGCTTTAAGAATATGGCCAAAGAGCTGCATGTTCCGGTTATTTTGCTTTCGCAGCTTAGCCGCGCATGCGAAAGCGAAAAGCGCGCTCCTCGACTCCACGATTTGCGAGAGTGTGGCGCGATTGAAAACGATGCCGATATTGTCTGGTTTTTACACGACAGCGGCCAGAAGACCGAAGACCGAAACAAAAAAGTTTTCGTTATCCAGGCAAAAGGCCGTGATTCCGGCGTCGGCGCCCGGATGGCGATTTTTAACGCTGATCACCAGCGCTTTTACCGAATCTCAACCCAGGAGGAACCATCTTGAAAATTATCGTAGGCGGCAAAGAAAAACATCTGAGCGAAGTCGACATGCTGGCCATGGCAACCGGCCTGAAGACTGATGATTGCAAAATGATTATCAGCCTGGGCAAGCGCCTGAACGATGCCGAACGTGACCGCGATTACTGGCGCGATCTGGCGATAAAAAACTATCAGAAATATGAGGAAACACTGAAGAATGAGCCCACACGAACAGCCGTGGCTTGACGATTATGCGGCACGACATCGGGCCGAACTTCAAGCCAGATGGGATCAAGACAGCATCGTTTTCGGCATCCAGAATGCCGCGATGCGAACTGTGTTGAACGAGTGCCCGCTGCCGTTGCGAACCCGCCAGGACTGCCTGAGCTGCGGCAATGAAGCATGTCATAAAGCATACAAGGAGCAAAACAAACTATGGCCGGAAAAATGCGACGAACCTGTTTATCCTGCGAACACCATAAACACACGCCAGGCGGCGGCAACGTCACATGTGAAATCAGAGTTGCCAGCTACGGCAAAGTGCCCGGCCCCTGGCCAACCTGCCACTGGTTCAAGCCTCTTCGACCTGCTCCCAAACGATGAGGAGGTCGCGTGAATCAGCAACAAAGCAGAAGGCGCTGCCAGATCTGCGACTATCCGATTTCGGCCGGCCTGCTTTGCCGGCTCTGCGAATCGAAAAAGCAGTGGCTCGAAGAAACAGAATACTTTTGCACCAGCAAAGAATGTGGTCGATTTTTGCCAGGTGCAACACAGCCGGGTCTGTGCGACGTGTGCAAGAAACTCGCCCAAATCCCCGAAAAGCCGATCAAAAAACCGGCGAACGAACCGAAACCCCAGGAGCAAAAAATGATTGAAAAACCAGAATCGACGTGCGAGGTTTGCGGCAAAAAACTGACAAGAAACGGTTTTTGCTCAGCCTGCCACATGCGCAAAATCCGAGCAAACGCACAGACAGAAAAACCCTTATGTAACGAAACCGCCCCAAAAGTAACACAAGAAAAATCTAATGCTGCTTTCGAGCCTGCAGCGAACACTATTCACGCCAGCCCACCACCGAAGCCGGTTGTCGAAATCGAAGAAGCCGACGTTTGTCGCCGCGCGATCAATCAGTATGGCCTGTTGCGGCAGATGGCAAAAGCCGCCGAAGAATTCGCCGAAGCGGCCGCAGCGATTAACCGGCACATGGCAACCGAAGGCAGTCGCGAAGAAATCATCAGCGAACTGGCTGACGTTGAAGTCATGTGCGTGCAGATGCGCATGATATTCGGTGCCGCCCCGATCGACACCGCCCGCGCCGAAAAAGTGGCCAGATTGCACGGGAGGCTGGAGCCATGAATAAAAAACAAGCCTGCCATAACTGCGGCCATTCAAACCAGAGCAGCCAGCCATACAGATTTTGCGAGAAGCGCCGGGCGTATTTTCTGAAGTCCTGGCATTGTTGCGGGTGGGAGCCCATCGCAAAAAAAGCCAAGGGAGGCAAGAGCCATGGAAAATAGCACTACACCAACAAAAAAGCGAGTCTGCGAAACATGCGCCTATGTTCGCCTGGGCGGCTCCGGGTATTACAGAGGCAGCGGCGCAACATGCGGGCATTTTAACGGCCCGAAAGCCGATAAGCTTGTCACCATCGCCTCGACAACATGCAAAGAACACCGCACCGCGCTCGAGCGTGCCGCAGAGAAAATCGTTTATACATCGGTCGATGAAGCAAAGATGAATATTAAAGAAGCGTCGATAGAGGTTGCCACCCTGGCGCTGCAGTTGGAAACAAGCAAGCAAAACCGCACTACCCTCGTAAAACTGCTCAACTCCCGCCTGGCCAAACTCGCAAGGAGTAACTGATGAAAAAACTTTTGATAATTCTGTTTTTGACGACCATAACCGGCTGCAGCAACCCGATCAGCTCTGCCGTGGACAAAGAAGGCGACGAAACCCGGCTCGAAATGCAGAACGAGCTGGCAGCGGCCAAGATCGAGCTGACTGAGGAAATGAAACGGCAGCTCGACCAGGTGCAGGTGAACATCTCCGGTGAAATGATCAGTTTGCTGCAATATTTCACGATCAACGGAGGCCGGCTTTGAAGCTGCCTGTCATACCGAAGCACCACCCGCTCTTAACTTACTCGGGCAACGTGATGCTGCGAGACCTGCGTCAGTATTTGGCTCGGCAGCTGCGAAGGCTGCGCAAAATTAAAAGACTGAAAGGAAACCAACAATGACCATGATTGAAGCGCTCAAGCACTTGTCGCAGCACTGCAAAGCTACAAAGTGCAAAGATTGCGAACTCAACGAAGTTTCAGCATCGACGACAGCCCGGTTTTGTATGTTGCGGAAACAGCCGTCAGACTGGCCGACTTCCGGCCTGTTTCGGCATTTGGTAAAAGAATCGGAGGAGAAAATCGAATGAGTGAAGCAGCAAATCACAAAGCAATGATTAATTTTTTAGATCGAATTGTAAACGACCTCGCAGCCGAGGAG
>JAKQQP010000282.1 GCA_029564115.1 Candidatus Rifleibacteriota bacterium | reverse complement strand
ACAGGCCCGGCAGCGAAAACACCCCGGCCCGCCGCGAAAGATCATGGCTGCCCTTACAAATTTCCAGGGCGGAACTGCCTGAGGCCACTACCTGCAGGCCGGGAAAAGTATCATAAATGCTTTTCAGTTCCTTCGACCAGGCCGGGTATTGATGAATTTCATCGATGCAGAGTAGACGGCAGCCCAGCTGGTAAAAATGCCGGGCCGTCTCAAAAAGGGACTTGCCGGCAAAGGAAAAGTGATCGGCCGGAAGATAGAGCGCCTTGTCTGCCAGCTGTTCATTTTCACAGAAATCGAGAAGGTGCTGCACCAGAAAGACGGTTTTGCCAACGCCGCGCTGGCCGGTGATAATGGTCAGGCGCCCGGCCATCAGGGGCTTTTCGATGCAGGTTCTTCGGAAGTCCCGCTTCAGAATTCGAACAAAATACCGGGATAACTGCAGGATTTCTTCCATATCTGGCCACCCCCCCCTATAAATAGTAATGCAATACTGCTATTTGCCAATATAATAGTATTGCATTACTAACGTCTTGTCAATTTATGAGTGGTGGTCTGAGAAAATTGGTCAAGCCGATAAGCGATCATCGCCTGATAAGCTTTATGGGAGAGCATCTTCCCACTGCCTGGAACTGATATTACAGAGAACGTTTTTTCTTTTTGCCGGGATGGTAGTTTGCTGCCGGTTCTTTTACGCCTGATGGATCAGGGTTGTGTTTGTTCAACATTTCGTATATGCCTGTCCAGAAGTCTGCATCTGGAGTTTGCGACTTTAACCTGTCAATTTTCTGCTTTGCTTTCGCAAAAGAAATATCACCATCCTGCAACAATTCAATTATATTGAGAGCCTTACCTTCTTCGCGGCCCTCCTTTCGCCGGCAATTACGGGGACACTTTACTTATCTTATGAATTTGTTCAGGCGGCCTTGGTGGCGGGCTGATTCTGAATAATGATTTGAGGGCAGGCTCAAGAACCCAGGTCAAGGGGGATTATTTTTGGCTCGGCGGGGCTTTGCTTTGGGAGCTGCGAAAGCTGGTCGGTAGTCTGCACTCTTTTCAGAGACCCTGTTTCGAGTTACAACCGATTTCAGCTTCTCGATGATGCCATCAGGTTTTTTGCGCATATCGAGGATAGCAATCACCCAAACCTGCTCTTCATGAATTTCATAATAGATGGCAAAGGGAAAGCGACGGGCAAGCATGCGATGAAAACCGGAAAACAGAGGATGGATGCCTGCGTAAAAACTTAAAGATTCAAGATCTGCCAGAATGCTGGCGACAAAATAATCGCCAGCTTTTTTCGAATTCAAATCGTAAAATTCACGGCCCGCTTTAAAATCAGCATTTGCATCGACAGAAAGGAAAACTTCGCGGCACTTCATCTTGCCAGGTTTTTCTTAACTTCTGACAGTGGAACAATTTTTTCGGGGGTAAGGGTTTTCCTGCGGTCAGTAAGAATCTTATGGTGCCAGTCTGGCGATTCAAGTTCATTTTCACCTTGAGAAAGTGAATCCCATAGCAGCTCCATAGCATGAAGACGCTCTAACAGGGTCATTTTTTTAATACTGGCGATATCCATATAAGCTCCATTTTTTTCACTGCTGAAATCATAACATACCAGTAATATAACCGCAAAAATAGTGCGGGAATTATGGGGACACCTTACTTATCTTATGGATTTGTTCAGGAGGCTTTGGTGGCGGGCTGGTTCTGAATGATGATTTTAGGACTGGAAGTTTCTGCAGGAACGGTTAAGCCGGCCTCGCGCAAAAGCTTTACGTGTTCAATCATTCCCCAGCGGGCTTTATAAAGGCAGTCCTCAATGGAATGGCCCACCCCGGAAAAACCCTCAAGATCTGGTGAGAAAAAACCAAAAAAATCAGGTTCTTCCGTTGCCTCTATAATAAGAGAGTATTTGAAATCGATCATATTTGCTCCTCAGGATCTATCGATACCCGCAGATTTTAGAATAGCCAGACAGGTACCAGTTGGCACTTCCTTTGAACCATGAAAGTCAACACGCACCATATTTTTACAGCCGGGTTTAGTATAATAACGAATTGAACCTTTTTCTTTAAAAAGCCGAAAACCGTTCTTTTCGAGTAATTTCACCGGCTCGCTGAATCGCATATGATGAAGTTTACACATACACGCAGAAAAAATCAACTCAACAAAAAAGTGCGGAAAAATTCAATCTTTTGACCGGCGGCGAGGGCGTCGCCTGCTATGTCAGTGTCGAGCGCTGTCAGGGGTTTCCGGTTGCTGATGACGCCATACCGGCAATTATCGATGCAATTCACTCATTTGCAAAACTCCAACTCCCGGAACCACTTGTTCCGCCAAAATGCATCGGAAACTCTTCAAGCATACTGTCTGCAATGCTCGAAAAATGGTCGACGCAAAAGAAGCCTGGCTGATCGTCTTCGACCGCCGCGACAAAACAGGTGATAAGTTACTGGCAGTTGTGAGATTTTGGTGCTTGAAATTGTTGCCTTGCAAAGTCTACAATTGGGGCATGAATAAAACCTTTGAACTGATCAAGATTCTGATTAAAGAAAATGACGTCCTGGTTTCAGTTCATGGTTACGAAGAACTGGCTGAGGACAACCTTTTTGTTTCAGACCTTATCGACAGCGCAGCTACCGGTATCGTGATCGAAGATTATCCGGAATACCACAAGGGGCCGGCGGTTCTGGTGCTGCAGAAGGATCATAAAGGCCTGCCAATTCATGTGGTATGGGTTATTCAAAAAAATCAGAAACGGCCGGCAGTAATTGTAACAGCTTATCGGCCAGATCCGAAGTTGTGGTCAAAAGACCTGAAGCGGAGACTGAAAAAATGAACAGGCGACAGGAAAAATTCATTCACGTTGGCAACTTTGTGGCTAAAATCGAAGTAGATCTTGTTTATAACGAGAACTCGTGGTCACCATGCCTTTCTCTCGACGACGCCAGAAAACTCGACGAAATTCGCGCGGCACTGCAAAAAGGCGATATAAAAACTGCTGCCCGAAACGCCCAGATTTTTCAGCTGACACCAGTAACTAAAGCCGCCTGATTTTTCCAGGCCAGGCAGCAGGGCGATTGCACCAAAATGCCCGTGACCCTCATCAGAACAAGATTCCCGCTACCGCGACGCGGTCGGCGCCAAAGAAGCCTGGCTGATCGTCGATTGTGTCATGCCGATGCTCAAACAGAGACCCGGACAGCAAGCGGAGAAACGTATTCCGGATCAGGGAAAACCTTGCTATTTTGGGGTTCGGCGGGGTTTTGCTTTGGGAGTTACCGGAACTGGTTTGTAGGCGGCGGCGGGTTCTGAGACTTTGTTGGCTGGTTTGATAATTGAATCGAGATAATCTTGAAATCCTTCGAGGCTTTCGGCGAGAGCGGCCTTGATAACGAGGTTTTTAAGAGCTTCAAGGTCGTTGATATGCTCTATGGTAGAATTGATTCGGGTTGGTATTCGCTCAAAACGAGACTGAAGAATAGTATTTAAAGAGGCTTTGTGAGA
>JAKQQP010000646.1 GCA_029564115.1 Candidatus Rifleibacteriota bacterium | reverse complement strand
GCGAAACCAGTTCTTACGGCGGTTCGATAGTAATTGACTCTGTCGCCAACGACAGCCGTTTCAACGAATGGGCCAAGAGACCGTGGTCTGTTAAAATGGACAGCTTCGATTACTCGATCAATGCTTTTGCTTACGAACATTATGGTCAGAAGGGGCTTTTCAATTATTACCTTTTCGAAAGATTCGGTGCGAGCAAAATTCGTGAACTGGTGCAGACGACCAGAACCGGAGTCGACAACTTCAATAATGTTTTTGGTGACGGCAAATTTGCCGAGCTGGTTAAAGACTGGCGATTCGCCGCTCTGAACGAAGGCCTGCGCACTGCCAACGCCATCAATATCAACAGCGTCGACAATAAATATCGCTACCAGGAAGCGCTGAAACTGACCAACGCTTATCAGGCAGTGCAATACGATGCGCTTTTCCCTAAAGAAGTATCTGTAGCTGCCGGTGGCTCCGCTTATTATGTTATCAGACAGCCGGCAAATACTCTGGGCTCAGAATATCAGTTCACGATTAAATCAACAGAAGGCCGCAGCGTCGAAGTGCACATGATGCGCCTGCCCTGATATCAGAGGCTCTAGATAAAAATCCCCCGGTGGCGGCCGCCATCGGGGGATTTTTTTGATCTTAATGGTCGCAATATTCTGGTCAGCGGGTTCTCTGGTCAGAAGGCTTTTTCGGCAGTGCGCCCAGCATTTCGTCGATCTCGCCGCGCAGTGGTTCGATGGCTTTTTTGAGTTTGAGACAGGCTTGTGCCCAGTATTCCGGGTTTGTCTCTCTTGAATGCCAGTGGCTTGAAACTGCTGCCCGCGTCGCGGCCTTGAAATATTTAACCGCAAACTTCAGTCTCCATGACGGAAAATTGAAATCGCCGATTCTGCTTGCTGTCATGCCAGCTTCATTGCCGGCTTTGACCGCTTTATCAGCGGCCTGTCGCCAGAATTCTCTGGCATTGTCGATCTGGTCAGGGAACTCAGGCAGCATTTCTTTGACTTTTGTCAGCCCTTCAGTGGCATTTTTCACCCAGACGATATCGCCAGACCAGAGAGGCTCAGCGGCTTTCCAGTATTTCATTTCTTTCAGTCCGGTTTCACAGTCGCTGGCAAAGCTGCGGCACTGAAATTCGTGAACCTTGTCGCTTTCGTTTTTATGCGGGTAAATAGAGGTGCCCATGACAAAACGCTTGCGGAAATACATGGCACTTAGACGCTGCTTGATCGGGAGTTTGTTCTTTTCGACGAGCTCGAGCATGATGCGGGAACATTTAAAACAGGCTTCCGCGACTTTTCTTCTGATTGTCGCCCAGTCTTTGCCCCGCAATTCTTCAGGGAGATATTCAGGAAACCCTGATTCGGCACTGAATGGGCTGATAATGTCGCGGCATTGTTCGACCGCTTTTTCGATCTCTTTTTGTTGCAGCATCTGCCACGGCACGTCGACTTCTGCTGCGATACTGTAGTTTGCAGAAGCTAATTTTTCGCCACGACTTTCGATCAGACCAAGAGCGGTTTCGGCAGCCTTTGCGATCGCTGTTGCCTCTACACCGGCTTTATTCTGCCAGCTTTTAGCCGCTTTTTTAGCCTGCGAAACTTCGCGCTCGTTGCTCAGGCCGGCGATAATGTCTCGTAATTTTTTTTCTGTTCTGATCAGGCCGGCTCTGGCAGAATCGCCGTTCATGCCGTCTGAATCAATGTATTCAAGGGTGTCGAGGTGTTTGGCATACTCTTCAATGCAGGCATCGAAGGCATTTCTGTTGAAGGCAGCAGAAGCTGGAGCTGAGGCTAATGCCAGTTGCAGGGCCAGAAACAGGGCTGTTGTTTTTTTCATTCGATTTTCTCCTGTTACTTATCTCGCGATCATTTTTTTATCTGTGTGGAAACAGTTTAATGAACTCAATCAGAGTCTTTGTTGCTGATCTGTCTTATATGACGTTTTTTTACGTATTTGTCGAACCAGTCGAACATTTCGGCGAGACTGTGCAGAATCGACTCGCGGGCTTCATAGCTATGCCCTTCGAATGGCAGCACCACCATGCGGGCAATTCCGCCGTGGCCCTTTATGGCCCCCAGCATTCGCCGACTCTGAATCGGGAAAGTGCCAGGGTTCGGGTCTTCGTCGCCATGAATCATCAACAAAGGTTTTTTGATTTTATCGGCATGGGTGAAGGGCGACATCTGCGTATAGATTTCCTGGGCTTCCCAGTAGGTGCGGCGTTCGCCCTGAAAGCCGAATGGCGTGAGAGTGCGGTTATAGGCGCCGCTGCGGGCGATGCCGGCGGCAAACAGATCGGTGTGGGCCAGCAGATTGGCTACCATGAAAGCACCATATGAGTGCCCGGCCACTCCTATGCGGTCGCGGTCGGCGATGCCAAGTTCCACAAGCTTGTTGACCGCGGCTTCAGCGCCGGCAGTTATCTGCTGAACGAATGTGTCGTTTGCCGTGAGCGGTTCGCCAACAACGGGGATCTCGGCGTTGTCGAGAACTGCATAGCCGCGCAGCACAAAAAACAGGATGGAGGTGCCG
>JAKQQP010000269.1 GCA_029564115.1 Candidatus Rifleibacteriota bacterium | reverse complement strand
TCTGAAGACCAGTTGCAGAACTTTAGAGAATGGTTTGATCGCTTTGACGCTAAGAAATGGGACGAAAAAATAGAGAGAGACTGTGCATCAGGAAAGCTGGACTCTCTTATAAATAAGGCGATTGCAGAGCATAAAGACGGCAAAACCAGGCAACTATGAATCATTTCGCAAGTTCTTCTTTCTGGTCTGCCTATGACGCATTGCCTGCCAGAATAAGAAAAACCGCCGACAAAAATTATGAACTTCTAAAGAAAGACCCGAAACACGCATCATTGAACTTCAAACAGATCGGGCGGTTGTGGTCGGTCAGGGCGGGTATTCGTTACCGAGCTCTTGCCGTAGAGGTAGCAGATGGCTTGCTCTGGTTCTGGATTGGTAGCCACGCAGATTATGACAAGTTGATAGCAGAATTGTCTTAAAAAAATTTGGAAACATCGAAAACAGACCAGAGAAATTTTGGGCGCGGCACTCAAAATGGTGTAACTCGATAAATGTTTAATGCTAAAGTCAGTCACAGTGACTATCAATAACAAGAGTTCGACCCCGACTTCCGGCAGTGAATTAGAGTTTTAAGAGATTCAATAAACTCTACAAAGCCCGCAGAAATGCGGGTTTTTGTTTTCAGGGCTTTTTGAGGATGAAGGTTATCCAGCTGATGCCTGGGCGGCCGAGACTGTCGGGCTCTAAGGGGCCGGGTTCGGCAGAAAAGCCGTGCTGGCGGAAAAGGTTGATCCAGTTGTCGACTGGCATGACGTTGAAGACCCGGCCGTGCTGGTCGAAGCCGCCGGCGTCTATGTCGCTTCTGCCGGCCGGAACCGAAACCAGGCCGCTGCCGCCTGCAACCGTCACTCTTGCAGCTTCTGAAATGATTTGTCCAATCGCAGCATTATTAAAATGCATCAGGCAGGCGACACTGAAAAAACCGTCGAAGCTGGCATCGGCAAACGGCAACTTTGCCGGCAGCAGAAGGTGATGCAGACTGTCGGTCAGTTCAGGGTGAAGCCTGACAGCTTCTTTCAACAGATTTTCGGCGCCGTCGACTG
Organism: Candidatus Rifleibacteriota bacterium; assembly: GCA_029564115.1. Next base: position 622 of record JAKQQP010000269.1, on the reverse strand, counting down.
CAGTTACTCTGAAGCCGTCGGTTGTGGCCCTGGCCGCATCACGACCTGAGCCGCAGCCGATTTCGAGCAATCGGGCGCCCGGCCGCCAGGTCTGTTGAAGAAGCTGGTGAAAAGAGTCAAGAGCCGTCGTTTCGTAACGCCGGCTCAATTCAGCTGCGTTCTGTTCGTAGTAGTTTAGCGTCTGGTCGGTCACGAACGCTTCATTTCGACGTTAAAATCGGTCTGGCGGCGCCTGAAAGCCGATTCACCACCGAAGGCGAGCTCATAAACGTCTATGGCAATCTGCAGTTCTTCGTTGGTTGGTATTACAGCCACAGTTACCGGAGAATAAGCCTCAGAAACGATGCCTTCTTTTGAGCCCATCTCTTTGTTGAGCTTGTGATCGAGAAAGATACCGAGGTTTTCGAGGCGTTTGCAGATACGCTCGCGCATGCGCCAGCCGTTCTGGCCTATGCCACCGGTGAAAACGAGAATATCCACCTTGATCAGGTTGGCGGCGTAGGCACCAATATATTTTCTAACCCGGTAGGCATAGCAGTCGATAGCTTCTTTGGCGCGATGATTACCTTCTTCAGCTGCTTTTTCGAGGTCACGCATGTCATTTGAAATACCCGACAGGCCA
>JAKQQP010000256.1 GCA_029564115.1 Candidatus Rifleibacteriota bacterium | reverse complement strand
TTCGATCAGTCCTGGCTTTTTCAGGGTGCGCACGCCGGGCTTGCGCAGAAACGACCAGACCTCGGCGAAATTTTCCGGGGAGCGTGAGCCATTGAGCATTTTGCCGGTCTTTTCGTCTTTGCGGTAATTGATCGCCTGCGCGTCGATACGCAGGTGGATAACGTCGAAATTTTTGTCAGACTGAAATTTTACCGGCTTCGCGCTCAGAATTTTCAGGCCTTCCATGTGGTCGATGATGCCCTTTTCTTTCATTTCATCGAGTTGAATGCTGAACTGTTCGAATACTCCGTCAGAAAGAAAATACTGGGCATCGGCCAGATTGCGGTCTGACCAGGCCTTCTGAATAATTTCGAAAGCCTTTTCGGCGCGTTTTCTGAACAGATTGTCGTCAAAGTCGGGGTCACGCTTTTTCAGCTCGGTCAGGGCAACTGCGGCCTGACTGTCGGGTGCGACCCGCATGCCTTTAATGATTGTGTGGTCGACCCAGGCGTCGTTGCCCTTGTGGTAGCCTTTGACCACCACAAAAACCACTACTATAGTCACTGGTATGCCGACCGCCGGGTAGTGAATGATCAGCCGGATGAGAAGAAAGATCAGGTCAAGCTCACCGCCGCCGCCGCCACTGCTGCGCCGGCCGCTGCTTGAACCGCCACCGCCAGAATAATTATGACCGCCGCCGGCCCGCGCGTCTGCCGTCTCGCTGATCAGCAGAAAAAAGCCGATCAGCAGCAGAAGAAAAAGAGAAAAGAAGGTGACTTCCCGTAATCTTTTTTTGTCGGGCATGCTTGCTCCTCATTCATGTCTGTCTGATAGTTTATTACAAGACCACCCATGTTGTCATATATTTGTGCAGATATTCATAGCAAGCTTGCCATGCCGGTTGTCGCATTTAAGTCAGTAGTTTACCCACCATTCACGATTTTATGCACGGAACGTATACGGCGGCAACCTCGTCTGTGGCCACTTAAATCTCCTATTATTAACACAATGACGATTTTGAACTGCTGATTTCATTTTTTTTGCCGCCTCGTGATTTGCGGTGCATTGAATGCCTTTACGATGAGTACTTCGGAAAGCAAAGAAAAACGCCGATAAATAAACGTTAAGAGTTTGATGAAAGCTTATAAGTTTGACATGGAAGGTTTACCTTTGTTACGATGACGGTTTACCAGAAATCAGAATAGAGGGAACAGGAATGTTTGCACGTCGACCCTATTTAGTTGTTGTTCTTTTGGCACTCGTTTTGTTGAGCTTCAGGCTCGTGATTGGCGCAGAATCAGTTGCGTCCGGTCCGGCGTCGGCGGCACATCAACTGCAGGCGGTAGCCCAGGAAATTCACCCTGACCGTGCCCGTATCGAAATCGAGTCTGGTAACAACCAGTCAGTTCTCGCCGGCGGTACCGCGAAACCGGTTGAAATAAAACTTCTCGACGCCAGCGGCACGCCTGTTGTCGGCGCAAAAATTATTTTTATCGTTGCTTCAAAACCTTCCGGGGCCAAAGAATTTGAGCTCAGCGAAAAGAAGATTGTGACCAATCCCATCGGCGCCGCCATTTTTCACCCCGGCAAAATCAACGATGCCGGTAACTATTCGATTCTGGCGATGCTCGAAGGCGATCAGTCGGTCTATTCATACATAAACTTCAATGTTAATGATGAATCCTGGATCATGTATCTGATTTTCGGCCTGTTTGGTGGTCTGGGTATGTTTCTTTTCGGCATGAATCTCGGTGCCGACGGCCTGCAGAAAATTGCCGG
>JAKQQP010000246.1 GCA_029564115.1 Candidatus Rifleibacteriota bacterium | reverse complement strand
CCGGCACCAGCGACGAAAATGCTGCAAAACTTTCTCCTGAAATAATTCTAACGCAAATTATAGCAGATAAATCGCAAAAAATGGCTGCTTTAATTAAAGATGAAACATTTTGATGAAAGCCGCATTGAACGAGCAGTTTTGACTGCTGCCAGACTCCGGACTCCGAACTGTCAAAAAAGTCGAGGCAATCTGCCGATTCTTGAATTTTTCTGCAGTTTATTGTCTTTTCAGGGCCATCATCTCTGTATCGCCAGATTATCAGCGATAATATTGTTTTTCAAATCGCTCTGACAGAAATGCCAGATATCTTGATTTGATCTGCTTGTTAGCCAGAATCCGCTTGACCGGCGGCAGGCTGAAAATTGCACCCAGAACGGCGGCGAGAGCTCTATGGTGCCATAACACACGATTGTCAAAGATGAAATTCTGCAATTTGCCTCTCTCGATAGCCATTAAAACTCTTAAATGTGTGCCATTGACCGGGGTAATAACTCTTTTATCTCTGGCTTTAAGATCGATGCAGTCACGCGCTCTATTTTTAAAACAAAGGCCGCACCCAAGGCATGTATCAACATTAATCCTGGCGACTTTCCGCAGCGGCGACTCGGGATCTTCAGCAGATACCAGGCTTATGCTTTCAACCGGGCAGAACCTGACGCATTTGCCGCAGCCGACGCATTTGTTTTTGATAATTTCAGGCAGAAAATTGGTTGTGTGAACCGGATGAAGAATGGCAAACCTTTTGGCTGCCAGCAGGGCTTCACAGCAACAGCCGCAGCAATTACAGATAAAGTTTACCTTTTCCCTGACATTCTCGCCGAATTGAACAAGATTGTTGTCGTAGGCCTGTTGAAGAAGAGCAAAACACTCTTTTTTGCTTATTCTTTTCGCATTGCCGTGCCGGATCAACGAGTCGGCAGCTGTATTGAACGTCATGCATATATCCATTGGCGCAGAACAGGCCCGGTCAAGATGCAGCATTTTGTGCCGGCAATAGCACATGCCGACTGCCAGTGCCGAAGCGGTTTCGATTACTTCTGAGGCCTTTTCGTAATCGAGAACCATCAGGTTGCTCTTTTGTGCGACAGCCTGTTCGTTAACAAAGACCCGCCCCAGTTTCGTTTCGCCTTCGGTAAAAAGCTCTTTGATGAAGTCTTCTTCAACGTTCAGATACTGAAAGAACAGCTCACTCAGAGCCTTCTGGTCAATATCTGAACGGACACGCATCAGAGAAAATTCAAAAAATCCGGCCATGGGCGGGGGAAGTGCGTAGAGGGTGTCTCTGCCATGCGCCATGTCGACCAGCAAGCCCTTGTCGGCAAGGCTTTCCAGAATATTTCTGGCTTTCACTTCCGACATTCCCCAGATTAATCCAGCTTTTTTGGCTGTGAATGGCTTTATCGGCAAAGCGGCTACCAGGCCAGCTTCTTTTTCCTTGAAAAGTATCTGCAGGATTTTGTAGAGCAGATCAGATTCATGAGCACCCTGCGGGTAGAGGTTCAATCTGTCTACCAATGCTGCAAAACCGGCTTTTACGGTGTGATGAGCCATTGGAACCCTTCTCCTCAAAAACTCCAGTATTTTATCTGTGAAGCTGGCCTGCTTTAATCTCACTTCGATGAACAGCCATTCCTGACCGCCTGATTTCTTGTTTTTTGCCAGGCGTATAAACTAAGCTTCGTCTTTAAGTTTAATCAGTTTTTCGTCTTTTTCAAACTTTATTGTTGTTTCTGTAACGGCCGGCGTTTCAGTAAAATTTTATGCCGTAAATATGTGTGAGAGCGTAATAAAAACCGGCGATGATAAAAATAATGCCGGTGGCGCTTCTTACGTAAAACTCGATCTTATTAAGGCTGTTGAAGGCTTTTCCGAGCCATTTGCTGCTGAAGGCGATGAGAAAGGCAAAAATGACTACCGGAATTGCGGTGCCAATGCCATATAATGCCGGCAGTAAAAGAACTGAATTGTTGTTAACTGCAAGCGGAATCAGGGCGCCAAAGAACAGACCGGCTGAAACCGGGCAGAAAGAAAGCGCAAATAGAACGCCGAGCGGAAATGCGTAAATGGCGCCGTGCTGTGAAGCTTTCTGTTGGATTCCTTCGCCGGCCATCTGAACGCTGATGCCCGAACCAATCAGGCCAAGCAGAATCATTCCCAGAACAATCAGCAACGGCCCGAGAATCTCATTGAGATATTTCTGCAGAAATCTTGAAAGCTCGCCGCTGGCAAGCGCGCCAGACGAAAGAAGGGCCCCCAGAGCCAGGTAGGCGACGGTGCGCCCGCTTGTGTAAAGCAGTCCTGAAAAGAGTATGGCAGCTTTGCTGTGAAACTGACGGCCGATAAATGAAATTGCCGCAACATTCGAAGCAAGGGGACACGGACTTACGGCGGTGAGAATGCCAAGCCATGCGGCAGTAGTTATGCTGACCCAGGTCATTTGCCTTCTCCACCTGTTTTTTCAAGGGCGCTTCTGACTGCATCGGCAACATAGACATCGAATTCTGCCGGCTTTTCAAGCAGTGGCCAGACTTCGTCGAGCCGCTTGAATTCAATTATTTCATTGCCCTGCATGACTGTAACCACTATACAGCTGGCGGCAACGTCAAATTTTTTCGCCAGTGCCTCGTTTTCCTGAAAATTTACCTCTTCCCAGAGGATTTTTTTCTGGTTCCAGGCTTGAGAAAAATCACGTTCAACCAGCTCTCTGGCCCTACTTTCAATGCTGTTGCAGGTTACACAGCGAAAGGTGGCGTGCATGTAAAAAATCTTAACCAGTCGCTCAGGCGAAACCATGCCGCCATTGCTGGCGGCAAGCATTTCACCGTTGACGGTTCGCGAAACCACGCTGTGTCTGCCCAGTGAAAAACCGATCGAAACCAGCACAAATGCCAGAAGCAGATTGGTAATCAGTTTTTTGTGGTTTTCGCTGAGCTGCATGGATTTATTCTCCGGCCGCTTCTTTTGGGGCGATCGGTTCATCGGCCGGGGCATCAGTCTTTGCTGTCTCACTGGCAGATGATGCTTCCGGGGTGCTGTTTGCGGCTGAGACCAGACCCAGTTCTGTGAACTTGGCAATTACGTCTTTTTCTGAGATAAAGCCGGTATTGCGATAAACTTCTTTGCCTTCGGCATTCAGAAATACCTGTGTCGGTATCGAACTGATTTCGTAGCTTTTGGCAAAAGTCTGATTTTCCGGCACCCAGACGTCGACAAATTCGGTTTTGAACTTATCGGCATGATTTGTCGCAAGGCTTTCAAGCACCGGTTCCATGGCTTTGCAGGCCTGGCATTGTTTTGAGCCGAAGTCAATTATGCGCGGCATTTTGGCTGTAGCGGGCTCTATAATCGTTGCGCTGGCGTTTATCTGCGCAACTGGAGCAGGTGTTTCCGGGGCGGCATTGCCGCATCCTGTAGAGAAAAACAGGAAAAAAGCGATCAATAAAAAGTTGATTTCAGTATGTTTCATGACGTTTCCTTTGGCTTATTTGCACAGGCCCAGCAATTCTGAGGCGCTGGCACAGACTTTGTCGATCGAAACCTGACTGACCTCTGTCTGGCCTTTTTTAAAGCCAAGCTCAGTGATAGTAAGGTGCTTGAAGTTCTGCAGTCCCTTTTCTTCAAGAGTTTTTCTGGCGCAGCCAAGCGGGCAGCCATCGATCACCAGCACCTTGTCAGCGCCTTCGGTACTTTTGATAAAGCCGCTGATATTGCCACCGATTCCGGCAAGGCACGACATCGCGCCTTTTTTGCTGCGACTGAGTTGTCTGGTAGCAAGATCTGCCAGTTCGCCGACATCGGCAGCGCCGGAGCATGTGTATAGTAAAGCAGGATTCCCGCCGCAGGCACAGACTTCAGACATTGTGTGTCTCCTTATTTGAGATGTTTTTTGATTTCTTCAACACCAGGCACCTTGCCAGCAAATTTAACATTGCCGTCAACGGCCAGAGCCGGGGTAATCATTACTCCAAAACCCATAATCTCGTTTATGTCTGTAACTTTTATCAGCTCATAGCTCAGGCCGAGTTCTTTCGCAGCCTGTTCGGCTTCTGCAGCCAGTTTGTGACACTTCGGGCATCCGGTTCCGAGAATCTGAATTTTCATTGTTACAAGACCTCCATTAACTGAAAAATGTTCCAAACATTACGCCAAACAGCGTTGAAAAAACTATGACCAGAGAAACAAAGGCAACGGTTTTTTTGGTGCCGAGAACGCTGCGGATAACCAGCATGTTCGGCAGGCTCAGCGCCGGGCCGGCCAGCAGCAGAGCTAAGGCCGGGCCTTTTCCCATGCCGCTGCCGATCAGGCCTTGAAGTATCGGCACTTCGGTCAGGGTCGCAAAATACATGAAAGCGCCGACAAACGAAGCAAGAAAATTCGCCATGATTGAGTTGCCGCCGACTGCCGCGTTGATCCATTCTGATGGAATAAGGCCCTCGTTGCCGACGCGACCGAGCAGAACGCCGGCAACGACAACGCCGGCGAGCAGCAGCGGCAGAATCTGCTTCGCAAAATCATAAGACGAGCTGAACCATTCTCCAAGCTCGCTTTCGTCAGTGCTGGTGAATATACTCAGGCCGAAAGTGCCGACAGTGAATGCGGCGAGCGGCGTTTCAGGAAACATGTAACCGGTGCCGGCAACGGCAGCGCCTGTTAATATGGCCTTCCAGGCTTTCAGACCAAACCAGCCCACCAGCATGACGCCGAGCGCAAAGCCTGATATTGAGGTCAGAACCCATTTCTGTTGATAGATATTGGCCCACAGGCCGGTTTCAGTCTGTGGCCTGCCCCAGTTGGCGAAGACCAGAACGAAGACCATCGAGGCAAAATACAGCGAATTCTGACAGAGAGTTCTTTTTACTTCAGGCTCAGGCATAAGCATCTGGGCTGCGGCCTTGGCTTCTTCCTCTTTGCGGAACAGCAGGTGCATGGAATAGCCGATGAAGACGCTGAGAAAAACAGCTCCGAAAGCACGGGCCATGCCCAGTTCCGGGCCAAGAATACGGGCGGTCAGAACGATGGCGAGCACGTTGATGGCGGGGCCGGAGTAAAGAAAGGCGCAGGCCGGGCCAAGACCGGCACCCATGCGGTAAATGCCGGCAAAAAGCGGCAGGATTGTGCATGAGCATACCGCGAGAATCGTGCCGGAAACGGCGGCAACGCCGTATGCCAGTATTTTGTTGGCTTTGGCGCCGAGATATTTCATGACCGAAGCCTGGCTGACGAAAACGCCGATGGCGCCGGCGATGAAGAAGGCCGGTATCAGGCACAGCAATACGTGTTCCTGCGCATACCATTTTACCAGGTGAAAAGCTTCGAGAACCGCATTGTCAAAGCGGGGTGTGCCGACCGGCAGGTAATAACAGATCAAAAATATGACCGTTATCGTTAAAAAGCTTTTCCATTCATGTTTCCAGTAGTTCATGTGTGTTTGCTCCGTTTATTCTTTGGCTTCGGCACCGAAAGTTCAGGGGTGAGCTGCGAAACCTTATGTCTGGCGTCGTCGGCGACGGCAGTGCCGATACAACTGATAAAATCAGGCAGACAGCGCATGCGCAGGCGGTAAAAAACCTGTTGCCCGCGTTTATCGTCTTCGACGAGGCCGGCGTTTTTCAAGACCAGCAGATGCTTTGACACGGTCGAGAAATCAGCTTTGACCGCGTCGACAAATTCGCAGACACAATTTTCGCCCTGCGCGAGTTCTTCTATGATGTAGAGGCGGGTTGGGTGCGCAAGAGCCTTTAACACTACGGTTTTAGCTTCTATCAGATGCCGCTGTTGCTGGTTCACAAATTACCTCGGTGTTGTCTGGTTATTTGGCAATATGGCCAAATATGTTTACGATGTCAAGCAGATATTTGGTCATTTTGCCAAGTGTTTGTTTTTTTGGGGGAGGGGCTGAGCTGAAGATGCTGATCACCGGTGGCTTTCCAGACCTTTTTTGAGAGAATCAGCTCCGGCCTTGATAGCTTCGATAGTTGTCTCTTTATCAACTTTTTTGCAGAAGCAGATAATGGGTTTTTCTACAATCAGGACCTTTTTGAAAATTTCTGAAATTAAACCGTCTCCAGATAATTCTCCGGGAGCACATATTTTTTATAAGACGGGTATCTGTTTGAAAGTTTCAGAAAGAGTTTCCAAGGCTTGCCTGCAGACGAAGATTATGATCGAAGTCATTTGAACCGAGCGATACTTCTATTGCACCAAGAGGCGTTCCAAGAGAATATGCAAATTCACCGCCGCTGATATATTTGCTTGAGAATAGATCGTTGCTGGATTCAGAAAGTTTTCCGGTATTCCACCGCCCCAGAATATAGTGGTCGTTTTTCAGGGTAAATCTTAATTCTGCACCTGTTTGCAGAATATTTTTTCCTGAAAGCTTCTGGTATCTTAAGCCTGCAAAATTGGTGCTTGTTCCATCAACTACTCTCTTGCCGCCAAGATAGAATAGTTCGTCGCCGGGAAGCGAGTTTCCCGTAATTGTGCCGGCAAAAAAAATAATGCCAGCCGTTGTTTTTGAAGAAAGAGGGGTATATGACGAAAGATTCACCGAAAACTTATTTGATTCTTCTATTTTGCGCTCGTTGCTGAAGTGCCCAGGATTCATGAATTTACTCAGATTGACCTGCATGAGACTGCCGGAACTTGGGAAAAATGGGTCGTCCAGAGTATCTGAAGAAAAGAAGCTGAAAACAGACGAATATTCGTAGTCATGCTCATTTATTCCGGCAGGGGTATGCCGGTATTTAGCAAAACCGATCTTTTTCTGGGCACCAAAACCGATTTGTCCTGATTCAGAAACCTTCTTGTTCAGCGAAAAACTGCCGGAAAAAACGGAGCTGATATACTTCAGCTGATTGGTAAAATCATAATTTGTGGAAACCTGATTTTTCTGATAGCCCAGCTCAAGCTCTGCTCCCAGTCCAAGATTTTTGAACTCGTGAACATATTCTCTGAAAAGAAACCTGGGGCGTTGTGAGATTACGCTCTCAATACTCGATCTGCCGCCGACCAGGAAGCGATCTTTCATCAGAAAACTGGTTTTTATAGCAGTCCCCCTGTCGACATCGTAGCGCAGGCCAAAATTGCTTTCAAACTGTTCGGTCTCTTTTACAACGAAAGTGAGGATTTTGCCTTCAGGAATTGAAGAAATTTTATAGCTGATAAGGCTTGCCAAACCAGTTCCAAGAATTTTCTGCGAAAGATTCTGAATCTCGTCTAGGTTGAGACTGCGAAATTGCCTGCCTCCAATACGATCGAAAACAAAGTTCTGGCGAGTCTGGCTTAATCCTGAAATTTTAATTTCCTTGAATAATATTCTCCTGTGGCGGTCAAGATCAGGAAGGAATGCTTTGATGTTCTGCATATCTGCATGCTTTTTTCCGATTTTTTTAAGCTGCGACATGTTGCTTTTCCCTGCTTGTTCGCCAATAGCTATGATTGCCTGAATACTGTCGAATGAAAAAGTTGAATAACCTTTTACATCAGGCTCTATAAGTATGTCGCATAGTGTCTTTTGTTTTTCCAGATCCTGCTCGCCAAAGAACGAAATGCATTGCTCTAGAATTCTGGGAATCGAATTGATCTGTTCCTTGGTATAAAGTGAGGAGCCTACATTCACTGCAATTATTATGTCTGCTCCGGCTTCCTTTAAATCGGAAACAGGAAGGTTGCGTGCAATACCTCCATCTCCAAGAAGTTTCCCGTCCAGTTTAACAGGGGTAAAAGCAAAAGGATATGAAATGCTTGCTCTTAAGGCTTCTGGAAGAAACCCTTTACTCAGCTTCACGGGTTTGCCAGTTTCAAGATCGGTTGCGATACAGGAAAAAGGAATCCGCAGCTGGAAAAAATCCTCACATTCGTGTACCGGTGAAAACCACCGGCAGAGAAGATCTGTGATTCTCTGACCTTTGATCAATCCGGCTTCAGTCATTTTTCCCTGAATTCTAAAAGAATACTGTCCGTCATTTTTTTTCTCAAAGTGGTCCAGGCGTCGGCGAAAAACATGGTCATTCATGATTTTCGCCCAGTCTTCTTCTGCAACAAGATTCTCAATCTGTTCCGGTGAATAGCCAGAAGCATATAAGGCTCCAATAATTGAGCCCATACTTGTTCCGCAGACAAGATCGATTTTGATGCCGGCTTTTTCAATTGCTTTTAAAACGCCGATATGGGCAAAACCTTTGACTCCGCCTCCGCTTAAAGCAAGGCCAATAACCGGCGTTTTTGCCCCAGCCATAGTTGGAACGAATGTAAAAAAAATACTGATAAATGTGATGACCGGGAGAAGTCGTTTTTTCGAATGCATGTTGGGCACCATCACAGGTCTCTGTAATCTAATACAGGCCAAGTGCAGGGCAGTTTTTGGTGAAACCAGGCAACTAAAAGCAGGAAATATTGATGAAAATGGGGCCTCTCTCTTTTCTATCAGCGAGTTTCTTGCGACTTTTCTCCAAGTTTCAGAGCCTGCATAAGAAAATCAGTATTGAGAATCGAAGGGTTCTGGTCAGCAAGGTAGAGTTCATCAAATTTGTGCAGCAGCAGAAGTATTTCGACAAGACGTTCGCGCTCGTCGTAATAGGCTTTGACAGCGGTCTGGGAAGAATTCGTGAGCAGGCGCTGTGCATCGATAAGCTCGACGATCGAAGATGCACCTTCCTGATAACGTGTAAAAACGATGCGCATATTTTCATAGCTTTGTTCGGTCATTTTCTCGGCAAAGCTGATACGGGAAAGAGCTTCGTTATAATCGGCAACCGCCTTTTCCAGGATTGCCTTTTTATTGTTTGAAATATCGCGGACTCTCAATCTGACGATTTCTTCGGCCTTTTGTGCCGTGCGCACGGCATTTTCGATGTCGTTGCCATTATAAACCGGTGTTGTCAGAATGAAAGTTGCAGCAAAGTCTTTGGTGCCTTCTATTGGGCCAACTTCACGACCGTAGTTGCAGGAAGCATCGAGACTCAGTGTTGGTAGATGAGCGCTTCGCGCCGCCTGTACGGTTTTTTGCAGAATAGTCTGGTCGGTTCTGGCAATGTTGATATCGTTGTCTATCTTGAACAACTCTGGCAGAAGAGCCTCGCTGGTAAAGCTGCTGGTCGAGAATTTGAGGCTTCGCGCCAGTTCGAGTTCGATTGCAGCAGGATTTTGAACATCCAGAATATTTGCCAGATCGTATTTGAGGTTTTCAAAACTGTTTTTGGCCTTTATCAGCTCGGTATTCGAGTTAAGCTGTTCAACCTCTATTCTCAGAACATCGTTATGCAATACCAGCCCGAGTTCTTCGTTGAGCCTGGCAACCTTCATCAGGGCGGCGATCAGTATCAGGTCGGTTTCGTGAATTTTAATAAGTTCCTGATCGCGAACCAGTTTGAAATAGATGCGGGTCAGTCTGCGCAGCACGTCAACTTTCTGGTTGTCTTTGTATGTTTTTTTGATGTCGGTTTTCAGTCGCGTGATTTCTTTTTGTATGGCAGGAATTCTGCCCAGCCCAGGGTAACTCTGGGTGAGCTTGAGCGAGTAAGTCATCATTTTATCGATGCTGGTCGGGCTTTTTTTCTGGTAATCGTCTTTGAAATCTTTGCTGGTTCTGTTGATAATAAAATTTACATCAGGAATCAGCGCATTATCAGATGTTTTCTGATCAATGAAGCTTCGCTCGATCTCAAGATCAGAAATCTGCAGACTGATATTTCGCTCAAGTGCCTTGTCGATCAGACTGGCAAGAGTATCTGCCTGTACTGTTGAAGCTGCAAAAATGACTGATAAGGTTACTATTAGAATTCGGGCTGTAAGTGATGATATTGTTTTCATGGTCTGAACTTCCGTTGATTAAGATATAGCCGGCACCTCTATTATCATGGAAGGATGCATTCCATTTTGGACAAGAGATGAAAGTTATTGTTTAAAAACGATTTGAGCGGTTTCAGCGATCGCATACTCCCTTGGAATGCTCGCCTTTTTTGGCTGTAATGTAATCAACCGCTGTCTTAAGCGACAAAAACTCAGCAGTATCTTCGTTTGGAATTGATATTTCAAAGTGATCTTCTAATTCCATCAAAAGCTCTGCGATATCAAGGCTGTCTGCTCCGAGTTCTCTCAGGTCTGTTTCGATTGAAACCTGCTTTTCATCGATCCGCAGAGTGTTTGCCACAATTTTTTTCATCCTTTTAGCATAGTTGTTCACTTGATAATTCCTCCTGATGTGGTTGCTCTGGAAATATGCTGCCAGGCTTGCAATCAGACCTCACTTGCCTGCATTCGGGCAAAACTGATGATTTTTTCTTTTTCCAGTGCTGCAATTCTTTTTTCAAGCTTTCTTATATCTTCTTTTCTTGCAACATCGAATTTGGTGAGGACTTTGAAGATTACAGGCTCTATTTTCAATTCCAGGTTTTTTTCACGCTCGATCAGCTCGTTCAGCGAATGTATAAGCTCGTTTCCTTCCTGTTCTGATAAACAACCCTGCTCGACAAGCTCTTTGCTGATTTTTTCGATTTTCTCTCTGGTTA
>JAKQQP010000242.1 GCA_029564115.1 Candidatus Rifleibacteriota bacterium | reverse complement strand
CCGGCACCCGACGCAGCTCTACGAAGCCGGCTTTCTGTTTCTGCTCTTTCTCTGGTCGCTGCGCAGCCTTAATCAACGGGTCAGCTTAGAAAAAGCCGCGGCCGATGGTGTAAAAGAAACTTCTGCCATCTCAATGCCGGTTCCGGGGCGAATTGGCGGCATATATCTGCTGGCATACAGCTGCTTTCGCTTCATGGTTGAATTTGTGCGTGCTGACGACCGCGGCGGCTTTTTTACGCCTCTGCATCTGTCACCCTCACAGGTAATCGCGCTGGGCACCGCGACCGTTGCGATCGCCTGGCTGCGCTATTGTTACCGGCGCTCTGCTGACTGATACGAACAGCAAAAACTGACAAATTTTCTTTTTGCAAAGCGGTTTTTAATAAAGTATTACCAATGACAAAGCAAATATTTTACAGTAATAACATTTTTGCATGATAAGCCTTGACGATTTTTCCATGTTTTGATAAATTTACAGTAACGACATTTCTGAAAAATCAGGATTAAGACATGAAGGTTAAATTAAAAAACCTGGCGACAGTTCAGACCGGCTACTCTTTCCGGTCCAGACTCGATGCCGACGAAGCCGGTGAGCTTTCGGTCATTCAAATGAAAGACCTGCTCGCAGACAATACCGTCTCGCTTGATGATCTGCTCAAAATTTCAATGTCTGAAGTTAAAGCGCACCACTTCGTTCGCCGGGGTGATCTCGTATTCAGGTCACGAGGCCTGATAACCTCTTCCGCCATATTGAGCGGCGATCCAGGCCCGGCTGTGGTAGCTGCGCCCCTTCTCAGAATCAGAGTCAAAGACACCAACAAGGCTTTACCTGAGTATCTCAACTGGTTTTTGTCACAAAGAGACGCGCAGGCCTTTTTCGCCAGCCAGGCTACGGGCACCGCCCAGAAAATGGTGGGCAAAGAAGTAATCGAAGATCTCGATGTTTTTCTTCCGCCTTTAGCGAAGCAAAAGGCAATTATCGAGATGGCCGCCCTTTCAGACCGTGAGGCGGGTCTGCTCAGAACTATCGCGGAAAAAAAAGCGCAATACGTTTCCAACCTGCTTATGCAGGCAGCAAAAGGAGAATTAAAATGAACAGCAGAATCGACCAGAAAGATGTCAACAACGCCGCCTGGGCTGCCTGCGACACCTTCCGCGGGGTTGTCGACCCGGCGCAGTACAAAGACTATATTCTCGTAATGCTTTTTCTGAAATACATTTCAGATGTCTGGCAGGACCATTACGATACCTACAAAAAGCAATACGGCGACGACGACGTCAGAATCCGGCGAAAACTCGAGCGTGAGCGCTTTGTGCTGCCCTGGGTCAAACTGACCGAGAAAAATGAAAAGACCGGCAAAGAAACCGTCATCGATGAGTTTCCCGCAACTTACTACAGCCTTTATGACCGCCGTGCCGAAAGCAATATTGGCGAGCTGATCAATATAGTTCTCGACCACATTGAAGAAGCCAACAAAAGCAAGCTCGATGGCGTTTTCAGAAACATCGATTTTAACAGCGAAGGCAATCTTGGCAAGACCAAAGATCGCAACCGGCGCCTGAAAGACCTGCTCGAAGACTTTCACAAGCCACAGCTAAACATGAGCCCGGGTCTGGTTGCCGAAGATGTAATCGGCAATACCTATATCTACCTTATCGAGAGATTTGCTTCAGACTCAGGGAAAAAAGCCGGCGAGTTCTTTACGCCGCTCAAGGTTACCGAGCTCGTGGCGATGCTTGCTGCACCGAAGGCCGGCGATCGCATCTGTGACCCGGCCTGTGGTTCTGGCGGTCTTTTAATTCAGGCGGCCAGGCAGGTTAACGATCGCAACTTCGCTCTTTTCGGCCAGGAATCAAATGGCAGCACCTGGGCGCTCTGCCGCATGAATATGTTTCTGCACAGTTTTGACAGTGCGCGCATCGAGTGGTGCGACACATTGAACAGCCCGCTGCTCGTAGAGAATGACCGCCTGATGAAGTTCAACTGTGTCGTTGCCAATCCGCCATTTTCTCTGGACAAATGGGGCGCGGAAAACGCCGAAAATGACCAGTTCAACCGTTTCTGGCGTGGTGTTCCGCCCAAAAGCAAGGGAGACTGGGCGTTCATAAGCCACATGATCGAGATTGCCATAGAAAAGGCCGGGCGCGTCGCCGTGGTGGTTCCGCATGGCGTTCTTTTCAGGGGCGCCGCCGAAGGCCGTATCCGCCGCAAACTGGTCGAAGAAAATCTGCTCGATGCCGTCATCGGCCTGCCGGGGAATCTGTTTCCGACCACCAACATTCCGGTAGCCATACTGGTTTTTGACCGGGCCCGCGAAAAAGGCGGCGCACGGGAATCCTGCAAAGACGTGGTTTTCATAGATGCCAGCCGCGAATACACTTCCGGCAAAAATCAGAATACCCTTTCTGACGAGCATCTCGAAAGAATCATGAACACCTTCAAAGCCCGCCGGGAAGTCGAAAAGTATGCGCATCTGGCGACATTCGAAGAGATAAAAGAAAACGACTTCAATCTCAATATCCCGCGCTACGTCGACACTTTCGAAGAAGAAGAAGAAATCGATATCGACGCAGTTCAGGTCGAGATCGACAAACTCGAAAAAGAGCTTGTCGAGGTGCGCCGCCAGATGGCCGAAAAGATAGCTCAGATTCAGAGGTAAATGATTATGCGCTTTTGCAATCAACTAGCGGGAGGTGCGCAGTGAACAAGAATCTCGAACATATTCACCATCAGACATTTGAGGGCATAAAGCAGACCAACAGCGCCGGTGAAGAATTCTGGCTGGCCAGGCAACTGGCAAAAATCCTTGAATACGCCGATTTTCGCAACTTCCTTCTGGTAATCGAAAAAGCCAGGCGGGCATGCAAAAACAGTGGCCATGCGGAAGAGAACCATTTCGTTGAAATCACCGAAATGGTCAATCTCGGTTCAGGAGCCGACCGCGAAGTTAAGTCCTTTGCTTTGTC
>JAKQQP010000231.1 GCA_029564115.1 Candidatus Rifleibacteriota bacterium | reverse complement strand
CATGGTTACGTTGAATTCCTTCACTTCATGTGCAGGAAACAGCACCATACCAGTGGCTCCATATCCGGCAATTTTCAGCTCGGTCAGCTTTTCAGCTGCTCCTGCCGGCATACTTAAAACAACCGCCAGCAGAAAAACCAGAGCCAGCCGCACGTTACAGCATGTGCGCCGCAGGTCTCTGCAGTTTTTTAGAAACTTCATAAGCCGCTCCTTAAGTCAAATGATCAATTACAAAAAAATTAATATCCCCTTTACATCATTCGACAACTGCAAAACAAAACTTTATAGCAAAAAATGATTTTTGAAAAAAAACAGGCGACCCGAAAGTCGCCTGTTTTTGTATAATCTGCAATCACAAACCCGCAGGGGTCGCCCCATCTGTAGCTCCACCGCCCGAAACGACGCGGGCCATACGGAAAATCGGCAGATACATCGCCAGAACGATAATACCGACAATCGTACCAATGACAACGATGAACGCCGGTTCTACCAATGCAGTGATCTGATCGATCAGGAAGTTGATTTCGTCTTCATAGAATTCGGCAACCTTTTCGAGCATTTCGTCGAGATTACCAGATTCTTCACCGACCTCAATCATCTGAGTAGAAAGTTCCGGCATGATCTCGACCTTGGCCAGAGCCCTGGAGATCGGAATACCACCCTCGACCTCCTTTACAACGTCTGTGAGAGATTCCTGAATGATCATATTTTCAACAGCTTCATTGCTGATCTTCATCGCAGAAATGATATTAATGCCTGACTCAAACAGCGTAGCCAGATTTCTTGCGTAAAGCGCTATGATATATTTCTGCAGCAACCCGCCAAAAACTGGCAGCTTAAGCTTAACCCAGTCGAAAAAATGCTTTCCGGGTCTGGTCTGATTGACCTGAAAAAGAATAATGAAAAAAGCCAGACCGGCAGCAAAAAGCAACAGAAGGTTATTGCCGATAAAGTTTGAAAAACCAATGACCTGCTGTGTCAGCCAGGGAAGCTCCTGATTGAACTGGGTAAAAAGATTGGCAAACTGTGGGATGACGAACAGCATAAGAAACATTACAACCAGAGCTGCCACCGCAGAAATGATCAGCGGATAGGTCATTGCCCCGATAACGCGGCGGCGAATCGAGATCTGTCGTTCCATGAGCTTGGTCAAACGGTCGAGAACCATTACCAGACGGCCGGATTCTTCGCCGACTTTAATCAGATTGGCGTAGAGCATGCCAAAAACATCTTCGTGCTTCTTGAAACAAAGATTAAGGGGCATGCCGCCTTCGACCTCACTCTTTGAATCCCAGATGATTTTTCTGAAGCGCCAGGTCTTCATCTGGCGCGAAAGGGTGCCTAATGACCGTAGCACCGAAATACCGGCGCGGGAAAGGGTGGCAAAATACTTGGTGAACAGCAGTCGTTCACCCAGTCCGATATTCCCGTAGAATGGGTTGAGATAAGACAAAATTGGCCGGTTCTCTTCTCCGGGGCCCTCTTGTCTGACATCTTCACTGTTATTGCTTACATCTACCATCTTTGCCGCTCCCTGATTATTTTCTGATTTATTTTACCACGGCATCTCAGTACCATTTAATTTTATTCTGACGTCGCGAATCTGTTTTCCGGGGGGGGCCGAATCCTGGTCGGCCCAGACATAGACC
>JAKQQP010000217.1 GCA_029564115.1 Candidatus Rifleibacteriota bacterium | reverse complement strand
GAAGAAATTTCTCGTACTTCTTCTTGGTTTCTGTTTCGCAGTGCCGGCATTCGCAGGCACCATCGGCGCTGTCAGCAATGAAGCCTGGCTCGACCACGTTTCTCAGATGCAGTCACTGCGTCAGCAGATTATGGCGCTGGTGACCAAGAGCAACCCGACTATCGAAGATCGGCAGAACCTCGACATTCTCAATCTGACTTTCGCCGAAAAGAAAGCCGAATGGGAACAGTATCTCGAAGGCGTTGCCCAGGGCAAACAGACCGAAACCGAAGTTAAAAAGGCTGACGAACCCGCCAAAGTTGAAAAGGCCGATAAAAAAGACGGCAAAAAACCCTGGTCACGCTACAACAAGCATGGCCGCAAGCACAAAAAGCACGGCAAACACGTCTGCAAATCTGATTGCAGCAAACACAAAAAATGTGACGAAGTCAAAAAGGCCTGCGAAGACAAATGCAAAGAAATGTGCAAAGATACCTGCAAGGGCCTCTGCAAAGAAGAATGCAAGGGCCTGAACAAGGCAGAATGCAAAGAAAAATGCAAAAAAGCCTGTGGCGACAAGAAACCCTGGTCACGCTACAACAAGCGCAGCAGAAAACACCGCCACCACAAACACATGAACTGCAAAGAAGCCTGTGCCGACAAAGCCAAAGCTGATTGCAAAGATGCCTGCGAAAAAGCCTGCACAGACAAGGCAAAAACCGAATGCTGCAGCAACAAGGGCGACAAATGCTGCAAAAAGACCGGCAAAGCTTGCTCTGACAAACACGAAGCCTGTGCTGACAAAGCCAAAGCTGATTGCAAAGATACCTGCGAAAAAGCCTGCACCGACAAAAAGTAATAACCCGTAACAAAAAAGGCGTCGAGTAATCGACGCCTTTTTTATTTGCTGCTTTTCAGAGACGATTCACATGCGCAGCCATGACAAAGTCATTTTTATGCAGGCCGTTGATTTTTGAGGTTTTAAATTTTACCTTGCAAAAACCCCAGCCAATCGTCAGAACCGGGTGATGGCCCATTTCGTCAGCCAGCCTGCCGACTTTAACAGCAAAGCTCATGGCTTCGGCAAAGTCCTTGAAGACAAATTTGCGGGTAATCTCTCTCGCTTCAGAATCGAGCTGCCATTCCGGCAGACCAGTTAAATATGTTTCGCACGCCTCACGGGTCAGAGGCTCCATATCAGAACTGCATGGAACACAGGTACGATGCTCAGTCATATTTTACCTCCCATGCCATCATTTTAACACACAGCTGTCATTTCTTTTCAAGCCTGGTCAGAGAGGTGCCGCTATACTCCTTGTCACACAAGGAGTATGTAGTTCTTCGTCATCCCGCGAAGCCTGCATTCGCGCTTGTCCCCGAAGGGGGAAAGCGGGTGGCGGGAATCTGTTCTTAACCGGCTTAGATCCCTGCTTGCGCAGGGATGACGTAATGAGCGTCGATTCTTAAACTCGAATGTTACAGAGGACTACCCAGAAACCGTATTAAACCGGGTGGTACCAGTCGGTGCACCTTGAACAGGTTGCTTCAGACTCGAATTTCAGTTTAAGGTGGTTTTGCCTGAACTGCTTTGCGGAATCAGAGCTCCAGATATCTTTGAGGCTGTTCTGCTTAAGATCGCCAATGATCATTCTGCCATCAAAATCGTATGGGCATGCTGAAACACGACCATCACAGAGAACCGTCAGGCTCAAAACCGCATTACGGCACGGGCGCCGTCGCACCGGAGTAAAATCAACCTTCGAAGTGCGCGCTCTGGCGCCGGCAAATGTCGAAGCACCGAGAATCTGATACCACTGAACAGCTTCGGGTGCACTGTCAAATGGCCATTTAAAAAAATGATCTTTAAATACAGGCCTGACAACCTGTTTCCAGTAGTTGAGAAAGGCCTGCTGCTGACTTTCAGAAAC
>JAKQQP010000211.1 GCA_029564115.1 Candidatus Rifleibacteriota bacterium | reverse complement strand
GGCGACAGCCGGAATCAGAGCGTTATTCGATACGGTCATGGAGTTCATGTAGCCGCCAACGGTGCCCGCCGGCGTTACGCCGGTGTTGGCATAGCCAACAGCGGTGTCGTTATACGTCGGAGTGTTTTTGATATATATTTTCCCGGTGCCGCTGTCGTTGCGATACAGCAGCCCGGCGCAGCGTTTCCAGTAGTTAGCCCAGAAATGCTCAATGTAAAAGGTTTTTACGGCGCTTGCGCTGCTATTGTAGCCAGAGAACGGGCCTTCTGCCTTCAGTGCTCCCGGGGCGACGTAGGCGCTGCTCGATTCGTTGCCCCGCCCAAAAACGGTCTGGCAGTCGAGAGACTTGCCGATCAGAACGTGCAGCAGTGCAATCAGGTTGTGAAGCGAGTAATAAGTAATATACCAGCCCGCTCCATTGTTGTCGGCATAGTCTATTTCGGTTGCGCCGGCTGCGCCCGCCATCACAGTGCCGGTCGCCAATGATCGCAGTTTTGAACTGACGTTGGAGCCTTCAAACATTGAATAATACGCGGCTGCCTGTATTTGCCCTGCTGCGTTAGTGAACGCATCGGCGCGGTAATCTTCATCGTATTTGATGTTGGAAAACTCGCAATAGATGTAATTCGCGTCAGAACTGATTTTCGACCAGATTCGGCGACACTCAACCATTGCATTGCCATCATAGGCGGTATTCGCGATGTCAGACGCAGAAATTCCGTCGAGCTTTTTGGTCTGGTCGTCATGATGCAGTTCGTAGTCAACGTCGCCGTTGCTTTTCAGCATTACGGGACGGAAAAAAGCATCGAAGAAAGGTTTCCAACTGCCCCAGCTGAAAGTTCCTTTTCCTGTGCCGATATCCCAGGCCATGCTGACCGGGGTTGCACCGACAGCATCGTGCATGTAGGTTACGCAAGTGGCGGGGTTTGAGTCGTTCAGCGCGATTTTGAAACCCCACCTTTTAACCAGCGCCCCGCGTATGATGTCGGCGTAATCGGCAAATACTACACCGTCCATGCTCTGCTGAATCGACAGAGCGTCTTTGATGTCGTTTTTGATGTTAAGATTTTTCTGTAAAAGCTCTTGAAAGGTTGCCATTATTTATTTTCCTTTTGATTTTTTTTGGATTCATTTTCGGCAATCATGGTCGTAAATTTGCCAACAACAAATTCCGGGTTGTAAGCCATGCAGCTTTCTTCATACGGGCAAGACCACGGCTCACCATTGCCAAGGAAGTCACCAACAAAACCAAACGGCCTGCCGCAATGAACATCGTCGCAAGGGTTATTGGTTGGCGTAAGGTTCAGCATTGAATCATAGCCAAGTTGCTTGGGCGAGGTGCCGCCCCACATAACAAGGCCGTTCTGCTTGCCAAGTGCTGCCCATGCGTGCTGTGCAAAGCTGTCGATGCCGATAAAGCCAAAGCACTCGTTAAGCACCGCAAACAAGTATCTAATTGGCAAAGGCGCTGAGTTCTGATCGTTGTAAAGCCGCAATACATTATTCAAGGTTTCTTCTTTTGGCAAAGAAATCTGCAATACGGCGTAATCGTTCTTGACAAGCCCGTCTACAATCTTTTGAGCCGCTTCTTTCTGCATGTTGCGAGCCTGAGTCACGCGCCCGATGTCGTTTGCAGAATCCTGCGAGAATGTCGGAACGCCGTCAGTCCACTGAAAGGCAACCAGCTTTTTGCCTTTTGCGTTCGGCATCTGCTGAAGAATCTGGTCGAGAATCTTTTTTACATCTTTCTTTTCTTTCTGCGTGAGTTTAATTTCACCGACCATTTTTTCGGGCTTGCCGACGCCATAGCGTCTGCACGCGGCTTCGATGAAGTGGCACTTCTTTGCGCGATATTCTTTGTCGAGGTAAGGCTCCTGTTCGCCGATAAACTCAAAGTCCTTGTAATTGCGGTAAGCGCCGTGAATAATCTGCTGAGGCGGGCCTGCAAAGTATTCATCGACAAAATCAAGGTTCTTGAAAACATCGGGATAACTTGCCTTAACGTGAATGATAGCATCGGGATTTTCAGCCCGAAGCTGCTTCAATACGGCAGTTTTCATAATGTTTGCGCCGAGGCCACCATGCACCTGAAAAACAATCTTACGCGGTTCTTTTTTCGCCATGAGAATTACCCCCATTGAGAATTTTGTATAAGGCAGTATAGCACGCTTGCGCCATACTGCCTATTTTTTAGTTAATCATTTCGCGGATTGCAGCCATTTCACATTCAAGTTTTTGAAGTTTTTCTTTCAGCATTACGATACATTTATCATGCTCTTGCACGTTCTCATCGACTTCCTTAACGGCTTTAAGTGCTATACCATCAAGACCGCTGACTGTGAGATTTGTTTTCCAATCGTGATTAAGTCTGAAAAGATTATTGAAATCCTGTGCCATCGGGCCTATGCGGTAATCACAGCTATCCTTGAATCTCCACATAGTCACCGGCATCTGACGCAGCAAATGAAGCACGTTCACGTCTTGAATATCGGTTTTCATATTGCGATCTGAAGAACATGTATAACCACCAGTCGCGTTTATTTTGCCGTTGGTGTGAATAAAGAAATCGCTTGTCGCGTTTAATTGCCCCCAAATAATCGCACATTCCTCCGTAGACAGGTCGCAGCCAGTAGATATGCGTATGCAATTGCGACTGCCACCGCTCCAACAATTGAATTGTCCATATAGTTGCCCCGCGCCTATATATAGACTATTCCCGCCACGATTAGCCACCGCAACATAGCCGCCGAAGCC
>JAKQQP010000188.1 GCA_029564115.1 Candidatus Rifleibacteriota bacterium | reverse complement strand
CATTCCAGACCAGGTAGCGCAGTTTGATACGGTGCTGTCGTGCATAATCTTCAATCGCCTTTGCCATTTCGGCTGGACCATTCTGGCGGTTAAAAAGGCTGTTCAGGCTGGAGCACAGATATTTTTCGGTTTCGGCCAGCGAGCGCATGGTTGCCAGAGTTTCGTCTGCCTCGATTTCGAAATTCTTGAAGCGCAGGTCGCGGGCGAGCGAAGCAAGATAAGCGCCGCCAGCCCAGAAGATGACCAGCGGCAGAATTACTGTCGCAACCATAAGTTTCAGCCAGGCCGAAAATTTGCCGTCAATCATGGCATTTTTCCTCCCGCCGCAGCATCAGAAAGGTCAGATCGTCATCCTGGTTCTCGGCCCAGGCGCGGTAACCGGCATGAATGCCCTGCCAGTAAATTTCGAGATCCTCATTCCAGGCGCTTTTCAGCAGTTGCAGAAATCTTGGGTAACCAAACATCTCACCCGATTTATTGGTAGCTTCGATAATGCCATCCGTATACAGAATCATTGTTTCGCCGGGTTTCAGGGTTGCGGTTTTTTCTTCTGACCGGTTTTTTGCAGAACTGCCGAGCGGAAACCCTTTTAGTTCCATAAGCTCTGCAGTTTCACCATGCGGGCCAATTATCGCCGGGTAACAGTGGCCGGCATTGGCGATGACAAAACTGCCGGTCTGGCAGTCGAAGTCGAGGCACTGGGCGGTCATCATGCGTCGCCAGTCTCTTTTTTTGAGTTCCTGAAGAATCTGACTGCCTCTGAACAAAACTTCCGCCGGCCCCGGGAAATCTTTTGAAGCTGCGGCAATCATGGCCTTCATCATCGCCATGATCATCGCCGCCGGGATACCGTGCCCGGCCACGTCGCCAAAAAATACCCCGAGACGGTTGCCCGGCAGGTCAAAGTAATCGAAGTAGTCGCCACCCATTTTGCTCATGAACAAAGAGCGGGCAAAAAGTTTTATCTGCCGGCGCCGGTAATTTTCTGCCGGGAGCAGACCAACCTGAACGGTGGTGCCGATTGACAGCTCGTGCAGACCTTCTACTGTCTGGTTAAAGGCGTCGACCAGCAGACCGAGCTCGTCATCACTGCCATGGGGAACCCTTACGCTGTAGTCGCGGTTTTTAACCTTTTCGATGCCGCGTGCGAGGCTTTCTACGGGTGCAAGCAGTCTGGTTGCGAAAAGCATGATTATGTGTCTGAGAATTATGATGGTCAGCAGCATGGCGAAACCGATGACAATCTGAAGATTAAAAATCTGGCGGTCGATCAGGTCGGCCGGGTAAAGGGCCGCAAGAATGCCGTGGGCGATTTCATTGCCGGCAATCGAGGTAAATAGCCAGGCTTTGCCATTGACTTCAACATGGTCGCTGGTGACGATCCTCCGACTGCGTGTCTGGAGCATAAGCTTCTTGATCAGCGGATTTTCAAGGTTGGTTGTCGAGAATATTTTTTCAGACGAGCTTTCCATGACGGCCAGAGTTCTGGGCTTGAGCTCGTCCGCTGACTTTTGCAGTCTTTCGCCGATAAAATCGCGAATGAAGGCAGATTTTTCCCATGAAAGCAGTATCAAGCCCCAGTTTAAGCCGCGATCCGGTGCACCGGTAAATTTGAGATACGCCAGTCGCTCGCTGTCGCCGGTGCTGAGAGTCGAAAAGCGGTTCAGAGCCGCAAGGAAGAAATACAGCGATTTATCGGTACTCGAAATCTGTTCGAGAATCGTTTCGCGGCTTTTAAAACGGGGGTTGCTTTTTGGCTGGCTGAAAAAATCGAGCCCGCCCTGCATCAGTGCAATGCCCATTTTTGAGGCCTGGTTTGTGGTGTTGGAGATGTAAAAGCTGTAATTTTCAGAGTCTTCGAGCAGGCCGCCTTCCTGAGGGCGTATTTCTTTGAGAAGCCTTTTCAGCCGGTCAATTTCAGCGTCGGGCCAGCGACTGCTGCCATAGCGGCGGTTGCGTTCGTCGACAAAAGTGTTCAGCCTGGCAGCGAGAGACGTTGCTGATTCAGGAAAACGCAGGTCGAATTCTTTGAGAACGCGTAATGATTCCTGATGGGCAGAGTTAAGCAGCTCACTTCTCTTTTCGTGGAAAAACTCGTAGCCGGCCGAGAGCATCAGCAGCAGGGGCAGCCCATTTGAGAAGACGAACAGCAGCAGCATTTTGTGTTTAACCGACAGGCACCAGTGCGGGTGTCTCAACAGCAGGCAGGAGAAGAAAAAAGCGGCACAAAAACCTGCTGACAATATCTTGCCAAGAGTTCTGGCCGCCAGATCTTCTGCTGATGGCAGAAAGTTTTTGCGCAGATAGCTGACGAGAAGCAGATCGGGGCTGGCCTGGCGCACGTTCACGAGAAATTTGTGGCTTTCGCGCATTGCCATGCCGTCAGCTTCGAATTTTCTTATTTCCAGCATGATTTCGGCCTGCTCTTCGGCGCTGGCAGGCAATCCAGACGCTTCATAGGAAAGGGTTTTAACCATTGCCGGCCGCTCTGATTCGGTTTTTTTTGCAGCCTGACTGATAAAAGTTTGCGGGCCAAGAAACCTGCCGGTCAGTTCGGCGTCAAGAAAGCATGCGAGTGAAAAATTGCGCCCGGGGTAATACCAGAGCAGGCGTTGCTGTTTTTCGAGAGAAACAAACAGGCATTTGCCACGGGTACCTGGTTTTAGTGGCTCAAAAAGCTGATTCTCGAAGAGAAATTGGCCAAAGTAACCCCGCAGCAGGTTGATTTTACCGGCGACGGTCTGCAGGCCAGCCGGGTTAGACGCCGGATCATTGCGATAAACATCTGCCAGCAGATGCATAACCTGATACATGCTTTTGAGAATGAACTGAAAGCGCTTTTCGTCACTCAGAGCAGTATTGATCGAACCATCTGGATTCCAGACAATAAAACGCACCCGGTTGGCAAGAAAGCGCCTGAAAGATGCCATTTTATTTTTCAATTCAGCATCGGGGTTGGCAGAGGCGTCCACTCTGGCAAAGTTTTGCTGCAACAGGGCGTGAAAAAACGTTTCGTCAGAATGAAAGGCTTCGAGCCGGTCGAGCTGTAGATTGAGGCGATCCTGGGCATCAGAGATCGCCTGTCGGCTGACCGAGCCGTAATAACCCGAGAGAACAGACCAGATAAGAAAAACCGGCAGCAGAACCAGCAGAACCAGCAGCATCAGCTGCAGCAGTCTGGTGATCAATTTTCCTGGCTGGGTTTGCAAGTGGTTTATTTCCGTGTTGATTAAATGTTGTTCCTGTTTCAGAACTCTGAGTCAAAAGCTTTGTCCGGGTCTGTCTCTGCATGCGCATCAGGCAGTGACTCACCGACTGTC
>JAKQQP010000187.1 GCA_029564115.1 Candidatus Rifleibacteriota bacterium | reverse complement strand
CATTCCAGACCAGGTAGCGCAGTTTGATACGGTGCTGTCGTGCATAATCTTCAATCGCCTTTGCCATTTCGGCTGGACCATTCTGGCGGTTAAAAAGGCTGTTCAGGCTGGAGCACAGATATTTTTCGGTTTCGGCCAGCGTGCGCATGGTCGTCAGGGTTTCATCAGCCTCTATCTCGAAATTTTTGAAGCGCAGATCGCGGGCAAGTGAAGCAAGATAAGCCCCACCGGCCCAGAAGATGACCAGCGGCAGAATAACTGTCGCAGCCATAAGTCTCAGCCAGGCCGAAAATCTGCCGTCAATCATGGCATTTTTCCTCCCGCCGCAGCATCAGAAAGGTCAGATCGTCATCCTGGTTCTCGGCCCAGGCGCGGTAACCGGCATGAATAGACTGCCAGTAGCTTTCGAGATCTTCATTCCAGGAGTTTTTCAGCAATTGTAGAAATCTTGGATAGCCAAACATCTCACCAGATCTGCTGGTGGCTTCGATGATGCCATCTGTATAAAGAATCATTGTTTCGCCGGGTTTCAGGGTTGCTGTTTTTTCTTCTGACCGGTTTTTTGCAGAACTGCCGAGCGGAAACCCTTTTAGTTCCAGAAGTTCTGCTGTTTCACCATGCGGGCCGATTATCGCCGGGTAACAGTGGCCGGCATTGGCGATTACAAAACTGCCGGTCTGGCAGTCGAAGTCGAGGCACTGGGCGGTCATCATGCGTCGCCAGTCTCTTTTTTTGAGCTCCTGAAGAATCTGACTGCCTCTGAACAAAACTTCCGCCGGCCCCGGGAAATCTTTTGAAGCTGAGGCAATCATGGCCTTCATCATCGCCATGATCATCGCCGCCGGGATGCCATGCCCGGCCACGTCTCCGAAAAATACACCAAGACGATTGCCCGGCAGATCAAAGTAATCAAAGTAGTCACCACCCATTTTGCTCATGAACAGAGAGCGGGCAAAAAGTTTTATCTGCTGGCGCTCGTAATTTTCCGCCGGCAGTAAACCAACCTGAACTGTAGTGCCGATTGCCAGTTCGTGCAGGCCTTCTACGGTCTGGTTAAAGGCATCGACCAGCAGGCCGAGTTCGTCATCGCTGCCTGTCGGAACCCTTACGGTGTAGTCCCGATTTTTAACCTTTTCAATGCCGCGTTCGAGGCTCTCGACGGGTGCAAGAAGTCTGGTTGCGAAAAGAATTATTATGTGTCTGAGAATTATGACGGTCAGTAACATGGTGAGACCGGTGACAACCTGCAGCGTAAAAATCTGGCGGTCGATCAGTTCTGCCGGGTAGAGGGCGGCAAGAACGCCATGGGCGATTTCATTGCCGGCAATCGAGGTGAACAGCCAGGTTTTGCCTTCGACTTCGACATGGTCACTGGTAATGATTCTTCGGCTTCGGGTCTGGCGCATCAGTTTCTTTATCTGAGGTGTTCCGACGGCGGTGGTTGAGAAGATCCGATCAGAAGTGGTTTCCATAACAGCCAGAGCTCTGGGTTTGAGTTCATCCTCTGCTTTTTGCAGTCTTTCGCCAATAAAATCTCGAATAAAGACCGATTTTTCCCATGAGAGCAGAATCAAGCCCCAGTTCAGTCCCAGCTCAGGTGCGCCGGTAAATTTAAAATATGCCAGTCGTTCGCTGTCACCGCTGCTGAGAGTTGAAAACCGATTCAGGGCTGCAAGAAAGAAATACAGAGATTTATCGGTGCTCGAAACCTGTTCGAGAATCGTTTCGCGGTTTTTAAAGCGGGGCTTGTCCTTTGGCTGGCTGAAAAAATCAAGCCCGCCCTGCATCAGCGCCAGGCCCATTTTTGAAGCCCGGTTTGCGGTATTTACGATATAAAAGCTGTAATCATCGCCGTCTTCCAGCAACCCACCTTCCTGTGGCCTTATTTCTTCGAGCAGACTTTTCAGGCTGGCAATTTCCGCTTCAGGCCAGCGACTGCTGCCATAGCGCTGATTTCGTTCGTCTATGAATCTGTTCAGTCTGGCTGCTAGAGAGGTGGCCGCTTCGGGAAAGCGCAGGTCGAATTCTTTAAGAATGCGCATTGATTCCTGGTGCGCTGAATTCAGCAGTTCGCTTCTTTTTTCGTGAAAAAACTCGTAGCCGGCCGAGAGCATCAGCAGCATAGGCAGACCATTAGAAAAGACAAACAGCAGCAACATTTTGTATTTAACTGACAGACACCAGTCCGGGTGTCGTAACCGCAGGCAATACAATAAAAAAGTGGTAAGAAAAACGGCTGACAGAAAGCGGCCCAGGGTTCGGGCAGCCTGCTCATCTGCCGATGGCAGGACGTTTTTGCGTAGATAGCTGACGAGAAGCAGGTCAGGGTTGGCCAGGCGCACGTTTACAAGAAAATTTCGGCTTTCGCGGGTTGCCATGCCGTCAGACTCGAATTTTTTTATTTCGAGCATGATTTCAGCCTGTTCTTCGGCGTTGTCAGGCAGCCCGTATGCTTCATAAGAGATGGTTCTTACCATCGCCGGGTGCTCTGGCAAAGCTTGTGCCGCCGCGCGTCTGATAAAAGTTTTCGGGCCAAGAAATCTTCCGGTCAGTTCGGCGTCAAGAAAGCAGGCGAGCGAAAAATTCCGGCCCGGGTAATACCAGAGCAGTCGCTGTTGTTTCTCGAGCGAAACAAAGAGGCATCTACCGTGTGCACCCGGTTTGAGTGGTTCAAAAAGCTGGCTTTCGAAGAGAAGTTGCCCAAAATAGCCACGCAGCAGGTTGATTTTGCCGGTTACGGTCTGCAGGCCGGTGGGGTCAGAGGCCGGTTCGTTTCGATATGCTTCGGCCAGCAGATGCATAGCCTGATACATGGTCTTGAGAATGAATTGAAACCGTTTTTCGTCGCTAAGGACTGCATTTACAGAGCCATCGGGATTCCAGACAATAAAGCGCACCCGGTCAGCAAAGAAGCGTCTGAAAGACGCCATTTTATTTTTCAATTCAGCATCGGGGCTGGTAGAGAAATCTGCTGCGGCAAAGTTCTGCTGCAGCAGAGCGTGAAAGAACGTTTCATCGGCATGAAAGGCTTCGAGACGGTCAAGTTGCAGGTTGAGATGATCCTGGGCGGCAGCGACTGCCTGGCGGTTCACAGAACCGTAGTAGCCGTAAAGAACAGACCAGAGAAGGAAAACCGGCAGCAGAACCATCAGCATCAGCTGCAGCAGTCCGGTGATCAATTTTCCTGGCTGGGTTTGCAAGTGGTTTATTTCCGTGTTGATTAAATGTTGTTCCTGTTTCAGAACTCTGAGTCAAAAGCTTTGTCCGGGTCTGTCTCTGCATGCGCATCAGGCAGTGACTCACCGACTGTC
>JAKQQP010000183.1 GCA_029564115.1 Candidatus Rifleibacteriota bacterium | reverse complement strand
TCATCACCGGTGGTGCGGCAGAAGTCATAACCGACGGGGCCAACCCGAATATCAGAATTGACACTCCCGGCAGCATCATTGGCGAGATTGCCGTGTTTCTTAATCTGGATGCTCCGGTTCCGGATATGCGGCGCACCGCCGATGTCGTCTGCGCTACCGACCTGACCGCTATCGTTGTGCAGCTGCACCAGGTTGAAGAATTTTTTACCCGGCAGCCGGAAATAATGACGAAGATGCTGATGGCCATGGTTGAACGCTCTGAAAGCACCAGTCAGCTCTGTGAAAATTCAGAAAAACGTCTAAAATCAATGCTTTACGAAAAGCTCGGCGTTCTGCTCGAAGCCATGAATACCATGGCCCTGAGCCTCAGCAAGCGTACCGACAAGCTCAGCCTTGCCCGGCCGGCAGCTTTTTACAACCAGCGTTCCCGCGCTGTTTACAACCGCTTTAAAGAATCTCTCAATATTCTTGCCGGTCGCAAAAATATCAAAACCTGAACTCACCGCCACAGATCGGCTTTAAAAAAGAAAACGCGCACTGACAAAGTGCGCGTTTTGCATTGCGGGTGCCTGCGCCATCGATTGCACCGCGCAGACAACTGCATTACCTGCTGACCTGCCCGTATTTTCAGATACAGAGAACAGGCACTGCCGCAGTCTTTGAAATCTGGTTTCATGTTGTGCGATCAATAATCTTAAGACAATCTTTACAAACTGCTATCTTGACAACTTTACAGGCGTTATTGTAAAAATGACTGACCAGTCAGTCCAAACTGACCGGCCGGTCAGTACAATTTTAAGGCTTGTTGTTTTCTTATGACCTTTTCCTATTCAAGGAGTCAGATATGCACAGGGAAAATGTTTTCGCAGGTTCGCCGAAAACTTCGGCAGTGGGTGGCAAGGCGTTAACCACAGGTTCGATTTATCAATACTTCAGCCCGCCAGTTCTCCACACGCTCATACTGACACTGCTTTTCTGCCTGGCTGCAGTTTGCCAGACCGCTGCTGCCGAAGGTGAAGGCATGGTAATTGCCTCTGAAACCCCTGGTTTTGAAGGCAATACGGTCTCTGCGACAAACGAAAGCAAATCGCCAACTGCAA
>JAKQQP010000150.1 GCA_029564115.1 Candidatus Rifleibacteriota bacterium | reverse complement strand
AGGCGAACCTGTTCGATGGTGAGAGTCGGGTCAGCCTGATACATCAGAGCGGCAACGCCGGCCATGTGCGGGCAGGCCATCGAGGTGCCGCTGTTACTTACCAGACCGCCGCCAATGGCGCACGAAATAATCTGATCGCCGGGGGCGGCGATATCGGGTTTCATCAGGGGGGTGCCGTCCCAGGCTACGGGGCCCTGGCTGCTGAAATAGGCGAGAGTGTCGGTTTTGGTGGTGGCAGCGACTGCCCATGAATGCGGGAAAGCAGCCGGGGTTCCGACCTTGCCGCCCCACATGCCGTTGTTACCGGCAGCAAAAACCGGAAGAATGCCGGCATTTACCCAGTTTTCAACGGCAACCCAGAAGGTCTTGTTGACTGAGTCGTTTGAGCCCCATGAATTGTTGATGAGCTTCGGGCCATCGTTGGTTTCGGGAATTCCGTCGGGATCGAGCATCCACTGCATGGCGGCGAGCAGGATATCCTGGGTGGTGCCGCCCTTGGTGTCGAAAACTCTGCCGACGATCAGGCGGGCACCGGGGGCAACACCGACGCCATCAGAACCGGCTACCGAGCCGCAGACGTGTGTGCCATGGCCCTGGCCGTCAAAGGGTTCGACAGCTGCTTCGGGGGTAAAATCTTTATAAGCGAGGATTTTGCCGGTGAAAGCGGGGTGTTTACCGTCGATACCGGTATCGAGAACGCCTGCAATTACGCCGGCACCGTCGATTTTAAACTGCTGCCAGACTTCTGGGGCACGAACTTTCTGAACGCCCCACTGAATAACGGCGGGGTTATTCTTTACGGCTTCTTTTTTAATATCTTTATCGATAAAGATTTTATATTCAGATTTAGTGACTTCAGCCACGTTCGGCATAGCGGCGATCTTTTTGATTTCGGCTGCTGAAGCGTTGATGGCGAAAGCGTTTGCGATCCAGAGAGGAGTAATTCTGGCATTTTTATGAGATTTAACAACCTTGTTGAGGCCGCTCATATTCTTGCGCAGACTCTGCTGCAGATGCGAAATTACTTCATCGCGGGCGGGATTTTTGCTTTTCATGGCTTCCTGTTCGAAGCGCACGATATATCTCGAGGTATCTTCGGCGGCAACGGCCGGGTTACCTGAACCGAGGGCGGCAGCAAGAGCAAAACCAAGAACGGCAAGACCTTTTCTCATACTCTTATGTACTCCTTATGAGGCAATTATTTAATTTTACCATTTTTACAGACTTAATCACAACAGGCAATCAACAATTCCCGGCAAGTCTCAGAGTGCACGTCACAAGCCAGTTACATTTAACCGGTGATCTTTTCAAGCCTTAGCCCGGGCCTGCAACCGGAAGTCGCCTGCCACTTTACCTGCTCAATCCATGTGCGATCCTTAGCAGTTGCAAATATCCACGCGATAATGATTCACGCCAGACAAGCCCTGACTCCAGGCATTTTTTATCGAAATATCTAGCAATCTCCGAGCAAATGCGGGTTTGAAGCGATTGTTATGAAGCCGGGCTGCCATGTATAGAAACAGGCTTTACAATTCACGAATTAATTGATATTATTTTAATATCATTTTAGACTCAGCCCGCAATATAAGAACGGACTGCACAATTGGTGCGAAGATAAAACCAGCAGAATTTCAAGGAGCTCAACAATGGCAAGATGTGCAAGTGCAGACAGCTGTTTTTCCAGCTTTCTAGACCGAAAAAGTGATATAAACACGGCATTGAACCGCATGGAAGAGCAGCGACTCAAATGCGGTTACGGAGAAATGGGGGTCTGTTGTCGACTTTGTTCAAACGGACCCTGCCGCATCACCCCTGACAGCCCGAAAGGCGTTTGCGGTGCGAATGCAGATTCTATAGTTGCCCGGAATTTTCTCAGGGCAGTAGCGGCTGGATCAGCCTGTTATCTGCATGTGGCTGAATCAACGGCCAGTCGCCTGAAGTCTATCGCCGAGGGCAGATCTCCCCTGCCCCTGCGTTCTGAAGCTTCAGTCGAGAGTCTCGCGAAAAAACTGGGAATTTCCGGCGACAGCGTCAATGCCAAAGCGGCTGGAATAGCCGAAGCGGTTCTGAGAGATCTTTATCAGCCACGCAATCAGAAAATGCGGCTGGTTGAAAATCTTGCAATCGGCCAGCGGACAGATTTATGGAAAAAGCTCGGGATTTATCCGGGCGGAGCAAAATCAGAAGTATTCGACGCGATTATAAAAACCAGCACCAATCTGAATACCGACCCGGTCGATCAACTGCTGCACTGTTTGAATCTCGGAATCAGCACCGGTCTGTATGGCCTGACCCTTACAAATCTGATGAACGATGTCATAATGGGTGAGCCTGAGATCAGAATAGCCAGCACCGGTTTCAAGGTTGCCAATCCTGATTACGTTAACATTGCGGTTTCAGGGCACAGCCACTCGGTTTTTGCCGGTCTTATCAACCTTCTTGAGTCTGACAAAGGTCAGAAAATTGGCATTGAGGCCGGCGCAAAGGGAATACGAATTGTCGGCCTCACCTGCGTAGGTCAGGATATGCAGTTGCGGGCGGCGGCAGCCGGTGCTGAAAGCGTTTTTTCAGGTCAGGCAGGCAACAATTTCACTCAGGAAGGTCTTTTGGCCACTGGCGCCATAGATATGGTCGTGAGTGATTTCAACTGCACTTTTTCTGGAATAGAGCCAATCGCAGAGCGCTTCAAAATCAAGCTCGTCTGCCTCGACGATGTCTGCAAACAGGCATCTGCCGAGCTGATCAGGGATGAACACGGCAATGAAGCCGCCATGGCCGAACAGCTCTGCCGCATGGCTGCCGATCAGTATAAAATAAGGCGACCCAAGGTTCAGATAGATGTTCCAGAGCATGGCTATGATGATGTGGTGACCGGAGTCAGCGAGAATTCTCTGATAAAACTCCTTGGCGGCACGCTTCAGCCGGTCATGGATCTGCTGAAAAATGGCACGATAAAAGGGATTGCCGGT
>JAKQQP010000645.1 GCA_029564115.1 Candidatus Rifleibacteriota bacterium | reverse complement strand
CGTTCGCCGGCGTTATAACCATCGAGAATTTTTTGCAGGCCTTCTTTCCAGGCTTTTTCTGGGTTCTGCAGCTGGCGCGCCACGATCTCATGGTCTTCGTTTGCCTTGAAATAGCTGACGAACAGCTTGTAAAAATTGGTTGGTGAGTTGTCATCCCATGCTTCTTCATCTTCATCGTCGTCGCTATCGCCAGGTGCGCTGAAAAAGCCCGAACCAGGACGCGGAAAATTGACCAGCTGCCGGAAATTATGGTAAAAATCCGCATCGAGAACCCATTCGTCGACGACCTGCAGCATCAGATAGAACAGGTCGCGCCTGATACTGGCCTTGATGCTTTTGCCATTGGCCATTTTGGGCCAGTCTATACTGTCGTTCCAGAGACGAAAAAGCTCCTCGCGTTGTCTGCTGCATAAGGCCCTCGGCGAGGTAAGCCAGGTGTCGTGCCCCATATAAAAAGTGCTTTTCGAAATCTTTTTCTTGGCAAGGCGCTTGTCTTTTCTGAATTGAACGACAACCTGATTGTAAAACGCGCGTTGCTCTGGCGGGGCATTGCTGAGCATGACGTTGAAAACGAAGTTGTGGGCACTGGTTTTGATACGCCGTTCGCCGGATCCAGACAGAAACCAGAAGCGATCGAGCCCTCTTTTGATGAGACTCTCCCAGACTGCGTGAGTTATCTGACTGACGACCGAGTCGTTCCAGGAACCTTCAATTGAATATTCAGCCGGCGGGTAGCGCTGAACAATATTGGCGACCTTCTGCTTGAGAAGGTCCTCGCCCACAGGGTTCCCCTGGTAGATCTGCTTGAGTATGTTTTCGAACGTGTGTGCCCGAGCCGTTTGCCCTCTCACGATAACCTTTTCCTCCCCGGTTTATGCGAGAGATTATAGCATCAAAACGGGGAAAGGTAAATTAAAGCTCATCATTTTCCCGGTGCTGTTTATCAGCCGGGGGTGTACAGGGCCTCTCTTGCGGGCAAGGCTGGCGAGTTCGTGGCCGCGTTGTCTGACTTCTTCTTTGTTTCAGCCGGTCGTTTTTAAGGCTGCCGCTGCTTTCTGGCTTCACGTTCGCGTATTTTCTGCTGACCGAGTTCACTCGATGTCCATGTTGGTGGCTGCCGGGGAAAACCAAAGCATCGTTGCACAAAACTTTTTATCTCGATAATTGCACTAAATAGTTTGCACAAAAGATCAAACATTGTTGCCTCCCTGAATTGGCGATTTCACTCTGCAGCCCGAAAAATAACCCGTGCGGGTTATTTGATAATGCGCTCATGGTCACAGGCGTTTATGGCACCGATTACGGTTTTTGTGAAGATTTTAAAGGCATTGACGAGCTGATAAGCGAGAATGCCTTCTTCATAAGGCAAATAGTAGTCGCCGACCAGAATGACCTGATCATCAGGCTGCTTTGAGGGAATTGAAAAGCGACTGAAAACAACCCGGTCGTTCATTCTGTTAACCAGTTCCAGTTTCTGCTCGTTCGTTGCGGTTTCCTGTATGAATTCGATCGCCATGAACCGGATCAGCTTTTTGTTGGCTTCAACGAGCACCACCATTCGGGAACCATCTTCAAGATCAATGAGCATGCCGCCAATGTCATCAAGTGCTGCTTTAAAAAAGGCTCTCTTGAAAATATCTGCGAGGCTTTTAATCGAAACATTTTCTTCAGCAATAAATTCAGGGGTATTCATTCCTGGTCTCCTTTAAATTTTTCTGAATTTTTTCGTTCACACTTCAGAAGTTCCGGAAAATGATGCAGATTTTTCAAAGTCGGCGAAAAAGAATCAAGAATCATCTTGCCCTCCTGAACTTTTGCCAGGAATGAAGGAAGTCACCAGGAAGAAACTTCGTCATCGACCATGTCTTCGAAAAAGCCCATGGCCATCTGGTTGTAGTTAACCTCGTCGACGTAGTCGCAGAAAATCTCGAGCATTTGAAATTCTGTTTTCATCGCTTCCCGCCCGTAAAGGGAAAAAAGCGCGTAAGCTGTCAGCCGTTCAGGCATGCTGCCGGTATCGACACCTGGAGCCTTCCAATCGAGAAAGTCGATCAACTCCTGGTTGTTCGCCATCTGCCCATGCCGCTGATCGAGAAATTCACACAGCAGCTCGATTGCGCGGCCATAACCGATCCAGTTCGCCTGGGCACAGCAGTCAACGACAAAATCAAGAAAAGGTCCGCTCATATTTCCTCCTGTGTTCTTTCAAGCCTTTTCGTAGCCCCGCTTAACTTCTTTCAAAGCATCTTTCATTACACCCCACACCCTGTTATATCC
>JAKQQP010000095.1 GCA_029564115.1 Candidatus Rifleibacteriota bacterium | reverse complement strand
TGAGGCGGCGAAGGCCGGCACGACAGGTATCGTCGTCGCCCCTTCCACGATCAGGGGTTTAAGGGGCCAGGGCCGCGTCGCCTTTATCGAGCGCGTCGAAATCAAGGGCAAAAGCCGCGAATATCCGCTATACGAGCTTCTGGAATTGCGCTGACCAGAGTCAGGAATGATCTGGCGGCTTGACGCCGGCGAAAAGCTTAGGGCCGTCGATGGTCAGGCCTGGCAGGGTTTTGACTTCGATTGTGGCGGTGTGGTCGAAGATATCTTCACGGCCGAACAGGCCGTCTTTGCCGAGGCGGTAGATGCGCACCAGGCGGTCGGCAGGGTGAATAAGCCAGAATTCTTTAACCCCGGCCTTTTCGTAGACTGAGCGTTTGAGGATATTGTCGCGTGAAGCGGTTGATGGAGAAATTATCTCGACGACGAGGTCGGGGGCTCCGAACACGCCCTGCTGTGTGATTTTTTTTTCGTCGCAAACGACGAGAATATCGGGCTGCAGAACCGTAGTGATCTCTTCGGCCTTTTTGTTTTTACGCGCCAGTATCAGGTCGAATGGTGCATGCAAAACCCGGCAGGGCTTGTCCTCAAGGAAATTGGCGAACTGACGGCACAGTTCCATTGAAATCATTTGATGATCCAGGGTTGGACTGGTCATGTCATAGACATCACCGTCGATTATTTCGTAACGGTTGTCGTCGTTCCATTTGAGATAATCGGCATAAGAATACTTTTCAGGCTTTTTGCGTTTCGCACCGACCATGGTTTGCTCCAGTTTTTAACTTGCAGTTTTTTTACCATATAGCATAATCAGTAAGGAGAGTATTCGAAAAACTTAGTATCATCTTGAAAAGGCATATAGCGGTAGCGGTTGAGCTGCAAAATCTTTCGATTGAAAATTACTTTGCATTCGGCGATCAACTGCGCCGAAAAAGTGCCGATAATTGAGGTTTTGTTCGCATCTGAATATTGGTAGTAACGGCCCTGTGATTTTATCAGAAGCAGGGCTGTGGTGGCCACGTTGGTGGTGCTGGTGGCCGGGTAGGAAGTCACTCTGAAGAAATAGGGTGGGCTCGCTGTTTGAGAGTCAATGAGATAGTTCTCAAGCGTTTCATTGAGGAATATCCAGTCTGAAGGCACAGAAGCCACAAGCGTTCTGACTTTGGCATTGTTCCAGGTTACCCCTGATGGAATTTGCACCGGGCTCCAGTTAGAATTGGCAAATGAGGTTATATAGGTGCGACTGGCCACCGCGTTTATACCGCTGTTTTCATCGAACATCGAGCGGTTTTCCTGGGCGATGGCGATAGCGTAGTTGATACCCGAAAAGGCAGCATCCATGGCGCGGTCTGAGTGGTCAACCATGCCCTGCACTTCGGTTTCTGTCTGCACCATTTTCATGTAAGCGGTAGAAACGGTCATCAACAGGCCAAAAATCAGCATGATCATGATAATGCCTGCCTGGCCGTGTTTTTGGGTTTCCTTTTTCATGGCTCAGATTCCTGTCCCGGCGGCTGGTGCGGTTAGAACGATGCTTTCACTGCTGATTATTTCGCCGTCATAAAAATTGATTATGCCATCTGGTGTAGAGTTCTGGCCTCTGACATCTTCGGTGGCATCTTCACTGCTGATCTGCAGGTTGATTTTAAAAGTCCAGGTCGAAATTCTCTCAACCAGAAACAGGTTTACATTCCTGGCGATGATCATGGCATGACTTGATGCGATTGCGGGTGTTGACAAGCCGGTTATCTTTCTATTCAGTTTTCCCCAGTGCGGGTCGAGGGAAATCGAGACGCTGGCATTACCAGCAGAAGGGATGCGGTAAGTAAGCGTTGCCGCAATGTCAGTGGAAGTTAAAGCTTGCGGTACAGTTATCAGAGTTGCTTTCATCAGGTCCTGTCTGATCAGGTCAAATGCCATTCTTGAGTAGTTTTTGGCGGCGATTTTAGTCTGGCCCTTCTGCCAGACGAGCGAGCCATACTGAATATAGGCGATTACCGAAACCAGCATCATGGTCATGACAATGGTTGCAGTAAGCACTTCAACCAGAGAAAAGGCTTTTTTGTTATTTTTGTGCTTTTTTACCATAGAACATCCGAACCTGAATCACCATCATCATCGACCGCATAGGATTCTGAGGATAGCACGCCCATTGCATTGATATACACTCTTATTCGCGAGCTGCCATATTCAAATAGAATATAGCATTCCGGCAGAAGATTTTTGCTGGTTTCGCTGATGGATCCTGATACGGCGGTTACCAGATAGCCGTCAGGCCAGAAGTAAACAGTTTTGCCAGCAAGATCCGCGCTGGTAACTGTCACTCCTGGGTCAACTTCGATTTCTTCTGTATCAAGAACACTTTCCCAGTTCAGGCTGTCGTATCCTTCTTCAGTCAGCGGTGTGGTCAGGTCTGGAGGAATGTTTCCTTCAAAATAGCCGATATGTATCTGCACTTTGTATGTATCGCCGGCTGGCGAAAAAATCATGCGGTGCAGCGCCTGTTCCTGCATAGCCTTGTATTTTGCCATGCGGATATTCTGTACCATGACTTCTGCTACCGCCTTTATCCGCTCCGAAGAATAAAAATTAGCCGCGCCCGGCAGAACGATGCTGCTGACCACAGCAATAATTGCCAT
>JAKQQP010000089.1 GCA_029564115.1 Candidatus Rifleibacteriota bacterium | reverse complement strand
CAATCTGCTGCTGCATCTCATCTGCGCAACGGTCGTTTATCTGCTGGCGGTAGAAATTACCAGTCATAAACCGGCTGCATGGCTTATTGCGGCTGGCTGGGCTCTACACCCGATTCAGGTCGAAACGGTTGCCTGGGTTCTCGAGCGGCGCAACCTGATGCATGCCTTATTCTATTTTGCTTCGATGCTCGCTTACATGCGTTTTCAAAGAAGTGGCAGCCCCGGTCATATGCGGATCGCAGTTGCCATGATGCTGCTTTCAGGCCTGGCAAAGACTCTCGCTTTTATACAGCCACTGAGCTGGCTTATTTTGGATTTTCTGGAAAAAAGGCCGTTAACAAAAGACCTGGTGAAAGAAAAGTTTCCGGCCCTGTTGCTGGCGCTGGCTCTTTTTCTTACAACCTTTCTGGCGGCGCAGCAGGAGTTTCAACCGGGTGACAAAAGTTCTCTCAATTTCAGGGCCGCGGCTGGCAGTGTGGTGTTTTACTCCGAGAAAACCTTTTTTCCTGCAGAGCTTTCGGCGACTTACGAACTTAATCGCCTCAATCCTGGAACGGAAGGTATCAGCCTGGCTGCCGTTTTGCTTTTTTTCCTTCTGTTCGCGGTCGCGGGCTGGTGCAACCGTGCCGCCGCCGCCGGCATTTTGTTTTTTTTCGTGCATCTGGCGCCGATGTCGGGCCTGGTTCGGGTTGGCTATAACTTTTATGCCGCGCTGCATTTTATGTATGTACCGCTGTTCGGGCTGGTTGGCGCAACTGTAGCACTGGTCGCTCAGGCCGGTCGTTCGACCGGAAAGGCTGCTGTTTTTCGGTCAGCCGGTTTTCTTCCGGCAGGCAAGCCGGGCAGATCAGGAGATCGAGCAGATTCTTTTTCATTTTTTACCCCCTGCGATTATAGATCCCTGTGCATGATATTTCTGCCAGTGAATTTTATAGAAAGGTGTAACATTCCACAAGTGTAGAATCGGGTGAGGAAACCTTGCATACCCCCTTGATTTAAGAAAGATGTTGAAGTTGCTGTCTTGCGCATAAATCACGCGTC
>JAKQQP010000063.1 GCA_029564115.1 Candidatus Rifleibacteriota bacterium | reverse complement strand
TAGCCTGCTGCAGGCCTCTGGCTTTGAAGCCGGGCTTGATTTCTTCGTTCTTCAGAAAATATATCCATTCATCGAGAGTGTTGCGGGCCACATTGTCGAAGTTATTGACCTTTATCAGATAGTATTCCGGAAAAATCTCGCGCGGCGAGGTCTGTCGGTAGAGCAGCCGCTGTTCGCTGCTGAGCATGAGTTCGTCATGGCGGTGCAGCCCGGTGAAAACGGTCTGGCCGCGATAGATGTAATCTTCGCCGTGGCCCAGATCGAAATAGAGAATATTTATCGAAATTACCTTCACGACCTCTGAATAGGCCGAGCCCTCTGTCAGGTGTTCTGTGACAGCCATGGATGCCGAGAACAGAATGCGCTGAAAGTAGTCGTATTCGTGTTCGTATTGAATTTCGATAATGATGATCTCGTTTTTGCCGTTCGTAACTTTCAGGTCGAGGCGGTTGGTTTTTTGGCGGGCAAAATCTCTGTTGCTTTCGCTTTCAAGTATCGACAAAATCTTGATGTCATCTTTGAGCAGCTCAGAAAGGAACCCTTCAAGAATGTCGAAGTTGACCTTGCTGCGCAGCAGTCTCTTGATTGCCCAGTCGAAACTGACCAGTTTGCGTGGTTTTGTCATCGTCGTTTTCCTTCGCACTACCGCAAAATCGGTTTGCACGACCAGTATATCGCAAAGCCCTTTCCACGGCAACATTGCATTAAGGGGATTATGGGGACACCTTACTTAACTCTTGCAGGTTGCTGTTAAGACGGCTATAATTTTTTTATGGCAAGAATAGCAAGACTGGTAATCCCAAATGTGCCTCACCACATAACTCAGCGCGGAAATCGTCGCCAGAGGGTCTTCTTCTCCGATGATGACTACATTTGCTACATTTCTTTGATGGCTGAGTGGTGTCAAAAGTTTTCCATAGAAATCTGGGCATACTGCCTGATGCCTAATCATGTGCATCTCATTGCTGTCCCTTCCGATCAGCAATCCCTGCAGAAGGGGGTCGCAGAAGCTCATCGCCGCTACAGCAGAATGGTTAATTTTCGGGAAGAATGGCGTGGGCACCTTTGGCAGGGTCGATTTGCCTCATATCCAATGGACGATGCGCATTTGCTGCATGCGGCACGCTATATAGAGCTGAATCCCGTTCGGGCCGGCATGGTCAAGCGCCCTGAAGATTATTGTTTCAGCAGTGCAAAAGCACATTTGACGGGAAAAGACGATATGCTGGTGAAGACGCTCCCGCTTTTGCAAAGGATCGCTTCCTGGGCTGATTTTCTTGGGGTTCCCATTTCAGCAGACACGCAAAAGAAGCTTCAGAAGCACGAGAGAACGGGGCGACCGCTTGGCAGTTCCGAATTTATAACTAATCTTGAAACTATTACCGGGCGGGTTCTGGCTCCCAAAAAGCCAGGGCCACCCCGGAGAAAAAGTTTGCCGATTAAGTAAGGTGTCCCTCTATTCTAACTCAGGACTAAAACTTTGCCAGTTAAGTAAGGTGTCCCTCGATCCCTCGATCCTCGATCTCCCGATTAAGGAAAAAAGAATGAAGTTCGTTCCTACTTCGATTCCCGATATGGTGGTCATTGAACCCCAGGTTTTCAGAGACGAGCGCGGTTTTTTTCTCGAAACTTTCAACCGCAGAAAGTTCGCTGAAGTCGGTATCAACCCCGATTTTGCCCAGGATAACCACAGCCGTTCATGCCGTGGCACTCTGCGGGGGCTGCATTATCAGGTGCAGAACGTGCAGGGAAAACTGCTGCGGGCGACTGCGGGCGAAATATTCGATGTTGCCGTTGACCTGCGGCGCAGTTCGCCGACCTTCGGCAAATGGGCCGGAGTAATTCTTTCAGCCGAAAATATGAGGCTTGTCTGGGTGCCGCCGGGTTTTGCTCACGGTTTTCTCGTTTTGAGCGAGTTTGCCGAGGTCGAATATAAATGCACCGATTTTTACAACCCCGCTGCCGAGCGCTGCATTGCCTTCAATGACCCCGACCTGAACATCGACTGGCCCTGCAGTGATTTCAACCAGCTGATTCTTTCATCCAAAGATCGCGCCGGCTGCCCTTTCGCCTCCGCTGAAGTATTCCCGTGACGCTCGCTGTGACGCCGTCATTGGTCGGTTCGTGTTGCACTCCGGTGACTCCCTCGGCCTCCATGGCCTTTGCAAATGTAGCGAAACAATCTGAATGTTTGTATGAGATTGCTTCAGGGCTCATCCCTTCGCAATGACAAAAAAAGAGCTCGAAGCGTCAATTTATGGTCGGCTTTCCGGCCACTGACCACATAAACTTTATGGGAGTGATTATGAGCCTTGTAAAAAAAGAGAACGGTATCATCATTCTTGGCGCTGGCGGTCACGCTCCGGTGGTTATCGAAATTGCCAGAGCCTGTGGCTTCGAGCCAATCGCTATTTATGACGACAACTCGGCCGCGGCCGGTCGAACAATCGCTGATGTCATTGTTGCCGGGCGTATTTCAGATCTACCTGACGATTTAACCGGCAATGTTTTTATTGCCATCGGCAATACTCAGGTGCGCAAAAGTCTTTTTGAACGCTTTTCGCAGGCTGCCTGGCCGGTTCTCATTCACCCGCATGCCGCTGTTTCATCGCTGGCCAGTCTCGGTGTCGGCTCGATAGTATGCGCCGGCGCAGTGATTCAGCCAAACGCCGTGCTTGGCCGCCAGGTCATCGTCAATGTCGGCGCTTGCGTCGACCACGACAGCCGCGTTGGCGATTTCTGCCACATCACCGCCATGAGCTACGTCGGCGTCGGAAAGATAGTGGATAGCACCACTAACCACTAAAAAGAAGGTGAGCTGGGAATATTGATCAGCGAGGCTTCGAGCTGTTTCGAAATGCTCAGGTCGGCAGCAGGGCAGTTGGCATACATTGGCAGGTTGTTCATCAGGTTCCAGACCGGTCTGACCATGATGCCGTCGGCATTGAGTTCGTTGAGAAGGCTGTTGCGCTTTTCCAGGCCGGGGGCGTTTAAAATTATGGCATTCAGCCAATAGTTGCTTTTGACGCCGGTTGCTTCGTTAAAGAAGGTGACGTCGCTGACTTTGGCGAATTCATGCTTGTAGCGGCTGGCGAGCACCCGTTTTTTCATGATGATGTCGCCAAGCTGCTCGAGCTGGGCACAACCAAGTGCGGCATTGATGTTGGGCAGGCGGTAATTGTAGGCAACGCAGTCGTGAAAATATTCCCAGATGTGGGAAACCTTGCCGGTGGTTGTCAGGTGCCGGGCCTGCTGCGCGATGGCGTCATCGTTGGTCAGTATTGCGCCACCACCACCGGTAGTGATCGTTTTGTTGCCATTGAAGCTGAGAGCCGACAGCAGGCCATGACTGCCAACGTGCCGGCCATGGTATTCAGAACCGATAGCCTCGGCGGCATCTTCGATAAGTTTGATACCGAACTCGTCGCAGACCTGCTTAAGCTCGTCGAGCCGCGACGGGTGCCCGAATGTGTGCATCACCATCAGCGCTCTTATTGGCCGGTCAGTGTTTTTATTGTGCAGAATGCCATTTTTGACGGTGCCGATTGTCTGCAGATGTTCACGCAATCGCTCAGGGCAAACGCCGAGCGTATCGAGTTCGACATCGACGAAATGCGGGGTGGCGTTGCTGTAAGCAATGGCATTCGCCGCCGCGACAAAAGTCAATGCCTGGGTAAGCACTTCGTCGCCAGCCTGCACGCCTGCCAGCAGCAGACAAATATGCAGCGCCGCGGTGCCGTTGATGGTGGCTATCGCGTGCTTGACGCCAGTGGTGCGGCTGATCAGCTGCTCAAAAAGATTGACATACTTGCCTACCGTCGAAACCCAGTTGGTATCGATGCAGTCAGTCACATACTGACGTTCATTGCCATTGAAAAACGGTTCGTGCAAAACCACCGGTCCGTGTTCGATCCCGGAAACCTTCCTGATAATCTGCTCTATCTGGCGGGTAAGCTGCTCTGTCATGTTCAACCTCTGCTTTTTTCTTGATTGAGAGTATAGCACAATTTACCCAACCCCCGACTTTTTGCAACCCCTCCAATATTTTTTAACCAAAATCTATCCGTGCCCATTCTTCTTATTTCTTTTGCTTTCCCACTCAAACTCATCCACTCTCTTTCTTTTTGTTTTCTTATCTGAGTTCATCCTCTCTCTTTCCCTCTCTTTGTCTTTCTCTTTGTCTTTTTATCCGTGTTTATCCGAGTTCATCCGTGGCTCATTCTTTTTTTTCCGGGTTTATCTGCGGCTTATAATATCTTTGTTAATCTGTGGTTGCGATATGGACAGATTGTGTTAAAATCACAAACAATAAATATGCACCAACCCCGGAAAGGAGTTCCCCCTTACAATGTCTAAAGAATTTTCCAGAATCAGCATCGAGCACCTTGCTTCATGGATTTTGCGCGAATATGACGAAACTTCCCAGATCTTTGGTATTCACAAAGACCTTTTTTTCGTGCCGAAAAGCGATGACCCGTTCACCATGACCAGATACGGTCAGCACCTCGAAAGCCCCCTCGGCGTCGCTGCCGGCCCCCATACTCAGATGGCGCAGAATCTTATCGCCGCCTGGCTCTGTGGCTCACGCTATCTCGAACTGAAAACCGTACAGACCCTCGATGAACTCAACGTCAGCAAGCCCTGTATCGATATTCAGGATGAAGGTTACAACTGCGAATGGTCTCAGGAACTGCGTCTTGACGACAGTTTCGACGAATATCTCAACGCCTGGATCATGTTGCATGTTCTGCGCCACAAATTCGGCTGGAACAACGCCAAAGGCCGTGGTTTCATTTTTAACATGAGCGTCGGTTACAATCTCGAAGGTATTCTCAAGCCGAACGTGCAGAAGTTCCTCGAGCGCATGGCTGGTTGCGAAGACGTTCTCAAAGAAAAACTCGCCGTGGTGCGCAAGTTCTACCCGAAAGTCGACGAAATCGATATTCCGGCGCAGCTTTCTGACAATATCACTCTCTCGACCATGCATGGCTGCCCCCCCGACGAAATCGAAAAAATCGCCATGTATCTCGTCAAAGAGCGTGGCTACAACACCACCATCAAGCTCAACCCGACGCTGCTCGGCGCCGATCACCTGCGCCACATCCTCAACGACCAGCTCGGCTTCGTGACCGAGATTCCCGACGAGGCTTTCGGCCACGACCTCAAATACCCCGATGGCGTGCAGATCATCAAGAATATGCTCGCCGCTGCCGAAGCGAAGGGCGTTGCCTTCAATCTCAAGCTTACCAACACTCTCGAGGCCGTCAACCACAAAGACATTTTCCCGCCCAACGAAAAAATGATGTATATGAGTGGCCGCGCCCTGCACCCGATCAGCATCAACGTCGCCGCGAAGCTGCAGAACGAATTTGCCGGGAAACTTGACATCAGTTTCAGTGCCGGTGCCGACTGTTTCAATCTGCCGAAGATCGTTGCCTGCGGTATCAAACCGATTACCGTCTGTTCCGATCTGTTGAAGCCGGGCGGGTATGGCCGGCAGCTGCAGTATCTCGAAGAACTGGCAGCCGCCATCAGAGCCCAAAAGGCCGAAAATATCGACGGCTTTATTCTGAAATTCGCCGCATGCAACTGCAGCAACGTTCAGAAAGCCGCTCTGCAGAATCTGCGGCGCTATGCCGGTGCTGCCCCGACCAACCCGGCTTACCACAAAGAAAGCAAGACTGGCGAGTCGGTCAAAACCAGCCGAGCGCTGCCAGAATTCGACTGTGTAAAAGCGCCCTGTATCGGCACCTGCCCCGCCGGCCAGGATATTCCTTCATACATGTATTACACCGCGAAAGGTGATTACAAGAAGGCCTATGAGGTCATCATGCGCAACAACCCGCTGCCTTCGGTGCTGGGCATGGTCTGTGACCACCAGTGCCAGCACAAATGCACGCGGTCTAATTACGACAGTTCTTTGCTGATCCGTGAGGTCAAGCGTTTTATCGCCAACCGCAACGCTGATCGGCCGCAGCTGCAGCCCGAAAAAGCCAACGGCAAAAAGGTCGCCATCATCGGCGCCGGGCCGAGTGGTTTGTCGGCGGCTTATTTTCTGGCACTCGAGGGCTTCGCAGTCGAAATTTTCGAAACCAAG
This sequence comes from Candidatus Rifleibacteriota bacterium, assembly GCA_029564115.1. Next base: position 78,721 of record JAKQQP010000063.1, on the reverse strand, counting down.
GCTTTCGCCGGTGGCATGATTTCCGATGCGATTCCCAGTTTCAGGCTTACTGCTGAAGCGATTAACAAAGACGTCGAATACATCAAACAACTTGGCGTCAATATCAACTACGATCAGAAAATCGACCGCCAGCGCTTTGAGCAGCTGCGCAAAGATTTTGACTATGTTTATGTGGCGATCGGTGCTCAGGGTGCTAAAAAGATGGGCATTCCGGGCGAAGATGCCGCCGGCGTCATCGACCAGCTGGTGTTTTTGTCTGATGTGCGCCAGGGTCGCAACCCGAAAGTCGGCCCGAATGTCGCAATTATCGGCGGCGGTAACTCAGCCATGGATGCTGCCCGCACTGCGCTGCGAATCGTCGGCGAAGCCGGTCGGGTTCGTGTCGTTTATCGCCGCACCCAGTCTGAAATGCCCGCCGACCTCGAAGAAGTCAAGGCGCTGCTCGACGAGGGCATCGAAGTTCTTGAACTGCACCAGCCACTCGAAATAGTGGTGGCTGACGGCAAAGTTGCCGGAATGAAATGCCAGCGCATGCAGCTCGGCGAGAAAGGTGCCGATGGGCGGCGCAAGCCTGTGCCGATTCAGGGCGATATCGTCGATGTCGCCTGTGAAACCGTAATCGAAGCCATCGGCCAGGATGTCGTTCTAGACTTTATCAGTGCTGCTGACCTCGAAACCGACCCGGTTACCGGCATGACCCGCATCAATAATGTATTTGCCGGTGGTGACGCGGTGCGTGGTGCCTCGACGATTGTTAAAGCCGTTGGTGATGGTCAGCGTGTTGCCCTGAATATCATCGCCAAAGCTGGCAAAACTCTCGATATCGGCCCGGCAAGCATTAAAAAAGGCATGAATGCCGCTCAGTTCATGGTAAAGAGCGCCCGCCGCGTCAAGGGCATGAAGCTGCCCGAAATCGACGTTAAACTGCGCAAGGGTTTTGCCACCGTAATTCGTGATTTGACCGAAGACGAAGCCCGCCGTGAAGCTGATCGCTGCCTTTACTGCAACGATGTCTGCAACGTCTGTGTCAGTGTCTGCCCGAACCGCGCCAATCGCAGCTACTATGTGAAACCCGGTGACTATGTGGTGCAGAAGGCTGTCAACAAAAAAGGCAAGATCAGGCTCGAAACCGAAAAGACTCTGCGTCTGACGCAAGATGTGCAGGTCATCAATATTGGCGATTTCTGCAACGAATGCGGCAACTGCACTACTTTTTGCCCGACTGCCGGCGACCCGTACAAGAACAAACCGAAGTTCTATCTGACCGAGCACAGCTTCAAAGAAGAAGCCAATGCATTCAGAATCAGCGGCAAAGTTCTCAAAGCCAGGGTCGAAGGTCACGAATACATGCTCGAAGAAAAAGACGATGCCCTGCATTATCACGACGGCCCGATGCATGCCCGTCTCAACCGCGAAACTTTCGAAGTCATCGCTGTAGAGCCCCGTGGCGAAAAGCCCGCGCATTATTCTTTCGAGCTGGCTCTGAAGATGGCCATTCTCTACACTTCTCTGAAGAACGAAGCCTTCAACCATTGAAGAAAAAATGAGAAGGTAAAAATGAGTAAAGCAGCAAAGCTTCTTTTTAAAATATTGCGTGGCTTGAGTGATGCAAATATTCAATTTGAAGAATTGCGCTATCTTCTTTTACATCTTGAATTTGAAGAAAGAGTTAGTGGTAGTCACCATATTTTCAGGAAATCCGGGGTTGTTGAGAAGGTTAACATTCAAAGAGATGGTGACAAAGCTAAACCATATCAGGTCAAACAGGTCAGGGATGTAATTTTACGAAACAAACTTGGGAGTGAGCTCTGAATGGAAAAATACGAAATAATCATCTATTGGAGTGATGAAGACCGGGCATATGTTGCTGAAGCTCCTGAATTGCCGGGTTGCATTGCTCATGGCATTACCCGTGAAGAAGCATTGCAGAACATAAACGCGGCGATTGAGCTATGGGTGAAGACCGCTGAAGAGTTTGACGACCCGATTCCTTTGCCGAAGGGTAGAAGATTGCTGCTTGCCTGATTTTTGATGATTATTGAAGAGTTGTATATTTGTTTTGGTAATGATGCGTATTCTGACGAACAAGGAATAATTCGATGAAAGTTCTGTTGACTGGTGGAACCGGCTATATTGGCAGCCATACCTGTGTTCAGCTGCTCGAAGCCGGGCATGAAGTAGTTATCATAGATAACCTTTATAACAGTAAAGCGGTGGTTCTCGACCGCATCGAAAAAATCTGCGGCCGTCGGCCGCAGTTTTTCGATGTGGATATCTGTGATTTTGAAGCTCTGGTAAGTGTGTTTTCGGGGCAGAAATTCGAAGCTGTCATTCATTTTGCCGGGCTGAAAGCTGTTGGTGAGTCGGTTGAAAAGCCGCTGTTTTATTACCAGAACAATGTGGGCGGCACGCTGAATCTTTGCGGCGTAATGCAGGCTGCCGGGGTTAAGAACCTGGTATTCAGCTCATCGTCGACTGTTTATGGTGAACCCAAAACAGTGCCGATCAACGAATTTTTCCCGGTGGGCGGGGTGACCAACCCTTATGGCCGCTCAAAATTCATGGTCGAACAGATGCTCATCGACTGGCAGAAGGCTCATCCGACGATGAACATCGCTCTGCTTCGCTATTTCAACCCGGTTGGCGCCCATGCCAGCGGTTTGATCGGTGAAGACCCGAATGGTATTCCCAACAATCTCATGCCTTTCATCACCCAGGTAGCTATTGGTCGGCGCCCGCACCTGAATGTGTTTGGCAACGATTACCCGACCCACGACGGTACCGGCATTCGCGACTACATTCATGTCGTCGATCTGGCGACCGGGCATCTGAAAGCCCTCGAAAGACTGACCGCAAACCCCGGTCTCGGCATCTGGAACCTCGGAACCGGCCAGGGCTACAGTGTTCTCGATGTGGTCAAGGCTTTCGAAAAGGCCAGCGGCAAAGAGATTCCATATCAGATTGCCCCGCGGCGCCCTGGTGATATCGCCACCTGTTATTCAGACCCGGCGAAAGCCAACCGCGAACTTGGCTGGAAAGCTGAATTCGGCATCGAACAGATGTGCATCGACGCCTGGAACTGGCAGTCGAAAAACCCCAACGGTTACGAATAACCAGCATCGGAGACATTTATGGCTTTTTCTATCAAAGAATACGCGAAAGACGGCCTTTTTTATCTGATTGCGGGGCCATGCGTCATCGAATCGGAGGGGCAGTGCCTTTATATCGCCCAGACGCTGAAGGCAATCGGCGAAGAGCTTAAACTGCCGATGGTTTTTAAAGCCAGCTTCGACAAGGCCAATCGCACTGCCGGCGATTCTTTTCGTGGCCCGGGCCTCGAAAAGGGGCTAGAAATACTTGCTTCGGTCAAAGCGAAGACCGGGTTGCCTGTGCTGACCGATATTCATGAAGTCTGTCAGGTGGAAAAAGTCGCGGAAGTCTGCGATATTCTGCAGATTCCTGCCTTTCTCTGCCGCCAGACCGATCTGACCGAAGCCGCTGCTCGAACGGGCCGGGTGGTTAATATCAAGAAAGGGCAGTTTCTTTCGCCCTGGGCGACAAAGCACCTTGCCGAGAAGGTTCGCAAAGTCGAGGGTTCTGGCGAAGTATTGCTGACTGAGCGTGGCGCTTCGTTCGGGTATGGTAATCTGGTGGTCGACATGCGTGCTTTCCCGATTATGAAACCTTTTTGTGATGGTGTAGTTTATGACGCCACCCATTCTTTGCAGCTGCCAAGTTCTGGCGGTGCAAAAACCGGTGGGCAGCGCGAATTCATCGCGACACTGGCGCGGGCGGCCATGGCTACCGGCGATGTCGATGGCCTGTTTCTCGAGGTGCACCCTGAGCCCGAAAAATCGCCTTCAGATGCCGATAACATTCTGCCACTCGATGATCTGAAAGGGCTGCTGACCCAGCTTCTGGCAATCAAAGCTGCTGTTGCTGCAAATCGCGAAAAATGACTTCATATCAGCGTTTTGATCGCAACTCTGTGTTGGGCTGCCCGGCTTTTAATGCACTTTTTGGCCTCATGTTGCTGTTTTGCCTGGTGTCGGGGCTGGCGTCGGCGACAGGTCTGACTCTTTATTCGTATTATGATGACCGCGGGCAGCAGATCGTCGTCGACAGTCTCGAGCGCATTCCAGAAAAATTTCGTGCCCAGGCAAAAAAAAGCTTTATTCCGTCGTTTCGCAGTGCAAAGCCAGTGCGTAATGAACCACCTCCAGCGCAGCCCATAACCGTAGAAGTGGTCGATATGCTTCCAGAAACCGTTTCGTCTGGCGCCGTCGAACTGGCCGTCATAAAACCGCCACCCGAGGAAGAACGGCTTGACCCGGCTTTTGCCACGGCTACTCTTCTGCTCGACTACATGGATCGCATCGTTAACCGTAACGAGCTCCTTTACGGGCTGACTTTCAAGTTCACGATCAGGCACCCGGCTGTTCATCATCAGCATTTGAGCAACCTTATAGAGCTGCGCAACATACGTGACCCGCACAGCATAGAATTTGAAGAACCCAACAACTGGGCGGTCGAAGCTGCCGACGTGGTCGAGCGTTTGCGTGCAATTCAATACACGGTCTCGTCGTGGCTCGAAACCGGTTCTGGCGAGTTGCTGGCGACGCTGCCAACCATGATCGAAGCTTCCAGACGCCATGTTCGCTACATCAGAGGTGTTCTCGAAGCCCTGCGGGCCGCCGCCGAAGCAAAAATCGCCGCCCGAAAACAAAAATAAGCTTGCTCTGCAAAATTGCGAGGCGAGAAGACAGGATTGCTTTTTCGTAAGCTTGTGACGAGCGTAGCGAGGAATCGCTGGAGAAAAAGCAACCTGGCTGATAGGCCGAAGCTTCGAACGAGCCGAATACTTATAATATTTTTATGCATTCCAGTGCGGCAGTGGAATTTTTTATGTTGGTTGTTGCTACGGGGCGGGCTATGGTTTAGAGTGGTCTCTATGCGAGTTGAAAATTGTTCACATTATTTTTATGAAACACAGGCCCGCGCCAAAGGTTTTCGGTTGATCGCCGGCGGCGACGAGGCCGGGCGTGGGCCATGGGCCGGGCCTGTCTGTGCCGCTATGGTAATTCTGCCCGAAGATTGCCGCATCGAAGGGCTCGATGACTCAAAAAAGCTGAGTCGCAGCCGTCGCCGCGAACTGTATGCAGAAATAACCGAAAAAGCCATGACTTTTGGGGTCGGCTGGGCCAGCGCCGAAGAAATCGACCGCTGCAATATTCTCGAAGCGACACGCCTGGCTTTTAACCGGGCTTTCGATCAGCTGCAGCCGGCGCCCGACTATCTGCTGCTCGATTATATCAAGCTGCCATGGCTGCGCTTACCGCATCAGGCTTTTGCCAAAGGCGAATCTTTGAGTGCGTCAGTGGCGGCAGCTTCGATTCTGGCCAAGGAGGCCCGTGACCGCTACATGGAAACCCTGGCACAGGAATTCCCAGATTATGGCTTTGACAAGCACATGGGCTACGGAACCAGCGCTCATCAGCAGGCTCTGAAACAATTCGGGCCATGCGTTGCGCATCGGCGCTCTTTCAAGCCGATCAAGGCGCTTCTTGGCGATCGGCCAGACAATGAAACTCTCTTTTCCTTCGAGTGATTCCGCAGGTGGCGGTGCCGTCAAGGTCGAAGTGGTTGCCAGCGAAGGTGGCCGCTCTCTGGCGATGGTCAATGGTCGGCCGCTGCATATTACCGGAGAATACCAGCCGGGGCAGCAGGTAGACGGCCGACTGGCAGCAACTGAAGGCGGCTTTAAGATTATTGCCGCCGATAATTCTTCTGGCGTCTCGGCAGAAAAATTGCTGCAGAATGCCGGTCTGCACGAGTCGGGGCCACAGCTTACCGCTGCCATGAAGAGCTACGGAGTGCCGATGACCGGCGAGAACCTTCGACTTGCGGCTGAACTTATTCGGCAACTGCCTGAAGGTGCCGGTAACGTCGAGCTGGTCGCCCTGCTTCTGGCAAGAAAGCTTCCGGCGGCGGCGGCTCCGTTGCTGTTGAACTATCTGAACGGTCAGCTGAAATTGTCGGCGTTGTTCGCTGCTCTCGATAAGCCTGCACAGATGCTTTTGCAGAATTCCTGGGCTCAGGGAAAGCTGCTGGAAACGCTGTTAACGATGATTCGTGAGGGCGTTGGCGGAAACGCTGAAGCGGTGCGTCGTCTGGTTGGTGGCGTTGAAGAATGGGTCGCCGGTCTGCAGCTGCAGGAACTTTTTTCGCATGCGCCCGACAGCGAGCATGAGGGCAAAATATATTTTCAGTGGCCTTTGTTCTGGCATGACCAGGATGTTCCTGACACTCTCGAAGGTGAGGCGTTCGTGCCGGCCGGTTCTGATAAAGAGCAGGGGTTTAGTTTGCGTGTGCTGGTGCACCCGCCGGCTCTTGGTCAGGTCGAGGTGGCAATGAATCAGCTGCAGCGTGAGTTGTGGGTGCATTTCGGGGTCGAGGCTGCGATGATAGAGACTTTCAAAAGCATTTTTGCCGACGTGCGTGAACGGGTTCTGGCTGGCGGTGATTATGATCAGGTGCGCATCACCATCGGCAAAATCAGATTACTGAACAACTTTTTCAGCACCCGTATTGAAACAGAGCCGGTTTTGCGGTCGCAGAAGCTCGATATCAAAGTTTGAGAGGTCGATACTGTGAAAAAGGCGAAGGTCAAATTCGATGATGTGGCGGTGGCCATTAAATACGCCTTTGGCGCCGATGGCGAGGCGCCAAAGATAGTTGCTTCGGGGCGTGGATTTCAGGCCAGGCAGATCGTAGATTTGGCCGAAAAGCACAAAGTTCCGTTGCGTGAAGACCGCTCGCTTGCCCAATCTCTGGCACAGGTGCCGGTTGGCGTCGAAATTCCGGCTGAACTCTGGGGTGCCATGGCCGAAATTCTGGCGCAAATTTATTTGCTCGACCGGCGGCAGCAGGCATGACAAAAGAAAGGCAGCAACTGGGGCGAAGTGGCGAAGATCTCGCTCTTGCTTTTCTTGTGCAGAAAGGCTATGAACCGGTTGCCAGAAATTATCGCTTTCGCGGCGGCGAACTCGATCTGGTCATGCGTGACGGTGATACTTTGGTGTTTATTGAAGTCAGAACGAAACATGCCGTTGACCACGGCACGCCGTTAGAAACGGTCGACTTTAAAAAACGGCGGCAGATAGAGAGAACGGCCCGTTATTTTCTTGCCCGCGAAAAGATCGCTGACGACGTGTGTTGTCGATTCGACGTCATCGGCATAGTTATGACTGCAGGCCGCTCCCCGCTGATCGAGCACATCACCAACGCCTTCATGACCGGCGAATAACGAAAAAATGCCATTGCGAGCACAGCGAATCATTTGTCATTGCGAGCATAGCGAAGCAATCTGACGTTATATGCGATTGCTTCAGGGTTTCGCCCTTCGCAATGACAAAAAAAATCGCAGCGGCAGCCTTGCCCCCGGCCTGCTCACTGGTCTGCTTTCTAACCATCGTCGAGCCACGGTACAAACAACTTGTCACCTTGCTCCTCGGCCTGCTCACTGGTCTGCTTTCTAACCACTGTCCGCTATCCACTAACAACTATCTTTCTTCTTTATGGTAAAATATGGCCCTATACTGGTCGATTACCTTAGCAAAATCTCATTTCAGGTGAACTAATGAAACGTTATGGTCTGCTTGCCCTGCTTCTCTCTTCTGTCGCCTCAGCCGCTTCAACCGCTCCGGCGGTGCCCGCAAAAACAGAAGCATTGATAACCAATGCTGAAGAAACCGTTTCTCTCGATAAAGACAGCCCCGACTACATAAAGCGGCGCCTTGCCGAACTCGAGAAGACTCTTTACGAAAAGACCCGGCGCGAGGTGATCGCTGAGAAGGCTGCCACCGTTCCGGCCTCAGAAAAGAAAGCCGAAAAGGTTTTTTATAACGAAGAAGATGGGCTTGCTGCCAAAAAAACGTTTGCTTACGATCAATTCGACGTCGAAAAAGAAGTGCAGAAGCGCCTGGCAACCGAGATGCTGCTTAAAAATTTCGGTCGCGAATTTTTCGAGCGTGGCGAGCAGATCCAGGCCAGTCTTTTTTCGGGGCTGGCGCCGTCGAATTATCAGCTGGGGCCTGGCGACGAGCTGAAGATCATTATCTGGTCAGAGCTTGGCGACGAAACGGTTTATGACGTGCAGGTCAACCCTGAAGGGCAGATTTATGTGCCTATTATCGGCGTTCTTGGCGTAACCGGGCTGACTGTCGGTGAATTCGAACAGACGGTTCTGGGCCGCCTCTCTGGCAAATTCAAGCATTTTAAAGGTCAGGCCACTCTGACCAAAGTTCGCACCATTCAGATTTTTGTCGTCGGGGAAGTGGAAAAGCCCGGCGCCATGAATGTTTCGGGGCTCGCTACCGCATTCTCAGCTCTCTACCAGGCTGGTGGCCCAACGCAGCGTGGCTCGATGCGCCACGTTAAAATTCTCGATTCATCCGGAAAATCGAAGACTCTCGATTTGTACCGCTACTTCCTTTCTGGTGACCGCAGCCAGGATATCCCGGTGAAAAACGGCGATACGATTTTTGTTCCGGCTGTTGAGGCAAGAATAACGGTGACCGGCATGGTTAACCGCCCTGCCATATACGAGCTTTCAGGTGAAACCAGTCTTGCCGACGCCCTCGAAATGGCCGGCAAGCCTCTGGCAAAAGCCTACTCCGGCAGAGTTATGGTTACCCGCTGGACCGGCGACAAACGCCGCGAGTCTTTCGATATCAAACTTGTTGACGAGCATGAACTGAAGATATTCAAAGTGGCCAGTGGCGACGAAATCAAGGTCGAACAGGCCACCGAAATGGTCGGCAACCTCGTGAGTCTTGAAGGCCCAGTTGCCAGACCGGGCGAATATTCTGCCGACGCCGCACTTACGGTCAGCGAGTTGATCAAAAGAGCCGGCGGGCTGATAGCTGAAGAAGCCAGCCTCGAACGTGGCCAGATTTATCGCAAAATTGCCGGCGGTCAGCAGCAGGTCATCGCTTTTAACGTTAAATACGCCCTTGCCGGTGACAAGTCGCAAGACCACCCCCTGCTGCCGTTCGATCGCGTTCGCCTTTTTGCCGAAAAAGAAATTTCTTTTGATAACCGGCGTATCAACGTCGAAGGTGCAATTCGTCGCCCCGGCCAGTATGTTTTTCGTGACGGCATGAGATTGGCCGACCTTGTGGTCAAAGCCCAGGGCACCTCCCTCGATGCCGCTGATATGATCGAAATTGCGAGAGTAAAAGACGGTGGCAGCAGTGAAATAATTCACGCCAGTCTGAAAGCCGCTCTTGCCGACCAGAATTCACCAGACAATATCGCTTTGCAACCGCTTGACCGCATCAGCGTGCCGGCCCGCGGCGACAGCATGATCGAGCCTGAAGTGGTTTATCTCAGAGGGCAGGTGTTGCGCCCCGGCCCCTATGCCCTGAAGCATCGCGGCGAACGTTTGAGCAGTCTCATCGAACGCGCCGGTGGCCTCACCGGGCAGGCATTCGCCGACGGCGCTGTGTTTATGCGTCGTGTCGAGCACATTACTTCAGAAAAGCAGCTCGAAACCACCGAAACGGTTCAAAACGAACTGTTTCGTCAGGCGACTCTCGATCTGCGTGCCGACCTGCTGCGTGCCGGTGCCAAAGTCGACGACCTGAAGACCCTGCGCCAGGAAATCGAAGGCGAAAAAGCCGAAGACCAGCTTTTAACCAGAGAGACCGGTTCGATCCAGGGTTCGGTCGAACAGTCGAAGGCTTTAGTGCAAACTCAGCTTCAAAGCCAGACATCAGGTTTCTCCGGTATCGAAATGACGGCTCGCAGCCTGAAAAACAAGATGATGCGCATTCCGGTGCCGATGCGCAAAATTGTCGAGAAAAAAGCCTGTGAATTTGAAGATATTGCTTTGCTTGATGGCGATCAGATCACTGTTCCAGTGCAGCCAAACACCGTGTCGGTGCTCGGCGCCGTCATGAACCCGACCACCATTCTCTTCAACCCCGGTAACTCGTCGGGTTATTACATCAACCGCGCCGGCGGTTTCAACGCCCATTCAGACCACCGCCGCACCATCATCGTGCGTGCCAATGGCGAAGTGCTGCGCATGCGCAATGTGCGCAGAGTCGAACGCGGCGATATCATTCTCGTGCCGCCGCGCCCCAGACTCGTCAGACCAGATGTTCTCAAAGAGTTTGCCAACATTGCTTCCATACTTGGCAACATTGCTGTGACCTACAAAGTTATCAACGATGCCAATTGATCGCAGACGCCCCGGCGCTTGTTCAAGTGTCGGGGTTGTCGCAAAGCCACATGGGGGGTGCCGCTTTGTGCAAATTATCAGTATAATGGTGCAATTGAAACCGCAGGTATCTTGAGCCACATCCGATACATCGTTGTAATCCTGGTGCTGTCTTGAGCATAAAAAGCCAATTCAGCTGAAAAATTCAAATCGAGGTAAGTTAATGCCCCAGAAGAATCCGGTAGAAAAGATTGTTAAACGCAACGGCCAGGTAGTGCCGTTCGACAAAGAAAAAATCGTTAATGCCATTTTTAAAGCCGCTGTGGAAGTGGGTGGCGAAGATCGTCGTCTCGCCGAAATTCTCGCTGACAAAGTAGTTCACCAGCTCGAGCTGAGCAAACAGCCGCCGGCACTGCCGAGCGTCGAAGAAGTTCAGGATATCATCGAAAAAGAATTGATCGAAGCCGGGCACGCCAGAACTGCCAAGACTTTTATCATTTTCCGCCATGTTCACAACAAGCTGCGAGAGGGCCAGGAAAAACAGCAGGCCAGCTCCTCAGGCAATATTCCCTATAAAAAGATCTGGCAGGTGCTCAGCTGGGCGCTCGATCATAACTGCTTCAGCATTGAAAAAATCAACGAGCACATCGAAAAAGGCACTTACCCGCAGCTGGTTGCCGATGCTACCGCCAAATACGACGCCGACATCGCTTCTGCCGCCGAAAAAATCATTGCCCGCCAAGATCAGGTGCGCATCGTCATCATTGCAGGGCCTTCCAGTTCGGGCAAAACCACGACAACCATCAAAATCGGCGAACACCTCAAAAAGCAGGGCTATGAACTGGTTTCGATGGAACTCGACAATTATTATTTCAACCTCGATCATCACCCCAAAGACGAATTCGGTGATTATGACTTCGAAACCCCGGAAGCACTCGATCTGAAGCTTATCAACCAGCATCTGGCCGACCTGCTTGACGGCAAGACAATTCAGATGCCGCGCTATAACTTCAAAACCGGTTTGCGCGAAGCCGAAACCGACCCGATGAAGCTCGAAAAGAACCAGATTCTGCTTCTCGACAGCCTGCATGGCCTCTATGGCCCGATGACCAGCAGCGTCAGCGACGAGAAAAAGTTCAAACTGTATATCGAAACTCTCTGCCAGATCAAGAACAAAGACGGCGAATTCATTCGCTGGACCGACGTCCGCCTGCTGCGCCGCATGGTGCGTGATTCATGGCATCGCAGTTATAACCCTCGCCAGACTCTCGAACACTGGCATTATGTGCGTCGCTCCGAGATTCAGCATATAATCCCGTTTTTGGGTACTGTGGACCATGTTATTGACGGCTCACTGGCTTACGAGCTGCCGGTTTATAAAAAGCACCTGTTCCATTATTTCCCTGATTTTGTCAAAGATTATCGCGAGAACCCGAAACGCCAGGATGCCTACATCAGAGCTAAACGCGTGCTCGATATTCTTGAATCAATCAAAGCCTGGGAAGACGAATCAGTAATACCCAAAGACGCTCTGATTCGCGAATACATCGGCGGCAGTATTTATAAATATTAATTGTCACTGCGAGCGAATGCGAAGCAGTCTCACGAAGATTGAGATCAGCTCAGAGTTCGCTTGTGCCTGCGGCATACCGCTTCTTCGCTACGCTCCTCGCAATGACAATTTTTAGACATATTCAATATTGACAGACCACCAGTCTTTTGTCACGCTTGAGTATGTGGTTTGCTGTCATTGCGAGGAGGGCGCCAGCCCGACGCGGCAATCCCATCGGCAGAGAGATCAGCTCAGAGTTCGCTTATGCCTGCGGCATACCGCTTCGTCGCTACGCTCCTCGCAACGACAATTTTTAAACATGCATTCAATATTGACAGACCACTAGCCACTACCCACTATTTAATGCTAATGATCAGTTTGCGGGTACGTGGGCCATCGAATTCGCAGAGGTAGATACCCTGCCAGGTGCCGAGAACGGGCTCTCCCTTCGAGACGATAAAAGTGTGGCAGGTGCCCAGCAGACTTGATTTGAGGTGGGCGGCGCTATTGCCTTCGCTGTGACGGTCAGCAGGGTCATGAGTCGGCACCAGCTGTTCGAGCCGGCGCAGCAGGTCGGTAACCACGTCTGGGTCGGCATTTTCATTGACCGTCAATGCCGCAGTGGTATGCGGCACCGAAACGACAATATGTCCCTCTGTCATTCCGGCTTTGCTGATAGCCCGGCGCACGATCGACGTCACATCGATCATGGCATGTTGTCTGGGGGTTCTGACGCTTTCTTCGAACAGCAAGTTTCGTTCCTCCTTCAGGCTGTAATTATCGCCAGCTGCCCGGCCGCAAGCTCGATGTTTTCGGGCAGCTGCCCGTGCTCTAAATACCCGCCCGCAACATGCACCCGACTCGATGTTTTCTGTTGCATGCGTTTGGGAACCCGGCATGCCAGAGGTCTTTCGGCGCTATTCGCGGCAACGAGAACGTGCTGCCCGGCAGAGGTCGATTTAACATAGCCCCTGATGCCGGTCTGATCTGGTTGCCAATAGCCGAATGGAATCACGGTGCCTTCGACATTGAAGGCAGGTTCAGAAGCTTTAATCTGCAGAATTTTTTGCATGAATTCGGGCAGGTCTGAAGCAATACCTCGCGAGAATTCGGCCGGCCCTGACCGCAAAACGTCGATGCGCTCGAACAGACACTTTTCTGAGCCGGCGGCAAACATTATATCAGAACTCATCAGTGCTGCCAGGGCGAAGTCGAGTTTCATGTGTCCGATGACGGCGGCGCGGTCGTTTTCAGACAGTTGCTGCAGCGAACGAATGTTTTCACGCTCGACGAATTGGCGCACTATGGCTTTGTCGTTCAACCCTCTGATATCTTTGCTGCGGTGGCGGGAATATGCCTTCATGGCCGGCATGAGGGTGTCGTGGCTGCTGAAGATGGTGCAGGTCGGCAGCCCCCTCGACCTTTTGTAGAGCGTATAAATATCGGTAGGAATATACAGCCCACCGCTGTACCAGTACATATTGTTGAAAAAACGGTCGGCGCCTGCTTCGATTCCTGATCTGGCGAGTTTTATCAGTTTAGCCATACCGAGGTTTTCGGCAAGGAACCAGACATGGCCGAAGTGCCGGCGTGTTTCGCTGATCAGACGCTTCAAACCGTTGGAGTCGAGCCCCCAGGCTGCATCTATGCGAATAGCATTAACGTGCATTTTTTCGACGTGCGGGTAAATGACTTTTTCGAGCCAGTAATTCTGCAGTTCAGGGTTCGAATTATCAAGTTCGAAAGCGCCCCAGTTGACGCGAACCCGGTTGCGATCAGCGTCTTCATCGTCGGCGCCTGCTTCGCTTCCACCGTTTTCGTGGTTTTTGAACCATTCACGTTTGAGATGGTTGGCGTGCCAGTCAGCATGGTTGAACGGAATATCGATCATGCGGTCCATGCCCTGTTCTTTAACAAAAAGCATGAATTCGGCAAATTTTTCCCAGGTGCCAAACAGTTCACAGGGGCGCTCGTAGTCTTTGACCACGTAAGCCGAAAAGCTTGGCAGAAAATGCGGCAGAATCAGCAGCACGTTGACACCCAGCTCTTTGAGCTGTTTGACATAGTTCTTTAAATCGTCAACGTTTGCAAAAAAGTTCAGAGGCACGTCAGCATAGATTTTGCCGCGCTGCTCCGCTGGCATGGCAGTTCCTGTCACCAGATTTCCTGCAAAACGGTAAAAACAACTGTCGTTATTCATTATTTTCTCCTTGTTCTCTGCTGCCGAGCTGACAACTGCAGGCGGCTGTAATTATAAGCGTAACAGGCACTGTATGTCATTACGGGCGCAGCGAAGCGATGGCTGCCTGCACAAGGCTGCTTCAGGGCTTACCCTTTGCAATGACAAAAAAACGCAGTGACAGTATCATTCCCCGGTCAGCTTTCTGGCCACTGGCCACTGGCCACTGGCCACTGACCACTGACCACTGACCACTAACCACTATCCGCTATCCGCTATCCGCTATCCGCGATTCTCTGGCGCAGCAGAGAAGCCACATAAGAGCGCTTTTCTCTTTCACTCATGTGGGCGGTATCTTTGATAAAGGCTTTTGCACCGGGTGCTGTTTCGGTTTCTTCGATAAGGTCTTCGGGGGTTACTAGAGAGTCGCACAGAAGCGTGGCTTCATTGCCAATCATTTCACAGAAGCCCCCGGTGGTTGCAAAAAGCCGGCGATGGTCGGTGATTTCCAGAATTTCGATTACTCCGGCTTCCATGATGGTAAGCAGCGGCTGCCGGCCGGCCATGACGCCGAGTTTACCATTGTGAGCCGGCAGTTTGAGCGCCTTGGCTTCAAAGGTCAGCAGGTGCCGGCCCGGGCGAGCGATTACCACTGTAAAGGATTTTTTCATTGCTGTTTTTTCAGCGCCTGAGCTTTCTTTTCGACGTCGCTGATGTTGCCGGCCATATAAAAAGCCTGTTCGGGGTAACTGTCGTATTTGCCGTCGACGATGGCTTTGAAACCTTCAATCGTTTCCTGCAGCGGCACGTATCGGCCATGGTGTCCGCTGAATTTTTCGGCGACGAAGAAAGGTTGCGAGAGAAATTTTTGTATGCGCCGCGCCCTGTTGACGATAGTTCTGTCTTCGTCTGAAAGTTCTTCCATGCCGAGAATGGCGATGATGTCAATGAGTTCCTGGTAGCGTTGCAGAATCTCCTGCACGTGTCTGGCTGTCTGATAGTGTTCGTTGCCGATTACATCGGGGGTAAGCAGACGCGAATTCGAAGTCAGCGGGTCAACTGCCGGGTAAATACCCAGTTCGACGATTTTTCGCGACAGAACCGTGGTGGCATCGAGGTGCGAAAATGTCGTTGCCGGTGCCGGGTCGGTTATGTCGTCAGCGGGCACATAAATTGCCTGCACCGAAGTGATCGAACCGGTTACCGTGGTGGTAATGCGTTCCTGCAGAGCACCCATCTCCGTGCCGAGGGTGGGTTGATAACCAACGGCTGAGGGCATGCGACCCAGCAGCGAAGATACTTCTGAGCCTGCCTGCACGAATCTGAAAATATTATCGATGAAGAGAAGAACATCCTGCCCTTCGCGATCGCGGAAATACTCGGCCATGGTCAAAGCCGAAAGCGCCACTCTGAGACGGGCGCCCGGCGGCTCGTTCATCTGCCCGAACACCAGGCAGGTTTTGTCGAGAACACCAGATTGCTTCATGTCGAGATACAGGTCGTTGCCCTCGCGGGTACGTTCGCCGACGCCGCCGAAAACTGATACGCCGCCGTGCTGCTTGGCAATGTTGTTGATCAGTTCCATGATTAGAACAGTTTTGCCAACTCCGGCGCCACCGAACAGGCCGATCTTGCCGCCTCTGGCGTATGGAGTCAGCAGGTCGATGACTTTCAGCCCGGTTTCGAGCACATCGGTCGTTTTACCCTGTTGCCTGAAAGCTGGCGCTGGTCTGTGTATTGGCCATTTTTCGCCGACCCGGCTGAGAGGTCCGGCATCGTCGATGGTTTCGCCGAGAACGTTGAAAATCCTGCCGAGCACATGGTTGCCGACCGGCACCGAAATTGGTTTCCCTGTGTCTTTGACCGGAAGATCGCGCCGCAGCCCGTCGGTAGGGCCCATAGCGACGGCTCTGATGATGTCGTTGCCGAGGTGCAGAGCGACTTCGAGCACCAGTCTGGTGTTTAAAAGGGGGTTTTGCACTTCGAGAGCATTGTGAATGCTGGGCAGATGGCCTGGCGGAAACTTGACGTCAACTGCCGGACCCATAATTTGAATAACTTTTCCTTCGCTCATGACGACTCCTGGCGGGTCAGGCTCAGGCCTGCGACCCGGCGATAACTTCGGCTATTTCTCTGGTGATGAGGGCCTGACGACTGCGGTTCAGGTCGAGTTTGAGGTCTTCGATGATTTCTTCGGCTCTGTCGGTCGCCGAAGTCATGGCAGTCATGCGGGCGCTCTGCTCGGCGGCTGAAGATTCGATTATAGCCCGGTGCAGCAGATTGCGCAGGTATCTGGGCATTATCTGATCGAAAATAAGGGCAGGGGAGGGCAGAAAATCGAAAGATTGCAGTTTGCGTTCTTCGGCTTTGGGGGCCATGCTGGCGGTGTCTACCGGCAGAAGTCGGTTGACTACCGGCATCTTGCGGGTAGCCGAAATGAAAGAAGTGTATACCACTTCTATCTGATCTGCGCCGCCGCTTTTGAACAGTTCAAAAAGCCGGGTGCTCACCGGAAATATCTCAGTTTCGGCAGATTTGACCGTCAAGTCGGGGTAAGCGGCAAAAATCGGTATTTCGCGCTGTTGCAGAAACCTGACGAGTTTGCGCCCGATCGCCACAATTTTGCGGTCAGGGGCGGCATGCTCTTTGATCGTCTGCATGGCGAACTGATGTAGCTCATGGTTGAAACCACCGCACAATCCGCGCTCTCCACCGATGATCACCAGGCAGGCTGATTTAACTTCGCGCTCAGACAGGCATGGATGGTGAAAGTCTGGCAGTTCACGTTTGACATTCTGCACCATCTGCTCGATTCTAGCTATATAGGCTTTGGTAAGGTTGATTGCCTCGACGGCCCGGCCAAGACGTGCCGTCGACATCATTTTCATGGCGCCGGTGATCTGCTGGGTGGTGGCAATGCCCTTTATTTTTTGCCTGATGTCACGAAGAGAAGCCATTAGTGTGCCTTTCGCCGCTTTTTCGCTTCTTCGGCTTTTTCAGCCGCGAGCTGTCGTTCTTCGGCTTCACGCCGCTCTTTCTCGGCCTGATAGCGCTCGGGGTGATATTGCAGCATATAGACGTTGTTGAGAAAATATTCGATCAGTTCGACGAAGCGTTCTTCGACTTCGGCTGTCAGGTCTGGCTTTGCCCTGAAGTTGTGCATGACTTCGGGGTGTTTCTGGTGCAGATATTTCAGTAGAAATTTTTTGAATCTGACCACTTCAATTTTTTGCAAAGTATCTGTAAAGCCTTTGGTGGCTGCCAGAATGGTAACAATCTGATCTTCTACGGGCATCGGAACATGCTGCGGCTGTTTGAGCAGTTCTACCAGGCGCTCGCCGCGCCCAAGCTGTTCCTGGGTTGCTCGATCGAGATCTTTCGAGAACTGCGAAAAGGCGGCCAGCTCTCTGAATTGCGCCAGTTCAAGGCGCAGTGGGCCTGCAACTTTTTTCATGCCCTTGACCTGGGCGCTGCCGCCCACGCGTGAAACTGAGAGCCCGGCGTTGATGGCCGGTCTGATGCCCATATTGAAGAGGTTCGACTCGAGCACGATCTGCCCGTCGGTGATCGATATGACATTGGTGGGAATATAAGCCGAGGCATCACCGGCCTGGGTCTCGATGATCGGCAGAGCGGTGAGCGAGCCGCCATTCAAAACGTCGGCCAGACGGGCGGCGCGTTCGAGCAGGCGGGCATGCAGATAAAAAATGTCAGCGGGGTAAGCTTCGCGCCCGGGTGGTCGGCGAAGCAGCAGCGATACCTGGCGGTAAGCTGCGGCATGCTTGCTGAGGTCGTCATAGACGCAGAGCACATGATGCCCTTTGTCGCGAAAGTATTCGCCCATGGCGCAGCCGCTGAACGGGGCGATAAATTGCATCGGCGCCGGCTCCGAAGCGGAGGCCGCGACAACAATAGTGTGGTCGAGCGCTTTGTGACTTTTAAGAGTTTCGACGATCTGGGTGATGGTCGACATTTTTTGGCCAATGGCAACGTAGATACAGATGACGCCGGTGTCTTTCTGGTTGATGATGGTGTCGATGGCGATGGTGGTTTTGCCGGTCTGCCGGTCACCTATGATCAGTTCACGCTGCCCGCGGCCGATGGGAATCAGGGCGTCGATAGCCTGTATGCCAGTTTGCAGAGGCTCGCAGACTGGCTGACGCTGCACAATGTTGGGGGCGTCGTTTTCTATGGTCCGGTGTGATTCAGGCAAAATCGGCCCCTCGCCATCTATTGGCTGCCCAAGCGGGTCTACTACGCGGCCAAGCAGCGATTTTCCGACCGGCACCGAAAGAATCTGTTCGGTATCTTTGACCAGATCGCCTTCGTGTATACCTTCGTCTGAGCCGAAGATCAGGCAGCCGACGCTGTCTTCTTCGAGGTTGAGAACGTAACCTTTGACGCCGTTGGCGAACTCGACGAGATCGCCGGCCATTGCTTTAGGCAGACCATGAACTCGTGCCACGCCGTCGCCTACCTGCATGACGACACCAGCTTCAACGGTTTTAAGTTCTGTCGAGAAGTTTTCTATTTCGCGTTGCAGAACGGCGATGATCTCGTCCGACCTGATACTCATGCCATTTCTCCCGGGTTTCTATAATGCCAGACTTGGCTGGTTGATCAATGTCATCAGCCATTCGTTATCAACTCTGATCATCAGTTCTCGCAACTGCTTGAGACGAGATTTTACCGACTCGTCGATGACCTGGTCGCCAAACTGTATCACCAGGCCACCAAGCACGTCGTGGTCGACCTGTTCGCGAATTTCGATGCGCCCGAACTTTTTCGTGAGCACCTGGCGCAGCCGGTTGCGTTCCTGCTCTGTCAGTGGCACCGCCGATTTGATGATGATGCCGCGTATACCGTTTTTGCGCCGGTATAGACGCTCGATCTCAAGGGCGATGTCGGTAAACAGATGGATGCGCTCGCGTCTGATCAGCAGGCAGATAAAGTCTACTACCAGCTGATCGGCCTGATTGCCGAAAAGCCGTCGCACCATTTCGATTTTTCGGTTCGGGTGAATGGTCGGGTGATTGAGAATTTTGCTGAGGTCGTCGACCCCGACGTAACAGGCAAAGAACGCCTGAAAGTCTTTGAAAGACTCTTCAAGCTTGCCGCCGCCGATAATCGTCGAAAAAAAGGCTTCGGCATACCTTTTCGTCACGATTTTCTTTTTTTTGTCCATCAGGTAGTTTCCTGGTCGGGAAGATCGTTAGAGAGTCGCT
Organism: Candidatus Rifleibacteriota bacterium; assembly: GCA_029564115.1. The sequence continues at coordinate 59,540 of JAKQQP010000063.1, read as the reverse complement.
CGATAGTCGAAGCTATCAGCCTGCGGTGCTGTTCGTCGTCAAGTGAAGTTTCAACAACCTTTTCGGCGGCCATCATCGTCAGCTGCACAACATCTTCGCGAATTCGTGCCCAGGCAGTCTGGCGCTCCATGAAGATTTCCATTTCGCCCTGTTCGATAATTTCTTTGGCTTTTTTACCGGCCTCTTCGATTATTTCGTCGCGGCGGTTGTTACCATCGAGAATGGCGTTCTGCCTGATCTGATAGAGTTCTTCCTGAATGTTTTCGATGTGTTTTTCGTATTCCTGTTTCAATTCGAGCGCCTTTTGATGCTCTGCCTCGGTCTGCATTCTGATACGCCCCAGTGTAAGGCGCCTTTCCTCAATAATGCAGCCTATGGGCACGAAGAGAAAACGCTTGAGCAGAAACAGCAGTATGAAAAAGTTGATCGTCTGAGAAACAAGAATGACGGGGTCGACGTCGAACATTCCGGGTTCGTGTCCAGCACCGCTGTGCTGTCCGTTCGGTTTGTCTTTTTCCGCAACCGCGGTGGCAACACCGTGAGCCCTTTCATTTTGTTCATCTGCCTGCATCACAACTGCCGGTTGTTCTGCGACAGAGCCGTTGTGACTTTCGGCGCCGGGCAAGACGGCGGCTGACAACAGCAGAATCAGCAGCAACGCTGCTTTCATGGTTTCCCTGCGCCAGATCACTGCCTTGTTCATCTTAACAGACCTCGATTACCACTTTACAAACAACAGAATGAGAGACACCAGCAGGCAGTAGATCGCCAGCGATTCAATCATCGCCAGACCGATGATCATGGTAAAGCGTAGATCGTTGGCTAATTCAGGTTGGCGGGCCATTGCGTCGGTGGTCTGGGCGACGACTTTGCCCTGGGCGTAGGCGGCTATGCCGCTGCCGAAGGCAACGCAGAAGCTTGCGCAGATGATTTCGGCAAGATGATTTATTGTACTGGGATCCATAATATCCTCCTGTTGATCAGTGACCTTCTGAAAGGGCACCAGACAAATACACACCGGTGAGAATTGTAAAAACCAGCGCCTGCAGCAGGCTGGTAAAAATCGCCATCATATACATCGGTAGCGGCACAAGGAGCGGGAACAACGCAACCGTCAAAACCAGTATTACCACGTCTTCACCCATGATGTTGCCGAAGAGGCGCAGCGTCAGGCTGATGGGGCGCGACAGCTCGCCGACGATATGTATTGGCAGCATCAGAGGGGCCATCCACCAGATATTGCCGGTGAAGTGTTTGATGTAGCCGAACCCGTGGGTTTTTATGCCCAGATAGAAAGTGTATACGAAGACGATCAGTGCCATGCCCAGGCAGTTTGAAAACAGGCTGGTTGGTGATTTAAGGCCAGGCACCAGACCGAGAACATTGCTCACGAAAACATAGACGAACATGGTCGAAAGGACAGGCATCAGCTGCCGCACATGTTTTTCGCCAACAATGGTCGTCATCAGGTTCTCAAGGCTTTCAAAGATGTATTCGAGGGTGGCCTGCCCGGTGCTGCCGGCGTCATCGCTCAATTTTCTGGTAAAATACCAGCACGGCGCTGCAATGATAATGGTAATCAGCCATGGCAGAACCGCGCCCGGTGAGACAGGCAGAAAAGCGAACAGATAGAAGATTTTTTGTTCGAGTGCATGCATATAAAACCCTGATTACCTGTTATCGGCACTTTTGTGATTTAAGTAAAGCACCATGGCTATCGAAAAAAGAACACCAAGCTGGCTGGCAAAAATGCCGATGACCATTTCGGCAACCGAAAAGCCGAGGCGATGCAGAACATAGACCAACAGCGCCAGAAAAAGCAGTTTCAGGTTTGAAAAGATCAGAGCTGGCACATTGAACCAGGCCGGCGCTTTCTCGAGTGCCACAAAGCCTTCGACCAGAACGACAAAACTGAGGCCGCCAAGCAGATAACCGATAAGAGCAGAAACATGAAACCTGGCAGTTTTCAGCCATATCACAGCGAGAATGGCAATTGCTGCCAGGCCGAGAGTCATTACCAGACGCTCACATCTGCGCAGTTTTGTTCTCAGTTCGTTTCTGTTCACGCTTGAAGGCACCCATGCTTTCGTTCAACTGTTTCCAGGTCTGAACCAGCGCTGCCGCCAGACCGAGAAAAATGCCCCCCAGCACCCCATATGGCGAAACACCAAAGTGTTGATCGAGCTTGTAACCAAAAAAAAGACTCAACGCAAGACAGACGCCTCCGGTAAGACCTGTGCTCAAAACATTGCCGAGCATACCCGCCTGCCTGACCAGACCAGTTTTTTGAGTTGGTTTCATCAGATAACCAGAGTTGGCTTCTGCCCCTTGATATCTTCAATGTAGCATCTGAGTAACTCTGCAACACTCCAGGCCTGGGCAAAGCAGCCTCTTGGGCTGTGGGGCATATTGCCGTCAAAAATTTCAGAAATGCTGCCCAGGCAACCCTCGCGGTTCAAGTGCTTGATGAAAGGCTCGATCATCAACGACGCCCGCAGCTGCGATTCCATCGAAAAATTGTTGACCTTGAGATAAGAGCTGATAAAAGGCCCGATCAGAAAACCCCAGACAGTGCCCTGATGGTAAGCGCCATCGCGCTTGAGCCGGTCACCGCCATAGAAGCCTTCGTAGCGGTCGTCATCGGGCGCCAGGCTGCGCAAGCCATACGAAGTGTAAAGTCTGGCAAAAACGGCATCGACGATAAGTTTCTCGTCTGCGTGCTCGAGCAGGTCAAAGGGCAAAAAAACGGCAAAAATCTGATTGGGTCTGAATGAATCGTCGGGCTTGCCATCTGTTTTGATAAAGTCAAAGAGACAGTTGCGGCGCTCGTTCCAGAAAGACTTTCGGAACGAACTTTTTACTTTACGGGCCAGTGAGGTTATTTCACGTGAATGACCTTCAAATTTTTCCTGAAAAATTGCATAAATCTTCAGAGCATTGTACCACAGGGCGTTTACCTCGACCGCTTTGCCGTTACGGGGCGTAACTACCCAGCCATCCACTTTTGCGTCCATCCAGGTCAGCTGAATGTCAGGGCTGCCGGCACTGATGAGGCCGTCTTCAGGATCCATTTTTATTTCATAGCGGGTGCCGCCCTGAAAAGCTTCGATTATCGCTGTCATGCCCTCGAACAGATGCTCACGCACAAAATCGTAATCGTCGGTGTATTCAATGAATTTATAGGCCGCGATAAAGAACCACAGTGAGGCATCGACGCTGTTATAAGCTGCATCACTGCCACTGTCTGCAAAACAGTTCGGAACCAGGCCGTTTTGAATAGCCCCGGCAAAAGTCTGCAAAATTGAACGGGCATCGTCAAAGCGCCCGGTGACCAGAGTCAGGCCGGGCAACGCAATCAGACTGTCACGTCCCCAGTCAGAAAACCAGGGGTAACCGGCCAGAATGGTGCGGCTGCCGGTATTTTGACGTTCGACGATAAACTGGTCTGCCGCCAGCAGAAGTCTTTGCAGTAAAGGGTCTGAAGAATGGAGTGCGCCGGCAATGCTTTCGAGCCTTTGTTCTTCACGCTTGCGCAGATCCATGGGGTTGAACGAGCTGATTGGCTTGTCAGAAAAAATCAATGAAGCCGAGCCGTTGAAGGGGCTGACCTCAAGAAAACCGCATGAAAAATCATCTTCGAGAGCCGGCAGGCCGCGGTCTTCTTCTGCCTGTAGAAAAATATCCTTGTGCCAGCGAAAATCTTCGACAAACTTGCCACGATCCCATCTGATAAACAGTTCAGGGGCATTGGCGAAGGGCTGAATGCGCATCTGTCGCGCAAAAACTTCGGCACAGTTTTCCATGCCAGGGTTTTCATACATGTTGCCGTGAAAATCGCGAAACAAAAAATGCGGCCGCACCCGCAACGATACTTTGCGGTTGTTGCCAAGAAGTTTGTAAGTCACAAGAGTGGTATTCTGGCCCTGAACCATGCTTACAGTCTTGATCAACATCACGTCGCGAATCTGGTAATACCAGGTTGGCAGCGGGTCGCGCTCGAAACGCTCGAGGTGCAGGTAGCCTGCCGGGTTTTTGATGTCTTCATGATGCACGCATGTAGAGAGTGAATATTCGCTGCGGTCGATGACCAGTGTTTCTTCAAGGCGAGAAACCAGCACCAGACGCTCGACGGGGGGGCGTTGCGCCGCGACCAGCAGCCCGTGATACCGGCGGGTATTGATGCAGGGAACAGTGGAAGAGGCAAACCCGCCAATACCGTTGGTAAGCAGCCACTCCTGCCGTGTTGCCCTTGCTATGTCAGTTTGAATTTCGCGCCCGCTACTGGCCATGAGACTCTCCTGAAATTTATTTTTCTAACGCGAAGTCTATACCACACAGACAGCAAAAGCAAGTTAGTGGATAGTGGATAGTGGATAGTGGGTAGTGGATAGTGGGTAGTGTTTTGCTGCGCTCGCAATGCTACGGCCTATAGTGTATAATCTTCGAGATAAAAAAGAGCTGGAGGAATGTATGCAGAACTGCCTGCTGATCGATGGGAATAATATTATTTTTCGTGCTTACTACGCATTTCAGGGGCAGAGGCTGAAAACCAGCGATGGCACACAGACGGGTGCTCTTTACGGCTTTCTGCGCATGCTGCTGAAAATGCTCAAAGACCGCAACCCCGAGCTGATCGCAGTTGCCTTCGATACTTCTCGCAATACCTTCAGACGTAAAATGTTCGCTGATTACAAGGCCAAACGCAAACCGACGCCCGAAGATCTGCTGGCGCAGATTCCGCTGGCTCACCAGGCTGTAGAAGCTCTGGGTATAAAAATCATGACCCATGAAGATTACGAAGCTGACGATCTCATCGGTTCTGCTGCCCGCAGCCTGTCTGACCGTTACCGTGTCAGTATCGTTACCGGCGACCGCGACCTGCTGCAGCTGATAGACGACAAGGTTACCGTCGAACTTTGTCAGAAAGGTGTCAGCGATACCCGCGAAATTACGCCCGAAGAATTTGTCAAAGAATATGGTTTCCCGCCGACTGGTATTATTGAGTTGAAGGCGCTTATGGGTGATGCTTCCGATAATATTCCGGGTGTTAAGGGTGTTGGCGAAAAAAAAGGTCTGGCGCTGGTTCAGCAGTTTGGCAGCATTGCCAGACTATACGAAAATATTGCCGCGGTAGATAACGAAAAAATGCGCCAGAAACTGCTCGAAGACGAACAGATGGCAAGGCTGTCACACGATCTGGCAACTATCAGAACAGATGTCGCTACCTTCGCGGCGGTCGAAGAACTGCGCTGGAAACCCGACAATCTCAACTCAGAGGCTTTTACCGGCTTTTTGCAGCGCTTCGAATTCAACTCGCTCTATCGCGAATTTGCCGGTCGAGAGCTGCAGGCACGCGGAAACGTGTCGGCGACTGAATCAGTTTCTGCCGATGCCGTTAAACCTGCCGCCGACTTCTCGGCGTTGCCTGGTGAACGCCTGATAATCGCCAGTATGGCCGAATTGAAAAGATACTGGGCCGAAGTTGGCGATACGCTTTGTCTCGATGTCGAGACCGACGGATTCGAAGCAGTCAGCAACAAAATTATCGGTGTTTCTTTTGCGACCGGTGTTGCAAAGGCAGTTTATGTGCCATTGCGCCATTCCTACCTGGGGCTTTCACCCGAAGACCAGATCGATGCAAGCGAATTTTTTGCATTTCTCAAAGAAAATATTGCGAAAAAGCGCATTATTGGCCACAATCTGAAATTCGATCTGGCATTTCTCGCAGAAGAAGGCGTAACTGTCGGCTGTGATCTTTTCGACACCATGATTGCTGCCTATGTTATCGACCCGACCAGGTCGAATGCCCTCAAAAGTCTTGGTCGCAGTCTGTTGAATTTTGAAGTTACTGAGTTCAACAAGGTTACCGGGGGCGGTAATTTTGCCGGAGTGGATCTGGCGAGTGCCTGTGAATATGGTTGCCAGGACGTTCTTCTCACTATGCATCTTTACCCGCTGCTGCAGAAAGAACTGGCAGAAAAGAAGCTTCTCAGGTTGTTCAATGAACTCGAAATGCCTCTGGTGCCAATTATTCAGGGTATGGAGCGCATCGGCATCGGCTTGAACGAAAGTTATCTGAAAAATTTGACGGTCGAGCTTGGCGAACATCTCGCCGAACTTGAAGCTTCGATTCACGGGCACGCCAATCGCATCTTCAACATCAATTCCACTCAGCAGCTTCAGGAAGTTCTTTTTAAAGATCTCGGTCTGAACCCTCCCAAGAAAACCAAGACCGGTTTTTCGACTGACAGTGAAGTGCTTAAAATACTGGCACCGCATCACCCGATTTGCGTCGATCTGCTCGAATACCGCGAACTTGCCAAGCTGAAGTCTACTTATGCCGAGTCGCTCACGGCACTGGTCAACAAAAAAACCGGTCTGGTGCATGCCAGCTTCAATCAGGCGGTAACTGCCACCGGTCGCCTTTCCAGTTCCAACCCGAATATGCAGAACATTCCCATTAAAACCGAATGGGGGCGCAAGATTCGCCGGGCTTTCGTGCCGCCTCGACCTGGGGACTCATTTGTTTCGATCGACTATTCGCAAATCGAGCTCAGACTTCTGGCGCATTTTTCTCAAGATCCGGGGTTGGTCGATGCTTACCGAAACGGAATCGACATTCATGCCATCAGCGCCGGTCGTATTTTTAACAAAGCCCCCGAAGAAGTTACTTCAACCGAGCGCAATGTCGGCAAAACGGTGAATTTTGGTATTCTCTACGGCATTTCTGCGCATGGTCTGGCTGAAGACCTGGCTATCAGCAGGCCGCAGGCCAAAGAATACATTGACGCCTTTTATAATGGTTTTGCCCAGGTTACAGGCTTTTTCGAGCGCCTTCTCGATGAGGCCAGGCAAAGCGGCGAAATTGAAACGCTGCTCGGTCGGGTAAGGCATCTTCCCGATATCAGTTCAAGCAAGTTTCAGTTACGCAGCGGTGCCGAACGAATCGCCAAGAATACCCGCCTGCAGGGGTCGGCGGCCGATCTTGTCAAAAAAGCCATGCTCGAAACATCAAAATGGCTTTGCGATAACGGTTTTCAGTCGCGTCTGATTCTGCAGATTCATGACGAACTTGTTTTTTCGGTGCCCGAAGCTGAATTGAGCGCGGTTATACCTGAGTTGAAGCGCATCATGGAAACCTGTGTGTCTTTAAATGTGCCCTTGATTTGCGATGTTTCTTATGGCCCGAATCTCGCCGATCTCGAAGATTGCCACCCCTGAATTGTTTCAGGGGTGAATTATGTTCTGCAGGGCGGCGATGTCCTGGCCGATCTGATCGATCAGGGCCTGCATGTCGGGGAAGCGTTTTTCTTCTCTGATGCGTTGGACAAACCTGATGCGAATGGTGCGGTGATAGAGGTCGCCACTGAAATTCAGCAGGTGAGCTTCGAGCAGGTGATTGCCACGTTCAAAAGTCGGTCTGACTCCGATGTTGACGATTGCCGCAAAAGAGCCGTCGGGTGTGTCGGCATGGCAGGCGTAAACTCCGTTGGGTGGCAGAATTTTCTGGCTGGCTTCGAGTTGCAGATTCGCAGTCGGAAAGCCCATAATGCGCCCACGATGGTCGCCATGCACCACTTCACCAGAGAAGCTGGCTTCGCGCCCGAGAAAACGGTTGGCCCTGGCAAAGTCGCCGGCTGCGACTGCATCGCGAATGATCGAGCTCGATACGACCTCTTCGCCAACTTTGACGGGAGCTATTACCTGGCATGATTTACCATGGCTGGCAAGGGTTTGGGCAAGCATTTCAGCTGTTCCGGCACGTTTGGCCCCGAAACAGAAGTTGAAGCCGACGAAAGTTACTTCGGCCTGCAATTTTTTGAGCAGAATACCGCTGACGAATTCTTCTGAAGAAACGGCGGCAAAGGCTTCGTCGAAAGGTCTGAAAACAACGTAATCAACACCGGTGCCGAGTAAGAGGCTGAATTTTTCTTCGGGGGTGGTCAGATAACCTTTGAAGATTTCAGGTGAAAGAAATTTGCGCGGTGAATGGTCGAAAGTAAAAATGACTGCTGGCAGTTCCAATTCACGGGCGCAGCAGATGATATCGCTTATAAGCTGCCGGTGGCCGAGGTGAACGCCATCGAAAGTGCCGATGCCCAGAACGCAGGGGCCAATTCCCGTGTCTCCAGAAAGCAGATTCTTAAGCTTCATCGTTGGCGAACACCCTTACAGGGAAAAGTTTGAGACCGCCTTTCTGGCTGTCTTCACGCTCATTGCGTGTCGTATAAATTGCTATCAGACGACCATCGGGGGCAAGTATCTGAAAAGTGTCAGCAGCCTCAGCAGTCTCGGTTTCAAGACTGATTACGTCGCGGCGGCTGATTGCCTGGCCGGTTTTTACGCGGCTCTGGCCTTCAGCGCTGACTTTGAGCCTGGGAAACGGCAGAATTTCGCTGAAAGGCACAAACGAAGAAGTCTGCTCGAACGGCAGTTTCTGCTCTATTTTCCAGAATGGCAGGGCCTGAGTGAAGGCCCATTGACCGACACGCTCTCGCAGCAGATACGAAAGATAACCGCCGCAACCGAGTTTTTGCCCCAGATCATGGGCGATCGATCTGACGTAAGTGCCGCGGGAGCAATGCACTCTCAGCACCAGATGTCGTTCGCCGTTGCTCTGGTAATCTTTTACCAGTCGAATAGAAGTTACATGCACCGGACGACTGGCAAGTTTAACATCTTCACCGGCTCTGGCCATGGCGTAAGCACGTTTGCCGCCAACTTTTATTGCAGAAAAAACCGGCGGAACCTGCTCGTAGCTGCCCACCAGGCTGCGCATAGCGCTCACAAGTTCTTCGTTGCTGAATTGTATCGGGTTTTCAAAGCGAGTGACAATGTTGCCGGTGGCGTCGTAGCTGTCTGTGGTTGCCCCGAGCGTAACGCGCATGAGATAGGTCTTGTCGAGGTGATCGGTCGGTATAAAATTGAGAAGCTTCAGAGCTCGCCCGGTAAAAACGAGCAGAACACCCTGAGCCATAGGGTCGAGAGTACCGGCGTGGCCACACTTGATTTTGTAGTTGCGACGCAACCGGGCGATAACATCGTGTGATGAACAGCCGCGAGGCTTGCAGACAACAAGACAACCGTCAGGCATTGCAGAGATCTCCTGCCGGCAGTGCCTGGGCGACTGCCGAAACTACGGCATTCATTACTTCTTCAAGGTTGCCGTCTATCTGAGCGCCAGAGGCCATTCTATGCCCGCCACCGTTAAATTTGCGGCTGACTTCCATGACATCGACGCGGCCGGTTGACCTGAAACTGACTTTTACTTTGCCACCCTCGATTTCCTTAAAGAGCAGGGCGGCCTCGATTCCCTTGATGCAGCTGAGGTTGCGTATGGCCCCGTCGGCATCGACTTCAGTCGCGCCTATTCTGGTAAAATCGTCGAGAGAAAGCCAGCTCGCCACGACTTTGCCTGCATTGAAGCTTTTGGCACGAGCCATAACCATACCATGAATGACTACTCTCAGATAATTGGTGTTTTCGTAAACGAGCTTATAGATGTCGTCAACGATAATCCCTTTACTGATCAGCTGGGCAGCAATTTCGTGCGCTCTCGGTGTGGAATTGTTGAACCTGAAATTGCCGGTATCGGTCATGATGCCGACGTAGAGAGCTTCGCAGCATTCTCGATTCAGTTCGACGCCGGTTCGCTCGAGAATATTATAGAGAAGTTCGCAGGTTGAAGATGCTTTTTCGTCGAGAAGGTTGATGCTGCCGAGGCCTTTCACTTCGATATGATGATCGAGATGGACAGTTTCTCTGGCACGCTTGAAGAACTCGACGCGGTCACCCATGCGGCGGGCTTCGGTGGTTTCCATGAGAAAGGCCAGATCGAAGTCGATATCGGCAGGCAGCTGGTCCTGGCAGACTTCTGAACCGCGCAGCCAAGAGATCTGCTCAGGTAAAGGGTCGAAGTTTAGAACAACGCAGTTTTTGCCGGCTGCCCGGCACCAGTGGTAAAGAGCCAGCTGTGAGCCGAGGGCATCGCCGTCAGAGTAAGGGTGAGCTATGCAGAAAATGTTTCTGGCTTTTTCCAGCTTTTCGCAAATCAGTTCAATCTGTCGGTCGTATTCAGGGCTGGGCCAGGAAACGTTCATTGTGGTGCATCCTTAAGGTGTTACTCTGAGGGTTTGATGTTGCGCAGCAGCTCGAGCAGACGATCGCCCTGCTGAATCGAAGGGTCGTAAAAGAAGGCCAACTCAGGCACGACACGTAATTCGATGATCTTTTTCAGTTCGCGCCGCAAAAAAGCCTTGGCCGAATCGAGCCCCTTTTGAACGTCTTCCGGGGTCAGCTCACCGCTTTCATTGATAAAGCTGTAAAGAACCCTGGCAAGGTGAAAATCGGGGCTGATATCGACGTTGACGATGTGAACGCCTCTGACGCGAGGGTCTTGCACCTTGCGTTGAATCAAATTCGAAAGGTCGCGCATTATCAGCGATGAAACCCGTTCCTGTCTTCTGGTCATACGTAATCCCAATATGTGTCGACAATCTCGACCGAGCTGTGATCGGCCAGAATGTCGTCGATTTTATGTGCCATCTGTTCGAGAAGCACCCGGTCGTTGGCAACGATAGCCACACCGACGGTGCCGCGCTGCCAGAGGTCGTTGTTGCCGACCTCTGCAATCGAGGCATTGAACTTTGCTCTGACACGGTCGAGCAGACTTCTGAGAATCTGCCGCTTTTCTTTGAGGCTGTGAACCTCAGGAAAATGCATTTCGAAAGTGCCGATTGCAACGATCATCTGTGTGGTATGCGTCACTTTTCTGCGCGTCTCAGATGACTCTTTCGATTTCTTTCAGTCTGAAGAACTCGAGGATGTCGTTCTCTTTGATATCGTTGTAGTTTTCGACGCCGATACCGCATTCATAACCGGTATGCACTTCTTTGACATCGTCTTTGAAACGTTTCAGAGAGCCGGTTTTGCCTTCGAAGATTTCGATACCATCTCGGATAATGCGCACAGAAGCGTTGCGAACCACGCTGCCGTTGGTTACATATGAACCACAGATGACACCGACGCCAGACACCTTGTAGACCTTGCGGACTTCGGCACGGCCGATGACTTCTTCTTCGTATTCAGGTTCGTACATACCCTTGAGAGCGAGCTTCACAGCGTCGATAGCATCGTAGATGATTCTGAAAACCTTGATTTCGACATCTTCAGCTTTGGCAGCGTCTTCTACATTCGGCATCGGCCTGACATGGAAGCCGATGATGATGGCGTTACTGGCTGAAGCAAGGTTGACGTCGGCTTCGGTAATGCCGCCCACACCGGTATGAATGACATTCACTTTCACTTCTGCGGTGCTCAAGCGCTCGAGAGCGTCTTTCATGGCACCGGAAGAGCCTTGAACATCGGCTTTGATAATGATATTGAGGTCTTTAGCCTGACCTTCGGTGACCTGCTTGAACAGATCGGCTAGCTTGATGCGGTTTTCACGTGAAAGCCGTTCTTCGCGAGCCTTTTTCTGGCGCAGTTCGCCAACATAGCGGGCAAACTTGGCGCTTTCAACTACTGCCATTTTGTCACCAACGCGTGGCACGTCATTGAGGCCGAGCACCACAACCGGGAAAGCTGGGCCGGCTTCTTTGACTCTGGCGCCGGCATCGTTTACCAGCGCTTTGACGCGCCCGAAACTGCTGCCGCAGATAATGTTGTCGCCCATCTGAATGCGGCCGTTCTGTACCAGTACGGTAGCCATGGGGCCCATGCCCTTATCGAGGCGGGCTTCAATGATTGTGCCGATGCCAGACTTGTTCGGGTTGGCTTTGAGTTCCATCATTTCTGCCTGGAGCAGAATCATTTCGAGAAGATCGCTGACGCCGGTGCCGGCTTTGGCTGAAACCGAAACCATGGTGGTCTGACCACCCCAGTCGTCGGCAACAAGGTTGTAAGGCATCAGCTGCTGCTTAACACGATCGATATTGGCTTCAGGTTTGTCGATTTTGTTGATGGCAACGATAATCGGGACACTGGCTGCCTGAGCGTGATGAATCGCTTCGATTGTCTGGGGCTGAACACCATCGTCAGCGGCAACGACCAGGATAGCGATGTCAGTCACCAGAGCACCCTGAGCACGCATAGCTGTAAAAGCTTCGTGACCGGGTGTGTCGATGAAGGTTATGATGCCGTTATTCAGTTTGACCTGATAAGCACCGATATGCTGGGTAATGCCACCGACTTCTTTGTCGGCAACATGGGCTTTGCGGATGTAGTCGATCAGAGAGGTTTTGCCGTGATCGACATGCCCCATGATGGTAACGACCGGTGGTCTGGTGCGCAGATCAGATTCAGAATCGGGCGTGTCTTCGACGTCAAAGACGTTTTCGGTGAAGAGAATGTCTTTACCGAATTCCTGACCGAGCAACTGCATCTGTTCGTTTTCAAGGCGCTGGTTGAGGCTGGCTACCACACCCAGTTCAAAAAGTTTTTTGATGACGGCGATTGCATCCACTTCAAGGTATTTTGCCAACTGGCTGACAGTGATGTCGGTCGGCACCATGATCTTGGGCAGAGCATCTTCGTCTTCATCATAATTGTCGGCTTTCCCGGAACGATCCAGGATAGCTTCCGTCTGACGTTCGGCTTCACGCATTTCGGCTTGGACCTTCTTCGAAAAATGAGCGCGTTTCGTTTTGTTTTTGACGCTCTTTTTCTTGATTGGGGCTTGAGTCTCCTTTTTCGGAGAAGCAGTTTTGATGATTGTTATCTGCTTGTTGACTTCAACCTCTTCTTCCTCTTCTTCAATGCGCAAAGGCTTGGGAAGAGCCTTTTTCTTTTCGAGCCTGATTTTTTCGGCAGCGGCTTCTTCTTCTTCTTTTTTCTTGTCACTGACAGGTTGAGCGGGAACGGGAGACTTGACAGGAGCAGGCTGAACAGCGTGAGAATCAGCGGTTTTCGCCGGCTGCGCAGCCGGCTTTGGCAAATCCTGTCGGGCTTTCGCTACAGGTTGCGCTGGAGCGGTGGCAGGAGCAGGTTTAGCACTTTTACTGCCGCTTTTTGAGGCAAAATGCCTCTCTAAAACTTCGAGCATTTCGTCAGGGAGGCCTGCGAGGGGGTTGGTCTTACCCTGATAGCCAAGGTCGGCCAACAGATCTGCCATGTCTTTGTTGCTTAAATTATACTTCTTACTTGCTTCGTGTATTCTTATACCCATCCGTTACCTCCGCGCTGTCATTCTACGGTGTTCCTGTCAGAAACCATGTCTTCAACGTCTTTTTCAGTTTTAATATCGATTTTTATTCCGGTAAGTTTTGAGGCGAGTTTGACGTTCTGCCCCTCTTTGCCGATTGCCAGCGAAAGCTGCGGCTGAGCGACAATGGCCAGAGCCGAACGTTTGTCTTCAGAAACCTGAACCGATTGCACTTTGGCAGGGCTGAGGGCATTGATGACATACTCCACCGGGTCGTCGCTGTAGCGCACAATGTCGATTTTTTCGCCATTGAGTTCATCGACGATACCTTTGATGCGGCTGCCTTTTAACCCGACGCATGACCCGACCGGGTCGATCTTCGAGTCGGAAGTGGCGACCGAAATTTTTACGCGCAGACCGGCTTCCCGTGATGACGATTTTATTTCGACAATTCCATCGCCTATTTCAGGAACGGCTTGCTTGAACAACAATTCTACAAACTTGGCTGAACTGCGTGACAGAACTATCTGAGGCCCTTTGGGAGTCGATTTGACTTCCTGGATGTAACATTTGATTCTGTCATTGGTTCGGAAAATCTCATGAGGAATCTGCTCCTTCGGCGGCAATACGGCTTCCGCTTTCGCAAATTCGACATAAACATGGCCCTTCTCTACACGCTGTACTTTGCCCGTGAGAATCTGGCCGACTTTGCTGTGATATTCTTCGTATATGATGCCGCGTTCGGCTTCTTTGAGCTTTTGGCTGACTACCTGACGGGCGGTCTGGGCTGCAATACGACCGAAAGAAGGAGGTGTGACGTCTTCTTCGACGACGTCGCCCGGCTGGGCGTCGGAGTCGATTTCGCGGGCTTCTTCAAGAGTATACTGACGGTCTGGTTCATCGAGTTCTTCGTTGTCAACCACCAGGCGTCGCGAAATTACCTTGAAATCACCGGTTTTCTGGTCGAGGGTGACTTTTACGTCTTCTTCTGAGTCGAAATTTTTGCGGTAAGCCACTACCAGTGCTTCTTCTATAGCATGAACGAGAACCTCCATCGGCAGGTTCTTCTCGCCAATAACTTCTTTTAATGCTTCAATCAAATTAATCTTAGTCACTTTTTTTACCTCCCCCGTCAGTTACGCTGTGATTTCGCTGGAAACTCGAATACCGCCCGGGCTTCCTTTACCTGTTTCAAAGCGAACTCGCGGAGCCCTTTTTCGGAGCGAACAACGATTTTTTCTGGTGAAAACTCCGTTAATCGCGCCCGGAACACTTCCTTCTGACCTTTTTCCTCATCCATGAGCGTCCATTTAACCAGTTTGCCAATATGCCGCTCATAATCGACGAGGCGCTTGAAGACCCGCTCCACACCCGGCGAAGATACCTCCAGGGTGAAGGCCCGGTGAATCAGGTCTGTTTCATCCAGAAAATCACTGAGCCCGCGCGAGACTTTCTCGCAGTCCTGCACCGTAACACCGTCGGGGCTGTCGATGGTTACCTCCAGCACCATGTTACGGTTTATCTGTTTGAAAGTGACATCGTAGATCTCGTAGGAAAAAGAAGATTCGACAAAGCGTCGGACCTCGGACGTAATGTGCTCTACTGATTCAGTCATTACTCATCTTTCTCCTGTGATATGCAAAAAACAACAAACACCGCTTCTACCGCGGCTTTTGTTGCGTTCCTTTCAATCTAAGCTTTCTGCAGGTCGAGCGCCAATTTTAGCACGTTACTATAATTAAATCAAGCTCGACAAAAAACACACCATAATGTGGATAGTGAATATTGGATATTGGATATAAAAGAGAGGAAAGGTGGACAGATTGAATAAAAATCGGCCCACGTAACGATTGCTTTGCTTCTGCAAGTGGTCTGACAATATTGAATACATGATACTCGAGTGCGGCAAAGGATTGGTAGTGATGGCATCACATTCACCGGTCTGCTTTCTATCTACTATCCACTATCCACTACCCACTAAAAAAATTCCATGCTGGTTGAAAACTCTGATACAATGGTTGAGATCTTCTGTGAGAGGTTTTTCAGAAATGTGTTTTTCATTGCGCAGGATTATTGCCGTTTTAACAGTTACTGTAATGCTTTGCGGTTGTTTCGAAAAAGCAAGTTCGCCAGAGCCAGAAAAGGTTGGCCCAAAGGTTGGGGGCGTTTACCGCAGAGCTTTTGCAGATTCTTATATCGTGCTCGACCCTGTTTTGATCAAAGATTCCAATTCGCACGAAGTCTGCCGCCAGATTTATGACTGCCTCGTCGACTTCGATCAGGATGGCAGAGTGATTCCTTCTATTGCCCATTCCTGGAAAATAAGTGACGACAAGCTTACATACACTTTTGCGTTGCGCAAAGACGTCAGTTTTCACGATCAGGTTGGCGGGCAACCAACCAGGAATGGTGGCCGAACGCTCACAGCAGCCGATGTGGTCTATTCTTTCAAGCGCCTTCTCGAGCCTCGCGAAGATTCACAGGCTTCTTTTTTCAGGGTCATTAAAGGTGCGGGAGCTTTCAGCGAGGGCAGCGCTGCCGATATAGAAGGGTTGCGCATGATCGACGACCATACTGTCGAGTTTGTTCTCGAAAAACCTTTTGCACCGTTCGTTTCTTTGCTGGCTATGATCAACGCGGGGATAGTGCCCCGCGAGGATGCTGAAAATGATCTGAAGTCGGTACCGGTGGGTACCGGCCCTTTCAGATGGGTTGCCTCGGCCTCAGAAACGATTGTGCTTGCCGCCAATGAAAATTATTTCCGCGGTCGCCCCTGGCTTGACAGCCTGGAATTCCCGGTAATTGTCGATGAAAACGATCGCTTCAACGAGTTTCTGGCCGGTCGTCTCAGCCAGGTCGATGTGCCTGACTCACAATACCGTAACGTCAAGCAAAACCGCGATCTCTCACAACGACTGCTCGAATCGAATCTGTGGGGCACAAACTATCTTGGTATGAACATCAAAACTCCGCCCTTCGATGACAAGCTGGTGCGCAAAGCCTTTAATTACGCCATAGATCGCGAAACGATAGTTAAGCTGGTTCTGAACGACCGGGCCCAGGTTGCTCGAGGTGTTTTGCCGCCAGGTATTCCCGGGCATGACCCCGGCGCCGCCGGTTATTCCTACGATATCGACAAGGCTCGCGACTATCTCGCGCAGGCCGGGTATCCGGGTGGCAAAGGCTTCCCCGAAATAGTTCTGCAATACAACCGTGATTCAATTCACAGCCGCACGGCTGAATTCGTTCTCGCCAATCTGCGAGACATCGGCATCAGCTGCAGCGTCAGGGAAGTCGAATTCGGCGAACATCTCAGCAGCATCGAGGCCGGCAGGGCACCATTTTTTCGCATGGGCTGGACGGTAGACTACCCTGACCCCGACAGTTTTCTTCACACCCTGTTTCATTCATCGAACATTGGCACCGGCTATAATTTTTGTGGCTTCAATGACCCTGTAGTCGACGGCCTGCTCGACAAGGCAAGATTTGAAACAGAGATGAGTGAAAGGGTTGAGCTGTATCAGCAGGCTGAAAAGCTGATTGTCGAAGAAGCACCCTGGGTCTATATGTATTTCTATACAGTACATATTCTTTATCAGCCACAGGTGCGTGGTCTGGTTCTCAGTTCGATGGGCGAATCTCTGATTCAATACCGCCACATCTGGTTAGATAAAGCGGTAAAAGAGGCCGATAAATAAAGACTCAGGCTGAATCTTTTTTTTGCCTTTTTTCGATGAAAATAAACAGGGCGACAAGCAGACAGCCGGCGATGACAGTGGAAATGGTGAGCTGTTCGTTGCTTCCAAGAGCTTGCGGCATGATATTGGCAATGTCGATACGTCGACCATCGGCAAAAACGAAACTCTTGAACGGCCATATTGCGTATAAAGAGCCGATCACCAGCCCCATGAGAAAAGCCATGGTAGTGTCATGAAAATTCTTTAAAAGATAATTCAAAAACCGTGTAAAAACTGCCAGACCGGCCAGGCATCCCAGGCCGAAGCATGCCAGCAGCACAATCTGGCGCTCATTGATACAGACGAGTATGTCGAAATAAACTCCCATCAGCAGCAGCATAAATGAGCCGCTGATCCCGGGAAGAATCATAGCAGAAATGGCTATTGCCCCGGCAGCGACAAAGAAAACCATGGTTCGCGCGTCTTCGGGAACCCGACCGCCGGATTGCCCTTCGGTGGCCGCAGAACTGGCAGTGGTTGCGCTTTTCAGAGCCGCTTTTTTTCGCGCTGCTTCCAGGCGGTCTTCGCCACTCATGGCGAGAGTCAGGCCAATGACCATGGCTATTGCCAGCGCCGCTGAAACTATAGAGCTGAAACTGAAACGTTTAATAAGCTGATAGGGAACCACAACCGACGCCAGCACCAGGCCGAAAAAAAAGCCAAAAGTCGGGTCGTGGTGCTGTTCGAGGAGATTTGTCATAATACGGGCGGAGGCAATTATTGCCAGAGCGGCTCCTGCTCCAAGTGAGGCCAGAAAAGTAAAATCCAGACGCTGTAGTTCGTTTTTTATGCTCTGTCTGCCGCCGCCCAATGCCTTGAGCGTTTGCGGTCCGAGGGCGCTGAGTGCATTCAGCAGACGGCCGTAAATGCCAAGAATCAGAGCCATGGTGCCGCCGCTGACGCCGGGAATTATATTTGCCAGGCCAATTGCAATACCCCGCAGAATGTTGATAATGATTTCCATTGTTTTACAGGAATTATCCTTTTCGGTTATAGTGATTATGCAAGGTTCATGATAATACACAACCCCGAAAGGCAATGCAATGGAAAAGCGCTTCCGGTTTTTGCAGCCTGGCAAACATTTTGCCTCTGTCGCGCTTTTCATTGTTTTGCCTCTGCTGGTCGCCGCCGGTCTTGCTTTTCATACGATCGTTCTTGAGCGCGAAAAACACCTCGCTGCAGTTGCGCAACAGCTGGAGATCGATCTGGCAAAGATTGCCCGCGAGAGTGACACCACGGAATTCGTCGAAAAAGTTGCCAGGGGAGCCTGGTATTCTGTGCGCCGTGCCGGCAATGATCAGGCTGAGTTGCTCTCTGTTACAAGAAGTTTACAGAAGTTTCTGCCGGTCGATTTTGACCTCTATATTTTTGACGAAGAGAGCAGGCTGATTTCGCCGCGCCAGATTCAGTTAAAGTCCAGGTTTCTGGGCAGTCGCCTCTGGGAGCTGCTGTCTTGCGACCCGATAGAACAGGGCATACGTTTTCAGCGTCTCAGACGACAGCTTAAAGCGTTTCTTGGTAACGAATTTCGTATGGCGCAGTTTGTTGAAGGCCGTGATAACGCGGTTCAGATAATCGTTAAGCAAACTCCGGGCCTGATTTACTGGGTCAACGATCGAGACAGACCCGGGCAGGGTATACTCATGATCCTTTGGGGACTTCCGCCCCCAGATTTCAGGTTGAAGCAGACAATGAAAACAATGGGCGGAGAATTCGCCGTCAGCTGTGTGGTTGCCGGTAAAAATAACGAAGAAATCACGCATTTTAGCCGTAATACCCTGTCTGATGAAGAATCCGCCGCAATTTTTCGTAAAGTTGCTCTGATGCAGCAAAAAAATTATCTCGACGAGCATGGCCACATCTGGAATGGATGGGAAAGCGAAAATATCTGGGTGATCGCTGCGGCAGTTTCGGGTATCGAAAAATTTACGAAGCTGCAGTGGTTTTTGCACCTGGCGTTGCTGCTTCTTGCTTTGCTGGCTTTTTTTGCCTATTACAAAATTAATGTCAGCAGTCACTTCGTTCCGATCAGGGCAAAGCTGCTGGGGCTGTTTCTGGTAGCTGTTCTCAGCCCGATCATGGGTTTTGCTTATCTCGGCTATCGCTACCTTGACGACCGCGAGGCGACGCTTGTCGCGCGCGCCGCCAATCAGAGCAGACAGCTGCTGGTGGGTTTCGACGAATCTTTTCGCAACGTCGGTGAAAGCTTCATCAATGATTTCAGGGAGCTCAGCAAGGCTGCGACAGATTATAACCGACCGGAGGTCAGGCAGAGACTCGAGCAAAGAATTCTGAGTAATGATCTGATCACTTTCGAGCTTCGCAATGCCAGCAATGCCGAAGTTATTTTCGCGGCGCAGAATGAGCTCGTTTTCGAGGGAATGCGCGAAGTTTCAGACGCTTTTTCCCGCTTTTGTCTTGACAATGTTTTTGGCTCCAGACTCACGGCGTCTGTGGACCCGCTTCTCGATATGGCTGTTCGCAGCCCTGAAGCAGGTTTATGGTTCTTTTTCGACAGACCCGATGAGGTGCATCGTATGTCGTTCGGGCCTGTGCCGATGTTTATTTTCTGGAAAGTCGCCTATAATGCCTCGGATGCCTCTGCCATCTATGTGTATATACTGCAGTCGGCAGCTCGCCTGACCAGACGTCTGGTGCATTCGCGGCTGGCAGGCAGATATGCTGCTGCCGAGGCCGGGCCATTTACGCTGGCGGCGGTCGAAAATGCAAATGGCACATGGTTACCGGCAAAGGTGAGAGATGATCATAACCTCAGAGAATTTGCCGGAAGAGTCATTTTTGCAGATAAACCGCTTGAAACAAAAATGCGGGTGGCCGATGAAGATTATCTGCTCTTTGGTCAGCGCGGCAAATATCTTGGCGACTACAGCCTGTTCGCTTTTTACCCATATCGGTTGATTGCCAGAGAACTCGTCGGGTTGAAACGCCAGATTCTGGCTGCCATGCTGCTTTTTGTTTTTCTGGCTCTGTTGGCCGGCTGGTTGCTGGCCGGTACTTTCATTGTGCCGGTCAATCGCCTGGGCGACGGTGTGGCAGCGATAAAGTCTCGTAATGCCGACTTCAGAATCGAAACCCTGCAACAGGATGAATTTGGCGATCTTGCCGCGAGTTTTAACCACATGATCGCTGATCTGAAAGAGATGCAGCTGGCTCGAGATGTTCAGGAGTCGCTTCTTCCTGCTGTGCCGCCGGCGCTCGATGGCTATCAGCTCAGTTTTGCCAACCGTATGGCTTCGGCGGTCGGTGGCGATTACTTCGACATTCATGTTCTCGACCCCGAAAATATCTGCATTCTTATTGGCGATGTTGCTGGCCACGGTGTCAGTTCGGCTCTGGTCATGGCTATGGCTAAAGCAGTCGTCTATCACGGCCTCAAAGAAAAATGCGACCTGCAGACTCTTTTTGTTGACCTCAATCTGACTGTTCACTCATATTTTGGAGCTCCCCCAGTCAGAAAAATGATTACCGTTTTTGCCGCAACTCTGCATTTGCCCAGCGGGCGATGCGAGTATGCCAATGCCGGCCACAATTTTCCAATCATGCTGACAGCCGGAGGTGTCTGTAGCGAGCTTGCTTCCATACACCTTCCGGTTGGTGCGCGTCAGTCGCTCAAAAATCTGAAGATCCGTGAGTTGCAGCTTTTGCCCGGGGCTGCTTTGATTTTTTACACTGATGGCCTGGTTGAAGTCACTGATGCGGCGGGGCAACAATATGGTTATGAGCGTCTGAAAAACACTCTCGAAAAAACGATTGGGCAAACTGCTGAAGCCATTGTCGACAGACTCATGGGTGAATACGACAATTGTCTGGCTGGTCGGGAGCCTGACGATGATGTTACTGTAGTTGCTCTGCGGCGCGTCGCTGACGTTTGAACATGATGAATGTCAGGTCATCATCGAGTTCTTCACGACGATAGTGCTCTGAAAATTCATTTAAAAGCCTGTCGCGCGTTGTTGTAAGCGGTGAATGCGTATTTTCTGAGAGTATGCTTTTGATTCTCTGCAGACCAAACTCTTCGCCATCGGGGTTTGTGCCCTCGACGATGCCGTCTGAATAGATAAAAAGCATGTCTTCTGGCTGCAGATGTCCCTCGACAATTTCATAATTGCTGCGTTTCGGCGATACACCAAGGGGCAGCGCAGAATGTTCGATAAAGGTTGCCGACCCATTGTGGCTGACAACAAGCGGAAAGGGGTGCCCGGCGTTGGCGACCGCGTAACTGTTGTTGGCCGTATCAAGAATTATGGCGCAGAAAGTCATGAGCTTGCGACGGTTCAAAAGTTCGAAAATCATGATACTGAGACGTTTCAGCATAATTCTGAGATCGGTTTCTGCTGAGGCGAATCTGAATACCGAGGCTTTAACCATTGCCGTGAGCAGCGAAGAACTGACTCCGTGCCCCGTTACATCGCCAAGGACAATCAGATAGCGGCTGTTGCCGAGACTGAAAATATCAGCGTAGTCGCCACCGACGTCAGCAGCCATACGATTGTAGATCAGGCATTCATAGCCTTTTATCTCAGGGCAGTGCTCTGGAATCAGACATTTCTGAACTGTTCCGGCAATCAGCATTTCCTTAACATCGTCCATCATCTGATTGAAGGTTTGCCCCAAATCGCCAAGTTCGTCCTGATTGTCGATTTTGACGCGAAACCCCGTGTTGCGCTTTCTTAGAGCGCTTAAGCCAGAACTGAGCTCTGATATCGGCTGCAGAAAAGTTTTTGAAAGCAGCATGCCGGTCAGGGCCGCAATCAAGAGAATGAAAACAACCCCAAGGTTGATGCTCGACCACATTCCTGAGATTCTTGCGTCTATTGCATCGCCGGGGAAAAGGCAGGCAATGTAAAAATTCTGCAGCTTGATGCCGGGCATGCAGGCAGCGATATACTTTTTCCCGGCAAATTCGATTTGAGAACTTTCAGCCTTGTCGTTGAGAGCCGCAAGCTTGAAAAGATTGGCCATCGGCTTCTCGATTTTTGTTGCAGCCGGCCACCAGAACTGGCTTCCAGGGTGAAAAGCAATCACTTTAACTGCACTGTCGCCCATGGTGAAACGTTCGAGCATAACCCTGTCCAGATATTTGCAGGCGTTGAAGTAGGCATTGCTGTTGCCGCCGACAAAGGCGACCTTGCTGTCTTTTTCAGGGTAAAAGTTCCAGTACCAATATACGCTAGAGCCCTCAAACTGCATCGGAACAACGTGACCGGGTCGCTCAAAAAGGTGCGAGAAACCTATTACCGGGTTTTCGAGCAGATTTACAAGAACCAGATCAGATTGCTTCGGTCTGGTTCCGGCTTCCTGAAGTCTTTCTGGTATGGTTTTTTCGAGGCAGATCAGCGACATTGTTCGCCCCATGGCCTTGACACGGTCGTTTGCTTCACCCGTTGAAGTCGAATACAGCTGATTCAGGTGAATATCCCTCACTTCCAGCCAGTTGAAAAAATTCTCACCATGGGCAGGTGTACCACTGCTTTTTCTTACTGCCAGATCCGCTTTTTTCCAGTTGTCTGAAAGCTCCCGATGCCAGCTGCGGTCAAGAAAAAAACGTTCAAAGGTTGTGGCGATCTCTTTTTCTTTTTTAGAAAACCCTGAATCTATGCCCATCATAATGTCTAAAAGACCTTTGCGGGTTTCGTTCTCGAGAACCGTGCGGTGATCGCGCAAACCGTTGAAGCCCAGCAGAAAAAGACCAAGCACCGGTAGATAAACCGCAAAAAGAAAAATGACGATCAGTTTCAGGCGAATCGACAGCCATATTGATTTTTCAGAGTTGAAAATCCGCGAGAGAAAGGCGAGAGAAAAACATATCAACAGCAGAAAACAAGCTGTGGCCGCGTATTTAATCGCATCCAGACCCTTGCTCGAGAACCTGGTCCCAAAAAGCAGTTCCATGTCATTGATGGCAAATTTTTTCCAGAGGTTGCCGTCGGCTGCAACTGTCTGTTCAAGCCCGGTGGTTGCCTGATCGAAAAGTGCAGAAGCATGGGCGTGATAGTCAGAACCGTGCAGGATTCTCCCTGAGCGGTTGCGAAGAATTATCGGGCTTTCGTGCGATGCTGCGCGTTTGACGTTTTCGTGCAGAAGATATGCAAAATCAAGATTAAGCTCAGAAAAGGCGATGATTCCGCCATTGTCGGCATTATTGCGACGGTGATAAAATAGTCCGTGGCGACCATAGTTAAAAGTTGGAAAACAGACTCCGTTGCTGTGTGAAATTCTGGTGATGCTGAAGCTGCGGCCGAGCAGGCTCGATACATCGGCTTTTCGGGTATTGTAGTCCTGGCGATTTTCTTTGCCGATTATGCAGTTCCAGATATATTGCATGGGGCGCGTCTGTTCCTGCGGCGAAAATTTTGTGTTGACAAGCCTGCCCCGGGCATCGAAAACAAAAAGATTGAATTGCTGGCCCATCGCGACGAAGATTTTTTGGGCTGACTCTGTTATGACCTCGATTGTAGCAGCATCAGCCCCGGTTTCGCCCGAAAGAGAGCTGCATATGGGCAGAATTTTGTCGCCGAGTTTCTCGAGCCCCGGAGAAAATAGATTCTCAGCATCCAGGTTGGCAAAAAGGCTTTGAGCCCGCTCGTCGAGGCCGGCGATGCTTGCCTGCTGTTCAGAACTTTTTTGAGTATCGATGACGTGAGTGACAAGAAGTATCGAAAAAAGCACCGGGATCACTACAAGCAACCCCGAAATCGCTGCGAAATCAAGAAATCTGCTTTTTCTGCTTTTCACCCTGATTTTGGCCCGTAATAAAAAAGCCGGGCACCGGCAGAGTTTTTGTCTGTTGGTGCCACGGCTTTTGTCCTAATTGATCACTTTTTGGCAGCTGTTTTCTTTTTTTCTTCGCTGGCGCCTTTTTCGGTGGCAGCGGCAGGCTCATCGCCAATAATGCCCAGTGTTCTCTTCACTTTTAAAACGATTTCGGCGAAGATATCGGGGTTCTCGCGCATGAACTGCTTGGCGTTTTCGCGGCCCTGGCCGATGCGCACATCACCGTAAGAATACCATGCCCCTGATTTGTTGATGATATTGGCCGTTTCGGCGAGTTCAAGAACTTCACCTTCGGTAGAAATGCCCTGGCCAAACATCATGTCGAACTTGGCTTTTTTGAATGGCGGCGCCACTTTGTTTTTTACGACCTTGACCTCAGTGACGTAACCGGTAGGTTCGTCGCCTTCTTTAATCTGGTCTTTGCGGCGGATATCGAGCCGGACTGATGAGAAAAACTTGAGCGCCCGGCCGCCCGGCGTCGTTTCGGGGTTTCCGAACATCACGCCAATTTTTTCACGGATCTGGTTGATAAAAATGCAGACGCAGCGTGATTTACTGACAACAGGGGTCAGTTTGCGCATGGCCTGCGACATGAGGCGAGCCTGCATGCCCACGGTGGCGTCACCCATGTCGCCGTCGATTTCGGCTTTGCTGGTAAGAGCTGCGACGGAGTCGACGACGATAATGTCGATGGCGTTGCTGCGCACCAGAACTTCAGTGATCTCAAGTGCTTCTTCGCCGCTGCTGGGCTGGGCGATAAGAAGATTTTCGGTATCGACTCCGAGTTTTCTGGCGTATGAAGGGTCAAGTGCGTGTTCTACGTCGATAAAAGCAGCGACACCGCCGGCTTTTTGAGCTTGAGCAACCGAATGCAGCGCCACAGTCGTTTTCCCTGATGATTCAGGCCCGAAGATTTCGATGATGCGGCCTCTGGGCATACCACCGACGCCAAGCGCGTAATCGAGCGAAATGGAACCGGTCGGTATCGACTCTACCTGCAGATGTCTTGAACTGCCAAGACGCATGACGGCGCCTTTGCCGAACTGTTTTTCAATGCTGGAAATAGCGGTTTCGAGGGACTTCAGGCGTTCGGGGTTTGTCTGCTTATCGTTCATCTGTCTGGGATCAGCCACTTTAGAGTGCCTCCTGATTTTGTTTGTCTCAGAATAACACATCCTCCCTCAGATATGCAAAAATCTCTGATCTTTTGCATGGCCTGCTGATATGAGTGAATATGGCCCAGTAATCGTGTTATCATTGGCGCAAATAAGTTTCGGGCTGGCTGCCTGTTGGATATAAAGGAGAATAAAAACTGCTATGACTTTGGCTGAGCATCTGTTTGCCGAACTGCGCAGTGTCAGGACGATTAGAATATTGGGCATGATGAGCGGCACCAGCGGTGATGGCATCGATGGGTGTCTCGTAGAGTTCTCTTCTGACGGGTCTGGGCGCTTGTTGTGGCTGAAAAGCTGGTCGTATTCAGATGCTCAGTTCAACAGAATTCAACGATTGATGAAGCATGCAGATGCCCGTGATGTTACTCTTGGAGCATCGTATGTGGCAGAGCTGCACGCAGCTGCCTTTCAGAATTTTATTGCCGGCGAGTCCATTCTTCCAGATATCATTGCTGTGCATGGGCAGACTATCTGGCATCAACCTGAACCGATAATCTGGGATGAAATACCGCTCTCGGGTTCGCTGCAGCTGATGAACGGCGCTTTGCTGGCGCACCGCTGCCGCTTGCCGGTAATCTGCAACTTCAGAACAGCAGACATGGCGGCTGGCGGGCAGGGTGCCCCGCTTGTTCCCTTTGCTGATTTGCAGCTGTTCGGGCGTTTTGCCGACAGAGATCAGGTGGTCGTCAATATTGGCGGTATGGCCAATATTACTGCTATTTCGCTGGCGGATGAGTTGCCGAAAGTCGTAGCTGCATTCGATACCGGCCCGGGAAATGTGCTGATGGATGCATTTATGCAGCAGAAAGAGCTCGGGCGTTTCGATGTCGGTGGTTCTCTGGCCGCTGCCGGTAGAACAGTGACGATGGCCATGGAAAAGTTCCTGCAGGACCCGTATTTTCAACTGCCGCCGCCTAAATCGACCGGCCGGGAATATTTTAACCGCCAGCGTCTGGCCGAAGTTCTCAAATATACCGGCGACCGGGCCGGCGTTGCAGATGTAATGTCTACCCTTCTCGATATAACGGTTGTTTCGCTGGCCGATGCCATAAAAAAGCTGCGGGTATCGCTGCAGTTTCCGGTAGAAGTTCTGCTTGCCGGCGGTGGCGCCAGAAACCATGAGCTGCTACGCCGCCTGCGCGAGTCTCTGCATGAGTGCGCTGACGTTTTTACAACCGAAAAATACGGTGTGCCGGTTATGGCACGCGAAGCTATGGCCTTTGCCGTGCTTGGCCATGCTTTTTTAAAGGGGCACCCGGCAAATGTGTGCGAAGCGACAGGCGCAGCTTCGCGTACTGTTCTCGGTGAACTGCACCCGTTCAGGCTGTCAGCGTAAAAAGTCTATCTGCATTATACGATAGCTTATTTCGGGGTTCGGCCCGAGGTTTATGTCATCTGGTGCCTTGACGTACATGTGCTTTTCATCGTTCGAAAAGAGGCGACCCTGGGAAAGAACAGGCGCCATGAAGCTTTTTTCACCGCTTTCGTTTTTTATGTCTATTCTGGCCCATACCTGGCCGATGTCGAGGTTGGTCAGATTTTTGCAATAAACGTTCAATTCGCGCAAGCCAGGCTGAGGGTCTATTTCCATTTTGATGATTTTGGCGACCGCATTGTCCAATACTTCGTTCCATACCGTTTTATGAGGTGAATCGACCGGAAAACGGCTGAGATACTGCTTGTGAAGGTCGATCAGGTCTGGGTAGAACTCGCGGTTCTGCATCACCATCGCGACCGGAATCAGCCACTCAGGTGACTGCGTTCGGTAGAACATACTCAAGGATTCACTTATGGCACGGTTTTCCCGGTTCGGGTGCTGTGCATGCTCGATAAGAGTTTCCAGAGATGGGGCGGGGGTGTTTTGTTTGCCATCTGGTTTTTGCGAGAGATCTGGTGGTTTGATTTTCATAGCCAGATTTACCCATTCTCGCAAAGTGACCGGATGAACAGTGTCTACGAGCAAAAACTCGAAGTAACTTGTGTGGTCTATGCTGAAACCGCGCCCAAGATAGCCTTTCTCGCCAGGAGTAGGGAAAATGTAGGCGCGGTGATTGAGATCCCAGTTCGCTTCGAAGACCTTAGACGAGAGACCTTCGCTCGAAAAAAACTGCGCTTTGAACATCAGTCGGATCGGGTGCCAGGAGGCGTGCAGGATCAGAGGCAGAAATCTGCTCATTTCAGAGGGGATGAACCAGCGCGCTATGCCGGTCGCGGAAAAGTTTATCGAACGGGGATGCGGTTCGGCCAGCGCGTAGATGTATCTGGCTTCTCTGCGCGGTTCAGCTCTGAATTCAGCGCTGAAATCATTTATGCGCGACGGCGTGTATTTTTCGGGGATCTTGAACTCAAAACCATGAATGTCAACTTTGTAGGTTGCCCCGACTTCGCCAGTGTTCACCAGGTTGATTTTCTCGGGAGCCCCAAGAAAGAGTTCTGCGGGGATCTTGAGCATTTTTACATAGTGATCACGGGCGAGCAGTGGCAGCGCAATCCCGAAAAAAAACGGAACAAAGGACAGAATCGCTGCAATCAGAAACTTTTGAAAAGGGGATAACGTTCTAACTTCTTCGGGCTGCCAGGCTTTTTTGGCGTTTTTGTCAGCGTTTTTTTTGCCTTTGCTCATATACCGTCTTTTTCTTCGGGTTTTTCCTGCATGTCTTCGAGAATTGCGTCGACACTTTCGATGATTGGGCTGTCAGGAAAACGTTCCTTTATTTCGTGATACACTTTTATGGCTTCTTCAACACGGTTCAGAGCGGTCAGCACTTCTGCCTGGGTGTATAAAAAACGATCCTGCAATTTACCGCCAGACCTGGCGACCGGGTGTTGTTGAAGCAGTTCGAGGGCGGTTTCCCAGCGGTCGCAGTTGATGCTGCTGAGAACATCGACGTAGAAGGAAAGGGCGTCGAGGTTGTCGAGGTTGGCAGAAATCAGTTCAATCTCGCCTTGTGCCGCGTCGGTAAGAGAGTTTTCGCTGAAGTCCACCACGATTTTCTGGTAGAGTTCGATGGCACTGTTGAAATCTTTGCTGAATTTGCGGGCTTCGGCCAGCCCGAATAGGGCTTCTACAAAGGCTCTGGTCGTTATCTCGCCCGTTGAAGACGAAATGACCTGGTTGTAATAGTCGAGAGCATCGAGGTATTGGCCGTTGTGCAGCGCATAGGCTCCACGGTTCATCAGAATATTGAAGTGGTCGCCTTCGCTGAAACCTTGATGGATAAGTGAAAATTGCCCCTTCTGCAGTCGGTAGAGCTCAAGTCGGTAAAGTTCGGGTGGGCCGAAATCGTGGTATGAAATCTGATTTCTGGTGCAGACTGCGGGCATGCCATTGTGGCTCGAAATGAAGACTTCCCGGCAGATGAGAGGGTTGCTGTCCTGGTTCGGCGGTGGAAAAAAACGCTCAAAATCATTCAAATTGCCGTAAATGTATGGCATGACATCGATCCCGTCAGGGTGTCGAAGCATGGCAATAATTTCGACAATGCCATCACCATCGAGATCATGCTTGACAAGATCAGCCGGAAGCAAACCCTCGTAGGAGTCTATCACCTGTCTGGCGCCACCGGGCCTTTGCAGCAGAAGTCGCGATGTTTCTATCTGGTCGCTTTTGCCTTTTTCAAGCTGTATCTCGCCAACACCCTCTATTTCGAAACTGAGAAGAGAACTGTCGCTAACATGTGGATTCTCGGCGAAAAGCGGGGCCGCCAGAAACAATGCCGCTGCCAGAAAAGACTTTAACCTCATCAGGCGCGTTTCTCCGCACTGGCAAAAAAAGCTTCAACCTGTTTTTGCATCAGGGAAATGGCCTCAGCAGCCAGCTGCCCAACCGGAACTGCCCGGCTGCAGCCCGAGGCCGGCACGTGCCCGCCGCCGCCCATTGCTACCGCCACATCTTTAACGTTTACGCCACCCCGCGATCTGAATTCGCAAAACGACATGCCATCGTCACGCTCAAAAATGACGACGCTGGCATAGGTTTCGTTCATTGACAACAGTAGATTGAAGATCCCGCTGCCAAAAATATTGCCGGTGCCAGCACCGAGCTTTTGCAGGTCAGCGCTGGTTATTACCAGAGTGGCCAGCCGCCGATCGCATTCAAGTTTGAAATTGCTCAAGCCAAAACCCTGAACCCGCAGATCGAGTTCACTTCTGCCTGAATTGAGAGTATTCAGTATCGGCGATGTGTCCAGGCCGGTTTGTAACAGGTGCGCAGCCGCAAGATGGGCGGTATGGCGAAGACCTTCATTCTGAAAAAATCTAGAATCTGTTACCAGACCAAGCATCAGGCTCACAGCAACATCTGCATCGATGGGAAACCCGCCGTAGTCGAGCAGTGCCGCAACGATTTCACAGGCGGCCGATGCCTGCGTGTCTACATAGTTGAGATCACCGAACATCGTATTGCTGGCATGATGATCGATGTTGATCATCGTTGTTTTCTGAGGGTTCCGGTTGTAGGTAAAACCGGTGCGATCTGCATCTCCCGAATCGAGAACGATGATAAGATCGTGGTCACTGTTGATAGTTGGCTCACGATAGAGCATAACTTCAGGCCAGACAAAGGCAAACCTTTCGGGAATGCCGTCTATCATGCCGGCTTCAACAGTTTTACCCGCCTTCTGCAGCGATTTGACAAGCCCTGAAACAGAGCCGGTTGCGTCGCCGTCAGGGCGAAGATGAGCTGTGACAAGTATTTTGCTGGCAGCTTTGATGCTGTCGACAATCTGTTGTGCGTTTTCTTTTAAATTATCTGGAAGCATGTCTTAAAATCGCATCGACATCAGCCGCCATCTGCCGGCAATAGTTTTCGGCAGGGCCCATGTCGATGGTCGCCCTTTCAAGGTGATCGGCCATCAGGTCGCGAATTTCGAACCAGACGCTGAGGCGAGGTTCGAAGTGGCAGTAATCGAGCTGAACGTAAGGAGCCTTGAGATTTGGGTCTTCTTCAAGGGCTTTTTTGATGATTTCGCTTTCGACCGATGATTTGCGAACCGGCAGATAGGTGGTTCTGACGCTCCATTCAGCACCAATGTCGGTAGAAGTGAACCACTTGACGAAATCCCAGGCACCGGCAACTTTCTTGGGATCACCATTGTTGAAAATGTTGATGTTGCTGCCAGAAAGAATGACACCGTGGTTTATATTGCCGTCAGTCAGAAGATTCCCGGGCAAAGGAGCAATACCGTAGTCGAAATCTTTGATGTCTGCTTCCATAAACACTTTGCTGACGATGCTGCTTTCGATCATGCCGACCTTGCCGGCAATAAAGTCATTCTGGTGATCAAAACCCTGGCCTTCACGCGCAATACCTTCGCGGAGCATTTCCTGGAGATGCTGCAGCGCCTTGATTGCCGGCGGTTCGGCAAAGCCCGATTTCATGATACCGTTCGGGTCATCTTTGACAATAGTGCCGCCGTATTGAAGAATTCTGTTCAGAAACGACCAGACGTTGGCTTTGCTGCAGCCATAGCCGTAAACAGAGCGGTCTTCGCCCGGAGTCGTCTGATGGTATTGTGTTATTTTGCGGCAGTACTCGACCATTTCTTCATGGGTTTCAGGGCCGCGCTCGGGGTCTAGCCCCACTTTGGCGAACATGGTTTTGTTGTAGTAAAGAACGGGCACACTTTTGTTGAACGGGAAAGAATACAGCTTGCCATCGAAAGTATTGTTTTCGAGCAACACCGGGATGATATCGGCCTTGATATCTTCGCTTTCTGAAGCTATCAGATCATCGAGACAGACTATTTTGCTGTGTTTGATGAACTTTTTGGTCAGAGTTTCGTAGTTCTGCGAAATATCCGGGGCTTCGTTGGCTACCAGAGAAGCCAGAACTTTTTTGGCAAGAGTGTCGTAGCTGCCCATGTTGACGCTTTTGATGTAGAAGCTGTCCTGGCTTTTGTTGTATCGGTCGACCAGGTCGTTCATGACGATTCCAAGTGGGCCACCCATGGCATGCCAGAAAACTATCTGGGTTTTGCCGCCGGCAGCTTCGCTGGCCGCCGGGCCAGCCGTATCGCGGTCATGCTTGATGATCAGGCCGACAACCACAAACCAGCATATCAGTGTTGCAATTAAAAAGTTTCGCATATGCTTACTCCTTCATCCCGGTGGTTGCCTGAGATTCGACAAACTGTTTCTGGGCCAGGAAATAACCTATTACCAGCGGCAGAATGGTCATGGTGGAGGCTGCCATCAGCGGGCCCCATCTGGTGCCGGCTTCTGAAGAAAAGTAGCTCAAGCCGACCTGAATTACGCGCAGGTTGGTGTCGTTGGTGACGATGAGCGGCCAGACGAAGCTGTTCCAGTTGGCAAGAAACGAGAAAATGCCCAGGGTAACCATAGATGGAATACTGAGTGGCAGAACGACCTTGTAATAGAACTGGAACCTGGTGCAGCCGTCGATGGTGGCCGCTTCGAAAAGGTCTTTGGGCAGTTGCATGAAAAACTGTCTGAGAAAAAATACCGAGTAGGCCGAGGCCAGCCACGGCACGATAAGAGCCAGATAAGAGTTTACCCAGCCAATTTTCGAGAGAACGATATAGTTGGGAATCAACAATGCCTGCTGTGGCAGCATCATTGTGCCCAACATCATCATGAACAGCGCATTTTTGAAGGGAAAGTTGAAGAAAGCGAAGGCATACGCCGACAGCGAAGCAAAAAACAAAGAGATGGAAGTGACTGTAATCGTTACAAAAATCGTGTTGAGAAAGAAACGATAAAAGGGCTGAGCCTGCAGAGCGAAGACATAGTTGTCGAGCCAGTGAAACGGGGCTTTGACGCGTGAGTTGCGTTCTGCCGCCGGCTTACTCTGTTCTGCCTGCCAGCGTTCTGCTTCTTCCCGTTTGCGGTCGATGCGTTTCAGCTCTTCTTCGCCATTTAAAAAGCCCGGGCGGGCGACATCGGGTAATAGAACGATTTTTTTGCTGGTAGTGAGAATTTCGTCCTGGCTTTTGAACGAGGTCGCTATCATCCAGATGAAGGGGAAGAGCATGAAAATGGACCCGACGATCAGCAGAGTGTGAACTGGAACGTATTCAGGGTGTTTGAATTTAAACATGGTTCAGGGTTTCCTCGTTAAGAATAGTGCACTTTCTTTTCGAGATACAGCTTGTTGAAAAGAGTGCAGGCAAAGATAATCATGAACAGAACGAAGGCGGCGGCGAGGGCATAGCCAAATTCGAATTGTTCAAATGCTTTGCGGTAGAGGTAATAGACGACGACCATGGTGCTTTTCAATGGGCCGCCTCTGGGGGTCATCATGTAGACCTGAGAGAAAACCTGAAACGAACCGATTGTCGAAATGGTAAAAATGAAAAATGTTGTCGGCGAAAGAAGAGGCCAGGTGATGTGCCTGAACTGATGCCAGCGATTGGCACCATCGATGCGGGCCGCTTCATATAAATGCTTGGGGATGTTCTGCAGACCGGCCAGAAAAATGATGACGTTGTGGCCAAGGCCTTTCCAGACGCTCATAAAGATGATCGCCGGCATTGCCCAGTCCGGGTCTTGCAGCCAGGCGCGTGGATCGATACTGAAAATGTCGAGAATCTTGTTCAAGAGACCGAAGTCTGGGTGGTAGATGAAGTTCCAGACTATGGCAACTGCGTTGATAGAAGTAATGACCGGGACGAAGTAGATAGTACGGTATATGCCTATCGCCGAAATCGGGTTGTTGAGAAGCATGGCGATAGCCAGAGAAAAGATTATAGACAGAGGCACGCTGACGGCAGCATAGTATATGGTGTTCCAGAGAGATTTGTAGAACATCGGGTCGTCGAAAAGGCGTGAATAGTTGCCTGTTCCGACGTATTCGGGCTGGCCGATCAGATCCCATTCGTAAAAACTTACGGCCAGTGAATAAAATATGGGAAGCACGTGAAAAGCTACCAGTATTACCACGACCGGCATCAGGTAAAGGTATGCTCCCCAGTCCTGTTTGCGTTTATTTGCCATTGCTCATGTCCTGACTATGTGATTTAAAAATATGCAAAGCGGGCGCGGCTGATGGCGCCGCGCCCGTTCTGTCGATCATTTACCTGTTCTTCTCGCGCTTGCTTTGCCGGCAAGAAGTTTCATCAGGTTGTTGTAAAGCTGCGGAGTTTCGTGAGTGAAGGGAGGGGGGCCTGGCTGGGCCATGTTGATGTCGCTGTCAGGGTACTGGTAATCAGTGAAATTGCAGCAGCCGATCAACACCAGAGTGCCGTTGACGATCTTTTCCATGCCCATGAGAGGAATCGGAGTGTTGCGGGGGTAGATGACCGCCGGAGTTCTGGGGTCGCCATCTTTGTTGAATGTGTCGTTGTCACCAAAAATCAGCAGCTCAACACCGGCTTCTTCGGTGAGAGGCTGTTTGTCTCTTGTGATCAGAGAGCAGCTGCCCCAGGTAATGACAGTTTTGACGCCTTCGGTTACCGGGTGTCCTTTTTTAAGCACATGAGCCAGAACGCCCCAGGGCTTGTTGGTTTTGTTGGTCGGGTCGTGAACCTGGTCATCGTTGAAGCGCATGACTGCACCGACTTTATCGAGAATGAAGTTCATTGTAGCCGTCCCGCGCAGTCTTGAGGAATCCCAGGCGGCACCCATTACCAGATTACCACCGGCCATAAACCATTCAGCAATGGCCGCGGCTTCTGTTTCGATATATCTCATACTGGGGTCAGGAATCAGAACCGTGCCGAAATTTTTCAGCATTTCGGGTTTGATCAGGTTGAGAGTGTAATAAACTTTCAGGCCGTTGCGGGTCATGTGGCGTTCGAAAGTTTTCATCTTGTCGGAAGAAGCGTTGCCGTGAGCTGCATCGACAAGTATGTTGATCGCTTTTTCGCTGGCCTTGGCTTCGTTGAAGAAGGCGACCTTGCGTGAAGGGATGCGCTTGTCGGGAGTCTTGCCGGTGACCCAGGCCATGGCGTTATAGGCGATCTGGGGGTGTGAGAACATGAACGAATCATAGCTGTCGTGCAGCTTGTTCTTGCCACCACTGCCGGTGCCGTCGTCGAACGGAGAACTGTCACCAATGGCAAAAACTCTGCCGGCGCCGAATTCTGCGGCCACCATATACGGAGTTTTGGCGATGCGGCTGTCGATAAGACCTACTGCCTTCGCGCCATCTGCTTCGACGATATCGAAAGTAGAGCCTGCCCAGATGCCGACAGATTTGAAGCCGAACATGGCGGGGTGGCTGCTGTTTATTGCTCCGGTTACCGGCGCTTCATAAACTGTGTTTCCCTTGAATTTGAAACCAAACTTCGGGCAGAATTCATTGAGGGCGCGAACTGCATCCCAGCCGTCACCGTCTCGGTCTGCATTGCCATGATCGCCGACGATAAAGATCCCGCCGCCATTTTTGACAAAATTGACCAGAAGGTCACATTCGGCTTTGGCATAGGGGTTGTTCGGCTCAGCCAGAATAACGGCATCGTAGCCGCTGAGAATGTCGGCGGTAAACTGTTTGCCATGTTTGCTGAGGCTCGTGACTTTGAAATCATTGGCCTTGAGCATGTCAACCATTTCAGAATAGGCACCTTCAGGTATCCAGTCGGCGTTACCGGCTGTCTGACCGTGAGTGTCGT
Organism: Candidatus Rifleibacteriota bacterium; assembly: GCA_029564115.1. Next base: position 25,123 of record JAKQQP010000063.1, on the reverse strand, counting down.
CGTAGAGAACATTGGCTGCCTGTGCACCTGTACACATGGCGAGCAGCAGAAACATTACCAGCAGCAGGTTAAATTTCTTCATTCCTTGCCTCCGTTATTTTGGCGTTTCGCCAGTATAAGCAAAAACTAAAAAAGAGGCAAGCCTGTTATTCTTCTGTCTGGTTCAAACCTTCGACAAGCTTCGGCAGATCTCCCGACCAGAGGTTCATCGGTCCCGAAAAATTGGCGAGCATGAATAGTCTTGTTATATTTGAGTTGAAATCAATGGCTCGCAGGTTGTAGTCCTGTAGAAACTTCAACAGCGTTTCCATTTTGCTGCTGCCTATATCGCTGAAAACTGCAATATTGTTTTCCATAAAAGGGTAGGGGAAATGGCGATGGCTGAATACGTTCGATTCCTGCCTGAATTCTTCGGGCTTGCGCAGGCCGATAAACCAGACGTTGGTGAAAGCCTCGACGAAAATGTGATTACAATGACTGAAGCCTGCGTCATACGTATTTATGTATTTGCCGTCAAGGTTTCTGAAGACATACAGATACTGCATCGGCAGCAGCTGAGGGCTTGTCTGGGCAGTGCTGACGGTGTTGTCACGGGCAGCAGATGTGCTTGGCGCCGGTGTGAGATAGGCGTTGAAACTTTTGCTGATATCCCAGAACGGGGTATTCAAACGCTTGCTCATCAGACGACCTTCAAGATAGAGAACACGGTCGCTGGTCCAGAAAGATACGAGCTTGATGGTATTGCGTGATTCGATGCGCTGAGCATGATCTTCGACAATCGACATGTCGTCGTTGATCCGGTAACGGTGCAAAACTGTCTTGCGATAATCGAGATCGTCGAAAAGATAGCGGTCGCGAGCCTGCCCGATGATTTCGAGCAGAGCAAAAGATCCGCCGTCCTCTGACCAGATGATTTCACCTATTTCGTGGGGCAGGCGCAAAATGCCGGCCTGAACACTTTTCTTCTTCAGATCGATGAGATGAACGTCTCTGGCAGAAGTCATCAGCAGACGATTCCCGTCTGGAGACCAGCACGGAAAAGAGTTTAAATAGTTTGCCGGCAATTCGCCGGTCAGTGATGAACCGACCATTTTGCCGGCAGTCGCGTCAAAGATAAAAAAGTGTCTCTCCTGAGTTTTATTGTCGAGAATCATGCCGGCCAGCTGTGTGTTTTCGGGGCTCCAGCGCATGTCAAGAAGCACCGGGTCGTTCAACTCAGGGAAAAGTGGCACGGGTTTCCCGCCGTCAAGCGGCATAACCAGAGGCTTTTTCCCATCGGTGAAAGCGATGAAACTGCCATCTGCAGACGCAGAAAGATTGCCATACCAGGTGTTGCTCTGGTCAAGCAGCATCGAACTGCTGCATACGCCGTTGCTGTCAGTCATTATAAAAAGACGGTTGCTTCTTTTGTATGGTCTGGCGGTTACAACCCGGTTTTCATCGATTATGCAGAAATCCGTGTCGGGCTCGAGACTTTTTTGAAACGATGAGTGATTGATCAGCTCGGTTCTTACGGCAATTTTGCTGGTTTTGCGGGGCAATTGATCTGGAATGGTGAAAAGATTGTCGGCGCTGTCGAGCAGAAAATTCTTTTCGGTTCCCTCCTGTTCGCGCAATTGCTGGTTAACCTGTTGCAGAACATGATTGATGCCGGTGTCCTTGAGTCTGATTCTTTTGCTTTCCTCGTTCCAGTCTTCCACTGCTATTTCGGGTGCATATATCATCGTCACTTTACTTTCTGGCGAGATTTTCTGCAGCCGCAGCAGATAAAGCAGGTAATTTTCAATCAGGTTCACTACCAGATTCAGACGAGGAACCTCTATCTGCAGAGGATGAGGCGAATTGAAACCGGAGCGCATCGGCGGTTGAAAAATAAGCTCGACTTTTGAAGTATTGAAGTTTATTACCTGGTCGGTTTTTTGTGCCTGTAAAAGTGTGCCGCACAATATCAGAAAAACCAGAAATAGAAAACGGGCTGTCATCAGCGTGGCTCTGTGATTTTTCATAGTTTATTTTCCATCCTTGTTTTCTTGTTGCAGGCTCTTGAAAATTTCTTCGATCAGAGCATCGATAAGTTGGTCAGCGGGTCTGGTGCAGACTACCTGCCCGCGTTTGAAGATCAGGCCGTTGTCTTTGCCGCCGGCTATACCAAAATCAGCCTGTTCTGCTTCGCCGGGGCCGTTAACGGCACAACCCATCACCGCTACCAGAATCGGCGCGGTGACGCCTTCGAGACGCTGCTTAACTTCGCGGGCTATCTGCTGCAACGGAATCTGACAGCGTCCGCAGGTCGGGCAGGATACAATCACCGGGCCAGATTCCCGCAGACCCAGAGTTTTGAGAATTCTGATGCCGGTCATTACTTCATCTGCTGAATCGCCGGTTAAAGAAACCCTTATTGTGTCTCCAATTCCAGCAAGGAGCAGACTGCCAATACCTATGGAAGACCTGATGATACCTTCTTCAGGTAAACCCGATTCTGTAACGCCCAAGTGCAGCGGGTAATCGCACGAGCCGGCCACGATACGCACCGCTTCAGTCATGGTCGCGATATCAAAGGCTTTTACGGCGATTTTGATCAGTTCAAATCCGTATTTTTCAAGACGATGCACTTCGGCGAGAGCCGATTCGGCAAGAGCCGCGGCGGTCACTCCGCCATGTTTCGCCTTGATTGCCGGATCAAGAGAACCGGCATTGACGCCAACTCTGATGGGTATTCCTTTGTCGAGTGCAGCAGCCGCCACTTCCCGCACTTTTTCCTCGCTGCGGATGTTGCCGGGGTTGAGTCGCAGGCCGTGAACACCGTTTTTGATCGCTGCCAATGCCAGCTGATGATCGAAATGTATGTCGGCGATAACCGGTATCTGGCTCTGAGAGCAAATTGTTTTCAATGCTGTCGCTGCCTCCAGGTCTGGGACAGCGAGCCTGATAATGTCGCAGCCGGCCAGGCGCAGGCGCCTGATTTCAGCCGATGTGGCTTCGACATTTCGAGTGTCGGTTTTGGTCATGGTCTGCACAGTTATTGGTGCAGTGCCGCCAACCGCCACGGTGCCAAGTTTTATTGTCCGGCTTTGGCGTCTTGAATTCTGTGTCATGTTAATCCCACCACTATAAAGGTAATGTCGTCAGAATAATTCTTTCTGGTGAACGGTTCAAGCTCGGAGGTTATGAGCCGATGGCATTCGGCAACATCACCAGGGGCTTTGCCAGCGAGAAAATCGCTCAATTCGATGCCTCTGAGTTCTTTAAAGGCTTTTGTCAGACCATTTGTATAGACAAGCAGCATGTTGCCCTCTTCGAGCAGAATCTCTGTAAGAGAAAGGCTTATCGCATCCTGTAACCCGATCGGTTTTGCCTGAGTATCGGAAATCTTTTGTGTTCCATTGCGCCCTGTCAGCAACGGGGCTGGGTTGCCACAGTTTCTGATGCAGACGCGGTTATCTGCAAAATCGAGCAGGGTGACCGCCGAACAGAGCTTTTGGTCCGCGAAATGACGCAACAGATCGTTCGCATTGGGCAACTTCAGGTTCGGATCGGTAGTCGTTCTGAATACGCTGAACAGAAGGTTCAGGGTCATCACGGCCTGCAGACCACTGTGAAAGGCATCGTAAACTCCGATAAAAGCATTCGCCGCATTGTCGCAGATGTCGAGCATATCGCCCTTTATTTCGCCGGCCAGCGCCGCGAACGAAGCGATTTTACAGCCGGCAAAACTGCCGATCCCGGTTCTGGCATTGATGGCTTTAAGCATTGTGGCGGCCAGCTCGAGTTCCCGGGTGATCTTTTCCTGGGCCAGAAGTCGGTCTATCATCTGAAAATTCTGAATAATGTGCGGAATCTCATTGGCCAGACCCGTGACCAGGTTCAACTCGGCTTCGGTATATGGTACTTTGGTGCTTTTGGGCCCCAGCAGGAGGCAGCCAAAAAAGTCTTCGCCGTTTCTGAAAGGAAAATAATGGCGAAAGTTCTCGCTTTTAAGCTGCCGGGCGGTCTGAACGTATGAAGAATCGTTGTCTGCAGCGTAGTGGTGAATTATCGTGTCGATGTCGTTGATTTCTGTCGGCAGATTTTCGAACTCAAGTGGTTCTTTAGACTTGTCTTCAATTAAAACCGGCCTGGCTTCATCAAAATCAAGAATCAGGCGTAACTCACTGACAAAACGTTCCATCAGCCTGGTGCGGTCTGTCTGTTTGCGCAACTCGGCAAGAATCGTCTGCATCACTCTCGCCGCGTCAAAACTGCGCCGCCCGAAAAACCTGTCTACCAGTGAAATGAGAGAGTCTTTGAGTGGCGAAAAAACTGCGGCGATCAGCAGAATGGCAATGACTTTACTCCAGACATCCGAGAAGTCGAGAATGTTTTGCATCAGCTCCTGCATCAGTTCCATTATTCCGGCCAGGATGGCGGTTAAAAGTGTGTAGACCAGACCTGTCGAGAAGATGAGGTCTATTTCCATGAGGTTGTATTTGAGCATGGTGTAGCTCAGAATTATACCCATGATTATGCCCAGCACCGGAAAGAGGCCGAAAGAGTAGATGGTGCCGCCGCCGACGAACCAGCGGCTCATGGCGATGGTTATAGACCCGGCCGCCACCGGCAGGAGCATCGCGGTGAAAGTGTAGCGCAGGCGCCTGATCTGGGTCGGTGTCTCGGCTTTCTGTCTGCTGTTGGATAAAGTGGTCAGTGACAGAAAAAGATAGGTTATGATCACGCCTTTGAGAACGAACTCAAAACTGCCCAGAGAGAGGGTAAAGCCGCCCTCTATGCCCTCAAATTCTGTTATCAGCCGACCTGACCAGAGCACTATCAAAAGCAGCGCCGCTGGCAGAAAAAGCAGAGCAGGTCGCCATCGGTCCTTGAAAATGAAAGCCTCTGACTGAAGTTCAGGGTATATTGCCGTAAAGATACAAAAGAAATAGCCAAGCAGAATGCCGGGAGTGAACAAAAGCTTCAGGCCGGTGGCGCTGATTCCGCCAAAGATCAGATACAGCTCAGCCATGCTCCAGAACATGAAGAGTAACAGAAGAAGACTGAAAAGTCTGTTTTCCTGACGGTCGCTGTTGCGAAATATGACCAGAACAGCCAGAGTAAGCTGTACCAGCGTTGAAATGATGCCGAGAAATGCCGGAAATTCCATTATCTGAATTTCCAGTTTGGCTGTCTTATTCGCGTTGCGGCAGGTCGCAGGCTGACGGAAGTCACAAGAGAGGCGGATTCACCCTGCTGTTTGAAGTCGAGATTGATGCGGATCATGCTGATTCTTGCCCTTTGCCCCGAGTCGTTCGACACCATGTCGAAGGGGTAAAGCGACCAGCCAACAGGTGAAGCAGGGTCATGGCCCTCGTAAAATGGCTGAAACAGACGTTCACCTATCTTTTCGACACCAATCATCTTTACGGGGTTTTCCCGGTTTTCGGTGCGCCACATGACGTGCTGACGCCCGCCGCGTTCGACTTCGTAGGTGACCGTCACCAGTGCATCTTCGCCCGGGTCGGGTTTTTCGGCTGAATATTTGTAACAGCGCATTTTGAGCAAATCTGGTTTTATTTCAATGATTTCTTTGGCATTGCGCAGATCAGAAACCATGCGCTCCATCTTGTTGCGGATCTCTGAAGTCAGCAATAGTTGTGAGGTGCCTTTTCTGACGGTTGACATGCCTGTTGACTGCATCAGATGAAGGATTCCGCCAACCAGAATGGTTAAAGACATTCCTAGAAGCAGCTCAACGAGAGTGAAGCCAGGTTTCTTTTTCATTTGTGCAGACCTGCCATGGTTGCGATTTCGGCCGTTTTCTTGCCGTCTTTGTCAAAAACCAGGACGCTCACTTTTTTCAATTTAGATGGCATGGCCGACTCGTATATGGCCTCGACTTTAACGACGCGTCTGAAATTGCGATAGTCTTCTGGATAGGTGCTGAGAGCCTTGAGGTAGCTGCGCGGATAAATCTGCTTCAGACGTGTGAAGGTAGTTTTAAGCTCGCTGTCGTTTAAAGAACGGTCTGTGAAGACATCAGAAAAATACTTCTCGAAAGAAGTTTCGTTGTAGTAGGCCTCGTCGTATTTGTGGCGATCCTGAAAAACTTCGCGAAAATTCTCGTAATCCGATTTTATCAACTCAAATGGCAGCGTTTTTACTTCTTCGAGTTTTTCCCGGGCAAGGTTGTAGGCCAGAACGTGCTCGGCATTGTCGTAGCTGCCCTGAACCCCGAATAAAAACATATGGGTGAAGGGCAGAGCTACCAGCCCGACAAGAAACAGCACCACAAGTATTTCGACGAGAGTAAAAGCCCGGCGGGTATTTTTTAAACCTTGCATTTACATCGCCTCCGGTGCAATTCTGACCTGATTGCGGCCCTTGCTTTTTGCAGCATAAAGAGCCTGGTCTGCCTCTTCGATCAATTGTTCCATGCTTACATTACGCATATGCAAAGAGCTTATGCCTATGGATACCGTGACTTTCATCGATGCATTGCGAAAATTATATTCGGCATTTTCAATTGACTTGCGAATACGTTCTGCCACTATGTAAGTTTCCTTGATTCCGGTTTGAGGGAGCAGCAGCGCGATTTCTTCGCCGCCGTAGCGCCCCGGAGTGTCGACTGCTCTGATATTTTCGACCAGTCGTTGCGCTGTCTCATGTAATACATGATCGCCAGCCTGGTGTCCATAAGTGTCGTTGAATTTTTTGAAGTTGTCAATGTCGAGAAGCAGTATGCCCAGATCGAGCTGATATCTTTTGGCTCTGCTTATTTCTTTGTCGAGGGCCGCCAGAAAGAAGCGCCTGAGATAGAGTTTGGTCAGACTATCCGTTATCGCTTCTTCGAACAGCCTCTGGTTCTCGATTATCAGACCAAGATGGTGCCTGAGAGTGTTCATGAAGTTTTTTTCGTCATCGGAAAAACCCTGATTGTTTTTGAATCTATCAGGGGAAAATATCAGATATATGGCGCCGAATTTTCTGTCCTCAAAACTGAGGGGAAGACTGAGTATGTGTCTGCCGTCGCTGTCCACTTCCGTTACTTCGCGGATGGTTTTCAGAGCCGTGCGGGCGCATGATTTGATGGCCTCTGATATTTTTTGTTCAAGATTTTCTGACAGATACAGGTCATTTTCGTTCCCGGCCCGGCCAACCCATACAGTGCCCGCTGACTCGGCATTCAAATGCTGCTGCAGATTTTCGGCTGCCAGTTCGAATATTTCGCGCTGACTGTGAGTGCTTGATGCTTTTTGAGTGAGATTGTAGAGAACGGTGAGCTCTGTCAGACGGTTGCGCAGACGCCGGGTCATCTGGTTGAATATTGTCGAGAGTTCACCCAGTTCGTCTTTGGCAAAAACCGGCAGGTTGAGTTCCAGGTCGCCGTTGCTTATGGCTCTTGCACCGTTGGAAAGAACCGAAACCGGCGCCAGAAACTCTTTGATCAGGATTGTGACCAGGGCCAGCGAAGAGATGAGGCTGAAGAAAAGCCCGGTGCCAACCAGCGCATAGGTCAGATGTATCGTTTCCATGACTTTTTTCCAACTGTGTCTGGCGCCGATTAAAAAGTCTCTGGCCACAGCACCACGGCCTACTGCAACCAGCATCGGTCCGGTTTCGTCTGGCAGCAGGTCTGCTGTAATGCCGCTGGAAATACTGCTCGCAGCGATCAGTGGCAGCAAATGGGCTTTGAACACTGGAGACAACCTGGGCATTGTGTCTGAAATGTCATCTTCTTTGAGAATGATGATCTCAGAATCGGCATCAAGATGAGTCTGCAGATTTCTTGCGTGCTTCAAGTATTTTCGGTCGAGTTCAGTTTTAGAAATGGTGGCGATTGCCGCCAGCTTTCGGCCGTCACTGGTGGTTATCAGGTCTGAAAAAATAAATTTTCGCGTTTCTCCGCCCGGCCAGTAGACCTGGTGCATGGTGCCGGTTCTACGGGTTACCAGATCGAACAGGCCGTCATCGAGAGGTTGCAGATTCCGGGTAAGGTTGGTTTCTTCGCGGCTGTTAACAAGAATGTGCTGGCCAAGTTCTTTGATAAACTGGTGATTGCCGGCATTGTCGCCGGCAAGGTTGTCTATGTCGAACTCGACACTTCCGTCGGCGTTGATCAGATAGAAGCTCTCCAGCTGGTTGTTGCGTACAAACCTGAAGAATGTTTCCCGCAGTTTCTGCTTGTCCAGTGCCCGCATTTCGGGGAGACTTTTGAGCGATTTCAGCCACTCGTTGATGCCGCGGTAATAAATGCTGGTGTCTGAGTCTACCTTGCGAATCATCTCTGCCAGGCGGTTTTCTGCTTCGTGGTTGAGCAGAATGCGCTGACTGATCGAAAATCTGATGCCGAGAAAAATCAGGATTGATACCGGCAGCTGCATGCATAAAAAAAACAGGGCGGCGAGCTTTTGACGCAACGACATGCCGCTGGTGATGGTGAGTCTGTAATAATGGTAAAAAACCAGAACTGCTGAAAGCAGCAAGACAAAAATAACCAGTCTGCCGGTTTTCAGATCGATATCGAAAGACTCGCGCAGCATTGCCGTCGACATCAGCATAAAAGTGCTGACTGCCGAACTGTCAGGATGAGGGTAAACAAAGATTGCCCAGTCTCCGGCAAAATAAGGGTTTGCCAGGCCGTCCGCGAATTTTTTGATCAATGATCTGGCAATCGGCTGCAAGGGTTGGTAAGAGACGACAATTTCGTCGGTCGACTGGTCGAAGAAACCGAAGGAATTTTCGGGCGATGACCCCTGTTCTCTCGCAATCGCCTGGTTGAGGCCAAAGACGGGTGACAGACCTTTGAGAGGAACTATGGTTGCGAAGCCCCCTAGAGAGTTGTCGCTGTTATTGAAAAAAGACCAGTAAAAATATACTTCGGCGGTCGATGAATAACCGCCTGTAACCTTGCCGGGACTCGTAAAAGCCTGGGTTGTGGGAAAGCCATGCCCAAGAAGCGGCACCATTCTGGCAGCGAAATCCTGGTTTTCAAATTCAAATTTTCTGATCTGGTGAAGTGTCTGCAGGTCAGTTCCGGCTGAAAAATTTTCGTAGGCCTGCAAAAGATTGTCGACAAAAGCTTCCTGTAGTTCTTTGCCGATTTCCGGAGCTGTTACCAGAGAATCCTGTAATACCCGGCCTCGGCTGTCCCAGATGATTATGGAGGCAGTATCGGGTATTTCTGTCATCAGGTTCTTTACCAGCTCTGCATGAGTATCGCTGGCGACAAAATTGCGCCGGTAAGCTTCTTTGAATTCCTGAAAATGACTCTGGAAAAGCTGACTGTTTCTCGATCTGCTTCCAAATGAAGCCAGCTCGCGCTGAAAGGCCTGAACTATCGATGTGCGGTTGCGGTTGAAGGTGTCTTCCAGATAAAGCTTGAATGCGTAATAGTAAATAGACAGAGGAAGAAACGCAAAAAAAAGAAATAGAAAAACCCACACCTGTGGCTCGTTCAATTTCGATTTAAAATCTTTTCCGGGTTCTGGTCTGCTCGTCATTTTTCTGGATTTTGCCGGCTCTGTATGTTAGAGAATAATACAGGTATTTATATCATCAGGAGGATAGAATGTCTATTGGCAATAAAGTCAATCTGGTTCTGTTGGCTGTCGTTATTTCATGTTTTTTTGCCACCCCTGCTTCTGCTCTGTCGATAAGAGTCCTCGAAGGAGGAATCCCGATAATCGACCCCCATAAAATGGTCGAAGATGGTATGCGTCTTGGTAACACAGAGCTTTTGCGCGAAGCCTGGCGGCATTACGAAGAGTCGGTCAGTCTTCCGGATGCCTTTGGTAAAGGCTATCTCGAACTCGGCCGCATCTATTTCTACCTGTCGCTGCTCGGCACCTCCACCGATTCAGAATATAATCTGGCCGAAAGCTTTGCCAGGCAGGCAATCGAAAGAGATCCGCAAAATGCCGATGCCCACCATGCTCTAGGTCTTATTCTTGCCGGTCGCGGCGCCTTTCTCGATGCTTTTGAAGAACTTACTCTCGCTTTGCATCTGAACCCGACCAATGAATTTTTGATTGTCGATCTGGCTTCGTTGCATCTCGCTCTGCATCAGCCGATTAAAACTATCGAATATCTTGAAGGCCGCAGTCACAAAAACGGCTGGGCCTTTGTGGTGCTCGCCATGGCCTGGTCACAGCAAAATCAGAAGGGCAAAGCGATTTTGAACCTTCTCAAAGCTCGAAAGATGGGTTATGGCGGCTACTGGATCGACACCATGCTTGGCCAGTTCGCCGAAGAATTCGGTCTGCCTCTCAAATAGGCAAAGTCGCAATAGCGTTTAAAGATTGCGCCAGACAAAAATCAGCACCATGATACCGCCGATGGCGAATATTAAAGTCGATAAAGGGTTCATATTGTAATAGAATTTGAACTTTTCCGTTGGGGTGGGGTGGTATTCTGTCCAGCGCAGCAGATCTTTGACGTGCTCTCTGTATTTTTCGATGTTCTGGTAACGATTCGTCGTCTTGCCCATCAGGCGGTGCTCATGATACATGAAGGTAACGCTTTTTTCGCCGTTGATAACACCGTGTAGATCACAATACCACTGGTAGTCGTCGCGGCTTGTCGCAACCAGATTGTATTTGCAGTCCCGGGTCGGTGCTTCCAGCTTTGTGGGAAGGTATTTGCTGTCTATCAGCGAGGTGGAGACGGTCTGATAATTCGCCCAGAACGGCAGACCTGAATCATTTTCGGCAAGAAATTTTGCAGTAGCTTCATTCAAAGCTTTCAGATTGGCCCTGCACTTGTTGTTAATGACCTTTCCCGTGTCTTCAGCTCCGGCTGCCTCTAGAAACAGGCAGAAAAACATCAGAAAAATCAGCAGTCGATTCTTGTTCAAAGTCGCTCTCCTTTTGTGTTTTGGGCGGTCAGCCGCGCTTCCCGTGTGTTTAATGACTTTAGTAACAACAACTTGATTTTGCCAGAAAATACTGTTAGAATGCAACTATTAAAGCTGCGCCTATAGCTCAGGTGGATAGAGCACAGGATTCCTAATCCTGGGGTCCCAGGTTCGAGTCCTGGTAGGCGCGTTTTTTTATTTCCCAAAAACTTTTCATCCCATCGCCGGTATGTTTGTTATCCCCGGCTTTTTAGGCCTTGACGGTTCTGCTTTTATTTCTTAGAATTGTTGTACATTACGTTATAAGCGTTCTGGAGGTCGAAATGAAACGAAATCTGCTTCTCAGCGTGTTGCTGCTCCTGGCAGCACTGGCTTCCGGTAGTGCTTTCGCCGCAGACGGCGAAGGTTTTGTGCCTGCCTGGCAGGTCGGTGAACGCTGGGTTCTCGAGGCTTCTTATCGCGATCTGAAAAGCCCCGGCGAAGTCTGGATGCCACCTGTGAACTGGGTCTTCAAAGTTCGTGCCCGCAAAAATCTGCATGACCAGGAATGCTACGTGTTGCACGTCCATGCTCGCACGAGCAATGTGAAGAATCAGGCAATTCTCTGGCTCTCTACGCAAGATCTCAGACCCGTAAAGGTCGTCGACATATTTCCTACCAGCGAGGGAATGAAATACATCGAGCGTGAGGTCGATCCCAATAGTTCTGAACCCCTGTTGGCCGAAGATTCCATAGTGCCTTACGACCTCCCGGCATTCCCGATTGCCCGTGCTGACAAGGCTGTTCAGGGCGCCGACGGTTTTGCCGCTTATCGCGGCGGTTCACTTGCTAAAAAATTCGCCCGTATACGCAATATCGGCGGGCTGTCTTTCAAGCGCACCGTTGCCCAGAAAAACAAAACCCCCGACAAGCAGCATTCTGACTCTTTTGCGGCCTATCGCTCTTCTGGCACTACCTATCAGGTCGAAATCGACGAAGAACGCTCGGGTACCAACCTCGTTCAGCTCTGGCAGAAAGGCTCGCCCTGGGCCGTCTCCTCAGAAAACCGTAACCGCAAAGTCCGTCTGATTCCAGCATCTGCGCCGGCACCGACATCAGGCAATAACGGAGGTAACCACTGATGAAAAAGCTGATACTTGCAATTGCACTGTTGGTTGTAACCGCTCCGTTCGCTGCTGTTGCCAATGACGGCTCCGCCCGTGGTGAGATCAAACCCGCCCCCTGGTCAGGCGACTGGTGGTCTCGCAAAAAAGGCTTTCTGATCAAAGGCTGGCCGGGCCATAGCCCTTCGCCATTCGAAAAATACGATGCTTATGTGCAGACAAGAACTGGCAAAAATCCCGGTGCTCACGCCTGGGAGGCCGATGTTCGCAACAACCACTACAACCCGAAAGCCGAAAACTGGGAAGGACACTGCAATGGTTGGGCTGCTGCCGCCATTCTGACCAAAGAGCCAACTGTTACGCGCTATCGCAATGGCATCGAATTCAAGACTGCCGACCAGAAGGCAATTCTTTCTGAAGTTTATATGAACACCTATTGTAACTTCTACGGCAACCGCAACTGGGGCAATGCCGGCGATGACCCCGACGACATTTATCCCGACGAATTTCATCGCCTGCTGATCAACTACATCGGTTCGGGCAAGAGTGCCATGATCTGCGACATCGAAGCTGGTCGCATGGTCTGGAACTTCCCCATCTACAAGTTCGAATCGAGCTGGACTACCGGTTGGTTCGACGATCGCAAGCTCAAAGTCACCACAACCTGCTGGTATGTCAACGACGATGTTCACCCTGACTACATCGGCACCAAATGGTTCACCGTCAGATACACCTACAACCTGATACTCGATCAGAATAACAATATCGTCTCCGGCGAATGGACGGGGGAATCTCGCAAAAATCACCCTGACTTCGTCTGGGTGCCGACTTCAGATGCTCCGAACCCGCCGAATTCAAATCTCGAAAACCCGAGATTCGACCCGAAACTTGTTAAAGAGATCGTTGAAGGCCCGGCCCGGCAGGATTTCAGCAATGGCCAGGAAGTCCGCAACCCGGATATGTTGCTGATGGAAGCTGGTTTAAATCCCGCTGATCTTTTCTGATCACATCGGTATATTGTAAAAAAAAACCGCTGCCGGAAGGCAGCGTTTTTTTATCTCAGATTTTTCGACCGAACAGTTTGTTTTGACTTCGCGAAAAATAGGTGAGCCTGGCACAGGTATGTGTTAAAATCATTCGATCGACTGTCTGGTTGAGGCGGTTAACGGTATACGCCTCTGAAGCATGCTTTCGGTTGCAGATAAAATCGAATTCGTTTTACAATCATGTCAGGGAAGGCAAAGACGTGAACGGCAATTGCAAAATGTTCAAAAGATCGGCAATGACCTTTGTTGAGGTCATGATTGCCGGTCTGCTCATGACCGTCGTTTTTATAATCGGCTGGACAATTTCGAGCAGCTTTACCGGCGTATCGAAGGTGCGCAACTACGAAAACGCCATTTTCCTGGCCAATCAGGCAGTCGAGGCCATTCGAGCTGCAAGATCCGTCGAGCTCGGCAGCGACAACGACAAGGGGCACAACACTCTTCTTGCCGACTTTCATGCTGCCGACAACCAGTATGACAAAAACCCCGATGGTTTTCTGCCTGCGGTAGAGATTGCCGGGGTCGAATATCGCAGAACCCTGAGTATTAAAGATGTTCCCTCTGAGAGCAAACATACCCCTTCCGGGTTGAAGCTGATCAGAGTTAACGTATCCTGGAAATCGAAAGATGACGAAACTCCTGTTGAATTCGAGGTTGTTACGACTCATTGTGACCAGTGGTAGGCCGATGAATAAAATTTTTAACCGGCGAAAAGCCATCACTTTGATGGAAGTGATCGTTGTCGCCGGTCTTTTCGTGCTGCTGATGCTGGCTATTTATCGGCTCTTTTTCGCCGAAGTGCGTACCATACGCACGGCTCTCGAGCATATTGGGGTCAACGAGAGCGCCCGCCGCTTTTTTGCCCACCTTGGCAATGATATCCGCAACGCTAACTGGGTCGAGTTTCCCGTTCAGACCAACAGGCAGACTGTCGATAAACTGATATACACGAACGAGGGCACGATGCTGATATTGCGCCGGCAGGTATTTGATTTTGCCGTCAAACCCTCGGCTCCCGATTTTTTGCGCGAAGAGCTGATCGAATATCAGTTGCGCAAAGACGATGACGGCACCAGCGATCTTTATCGCATTGCCCGTGGCGACCTGCCAGGAACAAGTGGCAAAGTCCATGAAAAGAAGGTTTGTGAGGGTATCAGAGACATGCTGGTTTTTACCACCAATCGTAAGCCGGTTAATCTCAAAGGTGCCATTCCAGGGCTTTCGGCCAAGACTCCGATCGCGCCTGAACCCTATGAATTAGACGGAACCGGGCCATATCTTGTTCATGTCAGTGCAGCATTTGTCAGGAAAGGCGACCCGCGTGACACTGCCGAACGCGTAGCTCACCGGGTAAAGACCTGCTTCAGTGTCAGAGGCAGGCTCAACGGGGTATATCCATGAGGGCGATTTTGACGTTCAACCGCCGCGGTCAGGCCATCATTGTCGTTTTGATGGTTTGTCTGGTTCTGGGCATATTGGCAGGTGGTGTGTTGAATCTTCAGAGAGGGCAGATACATCTGTTGTCGAAATCGGCCCGTGATTATCTGGCCCTGAGCGTCGCAGAAACCGGGCTGCACTGCGTGCTAGCTGAAATGCGCAATGATTATCAGTTTGTAACCCACGGAAACCCTTATGTTCCGGCTGAGGGCTGGCCATCAGCCAGCGAAAACCGTTTTAACCACATAAAAAGCTTTGAACTGCTCAAGCTCGACAAGAACGCCCGCGGCACATATACAGGCTCCATAGAGATTCCGGCCATGAAACAGACCGGCAGATTCAAGGTCAGAGTCAAGCTGATAAAAGCTTCGAACAATGCCGAAACCAAAACCGTAGATGAGTCGCACCGCTATTTCCTTCTCGAAGCCGTAGGCCGGGTCGATGATTCTTGCCGACGCATATCTACAGTGATCGAAAAGATCGTGCCTGGTAATTTTTTGCTTTATGATGGCCAGATACTCGATGTTGGCGGGCTTGGCCCCTTCAGGGTAACTCCCGGCGAACTGAAAACCGGGCGCCTTTACGGCCACGAAATGATCACTCTGACCCGTCGGGGCACTTTTGACCGTGGCGCCGACCTGCTTGAAATGGAAAAAATATCGACACCAGGCTTTATACGTGCCGAATCGCCCGTTCATGTCGAATTCAGAAATGGCAAACGCGGCGTGATCAAAGCTGGAAACGATTCGACCGACCCTGATAAGTTCGAAATGCACGCCGAAATTAACAACGACAAATTGATCGATGCTTTTGTCATGGATGGCTTTCATGGAGCCAGACCACAGAAACTGCCGCCGCTTAACCCGTTGTATTACCGCGATGCCCGCAAGCCGTCGCCCACCATCCTGCGTGCCGGCAGTAGTTTTAAAGGTTTTTCCGAGTCTAAATGGCGCAATCCGGCCAAACCCTCTGAAACGGTTTACGACCTGTTCTTTGGCTGGGAATACAAAAATGCCGACGACAAAGTGTTGCTGTATTCAGAAGTGCCGCTGCGGGTCTGGGGTAACCCACCCTGGAAGTCTTTGACAATCTTTTCTGAACAGGACGTGTATATAGCCGGCGATTTTAACGCTAACCCTGATAACCCGCAGAACTACACACTTGGTTACAAGGATTACACGAAAGAGCCTCGCAATGGCACCGATAAAAACGGCGTCATGGTTATGTCGATGGGTAGGATTTGGTTCGATTTTTCGAACCCGATGCAGTTTTTGCGTAATGAAATGACCACGGTGATCGATTACGATATCGCCATGGCTCTTGCCGACGAAGAAAATATCAATGAACTTGTGCTCGCCGGTGTCGTTTTCCCGCCACGCTTGAGCACTGGCCCCTATGACAAGCGTTTGCCGATGCTGGCTTTGAATTTCCCGGCAATAAATGCGCTTTTTTCGTTGCCCAAACAGCCGCCTGAAGTGATTCCGATAACTACGGCCGGTCTACCGATGCACCCGGCTCTCGGTCGGCTTCGCGATTATCTTAACCCCGGCAAAACACCCGAAGAAAACAAAAATCGTTTTGTTATCAAAAGTGCCATGAGAAGAACGGCTGTTTATGAAGGTATCGGTGCCAGAGCCTACATGACCGGCACAGTTCTGGCTGGTGCCCGAGATAAAATCATCGAATCGATACTCGATCAGGCCGAAAAAGAGGTGGCGGAAGAAGAACCGGATCCATCTCTCGGCCCGTGGAACATCGCCGACCGCATGTTCAAACTGACCATGAAATACCCCCGTTCAGGCTTTCGTCTGCCCGAAATGACCGTGAACGCCATGCTGATCGATTCTGCCGAACTCAATGCGCGCTGGAGTTTCGCCAATGGTACCGACAAAATACGTAATGAGCTTGGTAATATTCAAAGCCCGGAAATGCGCTGTTTCCCATGGATAGACAGGAACAGCCGCTTCATTCTGCGCCACCACGGCCCGATGGTTCACCTGCGCACCCGTGATATCAAACCATATCTGAACGGCAGTCTTCGCAACGACCAATCTGTGGTGCGTCGCAATTCGTTCGATACAACCTTTGTCAGGGGCGGTGGTGACTACCATCCGCCATACCCGATGGCAGGGTTTACGATCATCAACTGGAAAGATGAGGCGGTGTCGCCTGAAGAATTCGATAAAATCAACTGAGTGGCATTGATTTTATCGGCGCCAGCGTGCTAAACTCGTGCATATGCGAAATCTGGCGATAATTGTTCTGGCTGCGGTTTTAAGCGTTCTCATCGGCTGTCTCGGCATGGGCGGCGGCGGTGGGGGCGGCGTTGCCGGCGTTGGGCCTTCTGTGCCTACCGGGGTCGTGTTGTCAGGTCGTGCCTATTTCCCGGAGAGTTCGTATTATGGCGGCATCCCGATTCTTGCTAAAGATGCGGTTGGCCTGGTTTTGGGCAGTACTCGCACTGATATGCAGGGTAATTTTTATTTCTCTGATTTGCCGCCAGGTGTTTATAGCCTCTTTGCCAGCACCGGCGAGTCTGAAGTTCAGTTTTTCAGCGGTGCTCAGGTTATACCGGCAAGCCCGGTCAAGTTACCCGAAAAGTCTCTGGTCGAACTTGAATCAGCCGTTCTTGACCAGATCAACAGGGCCTCGGTGCGCCTGCGTTTCGAGACGAGTGTGCCGACTGTTGCTCAGGTCGAATACGGCACTTCGGTCGGCAGTCCGGTTTCTATTTCAGCTGGTGCGACTTTTGTCACCAGCCATCAGGTTTATATACCCGACCTCGTTGCCGCAACCCGCTACGGTTTCACCATAAAAGTTCAGACACAGGATGGCCAGAGCCTGACTTACTCGACAATGTATACCAATACCGCGTCGGCGGTTGGCCCCGAAAACATCAGTTTAAACATCAATAACGGTGATATCAAAACCCGTCTGCTCTCGAACCGCATCTATCTTAATGCTGAAAACGCTGTTCAGATGAGGGTCGGCAACAGTGAAGATCTGACGTCCCAACCCTGGGAAAGCTATTCTAATACCCGCGATATAATGTTTACCGCCGGCGATGGCACCCGTCGCATTTTTGTTCAGTTCAGAGATGCTCTGGGTAATCTCAGCCCGGTTGTAAACGATTCTATTCTTCTGCAGACAGACAATACCGGTTATATCGGCGTCTGGGTCAATAATGGCGAAGCACTGACGAACAAACTCGATGTTTTGCTCACCATTCTCTACCCCGGCGCGACCCATATGCAGGTTTCCGATCGCCCCGACTTTTTGAACGCCTTCTGGGAGACCTATACAAATGTCCGTAAAATGCAGATTCCCAGCGGCGATGGCCCGAAAAGCGTTTACGTCAAGTTTCGTGGTGGTGGCGCTGACGAGAATAAATACTATTCTGCTACAATAGTTCTCGATACTGCTGGCCCAAATGTTGAGGTCGCCATCGATGACGGGTCTTTGAAGACAAACAAAAATATCGTTCAGTTGAGCTTCAGCTATTCGAAGCAGCCCGTTGAAATGCAGATTCAGACGACCGCCGTTTTTGGCAATAACTCTGCCTGGGTTAAATTCGCCAGCCCCTATAAATTCGCTCTACCCTCGGGTGATGGCGAAAAAGTCGTTTATGCACGCTTTAAAGATTCCCTCGGCAATGTTTCGCCGGTGGTCGAAAGCCGCATAACCCTCGACACCAAATCGCCGGAAAATCCGACCATGCTCATCAACGCCGGAGCCGAGACTACTCAGCAGCTCGCAGTCAAGCTTACTCTCGATGTAACAGCTGACGACAACGAGCAGATATTCATGAAAATTTCCAATAACGAAAATTTTTCCGGTGCCGTTCTCGAAAATTTTGCCAAAACCAAATCATGGACACTTGGCGGCTACGGCCTGCAGAATGTTTATGCCATCTTTTACGATGACGCCAGCAATTCTACACCACTGCTCGTAGAATCGATCGAAGTCGAAGGTGAACCGCCCTCGAGCGGTACCGTTAAAATAAATGACGGAGACCCGAGCTCTGACAAAAGAATCGCCAGTCTGAAAATTTATTCAGAATCAGCAGTCAGGCTGCGTATCGCTGAACACGAAAACTTCAGCAGCGTTGACGACACTGATTTTGTGCCAAATGCCGGTGTCTCAACCATGCGTATCGATAATTTCTACCTTTCGCCAACTGCAGGCGAAAAGCGGGTTTATGTTCGCATGGAAGACGCTTCCGGCTCTTTTTCAATCAGCAGTGACTCGATTATGCTGGTGGGGCCGGCAAGCTATTCGATTACTACCAGCAACGAACAGCCGCTGGCGAGTTTCTCTGTAGATCTGCGCCCCTTTGCCATCAACGCCTCCCAGATGCTGATAACCGAATCCTATGCCGACATGGACAATCCTTTGGCCTGGCGCCCCTTCGCTTTTTTAACGACTTTTCCACTCGAAGAATACGCCGGCCGGCATACCATTTATGCCAAGTTTCGTAATGCTGGCGAAGTTGAAACGCCGGTTCTCAGCCTTGACGTCATTGTGGGTACTGTTTTGCAGGCTACTCCCGCCATCATTCTGAACATGGGCGACGCCATCGCTATCAGCTCAAAACTCGATGTTAAAGTTCTCACTCCTGGCCTCTACTCAAAAATGCAGCTTTCGAACGATGGAATTTTTTATAATGCAGCCGAATTGCCAGCCGAAGACACAACCTGGAATGTAGCCCACAGCGAAGGGCTGAAGACCGTATACGCCCGTTTTTTTAACCCTCAGACCAACGAATCTGAAATCGTTTTTGACACGATCACCGCGCAGGGGCCTGCCAGCCCGACAATTTCGACTTCTGATGCGCAGCCGCTCAATAAAAACTGGGTTCAGCTCGATCTTTATGCTGAAAACGCTGTTGAAATGCTTATCTCTGAAGATCCTGGTATTAAAAACCTCAACACCGGCTGGGTAGATTATCAACCTTCTCTGGTTTACACGCTCGGCGAAAGGGTCGGCGCCCGCACAATATATGCCAAATTTCGTAATGCCACTGCTGACTGGGTAGAAACTCTGCCCGTACAACTGAATATTACGGTTAACAGTACGTCGCCGACGGGCAATACCGCCACTTTCAGAGAAACGGCCGCTGCTGACTCAAACCGGGTAACCGAAATTTTGCCGGCTTCGATGCCGATTTTTCTGCATTTTGGTATAGTCGACGCAAATACCGCCTCAGTTGCCTGGAAAATCGTAGCAGGTGGCTCGGCTGTTCCTGAACAGGCCGATTTTAAGGTAGAGTCAGTGCCGGTTGCGCCGATAATTCTGACGGCAGCGGACTTCAGCGGCTTCGGCGTTTTCAATCTCTATTATCAGTTCAGCGACGGGGCCGGCAATAAATCGTCTCTCGGCGTAACTTCAATACGCATCATCGACCCGAGCCAGGTTGTTGTGCCGGTCGATGGCAAAATAACCATCAATTATGGCGACAGCGTCAGTGAGAGCAGTCGTTTGAACCTTAATTTTCTTTCGTCCAATGCCGCCAAATTCAGGTATTCGCCTATCGAAAGTTTCTCCCTTGCCGATGGAGGCGACTATAATGGCGATCCTAATGGCATGAATGTTGTCTACGATGTGCCGCAGCCGGTTGCCGGGCCGTTGACCATTTATGCCAGATTCGAAGATGCTGCCGGCAACTTTGGCTTTGCCAGCGATACTATAACTCTTGTTGGCCCTGTCAATGCTTCGATGAATCTGCTCGACCAGTTGCCGCTGAACAAAAAGTGGGTAGAACTCAGTCTTAATGCCGTAAATGCCAGTCGTATGCTCATCAGTCAGAATCTGGCCAGTTTCACGAATCCCACTCTTTATTGGGAGCCTTATAACACTCACAAGACTTTTACCCTTGAAAACCGCACCGGAACCCACGTAATTTATTGCAAATTTTACAATTCAACTACCACCTGGGTTGAAACCGAGCTGATTTCACTCTCAGTGGTCGTTAACAGTGCCGCTCCCTCTGGCAATACTGCCTCGTTTCGCACTGAAGTAACGTCTGATTCAGAGCAGGTCAGCGAAATTTCCCCGGCCTCCATGCCTTTTTATCTGCACTTCAATATTGCAGATGCCCTTACCGCAACGATTTCATACCGGCTTGTCAGAGCCGATCAGCCGGTTCCTGCCTCTCTCGATGATTTTGCCGTTCCGATTCTGCCGATTCGTCTCGAACCAGAAGACTTTCTTGGCTATGGCGTTTTTAACCTGTATTACCGCTTCGCTGACGGGGTCGGCAATCAGACGCCGGTTGCGATTCTTCCGGTTCGCATTCTCGACCCGGGTATTGGCTACAGCACAGTTGACGGAAATGTCGTCATAAATGGCGGTGACTCTCGCTCAGGTTCGAATATCGTTAACCTTCTGCTGCATTCACAAACGGCTACAAAATTTAAAATCTCTGAAACTGAATCTTTCAGCTCCTTGCTGTCACAAGACTTTCTTCCCGATCAGAATTTCAATATGCTGATCACCGATTTCCCGTTATCGTCGACAGCCGGTCAAAAAACCGTTTTTGTCAGGTTCGAGAACGCTTCTGAAGCATTCATTGTCGTAAATGATTCTATTGAATTGACAGGCCCCGAAAATTACAGCCTGACAACTCCCGAAGAGTCTCCGCTTGCTACTTATACAGTTAATCTGCGCCCGTTTGCCAATAACGTGAACGAAATGCTTCTAACCGAAGACTTTGCTCTGCTTGCCAGTGAAGCCATGTGGGCTTCGTTCACTTATTCAGTGAACTTTCCCCTTGGCAAAACAGATGGCAAGCACACCGTCTATGCCAAATACCGCAATGCCGGGCGGGTAGAGACGCCGGTCATTTCGCTCGACCTGACTGTTGCAGCCAACCCGCCTGCCTCACCTTCGATAATGATCAACAGCGGCGATGCTTTTACCGAAAACGCTCAAGTATGGGTCAATGTGACGACCTCTGCAGACTTTTCCAGCACGCTGAAACTCTCAGAGGACGGAGATTTTCACAATATTCTCACCGAAACTCCGGCTGCCCCCCAGACTTTTGTCTTTGCCAACAAACAGGCTGGCGAAAAAACCGTGTATGCTCGGTTTAAACACAATACCCGCAACGAATATGTCGTTGTCAGCGACACCATTACTGCCCGTGGCCCCGCAAGTGCCACCATCAGCACCCGAGATACCATGCCGCTTAATAAAAACTGGGTCGATCTCGACCTTTTTGCTGTTGGCGCCAGTCAGATGAAGATCACCACCAGCATTGCCAGCTTGTCTGATCCTTTATACCCCTGGGAATCATACTCAACCAAAAAAGTTTTCTCTATTGGCAGTCTTACCGGAAATATGACGATCTATTGCGTTTTCAGAAATTCCTCATCATCTCCGATAGAATCGGTTCCGGTTTCTTTGAATGTGACTGTCAGCGATAGTTCGCCGACTGGTAATACCGCAACCCTCAGAAAAACCGTAGCGCCAACATCCGACCTGGTAACTGAGGTGCCGGTTGGCTCACTCCCAGTTTATCTGCATTTTGACATCAACGATCCCAAGACAACGTCGATTTCTTTTCAATTGGCTTCTGGTGGGGCGCCAATCCCGACAACGTTCAGAACGACCGCGGTACCCGTTGCACCGATCGTTCTCGATCAGGCTGATTTTGCGGGCAACGGAACCTTCAACGTCTATTATAAGTTCTCTGACGGAGTCGGTAATGAGACTCAGTTGCAGATTGTTTCTGTCAAAGTTCTCGGCCCGAGTTTAAAAATCAGCCCGCAGTCTGTGGAACCTCTCTTTTCCGGGCAGACACAGCAGTTCCTGGCTACCCTTGAAAACGTCGAGGGCACGGTTCGCTGGACAATTTCGCCGAGCAGCGATACTTCCAAATACGGCAGCATCAACTCAAATACCGGTTTATATACCGCGCCTGCAAACATTACAACCCCGGAAAGCGTTACTGTTAAGGCAGAGCTCTTTGGCAATTCAGAAGTCTATGACGAGGTGACCCTCAATCTGCAGACTCAGGTCGAAATTTCCGTTTCGCCAGTCTCTTACAAGATATCGAAAGGTGAGGTGGCTACAATCACGGTGCGCTTTGTTAACAGCAGTCAGATCGGAACCGTGAACATTGCCGACGCCCTTGGCGGCACTGCACAGATCAGTGCTCACCCTGACCCGGCAGTTCCTCCGACAGATACTCTGGCATCGCTGACCTATTATGCGCCGGCCGATGTGCCGAACAATAACCCGGTTGCCGTCGAGATTGTTTCCAGTGAAGATCCGACTAAACGCAAAACGATTTTCTTTGAAGTCAACGAGGGGCCATATGTCGCCATTTCTCCCTCTGTGACCGAAATGCGCTTGTTTGACGGTTCAGCGGTTTTTGTAGTTGAATGCTCTTCGAAAACCGCAGACCTCGAGTGGCGTCTTCCCGATGGTGGCTCTTTTCTTGCCGCAGCTCCTGAAACTGCGACGCAGACGACTTCTACCAATGGCCGGCATACAATCACTGTTTTTGCGCCGACTGTCGGTGGCCCTACCCTGAGAGTGAGCGCGTTTTTCCTTGAAGACGGCGTCTGGCAGGCCGGGGCGACTGCGACCGTTTCATTGACTCCAAGGGTGTCGATAAGTGTCGCACCCAAGGCAAAAAGTATTTATCTTGCCGAAACCACGCCTTTGACTCTTCAGGCAACGGTCGCGAATGCAACCTCGAGCGAAGTATTCTGGGAATTCAAAAATGCCTCAGACTCAGAGTGGGTGAGGGCTGATGCCTATGTTACGGCGGCCAACGGCACCCTCGAAACTTCCGGTATAGACGCGGTCTATCTGTCGCCAGAGGCCTTCCCCGCTTCAAATGCTGTCGATGTTAAAATGATCAATGTCAGAGCCATCAGCAGAGATGATGGCACCGCCATAGCCGTTGCCAGTCTGACTTTGCTGGAAGCCCTCAAGGTCAATATTCACGACGGTTTTAATAAAAATGCGCTGAATGTTACTGACGGTGAAGTCGATGTAACTCTTGAAGTCGGCAAAAGACAGTTCTTTGCCGATGTCGGCCCGGTAACCGACCCCACAGTCAATACAACCGTTACCTGGTATGTACAGAACGTGGCCGGCGGCAATGCTATCTACGGAACTGTCGATACCACCGGCAAATACACCGCTCCCGATACGGCTCCGCAGGCAGCGGTCACCCTGAAAGCTGTCAGTGTCGCGCGACCTACAGCCTTTGCTGAAACGACAATCAATCTTCTCGAATTCTGGATCCCGAGATCTGATAATTTGAACGATGTAACCAATGCTACTCATTCAATCTACAGCATTCAGATCGACCCGACTACGCCGGCTGGCTCGAACCGTATTCTTTACGCCGGCACCAATGGCAACGGTGTTTACCGTAGCAGCATACCGACCCTTGGCAGTGGCTACGACTGGAATACAGTTGCCTGGAACGAAGTTACCAATCTTTCAACCGACCAGGTTGGTGGCAGCGGTAAATACATCATTAACGATATTGCCATAAGCCTGCAGAACCCATCTAGACAGGTGGCGGCCACCAACAATGGCCTTTTCCTAATCACTAACGGTGTTGCGGCAGCTGCTTCGCTGACTGTTCCATCCCCAAGGCCGGCGCCACACAGTACAGCGGCAACGATAACAGATTATTCGTCAGATTTTACCAGTGACTTTTCGGCGGTTACCATCGACCCAACCGATGATAACTACCTTTATGCCGTCGGTCGCGACCAGGGCGTGCTGCGTTTCGTCTGGAACGGCGCCACCTATGATTACAGCGGCACTCTTTACGACGATAATCAGATATATAGCCTGGTAGAATATTACGATTGGGCCTGGTCCGTTGACACAGACCCTGACCCCGCTTCAGTTACCCTGGTTACCGGCTCTCTTTCTCGCCCCGACAACATTCTGGTATCATCTGGAACCATGGAATTCAACTGCATCACTATGAGCAGGCAGAACCCCAATGTAATCTACGTCGGCTTTTCGAACTATCTCGAAACCAGACCAACCGGCTTCAAAGCAGGTTGCCTGAAACTTTCGAATGTCCGCACCTCTCAGTATCTTTACGTTGGGGAACGACTTTTTAACGTGACCGGGACTCCACCACCCCAGGGGTTCCAGCCTGCATCGCCTGGCGGTTACCCTGATGACAACCCTGAAGAACTCGATAACTGGCACTTTGTCGGGGCAGACGGTATAATTTACTTCGATGACGATGGTGGCAGAATTCTTTGTATGGCCATTGACCCGAATACGCCGTCAACCATCTGGAAAGGCAAAAACACGGGTATTTACCGCTCTACCGACGATGGTAACACTTTTTCTGTAACAAATGCCGTGGTCAACGTCAGAGATATTTTTATCGACCCGATCAATACAATAAACGTCTATATTGGCGCTGAATCTGGCTTGTACCGCACCCGCGATGCCGGCACCACCTGGAAGCAGATAAAATCTGGTCTTGAAGGCCATACTACCATCAATGCCCTCGGGCTGACCCCGGGTGGGGTCGGCACCCGCCGTATTTTCTGCGGTACTACCAATGGTATTTTTATGGGGCGGACGACTCTCGACCTCGAATAGGATGAACGCAGATAGATAAGCAAGAGCCACGGATTAACACGGATAGACTCTGATGATAAGCGTGATCCACGGATTAACACGGATGGACTCTGATAGACAAGCAAGAGCCACGGATT
>JAKQQP010000644.1 GCA_029564115.1 Candidatus Rifleibacteriota bacterium | reverse complement strand
AAATCATGGGCTTCATCAAAGAAAAGATCGGCAAAGAAATCAGCGAAGAAAAGCTTGGTGAATACAGCGTTATCAAATCCCCTGACGGCAAGGGCGGTCTGTGCTTTATCGACTCAGGCAAGGTTGCCTTCGGTACATTCGCGGCCCTGAGTGTTTACCTCGAAGCCAGAGGCGGCAAAGAGATCAGCAAAGATTTCGATGAACTTCTGAAAAACTTCGATGACAAGGCCTATGCCGGCTTGATGGTTGGCGGCAGTGAATATCTCAAAGGCGAAATGACAAAGAGAAGCGAACGCCGCCAGGCCAGAATGGAAAAACTCGGCCGCGGCCCGAACCCGGTAGCCGCCTGGCTCGAAAATTATCTCAGCGAAGGCGTCGAGCCGCAGGGTGTTTTCGCTCAGGTTCAGAACAACAGGGTCGAAGGCAAAATCTACTACAACCGCGCCGACAGCAAGGGACTGTTCGTGCATGCCGCAGTTGAACTCAACGACCCGAAGCTGACAATCGAAAAAGCCTTCGGCGAATTCGTCAAAGCGCTCGGCAGCATGCCAGCCCCCGAACCCAGAGAAAAAGCTCCGCCGAAAAACCCCAACACCCGCTGGTAACAGCAGTTTAACGACCCACATACGCCCTGGCCAGTCGACGATTCGGCCAGGGCGTTGCTTTTTTGCCTCCAAACCTCTGCAAGCATTTCCATTGCATGAATTGCTGAGAAAAACCAGGCGAAAGAGGCAGAAACAGTTAGCCGGCAAAGCCATGGCCGCAAAATTGTAGAAATGTTACAATGTTACAAAGTAAACAATGTGGAGATTTCTATGGCAAATACTGCAAAGCGGGAAAGATTAACTATTGATCTGACACCGGAAGAACACCGAAAAATAAAGTCTTATGCGGCCTACCAGGGCAAGACTCTGAAAGAATTCGTTGTGGAAAGCATACGAACCAGGATGGCTCTAGATGCTGAACAGGAAGATTTGTACAAAGTCATGACAAAGCCGACAGCATTGCTGATGGAAATATGGGACAACGACAAAGATGCCGCCTATGACAAACTTTAAAAAAGGCGAAGTGCATCTTGCGGAAATCATTTTCACAGATGCGACCGCAACCAAAAAGCGGCCGGTAGTAATTATCAGCGGCAGGCAATATAACGAAAAGCGCGATGAAGTCATAGTATTGCCGATCACCAGCAATGTTATCCGCAAGATTTACGGCGATGTTACGATTAAAAACTGGGAGTCGGCAGGTCTGCTTTTTCCGTCTGAGGTTACCGGTAT
>JAKQQP010000032.1 GCA_029564115.1 Candidatus Rifleibacteriota bacterium | reverse complement strand
TATTCCGTGGGAAACCTTTGAAGCAAGCGTTACTGGGGCTGATGGAATAGTTAAACCCGGCATGGACGATTCCTTGAGCCTGATAGGAACATCATATTCACAAATTCGCCGTTATGCACCGTTGTTTCTTGAAACCTTTGAATTTAAAGCTGCTCCGGCAGCAAAACCTCTCTTGCAGGCAATTCACATTTTGCGCCATTTGAATGCCACGAATATTCGTGAAATACCTGAAGATGCTCCGATAGGCTTTGTTCGTAAGCGTTGGGAATCCCTGGTTCTTACGCAAGTGGGCATAGATCGGCGGTTTTACGAGCTTTGCGTTCTTTCAGAGCTGAAGAATGCCCTGCGGTCCGGAGATTTATGGGTTTCCGGAAGCCGACAATTTAATGATTTCAAAGAATACATGCTCTCACCAGGTGCCTTTACACAATTGCAAAAAGACGGATTCAGACTTGATGTGGAAATAAACAGTGAGAAATATCTGAATAAGCGCATGCAGCAACTTCAAGACCAGTTTGTCAAAGTTAATGACCTCGCAAAACTCGGCAAGTTGCCAGATGTGGCCATTACCAAAGGGATTTTGAAGATCACCCCACTTACCAATCTTGTTCCAGATGAGGCGACAGCAGCAATGAACAAGGTCTATAGTCTTCTGCCACATGTGCGAATTACTGAATTACTGCTGGAAGTAGACCGCTGGACTGGCTTCACGCAGCACTTCACAAACCTTAAAACAGAAGAGCCGGCATCGGACACAATTCTTATGCTCACAGCAGTTCTGGCAGACGGTATCAACCTCGGCCTTTCGAAAATGGCCGAAGCCTGCCCGGCAATGACACACACAAAACTTTCCTGGTTGGCCGCATGGCATATTCGTGACGCAACTTACTCAAAAGCACTGGCTGAGCTGATAAATGCGCAGCATCACCAGCCATTAGCACAGGTCTGGGGCGAAGGAAACACATCTTCCTCAGATGGGCAACGCTATCGCGCTGGTGGTAGAGGCGAACCAGCCGGGCAAACTAACTTGAAGTATGGCACAGATCCGTCTGTTATGATTTATACCCACATCTCGGACCGATACGCACCGTTTTACAGCCGGATCATCAATGCCAATTTGCGAGATGCAACTTTCGTTCTTGATGGCCTTCTCTACCACGAATCAGACCTTAAAATAGAAGAACATTACACAGATACCGCCGGTTTCACTGATCACGTCTTCGGTCTTTGCCATCTTTCAGGGTACCGATTCGCACCACGCATTAGAGATCTTGCCGACAAAAAGCTTTATCTTCCCGATAAAGCCTGTGAATACCCATCTCTTGGAAGCATGACGGGTGGAGTAATCCAGAAAATGCACATTCTGAGCCAATGGGAAGATATTCTCAGGCTGACAGCTTCGATTTCTCAAGGCACGGCAACAGCTTCCCTCCTTCTGCGAAAACTGGGCAGTTACCCTAGACAAAACGGGATGGCCGTAGCATTGCGCGAAATCGGCAAGATCGAGAGAACTTTATTTGTTTTGCAATGGCTTCAGGATACTGAATTGCGTCGGCGGGTGCAAGTCGGGCTCAACAAAGGAGAAGCTAGAAATGCTCTGGCCCGCGCAGTATTTTTCAATCGCCTGGGGGAAATGCGAGATCGAGGGTTTGAGAATCAAAATCATCGGGCCAGCGGTCTTAACCTGTTGGTTGCCGCAATCATTCTATGGAACACAGTCTATATTGAACGCGCTCTGATTGCTTTACGCGATAAGGGCGAGCCCATTCGTGATGATCTGATCAGGCACCTGTCGCCTTTGGGGTGGGAACACATCAACCTTACTGGCGATTATGTCTGGAATCTCAATCGGAACGTTACTCAGGGCAATTTTCGACCGCTAAGAATTCCTTAGCGTACGTAAATTTCCGTTTGGTGTGGTGACCCCATAAGGCTTACAGCCGCCAGTATCTGATTCCCAGCTGCGCTGCCGATTCGGGTTCGAACACACCCTTGATATCAATCAACACTGCCGGCGACCCTTTCCGGCAGAAAGTCGCAAGTTTGTCGAGGCTGAGTTCTTTGACGAACCGGTCATGCGGCACGGCAAGAATCACTGCGTCGACCGGCGGCACCGCTTCGAGTGACGGCAGCAGCAAACCGGGCACATGATCATCCAGCAATGCGGGGACGGATTGCGGTGAACCCTCTATAACATCCCCATATTCATGTATTACCTCTTCAGCACTGGCGTAGGGGTCGTAAATGTATGATCCGACACCGTATTCATTGAGTTCGCTGATGATATCGACGACTTTGGTATTACGTATATCACCGACGTTTTCTTTAAAAGTAAGGCCGAGAATGAGCACTCGCGCGCCCTTGACCGCCTTGCCGACCCTGATCAGCTTTTTCACGGTATTTTCGGCGACGAATTTGCCCATATTATCGTTGATGCGGCGCCCCGAAAGAATGACTTCCGGGTGGTAACCGGCCTCCTGGGCCTTGTAGGTGAGGTAGTAGGGGTCGACACCGATGCAGTGCCCGCCGACCAGGCCGGGGAAAAACTTCAAAAAGTTCCATTTGGTGCTGGCGGCGCGCAGCACTTCGAGTGTGTCGATCCCGAGACGATGAAAAATAATTGAAAGCTCGTTCATCAGCGCGATATTGACATCGCGCTGGGTGTTTTCGATAACCTTGGCCGCTTCGGCGACCCTGATCGACGAGGCCTTATGCACTCCGGCCTCGAGAATGCTGTCATAAACGGCCGCCACCAGGTCGAGAGTCTCAGCATCACAGCCCGAAACGATCTTGGTGATTGTCTGCAGCCGGTGAACATGGTCACCCGGGTTGATGCGTTCTGGGCTGTAACCGACCCTGAAATCGCGCCGGTATTGCATGCCCGAATGTTTTTCGAGCAGCGGCACACATTCGTCTTCGGTCACCCCCGGGTAGACGGTCGATTCATAAACGACGACCGCACCCTTCGGCATATATTTTCCAACCGTGGCCGAGCTCATGACCAGAGGTGTCAGATCGGGCCGTTTATTGCGGTCGACAGGTGTTGGCACTGCCACCACGATGAATTTACATGTCGCCAGTTTCGCCGCATCGGTCGTAAACTCGATTTTGCAATCCTTCAGCCCGCCTTCCGGCACTTCACCGGTCGGGTCGATGCCGTTCTTCATCAGATCGACTTTTTCCTGATCAACATCGAAGCCGACAACATCATATTTATGGGAAAAGGCGTGCGCGAGCGGCAGGCCGACGTAGCCGAGGCCAACGACTGCGAGTTTTGTCTTGTGGCTTTTCAGTGTAGCAAAAAGGTTTTTCATAGAGTCCCTCCGGAATTGTTTTTATAGGCGGCATCTTAACTTAATGTCGTAAAGAAGGCAACTATTTTGCGCGGCGGCAAAAGCATTGCGCTGAAAGTAAAATTTGCCTTTTGCTGTGCCTTTATGTTATTGTTGTTACCTCTGCCACGGGGGGCAGTTTTTTAAAAAAACGGGGGGGATCAGCCATGGACTATTTTGTGCATGAGTCTGCCTATGTTGACGACGATGTCAAAATCGGTAAAGGCACGAAGATCTGGCATTTCTGCCATGTTCTGCCGCGCACCAGCATTGGTGAGAACTCGGTTTTCGGTCAGAACTGCAGCATCGGCCCTGATGTAAAGATCGGCAACGGCGTCAAGGTTCAGAACAATGTGTCGCTGTATAAGGGTGTCGAGCTCGAAGACGATGTTTTCTGCGGGCCGAGTATGGTCTTTACCAACGTCACCAATCCACGTGCCTTCGTCGAGCGCAAGCAGGAATTCAAAAAGACCCTGGTGCAAACCGGCGCAACGCTGGGAGCGAACTGCACGATCATCTGTGGGGTTACCATCGGCCGCTACGCCCTGGTTGGTGCCGGCAGCCTGGTCAGCCGCGATGTTCCTGATTTCGCCATGGTTTATGGGGTTCCGGCCCGTTTAAAAGGCTGGGTCAGCAAAGCCGGCAACCGCCTGAACTTTGCCAGCGGCAACGAAGCCCACGACCCCTTCGACAACAGCCACTACCGCCTGACCGACGGCAAAGTCGCAATGCTCTGAGGCCTGACCCTGTCATGAAAATCATTACCATAGTTGGTGCCCGCCCGCAGTTCATTAAAGCGGCAGTGGTGAGTCGCGCCATTCAAAAGCATAATCAGGGCGCTGCCGCAGGCGATATAATTGTCGAAAAGATTCTGCATACCGGTCAGCATTACGACGACAACATGAGTCGGGTCTTTTTTGAAGAAATGCTTATCCCCGAGCCTGCTTTCAATATCGGGGTTGCGGGTGGCACACATGGTGCGATGACCGGCCGCATGCTCGAAAAAATCGAGCTTATTCTGCTCGATGAAAAGCCTGACTGGGTTCTGGTTTACGGCGACACCAACTCGACGCTGGCCGGGGCCCTTGCCGCCAAAAAGCTTCACATCAGGTTAGCTCATGTTGAGGCGGGTTTGAGAAGTTTTAACATGCGCATGCCCGAAGAGCAGAACCGCATTCTTACCGATCGCATAAGTGATCTTCTTTTCTGCCCGACAGCAAATGCGGTTAGAAATCTTGAAAAAGAAGGTTTCGCCGGGTTCCCGTGTCGGGTTGTCGTTGCCGGTGTTGTCATGTTTGATGCTGCGATGTATTACCGGCAGTTTGCCAGGCGCCCTGCCTGCCATGGGTTGCCTGACTCGGATTTCATTCTCTGCACTCTGCATCGGGCCGAAAACACCGATGACCGCGAGCGGATAACCAGCATTATTACTGCTCTCACCACCCTGGCTGAAGAAACAGCAATCGTTCTACCTCTGCACCCGCGAACAAAAAAACTGATCGGCAGTCATGGTCTGTCACTGAGCCACAAAAACATTCTCGTAATCGAGCCGGTGAGCTATCTTGAAATGGTCTGGCTGCTCGAGCATTGCCGGCAGGTAATGACTGACAGCGGCGGGCTGCAGAAAGAGGCCTATTTTTTCAAAAAGCCCTGTATCACCCTGCGCGATGAAACTGAGTGGGTCGAGCTGGTCGAAGCGGGTGCCAACATAATCGCCGGCAGTGATGCCGACAAGATATTGAGCAGTTACAGGCAACAAAAAGAAATTGCAGCTGACGCATACGCCCGGCCGCTCTACGGCGACGGCAACAGCGGCGCTCTTATCCTTCAGAGCCTTAACAAAGAATGAGCGCAATCGGCAACAAAGTTAAATCGTTTTTTGCTGGCCGGGAGTTTCTTAAAAACGCTGCAACTCTTGTTTCGGCAACGGTTCTGGCACAGTTTATTACAATTGCGGTCAGCCCGGTTCTCACACGCATCTACAATGCCGAAGATTTTGGTCTTTTAGCGGTTTTTATGAGTATTGTTTCGGTTTTGTCTATTATTGCAACCGGGCGTTATGAGATGGCAATAATGCTGCCGGAAAATGAAGAAGATGCCGCTGATCTTCTGGTTTTATCTCTTGCCATAGCATTTTTATTCAGCCTGACAATTTTGTTTTTCGTTCATTTTTTTAACGAGCAGATTGCACTGGCATCTGGTGTTGAAGAGATAAAAAACTGGTTGTATCTGGTGCCGCTTTCTGTTTTTCTACTGGGGGTCTTTCAGGCGTTCAACTACTGGAATAATCGCCAGAAGCTTTTTGGACCGATTGCCAGGGCAAAGGTTCTCAGAACCTCTGCCACTTCAGTTTCTGCTACAGCAATCGGCCTTGCCGGTATGGTAAAAACGGGCGGCATGGTCTGGGGCCAGATTTTTGGCGAGTTTCTTGGCAGCTTTTATTTTGTGAAACAATTTCTGGCAAAAGATTTCAGCGCCATATCGAAGGTTTCATTTTCCGGCATAGCCCGAAATGCCAGACGCTACAAGGATTTTCCATTGTTTTGCTGGGGCAGTCTGGCAAATGTTTTTGCCAGTCAGGCGCCAATACTTTATTTTTCAGTAATATTTGGCAGTGTAACCGTTGGCCAGATGAGTCTGGTAATGCGGGTGTTGAGTTTACCTTCAGCAGTTGTTGGTTATGCAATATCGCAGGTGCTTTTTCAAAAGGTTACCGAACTACATCGAAAAGCAAACAGTCAGATGCGAGACTATGTTGTCAAAATGTTTTATAGATTAATGCTTTTTTCGCTGCCGCTGATACTGGTGTTTTTTTTCTTTGGCCCATCGTTGTTTTCTCTGGTTTTTGGCCACGAGTGGGAAACTGCCGGCAATTATTC
>JAKQQP010000031.1 GCA_029564115.1 Candidatus Rifleibacteriota bacterium | reverse complement strand
AGAAACTTGTTTATGCCAGATTTTGTTCCAACAGCTATTAAGAAATCTGATGAATCATCAAATTTCATAAGATCATTAGCCGCAGCTATCAGACGCGAACGGGTTAACGCAGCCTCCTTTTCGGGTAAAGACTCGGGCATGCCGAAAAATGAAAGTTCTCTCTTGGTATTATCTAAGCTCAAATTTCTTCACCTTGCTTTCGAAGTGATCAGCAAATTTCAACAGCCGATTTAAAAAGCACTATAGCTGGCTTTTATATTGCCAGAAGAATATAAAAGGGATTACTGAAAAATTGTAAGCTCTTCACAGCTTTCAAGCTTACTGTCAAGCTCTTCGGCCTCAATTTTCCTTGCATCTACAACTTTTTCCGTATTCTTGTTAAAGATACCCTGCACCACAGTAAATTTTCCGCTATTCATTTTTTCCTTAACAACAAACGCGACATGGGCTTTATCTTTTTCAACAAGCTTTTGTCTACCCATGAACCAGTCAACAATGTCATCCCATTTCAAGTAAACAATAACAACCACGGTGGCAGCAATTGCCAGGCCAGCCAAAATTTGCAATATTACGGGAAAAACCACGGGAATTCCTCCTGTTTATTCAATTAAAAAAAGTTGGTTTTGTCCAAAAGTTTCTCTAAGCTCTTCGTTCATAGCTTTAGCATTCATTCTCACCCCTTCAATCAGTCTGTTATCTTGATCTAAAAACATTACTACAACAGCTATTTTTACGGGAGTATCTGCTTCCAGAAGACACGCAGCTTTTCTGGCATTCATGTGCAAAAAACTGTTTTCTGTCACATAACCAATAACATCAGCATAGGTTAAAAGTTCAGGCGTCTTCAGTTCATCACATATTTCCTTTATTTCTTTTGCCAGTGCTATGAAGGTCGGAAGATTATCTTTTGCCCAACCACAAGCTAATTTTATAGTTTCCCACCCTGGATTTGGCATCTTTTTCTCCTAATCTTTGTAATTAACTAAACCGTTACTAAAGTTTTTGGCAAATAGAAGTTGCATGCTACTAAAAAACCCTAAATATGCCGTTGTCGAAGTAAAAGAACCTGATCACCAGTTACCGACTGCAAATTTGAATTTAAGATCTCTGGTTTACATTTAATAACAGACACCTGCGATGTCTTTTTTATTTCGAGATCTGATGCAAAACGCAAAATATCTGCGTCCTGAGCGTTTATACCCAATATGGTATTCTCAAGCTGTTTTAAAGTTAACCCCGCCACATCGACCTCTATTTATAGTGTTTTAATAGATGATAATGAAAAATTCCTCAGCTGCAAAGAATTATTTTTGAGCAACCGTTCAATCGGTCGCAGTATCGCGTAAACTCTTTGCCGTTTAATGGCAGTGATAGAATGCAATTCTTTTTCAATGCAGGCTTCTGAAGTCTTCTTTTGATTTCAACCCTGGCGCTTTGACCGGCAAACATCAATTACCGCCCACCGTCAATGAAGAAGAGATTCCCTAATCAAAAGCGTCTTACTAAAAGTCCTGTTTTGCAAAGTTTACAAGTGTCATAGACTCCTTGCAAAGTAATGCAAAGGATTGCAAAGCCTTCTAAAAAATCAGGCCAGGTCGTGATACAGGCAATGTGGTCGGCGATAAAAGATGCTCTTTCTGCGAGGGCAAAATAAAATGCTGGAGCTGCAAAGGCAGCGGCAGAAGAGGGTAGTGCATATCTGCGGCCGCCACCGCCAATGAAGTCTAGACAATATCCGAACACATCCGAACGGGTCCGGACAATCTTTTTTGGTCTGCGTTGGAATCCCTGCCGATGCTGCGGCGTTCAGCTTCCCTTACGTGACTGGATGAGCTCTTAAACCTAAGTATGAAGACGTTGCAACGCAATGCAAAGGGTTGCAACGTCTTCTGAAAAATCCGGGCAGATAAAAAACGGCGGTAGTTTAACGACGTTAAACGACGTTGAACGAAGTAAAACTTCGTTAACAGAGGCTTCAAGTTTTCCGGCCGCCACCTTCTTAAGCTCAAAACAGAACTGGCTGCCAATCATGAACAACAGCAAAACAACCAAGGCAGACTAGCTAGTCTGGGCAGGTTCCGGCTGATCCGGACGCCTGTTTCCTGAACGGGGTCTGAACAGAAATGAACAGGCTTTTTTAACTACCGGGGCAAAACTGACTCTGCATCTTTAATTGTTGCTGCGAGCATCGACAACACAAAGGGGCGGTCATTTGCCTGACAGGCGTCGAGTTTGTCGAGCGCCCGACTAATCTCTGTTCGATACACCCCCCAGGTTCGGTCTGCCAGTGCGATTGCCTTTAAAATGCTAACGCCGATTAATTTCTGACCCTCTACTCGTTTTTTATTGGACCCGGCCAAAGTTGCAGGTTTTAGATTTTTTGAGTTCAGGTTCGCCGATTGATGTGCTTTTTCTGGCTGTTTTTGTTTTGTTAATCCGCTTTCCGTTTAATATAAAATGCCCACCGGCGGTTTCACATTGCCGGTGGGCGTTTTTGGTCGTGCCCTTTTATTTAAGCTGTCTGGCTCTCGATTGGTAAGTTTTTTTGTGTTTTCTGTTCTTTTGGCTTTGCGTTGAGTTTTCTGGATTCATGCATTCTCCAGCTTGGGCCTTGAATTGTAATAAGTATTGAATGATGAATCATGCGGTCGACCAAAGCAGTTGTAGTGACGGGGTCTCCGAGATAATCGCCGAGATCTTTGAAGTCGATGTTGGTCGTGACAAGAGTCGCCCCTTTGCAGTAGCGTCCATCAATGACTTTGTGGAACAGACCGGCGTGCCTGGCCTCGTGTTGTTCAAGTCTGTCGAGGCCGACTTCATCTATAAGCAGTATTTCAGGCGCAGTGTATTGTTTTAAGCGTTTTTGAATGGAGTTATCGGCCAGTCCGGCCATAAGATCTGTGAGCATACTGCCGCCGGTGGTGTAGCGACACCGGTATGATTTCGCGCAGGCAAGCAGGAGCAGAGCTTTGGCGATATGACTTTTGCCTGTTCCGGAAGCCCCGGCCAGAATCAGCCCCTGTTTTCTGGCGACGAAATCAAGCTTTGCCAGTTCCATAATCTGAGCTTTATCAACGCCGGTCTGGAATTTAAAGTCGAATTCAGCCAGGAGTTTGCGGTCCGGCAGTTTTGCCTCACGAATTCTTCTTTCTATGCGCCGATCAACAAGGTCCTGAGCTTCTATTGCCAATATTCTCTCAAGAAATTCTGACGGAGGTGGGTTGTTTTGAGCAGCCCATGCCATTTCACTGTCGAGCTTTGCCAGTATTTTCTTCAGCTTCAGAGTCTGCAGATGGCCTTTGATCATGGCCAGCGTTTGTGGTGTTTTCATGGTTGGTTTCCTGTGTTTGAAACAGCTCACTGTATTCATGCAGTGGCCGTTGTTTGATTTCGGGCAGGGTTTCTGCAAGTTGCTGCCGGGCTTTTTCGTTTCTGATTGACTCAAGGGTTCTTGGCTGAGCCTTGACCGCCAGAATTCTCTCGACTGCTTTTGCGTCATACGAAGCATAGCGGGCGGCATGCAGCATGGCACTGTAAATATCATCGCTGTTGAACTGAGTCTTTAGGTTCAAGATATGCCTGACCTGAAAGCCTACGTTTCTTGGAAATTTTCTCTCAAGACCGGCTAAAAACTCCGGCGCACCATCCCCAAGACTCAGGAATGCTTCTTTGACCGGCTCAAGGCCATATTTTTCGCGCTTAACACGATGGTGTGACGGGTCTTCGACAAGAGAATTTTCACCTGCCGGTCGGCGCTCATGCTTAGCAAGCAGCTTCAGCTCATGACTGTAGATTTTAATCTCTCTTTCTCCGGCTTTGATACTGAGAATATCGCCGATGTAGCCGGTTGGAACCGAGTAACGGTTAGTCTCGAATGTCACCAGACTCTCACTGTTACAGACCGCCAGTCGAACTTCAGAGCAGTCATACGGGAAGCCGGGCAACGGCTGAAGAGCAGATTTCTCATTTTCAAGAAAATGCTCGATTGGCGCACGCCCGGTAGTATCATGAATATGCCGGTCTGAAATATTTTCAAGCCACCAGCGTGCGGTTGCACGAAGGTCCTCGATGTCCTGAAATTTTCTTCCGCATAGAAGGTTGCCCTCTACATGCTGAAACGGCCTTTCTATCTTGCCTTTGGTCTGTGGACTTCCAACTCTGCAGGCAACCGGTCGACAGTTGTAATGTGTGATAAAAGCCGTAAATGCAGGGTTAAACACCGGCTTCCCCGCTTCCCAGCGTAAGACTACGGTTTTCTCGTTGTCATACAGACATTCTGCCGGAACGCCGCCGAAATATTCGAAAGCCTGCAGATGCCGGCGTATCAGCGTAAAAAAATCATGACGGGCGCAGAACTCTATAAAATGCCGCCTTGAATGCCCAAGAATATAAGAGAAACACTGAACCCCAGCCGGGCCTGTCCTGGTAAATGGAATCGTATAAGGACTCCAGTCCATCTGCCCCTGATGCCCTGGTCCCGTTTCGAAACGAATAACCGGCTCTTTCTCTACAACACGGATTTTCCGCAGATGGTCGCGCAAAATGCTGACACCACCATCGTAACCATCTTTTACCAACTCCTCAAAGATACGTTGCCCGGTAATAGCCGGAAACTCTTTCAATATCTCAGTGATACGGTCGTTAAACTCATCAAGCTTGCTTTTGCGCGTCTGCCTGATCGGCAGAATTTCATGCTGGCTGGCGCGACTGGCCTCATGATCACGCAGAATGCGCCGTACAGTGTTGCGGCTGATGTTGAATGCCCGAGACAGAAACCTTATTGATTTCCCGTCACGAAAAAGCAGAATGATTTCCTGCTCGAATGCCTGCCTGCTGCTAAAAATAAGCACCATCTATCAGTCCTCCAGAATTTTTTCCTGGGTAAGGCGTGTAAGTAAAGACTCAAGAGTTTGAGTGGTGGTCAGAACGATCTCCAGCAACCCACCCGGCAAAGAAGCTTTATCGGTTAAAGCCTCCCTGGCCCCCGAGATTACGGCTTTCTGCAGACGTAACAGGCTTTTCAACAAGCCGGGAAACCTGTCACAAGGCTCATAATCACCCTTGGTGTCAGGCGAAGCACACGACCAGGCATTGTAAAGAGGCAGGGACCATTGCGATACCGGCAGAGCCAGAAGTTGACGCACCAGTCTTTCGACAGCACGTTTCCCAAGATGATTTTTGAGGACAGCCTTTAAAACTTCGACCTGGTTGCCCCGGGGCAATGATGAAAGTAACCGCCCAACGCTCGTAGAAATCAGACCCAGCCGAATATGCTCCTGAACTTCATCTGCCAGCTTTTCTATCAATGCGATTCTGCGGCAGACCCAGCTCCTGCCCCGGCCAGTAAGAAGTGCTATTTCGGCCTGAGATAACTTTTCTTGCCGGTGCAAAGACTGCAGAACCAAGGCCTCTTCGATGTCACTTATAGACTTTGAGGCCTGATTCAGCTGGATAATTCGAGCCTTGCCAACGCGAGGGGCTGCATCAACGAAGACACACTTGATCGTTGAGACCTTTAACCAACGCAAGGCCCGAAGCCGCTTAAAGCCATCAATGAGTTCATCCCCCCCAGGCGTTTTCAGGCAGACGACCGGGCTCATCTGCCCGAAAGATTCTATCGAACGCAGCATGCCGGCTTCGGCACGTGCATTGATTATGCGAAGAGATGCATAAGATTCGCCGATCTGTGAAAGGTTTATGTCATGGATTTCATTACTCATGGCCAAAGTCTAATCAGCCGGGGCCGGCATGGCGAGCTGGTCATCTCTTTACAATCAACCCCGGAAAAAATAGAACCGTGAAGTATTACTGAAAGCGGCTGTTTATAAGAATTGAACTCGTCCATCTTTACAATAAAACCCGGGTTGAAAAAAGTTGGCTGCATTGGCTCAAGAAGGCTTGATAGAGCGGATTTGATCTCGTCCATCTTTACAATTAGCGACGAGCTGGAAGGCGTTAAAATCGCCGCCGGCTCAAGTATTTTTTTGCGACTTTTGTTACGTTCGCTTTGCTGTATGCGGTTTTTGACAACATAGTCATGGTGATGGGCACGGTATTCGCGCATATATTCAGAATTAGCCGCACGCCAGGCCTTCTGAGAAGACTTCTGATTGTCACGATAATCAGTATCTGAGGCCAGTTTCTGCTTTTGCCAGATGCGCTTTCTTGCACGCTGACAGGCCGGATTACCGCAAAAAGACTGCCCGGGAACCGAGCGGCAAGGCAAAAACAACTTCCCGCAATTGCTGCAGACACGACCCATCAAAAAATCACCTGCCGTAATAGATGAACAGAAGCATTCTGCTCTGCTCACAGGGCAATGGACGATAAAACGAAAGCCCCATTGAAAGAATTTCGGCTACGGCAAAAATCTCCGCAAGCAAAGGCTTAAAAAATGGATGAGATTAAACTGCGAGGGTGGGTCTGAGCTAATCGTTAATTTAAAAACCGGGCACCGAAAAAGTGGGTCAGGTTTTCGTCGGTGGGTGGGTCAGAAAGTCGTCGGTGGTAACATTTAAAATTAATTCCTGCTCCGCAGCGTCAGGTTGATGTTTGCTTTTTTGTGTTTCTGTGCCTGCTATTGCGTTCGTTTCTTGCCTGACAGGTTCAACTACCCCTGGCCCGTTTTCGACTCCATCACGGGGCTGCAATTCGCTTGCGGTTATCTTAGTCGCAATAGTTTTTGTCGGGGAGTTCAAACCAACCATTATCCAGGCCCGTAAGTCCATGCCATTCAAACATGCGTCTGTATGATCTTTGCCATATTTTGACGGAATCGGGAATATGCGACAATCAGGCAATGCTGAACGCCACGCCGCAAGAACGGCCGGGTTTTTCCCTGCACCGTCTGAGTCAAAGCTGATAAGCACCAACTCACCGGCCGCCATTGTTTTAACCGATGCCTGATCTGGCTTCATCGAGACACCGCCGGTAGATATCGGGGTTACCAGATCGCCTGCCTCCTGCCAGATGAGAATGGCATCGAGCTCAGATTCAACTACAACAAACGTCGGTCTGGTCTGGCCGTAAAACGCTTGCGCCTCACTGCTGCCTGGCAGGAATACGAATGGTGGCACCTGGGGCTTTTGCCTGATTTTAACTTGAATCAGCCCGCCTGTCTCGTCATGGCGCGGAATGACAAGGCCGTTGGGCAACCACATCATTTTGGGCCGACCGGTCTTTTGGTCGATCTGTTCAGGTAAACCCCACTTCTGCCGTGGCTCATAAGCGCTTTTCTCGTTCAAACCAAGCTTAAACCGCTTCACCGTTTCCAGTTCGATCAGCCGGGCAGACTTCAGCCAGGATAACGCCCGCTCGTGTTTCAGTAAAGCCTGGTGTGATCTCTCGATAAAATCGGCGGCAGCGTTCTGCCAGGCGGCCGGGGGCGGCTCTATTCGCTTCAAAGCCTGCCTGGCAGGTGGAGAAAGGTGCCGGTAGAAAGTAGAGACAGATGCGGGCGCTTGTGTGATCTTGCCTGACATGTCGCGGGCTGTTTTGAAGTCAACGCCCTCTACCAATTTGATCAGGTCGATGATGTCACCGCCTTTCGGGCTGCATCGTCTACAGAACCAGCGGCCGGTATCTGCTGGAATAACAAACCTGTCTTCCCCACCACAGGCCGGGCAAGGTGAAGCATGCTCCCCTGCTGCGGTTACTTGTTTCGGTTCGATGCATTTATTTCTGAGGTAGTCGAGTATGTTCATGGTTTTATCTGTCCTTGTTAACCTGGTATGAAATTTTGCGCCCAATAAACCCCGGGGGTAAAAAAACCGAAAGCTGGATTCGGTTTTTTATACCCCTTTAGGGGTAGTTTTTTTTCCAGCTTCTTTTTTGTCTCTGTAATCCGCTACCAGTGCGGCAATAAGCTGGATTTACAGAAAGCTGGATTTACACAAAAAATCCGGCTTCTAAAATCCAGCTTTTGTTTCGGCTCAGGCGGCTGGAAAAAGCCGGATTTGTGTTTTTTTGCTCCGATAAAATCCAGCTTGTAGATTTTGTTCGTTTCCCTTTGTTCATGCGGGCATAAGCTGGAAAAGCCAACGAAAACAGTTAAAAATCCGGCTTATTTTCTTTTCCTGTCGGGTGATTTTTTCTCATGCTTCTGGCTCCTGTCGCGGGTTTTTGGCCGCTTCTTTATGGGGTTATCCTGCTGCCTGGAATTGCTGGGTTTTTCGTCGGCTCCACCTTCTGCCAGGTCTGGAATGTCCGGCTGATTTTCCTTGTCCTGGTCGCCAGATTCTGGCTCTGGTGACTCTTGCAGCGGGGTGTAACCGATAACGTTTACACGGTGTTTGTTTTGCCCTCTGCCGCCTTCTGCCCGGTCGATGATAATTTTGTTTTCAGCTTCCAGTCTCAGAATTAGGCTATTTAGCTCTTTTGTCATGTTTGAGACTCCGGCTTCCTTCATTGCTGCCCGAATTGCCATTTCAGCCGGGCTACCGGTTCCCTTGGTCAGGCCACGCAGCGTTAGACTATCGCTGGTGCAGGGTATTGGATTTCCGCGTTTATCAAGTAGCTGTCCTGTGACAGCGTCTTTCAGCAATGTGTAAAGCTCTGCTGCCGCTTCTTCGTTTCTTTCTCTAGTGCCGCTGTTGACATCGCCAGGAAGCAGAACGCCGCCTGGGCCGCGCACAAACCACGCCGCGTCTGCTGCTTCTTCGGTAAAGTTCGCCTTGCTTGGGAATACTGCGACCATCTTGTTCCAGTCCTTGGGATAATCGTATTGTTTGGCCTGCTTCTCGGTCATTCTCGCCATACTCAACACCCCTCTGACACTATCCCTGAAAGCGCCCGCGCCGCGCCCGGACGATGCTCTTATATCACCATCCAGATTCTGCGCCTTGCTTTCGTGGTGGACGAAAA
This sequence comes from Candidatus Rifleibacteriota bacterium, assembly GCA_029564115.1. The sequence continues at coordinate 6,472 of JAKQQP010000031.1, read as the reverse complement.
GAACGCCTGCATCAAACCGGACTGAAATAGTTTCCAACATGGCTATCCACGCCGCCGCGTGCGCGTTGTCGTTTTCCTTCAGGCCGTAAAATTTGTTCATGGGGTCGAGGGCTAGAACGTCAACGCCGCCGATTTTTTCAATCGAATAGCACAGAGCATCGTAAGCCTCTGTTGTTGTCGGGTTCCCCTTCTGGTCATAAGCTATCAGTATTCTGTCAAAGCCGACAAGCGCGTGAATGCCAAGATTTTGCCTCAGGTCTGCTTTCCGATCTGCGAGGCCGGGCATGTGCTTTACAATAGCCGCTATTCTCGCATGGATTATGTCTTGAGGGTCTTCGCCGCACAGATAAAGAACCCTCTTTTTTTTTGCAGGCCTCATTATTTGCGATGTTTCAAAAGGGCCAAGGTTCACGCCCGCCGCTAGGCAGGCCGCAAGCTGGAAGCCCAGAAAGGTTTTGCCGGTTGCGCCTGCCGCAAATAACGAGGTGACGCACTTGTCAGGAATTTCCCAGCCTTTCCCGCGAAATAACAGCTTTGGTTCAGGGGGCGGGTTGTCGAGGTAATAGCCTATGCCTTCCCATTCAGAAAGCTGCCATATTCTTTTTGTCGGCTCTCTCCCTTCTGCCGGGTAGGTCTTCAGCTCTTCTTTGACTTCTCGCCCGTATTGCGCTACAAGTTCCGGGTCAGGGGCAGACCTGGCAGGTGGAAGGGTTGTGTCAGTATTTTGCTCTGTCTGCTTTTGCATCAGTTATACTCTCCCCCGATAACGATTGGGGCCACGCCGGTTCTAAGGCGCTTTGCAGCTTCTTCTATTTCTTTCTCCGCGCTTTCCCAGAAAATGTCTGTCTCAACCCACCTTCTGATATCTCGCGTCACTCTGGTTTGCTGCTCGGTGTTTTTGCATACCGCTACCGACAGAGAAACTCGCACCATAATATAGTTGTCGCGTGCCAGTGTGCTGTACACGGTGATCGAGGTAACATCTTTTTTTTGGTCTGCTGAAAGTATTGCCTTGCGTCTTTTCATTATTCATCACCTCCCGCGCATATCGTTTCTATAAGGGCCCGTATATCTTCGGCCCGCCAGAAAATACAGCGACCGTTCTTGATTGGTTTCGGAAATCGGCCCGTGGCGGCACCCTTCAGAAAGGTAGACCGGCTGACCGGCACAAACTGTAAAACCTGTTTTAACCTTAATAAGCCGTTTTCTGGCAGTCTCAGCGTCTGTATATTGTTCATATCCCAACCTCCTGTGAACTCTGAAGTAAACAGATATGGATTATGTCCAGGTTATCCAGAAGCAAGTTGAGGATCCCGGCAATCAAGGCAGGAGTTCCATCGCTGCCGCAATTCGTTGAAATAAGATCAGATAGGGTTCTGAGAGAATCAAGCTGCCTTTCGAGTTCATCCAGTGCCTGTGTTCTGTTCATTCGGTGGCACCTCCAACCTGCTCGGCATCTGCAATAAACCCTAAGATGTCGGATTCCTGCCAGACGAAAACACGGGGGCTGAGCTTCTTTCCTGCCGGCGCTACTCCACTTCTTACAAGCCTCTGCCATTGGCTTTTGCTTATGTTCAGCAGCTTTAAAACCTGTTTGGTTCTGAGAAATACGGGTTGATCGGTCATAAAAAAACACCTCGCGTCAAAAAGTAAGCCGGGCAATTGAAAGGCCGGGCTTGTTGGCTTTTTGTCCGAGGTGTGCTACCCTTAACCTGCCACAGTTTGCGGGTGAACACCCAAAAACAAAAAGCCCTTGTGATTCTTGTTCACAGGGGCTTTTCTATTTCAGGTTAATCCGAAATCTTATAGCCCCGTTCAAGTCACGGGGCTATTATAGTTTGTAATGGTTTTTAAGTCAATACCATTACAGATTTTTTTTTCTGCTTCTCTCTGGAGCGCCTGACAGCAGTAGTTTGCTGACATCTTGCAGAACAATATTCCTGATCTTTCCGCTTTTTTTCAAAAATTATCTGACAGTTCGGACAGAGACCGATCTTGTCAAAGCCAGGACCGTCGATCCGTATGTCGTCGACAAGACTATAAAATACATCAGCAACTGCTCGAACCGTGTAAATGAGAGTTTCTTTCAGCAAGCCATCCCCTTGCCCTTCAGATTCAAAGTAATAAGTTTTGCCGTAATCACGCCACATTGCGTTTCTTTGGCTCGGTTCGCTTAGTATTGCTTCAATCTTTGGTATCATCAACTGAGCATCCTCCGGTATCTGGTTACTAGCTTTGCCGAACAGAGGTATTTCGAGCATGGCTTTCAGAAGGGTGCGCATTTCTGTGATTCTTTCAGTGGCCTCATGGTTATGCAGATCTGCATCAAGCCTTGTTTCAATGCCTTGACGAGCATATTTTCGTAATATGTGGCTCTGATACATATTCTCCCAAGCCTCCATAAACCGGGCCTTGAAATCGTTCAATAAATCTTTTTCTGGAGTGTGTAGAAGGGGGATAACGAAACTTGAAATCCACTTCGAAGGGTTGGCGAAAACTGCAGACCATAAGCTATCGACATTTTTCATTTAAACCCTCTCCGTCATAGAATTTTCGGCATGCAAACGATTTAAACAACCACACAATTTCATTCTACATCTTCCTTGCCTGGCTCGAAACCAATCTTTCTTTTTGGGGAAACTGGTGCTTCGAGCAACGGCAGAATAATCTCGTGGAAAATTTTGAACTGGTCATCATGCCCGGCAAGACGAGTTTCTATTTCCTCGATCTTTGCCGCAATATCGGCATAGCTCAAGCTGACCTTCCGAAGTCTGACAAACGCCTCGATGATCTGAATGCTTACTGCTATTGCCTGCTCGCTTTTCAGAACATTGGCAAGCATCAGGACACCGTGTTCGGTAAATACGTTGACTGGCTTTCTTCTGCCGCCGTGTTTCTCTTTGCTGATCTGCGTTTTCGGTCTTGATATCACAAATTGTGACTTCAAGTTTGCCTCTTCTGACAGGGTAAGTTGAAACATGAAACTTGCCGGGAATCTCTCAAGGTTTCTTTTAACAGCCTGATTCAATACTCTGGTTTCGACTCCGTAAAGTTCTGCCAGGTCAGAATCAAGCATGACTTTCTGGCCTCTGACCTGGTAAATCTTCTGCTCGAGGTATTCATTACTGATCTGCATTAGTTTTGTCATTTGTTACATTACCATCTGGCTTAATGCCGTTTCTTTGCAGGTGCCGGGTTTACTGCCGCCGCTCTCAGCCGATCAAGGTAATCGGCCCATGCCTGCATCATTTCGTGTCGATCTTTTATGAATGTCGTTCTGTTATAAGCCCTGCCGTGGACGTCTTTGACTCCGTGTGCCAACTGCATTTCGATTACCGGCAACGGGTATTTCAGTTCTTCATCAAGCAAGGTTCTCGCTGTCGCTCTCCAGCCATGCCCGCAATGCTCTTCTTTCGCGATACCCATGCGCCGGAAAGCTGCCAGTATCGCGTTATCGCTCATCTCCCTGCTTGAACTGGTCGGACTCGGGAAAACAAACTCACCGCGACCGGTAGCTTGGTGCAAGTCTTTCAATATCCTGACAGCCTGGCGGGAAAGCGGCACAATATGAGGCTGCCTGGTCTTGCTGGCGGTAAAACGCCACTCTGCCCGTTCAAAATCTATATCTGCCCAGCGGGCTTTTCTAAGCTCGCCTGGCCGAACGAAAACCAACGGGGCAAGCATCAGAGCCGATCTGACCACAAAACTGCCGGTGTAACCATCGACGGCGTTGAGAAGCTTTCCTACTTCTGCCGGGCAGGTAATTGCTGCCATGTGCTTTGCCTCTTTTGGCAATGGTTTCAACTGCTTCTTTGCCGCCGCTGTCGGATCTGAGTCGGCCCTTTCGCCTGAAATGGCATACATGAAAATGTTGCTGCAATAACCAATGACCCGGTGAACTGTTTCGGTCAGGCCGCTGGCTTCCATGCGCCGGGCAATCTCGACAATCTGAGATGATTTAATCTCTGACACTGCCAGCTTGCCGATAAAGGGGAAAACATATTTCTCAAGCCCGTAATTGATGCGGTATTTGGACTTTTCTGTCACATCATGTTTCTGAACTGCCTGCCATTCCCTGGCAACAACTTCAAAGCTGTTGGCGCTGGCCTCTGTTATAGATGCCTTTTGTGCCTTGCGATTATCAGAAGGGTTTATACCACTTTTCAGTAGAGTAACCATCTCAAGGGTTTTTGCTCTGGCCTCTGCCAGACTGACAGCCGGGTAGGTGCCAACGGAAAGCATCTGGTTTTTGCCCTTGAAAAGATACTTGAATCTCCAACGTTTGCTGCCCTTGTCGGTGATATACAGATATAACCCTGAACCGTCATGGATGCGGGTAACTTTCCTGCCGGGTTCCGGCTTGAGATTCTTAACCTGTGCTGGGTTTAACGACATGGTGTAACACCTCTCGGACATTTGTTGGTTACACTATAAAGTTACACCATTTTCAGGTGTAACGCAACGCGATATCATGTTGTTTTACAAAGTCCGGACAAACAAAAAACCCGCTTCATCAGCGGGTTTTTGCGAGTTTATTACACTTGTTTAAACTCATTCTCGGTGCCGGAAGTCGGGGTCGAACCGACACGCCTTTAAGGGGCGCGGGATTTTGAGTCCCGTGCGTCTGCCAATTCCGCCATTCCGGCCTGTGAGCCCAATCATATCACAATGCCGGAATACGGCGCAACAAAATTCAGTCTTTGGCGAGCAATCTGATCTTGCGCTTGCATTCAGGGCAGATTGCCCAGTGTTCGCCATACTGGTCGGTTATCACGTCAACGGGCTCAAAAACAGCACCACAGGCGCATTCAACCTGAACAGCATAAATGTTGTCGAACATGATTGCCACCTCCCTGAATTTTTATTCTCTGCTTACCTGAAGGTACTTACAAACAGCTAAAAGTAAAGGGCAAAAGTAGCGCCCTGTTTTCGCTGATTTTCGGTTGAGGTTAGCCGGCAAAAAGTTTAGAATCACTCAGAATCGAAACTGCATGGAGAAACAGTGATGCGCAATTTCATGAATTTTCTGGCCGCGGTGCTGCTGTGCCTGGTTTGTGCCGGACCCGCCAACGCCCAGCATGATAAATACTTTTTCATCACCCTGACCGGAAGAGCGGTGCTGTCAAGAACTTCAGGCTCGACCTGGCTTTCGCTGCAGCAGGCACAGCCGGTTGAAGTCAAACCCGGAGACATGATCAATGTCGAGGGCGACGGCCGCGGTGAACTGCGGTTTCCCGATGGCAGCAGCGTCAGAATGAAAAACAACGCCATGATCACCATCATGCGTTATGGCATAAATCAGCGTCTCGGCAATGTCTGGCTCAATGTCAGGCGCAGCAGCGACATTTTCAAGGTAGTGACGCCACTTGGCTCATGCAGTGTTCTCGGCACCTCGTTTGACGTTGACGTCGACCGTTACGGAAAAACCAAAGTAAGAGTATTTTCCGGTCTTGTGGCGGTAAGAGCTGCGGAAGACAGCCGCAACCGTCAGCTGGTTCTGCAGCCGGGCATGCACACAACCCTTTCAGAAAAAACAAAGGTGGCCGACAAACCCGAAAAGTTTCAGGCCCAGACCATAGAAATATCTCTGAACAGTGAATGGGAAGCGCGTAACTTTGCCACTGCTGCTCCCTCGGCTCTCGAGCAAGCCAGACCGCTGCAGCACGACAGCAGAATACCACCGGCACTGCAACCGGCAGCCCCGGCACCTGGCTCGGCCCAGACAGTTCCAGACCGACCGGTTATGCCCGAAGTGCAACCAGGGCGTATTGAAGCGCCACCAGTCGGCCCACTTGGCGGCTCTTCCACCGGTTCAGAAGCAAGCCTGCCACCAATAAGGCCCGAAATTCAGTCCGATCTGCAGCTGCCCTCAGCTGGCGACGTCATCAAAGGCATAGAGCCATCGCAGCTTCAAGACGGTGAAATCATGTCGCTGGCACGACAGCGGGCCGCTTTTCTTGAAATGCTCCGCCAGCAGAAGATCGACCGCGATTCAGTCATTGGCGGAAGTTTCAAGGCCCGCGAAGAAATGGCAAAAGACCTGCACGGTCAGGAATCGGGCCAGCGTGCCAGATTATCTTTCAGCATTTCTGACAACGAGTCACTCGACCGCGAAAACTGGCTGGTCAGAAACCGGCTTTTGCGCGTTCAGAGCCAGCTGCGCCAGAAAGAGCTCGAAATTGCCGACCTCATTCGTCAGAACATTACAACCCCCTCTCATCAGCGGAAAATTTCGAATGCGCAGGCGCAACTTATTGAGCTGCAAACTGAACAGAGAGTACTTGCAGACCGCATTCGCGATGTACAGACAAAAAAAAGATAAAAATTTTTACCAAAGCATTGACAAACCCGAAAACAGTTGGTACGATTTACTTGTGTTGAGTCCTAATTCAAGTTCCCAGGAGGATCCCCTTCAGTGAAAAAGATCGAACTCGTGCGCGAAATCGCAAAAACCACCAACATGACTCAGACC
>JAKQQP010000025.1 GCA_029564115.1 Candidatus Rifleibacteriota bacterium | reverse complement strand
GCCGGCCGCATCATGAGCAAAGATGAGCGCGAAAAACGCAAAGAGACTGCCGGTCAGATCCGTGTTAATTTCAAACCCGACGACTGGAGTGATACTAACCCAGGCACGCCGCTGGTAATCAATACCTCTCTTATGGGTCACCATCAGGGCCCAAAACTTTCGGGCAACGGTGTTGCCAATACCGCGATGAATCTGGCGGTTGGTGCCGATGGTCTGCTCATGCTCGGACGAACCAAGAATGCCATTATTTCGAAGGCTTCGTATAATATCGACGGCACGGTCAATTCGAAAAACGTTAACACCCGCAAGGGAAGCCCGCTGCCGAAAGAACTGAAGTTTTCGCGCGGCCCGGTGCGCCACGGTTTTCAGCTGTCGTCGGACATTTCAGCCCAGCATGCCAAAATGCTCCACCAGGACCCCAAATACATCGAGAACCGCAAACAGTATCAGGCAAGCGCCCTCAAGCAGCGCAACGACTCATACAAATGGTGGACCAAAGATGAACATAAAATGGCCCACGAAGATTATCTCAAGAAAAAGGCTGAAAGTATCAGTTTTCTGCCTGACCCCGAAAAAATAAGTTCGAACATTTTTTCGTTTGGTATCAGTATGGCAATTCGCGCTGTCGGGCAGTCGCTCAACGCGCCAATCGGTAATGGTGCGGTTGTTCTCGGATCGAATCCGCCTGCTGACGCCTTTGCCAGAATGAAATTGCCATGGATGGGCACGAGCAACAGTTATTACTGCCTGCCGTCCCTGGGTTGGGGGCAGAACAAAACCCATCTTTTTGGTCTGAATGCCTGGTATCCGACTCTGTCGCGTGATATCGAGGGCATGGTTGCCAAACGCTACCGCCAGTGGCATGTCACTATCGTTGGTCTGTTCGCCAAAGACCGCCTGCCATTGCTGCCGTTTCCGCCACCCTGGTGCTTTTTGCCACCGGTTCCTGTGCCTTTCTGGTTTGCTGACCAGATAATCAACAAGTATGACTACAATATGTGGTTCATGAAGGCCTATGACTCGGATGACGACACAGCTGACGCCGGAATGTCGATGTATGACCCTGAATACACGGTAAACATGCCGGCCAACTTTTACGCCACCGAGCAGTATGCCAAGAAATCGAATTATTTCTATGCCGATGCCGAAAGCTTTGTAAAAGATCTTCCCAATCGCATGGTTACACTTGACGGCAAAAAGGCTTTGCAGCTTAACGGCATTACCTTCATTGCCGGTTCGCTCGGCACCGACAGCAAACCTTTCACCGCCCCCGAGGGCGATACTTTCTACGTTACCGGCAAGGGCATGCTCGTCGTTTCCGGCAACGTCAGCCTTGGTTGCAGCATAAAATACCTCGAAGAGCCCGAAAAACCGACGGTTTTCAGCCTGATCGTGCGCAATGGCGGCCTGATTGTAACCAACAGTGGTGATTTTGTCATCGAAGGCTCGGTTTTTACCAACCGGGGTCTGTATGTGGGATCTAACACTACCCTGAATATCCAGGGCAACTGGGTTACCAACGAATTCGCCAAACTTCGTATGCGTGGCGAGGTCATGGTCGATTACGTCGCC
>JAKQQP010000023.1 GCA_029564115.1 Candidatus Rifleibacteriota bacterium | reverse complement strand
GCAGGTAACCAATCTTGATGAACACAAGAAGACCCGCGTCAGCAGCAACCCGAAATCGGAATCAGCTGACAAAGCAGAAAAGACCCCTCAGAAACCCGATAACAAGGGTGAACAAGCTCAGAAGAGAGTGCAGAAGATCAGACTCCTGTTCAATCTCTCTGCCAAACTCGGTCAGACACCTGATGACATGAAAGCTGTCATCGGCAATCTCATCGGCCTTGACCGGCCCATCAAAGAATCTGCAGAGATCAAAGACTCGGATCTCGATACCGTTATCAACGCTTTCAGCAAAGAACTCGAACTCAAGGAGGCCGCATAATATGCAGATCACCAACAAGTTCAATCTTCCCGAAGCAATATGCCAGGCAATTAGAAATGACCCGTATAATCCTGGTCCATGTGATATGAGCGTTACAACATTGATAAGTCCACCTAGAATGGTGGAGCTTAAACGACGACACCACAAGGAAATCACAGAAGATTTTTCTGACCGCATATGGTCCCTCTTCGGACAAGGAATCCACGCAGTTCTTGAAAGAGCAGAGACAAATGCAATAACAGAAGCCCGTATGTCAATTGAAAGACAGGGATGGGTCATTAGCGGTCAACTAGACCATTACGATCCAACCACAGGTATCCTTTGTGACTACAAGACGTGTTCCGTAAACGGAATTCGCAACGGAGCCAGATCAGAATGGAAGCAGCAGTTAAACATACTGGCTACTATTTTGCGTGAACATGGCCACGATGTAACCGGCTTGCGTATAGTCGCTATTCTTCGAGATTTCAGCAACTCAATGGCACAACGTAGTCAGGATTACCCAGAATGCCCAGTGGTAACTATCGACATTCCTGTATGGGGTCAGGAGCGCGCGGAAGAATATATCGACGAACGCATAAGGCTCCACCAGGCAGCCCGCGATAAGTTGCCAGAATGCTGTGCTGAAGATAGATGGCAGACTGCCAATGTCTTCGCCCTCATGAAGGAAGGCCGCAAGACCGCAGTCAAACTGTTCGAAGACGAAAACGAAGCAGAGACAGCATGCAAAACCTCCGGAGACAAGCACCACCTTGTATTCCGGCCAGGTAAAAGCATCCGCTGTGAAAGCTACTGCCCTGCCGCGCCATTCTGCGAACAGTATCAGCGCGAAAAGGCTTCAGTTGTTGAAGAATGACTGATGCCGAAAGATAATGGGTCCGTACTGGCCCGTTATTTTTTTAGCTATGAGCCTCAGATCCTTGCAGGGTTGTGCAGGGTTTATGTAGGGCTTTTGCAGAAGGAAAGTCAGTCATAGAAAGCTTCTTGCGCCTTATGTAGGGTTTTTACACAAACTTTTTAAAAATGAAAAATATTTATATATAAAGAAAATGTTGTGCAAAACCCTGCATACCCTACAATACCAGTTATTGATGCCCGTTACAGAGTGGCAAAACCCTGCAGAAAGGGTGCTTTTTTGAAGAGGCTGTAGCCGTGCAGGCGATCAGACTGTTGTCGGCCAGATTGATCTGTAGTTGGCGCGCTGAAAATGCTGGTGACCTTGCCGGGCGGCGCAGAGTTTAAAATCATCGAAATACATAAATTCACGCAGGGCGTGTGATCCCAATCTCAAAAAAACATAATACTGAACTGGCTGGCCATCGCCACATTATGTGTCGTAGATGATCGGGGTACATGACTGAGAACTGATCGAGTGTGAGTAAGGGCTCAGGTCGTGGTTGCAACTCTTGGCACGCTTGCTTATTTACTGTCGCTGGTATAAGTTGATTGAAAACGCTTCGAGGGGGGGCTTTTGATGAAGAAAATTTTACTGATTGTAACGGCAATAATGCTGTGTTCATCTGCTTTTTGTGCAGATATTGATTCTTTGAAGAAAGCCGCTGAGCAGGGCGATGTTCGCGCTCAGTTTAACCTTGGGCTTGTTTATAGCTTCGGCGACGGCGTTCCTCAGGATTACAAAGAGTCTGTGAGATGGTATCGCAAAGCCGCTGAGCAAGGCGATGCTAACGCTCAGGTTCACCTTGGGTCTGCTTATTCCAATGGTCGAGGCGTTCTTCAGGATTACAAAGAGTCTGTGAAGTGGTATCGCAAAGCCGCTGAACAAGGCGATGCTTACGCTCATCTTCATCTTGGGGTTATTTATTCCTACGGCCAAGGCGTTCCTCAGGATTACGCAGAAGCATATTTCTGGGCGAATATTTCAGCAATCGAAAACCCATCAAGCGCCTCACTTCGTGATGAGATCGCTGCCAAACTTACACTTTCCAAAACAGAAGAAGTGCAAGCTCGATGCAAAAAGTGGTTAGAGGATTTTGAAAAGCGCAAGGCTTTAAAGAGGCCATAAACGCGCACGGCTCAGGCCTTGTTATACGGGTGCACTTTCGGCAGCCGGGTCAAGCGGCCATGTTGCCTATTATCGTCGCTGATATAGATTGATGAAAACACTTCGGGGGGGGCTTATGAGAAAATTACTCACGATTATCATGCTCTTTTTTGCGTTGGTAGTTTCTGGATGCGGGGAAGTTCGACGGGAACCAGCTTCTAAGATGCAAGAAAGGGGCGGCTTAAAATATATTATCAACGAGCAACTCCCTTATACCGGGGTTTTCTTTGAAAACTATGATACCGGGAACCTTCAAGTAGAAGTAACGTTCAAGGACGGTAAGCAGTGGGGGTAAGTCTGTCTTTGACGGTTGAATCTTTTCATCCTTTGAGTCTATTTATGATGATATATAGGCCAATTTAAAAAAAAGCAGGTGCAAAGTATGAGGACTCTTGGTCGATGGGAAAGGCGCTTTACAACGACACCTTGTCTGATTGAGTGTCACAAGATGGAAATATTTAGGGCCTTAGGAAGTGAGCCTCCTCTTTTTTCTGGTCCTGGATGTATTGATATCAGTAGTTTGACCAGAATTTATTTCACTATGCATGCCACAATTGAGAGCCAAGATGCATTACATCAGTTAATGAGCGCTCAAAAGAATCCTTATGTAATGGACGAGCAATTGCGATTAGAAGCGACTGACTATCAAGGGGTTAAATGGCTTTGTGGCTTTACACTACCTCGCTTAAAAGGAGTTCCAAAGGTTGGATGCCCATTAACTGGGCAATTGGCATCTTTATCAACAATTGATTTTGGGGATTATGTTTCTAAAATTCCTAGTGTCGAGCTTATTTTTAGCCCAAAGCTTCAATTGCCAATGGAAAAAATAATGGAATCTGTAACTTCGATTGAAGGGAAAGAAATAAATAGAACCTCTAGCGCTGGCCGACACTCCATCAGAGTCCTGGATTCAGAAATAAACTTTTTTTACCCACCTGCAGGAGATTCTCTCTGGATTACAGCCACAACATCAGAAAAAATTGAAACTCCCTATGCGGAGAACTGGCTAAGTGAGCCTCTGCGTATTCTTCTGGGTCAGAGGGCCTATCCTCGACTTATTGCCCGTAATCACGGAGATGGTACCGCGCAAATTGGAATACTGCCATCTCCTTCTCATTATAATGATTCATCAATTGCATCGCTTGTTTGGGGAGACCCATTTAATAATCGTACAGAATTTTGGGATCTCTACGAGAAAATTATTCTATTCTTTGCAAGATCCAATGCTGCGCAAGGAAAATTTGCAACGTTTCCGCACCTACTCACTCAGTATTATGATGAAATCATTGACGCAACTCAAGGCTCTACTTGGGTTCATTGTTTAACTTTAGCAAGTGCTGCAGAAGGAATAGCTAAAATGCTTATGAAGCCTGAAGATTTAAAATCAGATTTTGCGGAGCAGGATATTAGTGATCTAAAAAAATTGGTAAACAACTGGAAAGGTGATCCAGATTTGCGAAGCAGGGTCTTAAACAGTATATCCTTTTGCGAAAAGAAGAGTGTGGGCAAATATTTGAAAGAGCTTACTGCATGTGGAATTTTGAAAACTGAGAATGAAAAAGCTTGGTCATCTCTTCGCAATGTTGTTATGCATGGGGGGCTTGTTTCTCCGTGGATATCTGAGAAAGAAGAGAAACTTCTTGTTGATCTCGCAGACCTTGTTCACAGGCTTACACGTAAACTCATCACTCGTCTCTAACAAACATGGTATAAGAACGGTCAGCTTCAAGCAGAAATAACCTACAAGGACGGCAAGGAGGAAGGGGTCAGCAAAGCATGGCATGAGAACGGCCGGCATAAAGCAGAACGGACGTTCAGGAATGATCAGCTAATCGAAACGAGGTGAAAGCATGGCAACTGGTCGGGGAAATCAGCTGACGAAACAGATCGGGGAATATCTCGTCGCCTGTGAACTTGCTAGGCGCGGCTTTATCGTTGCTACCTTTTCTGGGAATGTGCCTGACTTTGATATCATTGCTACCAACAAAAGAGGTTCTTCCTGCCCGATCCAGGTGAAAACGACAAACACAGGAACGTGGCAGTTTTCCATCGATAGATTTGCCGAAGTAAATCTGGTCGGAAACAGGCAAATAATAGGGATGCCGAAGCCTCTTACAGTTCCGGACTTAATTTGCGTTTTCGTGATTGCCGGTAAAAAGTATGGGCAGGATAGATTTTACATACTGGAATGGGCAAAACTTCGTGATATCGTCATCAGTCATCACGCGCATTGGCTGGATTCGCATGGCGGCGTTCGACCGAAAAAGCCAGATTCAATGCATTCCGCAATAAAAGTAGACGCGATCGAGGAATTTAAAGATAAATGGTCGATCATCAAAGATAAACTTGGCTGAATGAAAGAAATTCGCGGCCCATAACGCTCACGTGTAAACTTCCTGTCCATGGGCAGCAGAATAATAATTGCGCATTCTTCTGGCATGCTGATACAATGCAGATATAAAAAAACAGTACACAGGGTTGGCACGGGAGATGCCATGCTGAGGGTGTCTTCGTGCTCACAGAACAGGAATAGTCATGGCAAAAAGACAGGTAAAGACAGCAAACGGGGAATCAACGGCGAATATCGGGTTTGAGGCCAAACTCTGGCTGGCGGCTGACAAACTGCGCAATAACATGGATGCGGCTGAATACAAGCACGTCGTGCTCGGCCTGATATTTTTGAAATATATTTCCGATTCGTTCGAAGAAATGCGGGCGAAACTGCTGGCAGGCGAAGGCGATTATGCCGGTGCCGATCCGGAAGATGCCGACGAATATCGTGCCGAAAATGTATTCTGGGTGCCGAAAGAAGCACGCTGGTCACACCTGCAGGCCAATGCCAAACAGCCGACAATCGGAAAGACCGTCGATGATGCCATGGTCGCCATCGAACGCGATAACCCGAGACTCAAAGGTGTGCTGCCGAAAGATTATGCCAGACCTGCCCTCGACAAGCACCGGCTTGGTGAGCTGATCGATCTGATTGGCACAATCGGCCTGGGTGATGCCGCTAATCGTTCAAAAGACGTGCTCGGTCGCGTGTATGAATATTTTCTGACACAGTTTGCCAGTGCCGAAGGCAAGAACGGCGGCCAGTTCTATACTCCATCATGCATTGTCAGACTGCTCGTAGAAATGCTCGGGCCTTACAAAGGCCGGGTATATGACCCCTGCTGCGGTTCCGGTGGCATGTTTGTGCAGTCTGAAAAGTTCGTCGTCGAACATGGCGGTCGCATCGGCGATATCAGCATCTACGGCCAGGAAAGTAATGCCACGACAAGACGCCTGGCAATAATGAACCTGGCAATTCGTGGTATCGAAGCAGACTTTGGCCCGGAACACGCCGATACTTTCAGACGCGACCTGCACAAAGATCTCAAGGCGCAGTTCGTGCTGGCGAATCCGCCATTCAATGATTCTGACTGGCATCGCGTCGATGACGATGTGCGCTGGAAATATGGCACACCGCCGAAAGGTAACGCCAACTTTGCCTGGGTGCAGCATTTCATTCATCATCTGGCTCCCGATGGCATGGCCGGGTTCGTTCTGGCCAACGGCAGCATGTCGTCAAATCAGTCTGGGGAAGGGGATATCCGTAAGGCGATCGTCGAAGCCGATCTCGTCGATTGCATGGTAGCGCTGCCCGGTCAGCTGTTTTACAGCACCCAGATCCCGGTGTGCCTGTGGTTTCTGACCAAAAGTAAAAACGACGGGAAACATCGTGGCCATGCCCGTGAAACTTTATTCATCGACGCCCGCAAACTCGGCACTCTTGTTGACCGTGTTCACCGTGAACTTACCGAAGAAGATATCAAAAAAATCGTATCGACATACCGGGCCTGGCGTGGCGATAAAGCCGCCGAAAAATACGAAGACATCGCAGGTTTCTGCAAGTCAGCAAAGACTGAAGAGGTTGCCGGGCATGGCTACGTGCTGACACCTGGCCGCTACGTCGGTGCCGAAGAAGTCGAAGCCGATGAAGAACCCTTCGAAGAAAAGATGACCCGCCTCGTCGCCGAGCTGAATAAACAGTTTGCTGAATCGGCCACCCTTGAGCAG
>JAKQQP010000643.1 GCA_029564115.1 Candidatus Rifleibacteriota bacterium | reverse complement strand
GACTTCACTGGGTGGGACTATCTGAGCAAACTGAGGGTTGGATTCGACGAGCTCAATCGAAGGTGAAAGATCGATGATGTTTATCCATGCTTCACGCAGGCGATCGATGACCCCGGCCATAACTTTTTGCATTATCTGACGCTCTACTTCGGTCAGCTGACGCAGAACTCCGAGAGGAGTGCCGTTGCCACCGAGCAGGCGGTCGAGAATTGTGAACACGACGTTGAGGTTGATATCGATCAAAACCTTGCCGTCAAGATTCTCTGAACGGAAAACAGTTATGAAGGTGGGGTTGTAAATCGACTGAATGAACTCTTCAAATGTGCGCTGTTCGACCGAGACGATCGTAGCCTGAGCAAAGGCACGCAGGCGTGTCGAAAGGTCCGTTCCCATCAATCTCACGAAAGCCTCGTGAATAAGAGAGATTGTATTCAGCTGTTCTTTGGAAAATTTGGTCTGGCGCTTGAAGTCATACTTGCGTTCGATCTTGCCATCTTTTCTTTCCTGGGGAGCTATCGAAGGAGCAGAAGTCTCACGGCGTGGTGTTCTTGAGTCGATAGAAGGTTCTGAGTAAGACGAAGCGCCCGCTGTCTGCGCCGCGGGCTCGTCTTCAGCTGCCGGACTGAGCGCCGAGAGAAGCGCATCAATCTCGTTTTGCGACAGGGTATCTACCATTCAAACACTCCGATGGCCGATAGCGTTGTAATCATTCAGTTTATCAGGAAGGTCGGAATGACCACCTGGATAATTCTGCTTTCAGAAGTGGACTTGCCCAGGATGCTGTTCAATTCCCGTTCTATGTCTTTGTGGAGAAAACGGTCTATGAAGTCTTCTTTAGCACGCTGAATATTCAATTTCATCAGGATATTGATGATCTTGTCGCGTAATTCAGCTTTGCGTTCTTCGAGTTCCTTTTCGAGGTTCCCGATATAGCCGACTTCTACCTGGATCTTGATATAATGAAGTTCTTCATCTCGAGAGGTCGCAATGAACTCGCCAAGATCGAATCTGCCCATTTTGGGGGCTGTGGAAATCTGCTCCTGGGTCGGAGGCGGCGGCAGAGCCCCACCGGGACCGGTCATTGCTTTGCGAGAAGTGACGTATGCTATACCTACAACCGCCAGAGCGATGACTAACACCACCAGAACAATTATAATAACTTTGGTTTTAGACGACATAGAATGTAAACCTACCACGAGAAAATAAGCTGCGTCAATGCCAAGGCCGCAAATTCTCAGCTTTTTCCGGTAAGCATTTTTCCTTTCCTGGTTTTGTTTCTGGTCGCTATAAACCCTTTACTGAGCCGGCGTCGGTAGTTCATGATCCTTGCCAGTACAAGTTTAAGCGATTCGCCAACCATGACTGTTTTGCCGCCGACCAGCGTTATGACGGTGTCGGGGGTAGCCTCGATCTGTTCTATCAGTTCAGGATTCAGAAAGAAAGGCGAGCCATTTATTCTTGAAAGTCTAATCATTGGATCGAGGTGCCCCCCTGTAGTTTATGCACGGTCAGATCAGCGTTTAAGGTTGACGACTTCCTGGAGAAGTTCGTCTGAAGTTGTAATTACCCTGGAATTCGCCTGAAAGGCGCGTTGAGTGATAATCATAGTTGTGAACTCTTCAGAAATATCGACGTTACTCATTTCAAGAGACGCAGGTACGATAACACCACGGTCCATCATCCCAGGTTTTCCGACAATTGGCTGACCAGAGTTGGGAGAATATGAATACAGATTTTTACCGTTCTTCTCAAGGCCGGCGGGATTGTTGAAAGTCGTCAGAGCGACCTGCCCGATTGGCTGTTTCTGGCCATTCGAGTATACACCTCTGATGATGCCATCGTCTTCAAAGTAGATTTGCTCGAGCAGGCCCATTTCGTAACCGTCCTGGTATTCGGCTTTGGTAGTGAAGTCTGAGTTGAATTGGGTGATCAGGTCGGTTTTAAGTTCAATGCTCAATGGATTACTGCCTTCGGGCTGCAGCTGGAAGGACGGTGCATAAGTTTTGCCCAGATCCATTTTGCCGTTTTTGAAAAAATACATTATGCCTTCGCGATTCTTGATGAGGGCATTGTTCGCTCTTTCAAGGTCTTCGGCAGTTGGCTCAGTCGGTTTGGCAATGTTGTTGGCCGGGTCTTTCAGCCAGCGGACGATTTCCGGGTCATCGTCAGAGTATTTGACCTTGTATTTCCATTCCATGGTTTCAGAATTGGTGTGCTCCCACTCGGTAACAAGGCCGTGCGGCGTGCCCAGCGAATCGTAGATAATGATGTTAGTGGCATGTTTGGCCCCGGCACTTACGGCACCCTCGATCTCGAAGGTTTCGCCGTTGACCATGGTAGAGAAGCTCAATATATTTTTAGAAGGCTGCGGAACCATGATATTGACTGAGTCGGCTGTACCTTTTTCTCCGGTGGTGACCATAGACATCGTTTCGTTGGGCAGCCAGGGGTTGGTTCCTTCTGTAAGTGTAAATTCCAGACCGCCATAATTGAAATTGCTGATTGCTGAAGTACCACGTGTTTCGCCAGAAGAAAGGCCGAGCTGACTTGCACTGCCATTGCCAGAAATGATTATTCGTTCGCCAGATCCGGTTCTGTTACCGCTTATCATCAGCTGGTCAGGGCTGCCATCGTTATCGGTGTCGATGAATGAAGCAGTAGCATCGACGTTTTCCTGAGCAAGTCTGGCATTAATTTCAGCAAGAATTGAACCGCGTGAATACACCTGGTTGTTGCCGGCGACGATGTCACTGAAGGTAACCAGGGCTGAACGGCCATTGCGGTCGGTAATAGTGAAGCTTACATCACTGGAGGGATCCCATATGTCATTTTCCGGGTCCCAGGCATCGCTGGTGGCAAAGGCCAGGGCGTTGTCACCAAATACTTCAGGCTTGGCGCCGCCGGTGCCGTAAGCTACGCCTTCAGAAAGACCCAGAGCGGCAAAATCACCAACGCTGTTTGAAAGCTCGAGCTGTCTGTTGCTGCCAGGCTCGTTGCTGACCAGCTGAAATCTCTGAGTTATGGCGTCGTAATAAGCCGTTGCACGCACGCCATTGTTTTTCATGGCAGTATTCATCATGTCGGTGATATCCGAAGTCGAGTAGTTGGCACCACCAGTGAAATTAACCGTTGCTACCAGAGGCGGTGCGAACTGGTGATCGGAAATGTCGAAGCTGGTGTCGGTGGAGGGTGTCCAGTAGGTGCCGAATACGACCGGCTCGCCTGTGAAACGGGCCTGCTCGCCACCAAGGGTGCCTGAGCCGATAAAGCCTCTTTCTGAACCGACGACGCGATAAGAAGTGGCGCGGGTTGGGTCGCCGCCATCAAAGATGATCTGCACTGTTTCATCTTTAACTTCACTGCCGGTAACGGTTACGCCAGAGCTGAGACCATTGCCGACATTGATTACAGAGTTGACCGGCATAGTGGCAGAACCGGGCTGCGGAGCTCCGTCGGGGTCATAGGTGAAATAGGGGCTGGCCTGATTGGAAGTGGCGCCGGCGGGTTCGACAGTACTTTCTGTAATTACGCCGTTCTCATCGGTTTTTATCGTTCCGGTCGCAACGTTTCCTTCGGTATCGTCAAGCGCTGTCCAGATCCAGTTGTTGGCATCGAGTTTCTTGAACTTGAACTGCAGGTTCTGAAAATTACCGCTGCTGTCTCTGTAGGTCAGGGTATCGAGACCCATTTCGACGTCGCGGGCGGTCGAGCCGCTGTCAAGGTTACACGAATAGAGTATCTCGTTTGTCTGGTGCGCATGCTTCTTCAAATATTTGGTGAGGTTGATGTCATAGGGCACAACACCGGTTTCTTTCATTTCAAGGTTGCCGGTCTTTGGGTCCTGGGTTGCCAGCCAGCCCTGTATCTTGAAGCCGGTATTGGTCATTACCAGGTCGTGGTTGGGGTTGATATTGAGATTGCCATCTCTGGTGTAGTAGAGTGCACCATCATAGCCTCTGGCTGCAAAGAAGCCAGAACCTTCTATGGCGACGTCTGTCTGCTTGCCGGTGCCTTCAATGGCACCCTGATCCATCATTGTGTCGATGGAAGCCTTGGCGACGCCCATACCTACCTGCATGGGGTTCAAACCACCGTAGTCACCGAACGCCTGCTGGCCATGCCTCAGTGTTTCTGAAAACAGGTCATGGAACATTACACGCCCGCGCTTGAAGGCGCTGGTATTGACGTTGGCTATGTTGTTGCTCAACACATCCATTTTTGTCTGATGCTGTTTGAGCCCCGTAACTCCAGTAAATAATGATCTGATCATAGCACAATTTCCTCTTCTATCGGCTTGTGTTGCCGTTCACCGCGGGCTCAGGTCCTTCGTCGCCCTCGGTCGCTCCCTGAAGAGTGGAGCAGCCGACCGGGAGAAAAACCCGCCTCGTGCTGGTTTTTCATCCCGGCCAATCCGCTGGGATTGGCAAAGATCATTATTTTTTTTCTCTGACTGCCGTCGGTCAGTCGGGCAGTCCTGGCTTCCCCGGTTTGGGGTCCGGCCTTTTTTTATGGATTCGTTTTGCCTTTGATCTTTGTTTTATCCCGGTTTGTTCGCCTTACACCTTATTCTTTATCCATCCGGTCTCATATGTTTGGTTGCGCTCCTTATCCATACTTCATATTTACGCTGTCGATATTCGTAACAATGCCATCCCGCATCTCTTCTATACCCATCGCCGTTACCAGCGTTCGACTCGGGACATTCACCACGAAAGCACCCTGTCTGGTCAGAACCAGTGAATCTTTCGCGCCTTTGGCCTCAAGCTCGGAAAACGCTTCTTTTAAAGAATTTTCCAGCTTTGTATCCAGAGTGATGTGCCTTTCATCGAGGCGCTTCTGCGCATGAGCACTGATACGAATCCTGTCGCCTTCCGGAACCTTGATCGCCTGATGGAACAGCGCGTCGAAGCTTGTCAGATTTTGCCGGGTTTCCCCCGTCTTCGCCTGCTTCTGCGGCTGAAATCCCGTCAGTTGCGGTCCTCGTGGTCCGATCATCAGTCTGGGATCCATGATTTGCCTCGTGATTCGTTAGATAGTTCGACTCAAACCTTGATTGCCAGATCAACCCTGTGTGTAGATCGTCGGACTTACCAGTTCAACGTTCTCAAGCTGGTAGGCTTCATTGTTCACCTTGAGATAAGGCACTCCATCCTTGAAGCCAACCATGTCGACCACGCCGGTGATGGTGTCAGTTCCGTCCTTGATGGTCACAGTAGTTCCAAGGAACATCATGGCTTGAGTCTGCGAGCTGGCAGAAAAAGTGTTAATGAAGTTCTCCAGAGATTTGTTCATGTTCATCATCTGTTCCAGAGAGCTGAAACTCGACATCTGATTGATGAACTCCATGTCATTCATCGGATTCATCGGATCCTGATTCTTCAGCTGCTGGGTGAGAAGCTTCAAAAAGTCATTTTTCCCAAGCTCGGATTTGGGAGTTCGGGTTGTGGTGAGGTTTAACCCGCCCTCAGGAATGTTTACAGTTTCAATCGCCATCGGATTTTGCCTCCTATACAGTCAGATCAACAGCCTTGATATTCAACGCTGCCCGTCTCAGATTCGGCAGAACATTCTTTCTGATTATCGTATCGGCATCGCCTTTGTTTTTCGATGCATCGACCCGACCGGATTTGTTTTTTCCGCCAGACATCTGATTCCTATTTCCTTCATCGGGATTTCTCGAGGAAATATCCACTGTTATTTCTGACAAATTGACGCCCTGGTTGATCAGTTGTTCTTTGATCTGGGGTGCCAGCTCGTCGAGTTTCGCTTTTGCCAGGGCACTTTCGGCTGATATGCGCGCTGTAACATTTCCATCCTTGGATGTGAGCTCCATTTCGACTTTTCCAAGAGCCTCCGGGTCAAGTTCGATATTGAGCACTTTGCCGCCATCCCTGGTTTTTACGAACTCAGCCTTTTCAAGTAGATCTGCAAACGCCATGTTTGGAGCTGCCGCTGCAGCATTCTGCTTTAAAGTCTGGCTGGCTGAAGTAGAAGCCCCCGACTGGAAAGAGAAGCCGTTGCTCATACCGCTGTTTCCGGAGCCGCCTGAAGCTTGTGTATTGCGCCTCAACCCTTCAGATGCCGCCGTAAAAGAAGCTTCTTCCTTTTTGGGAGCGTTGTTTGAAGTTTTTTCGTTCAGCGCCGTGAAGAGCTTTTTGGCGAAGTCTTCCGCCGCAGACTTGAAATCTGCTGTGCCCTGCGGAGCAGTGCCGGCGGGCTGAGCCGTTTCATTCGAGCCCGAAGTTCCTTCTTCAACGGTGGCAACTTCAACTTCTTCAGACTTCACGTTTTCGTGCAGTCGTTCGAACTCCTGGCGCAAACTTTCGCGATTGCCTGTCTGTTCCTTAAGACCTGCTTCTTCGAGCTTTTGTGCCAGCTTGTCTGCCGCCGGAGAATCATCACCGGAGCGTTTCTGTTTTTTGTCCGTATCTACCGCCCCGTCATCTTTGTTCAATTTTACTTCCTCTGAAGATTCAGAGAGAGCTTCTTCCTTGACGGGCTCGGTGGATTCACCTGTCGTGGCTGCTGAGCTGGCTGTCTCAACCTTTGTTTTCACTTCGGTTTCGGCAATTACCCTTTTCATGACTTCGGTCTCTGCAATATTTGTTGCAGATGCCTGGTCTTCAGAAACATTCTCAGCGTTTACTTCAGCTTCATTTACATTCGTTTCCGGTTCTGTGCTGCCTTGCATCGAAAGCGACTCCAGACGGACTGCTGAAGTTTCTGCTTCTTCACCTTTTATTACTTCCTGTGGCAAGGCATCAGCAGATTTTTTGTCAGTCATGAGTGTTGCATCGACAAGGCCGGCTTCGACTGCTTCAGTCTCCAGTTCAGAATCTCTGGTTGTCTCGAGATCTTCGAACAGTGCAAGCAGGCTCTGCTTTAATTCAGAATCCGGCATTTTGTCGGTGATTTCCAGAAGGTTTGCAACAGCTTCTTCTGGATTTTCAACGACTACCTGAAGGTCTTCTGGAGGAAGCGACTGTATCAGCTGCAACAGGGTGGCCTGCTCTTCTGGCTCAAGATTTTCGAGAAGTGCTTGCAGTGAAGCGAGCTGGTCTTCTGTGACAGCCTCAGCTTTTTCATCAGTCTGAATCTCGTTGTTGACGTGATCAGAATCGATGTCTTCTGAAGCCCTGTCTTTGCTTGCAGAAAGCTCACCGTCTTCAGTGGCATCCTGCTTTTTTCTGCTCAGGCTTACTTCATTGGGCGACTTTTGCTCGAGTGACTTTCTCTCGCCGTAACTTTCAGCTCGGTTGTCTGATTTCTGCCTGAATTCAGATTTTGTTTCCGCGCCAAACCTGTCGGCGGTTACAAATCTGGTTTCTGCACCTGAAATCAGCAGGGGGTTCAGTGACTCTACACTGCTTTTATTGGTGAAAAAGCCGGAAGAACCTTCAATAGACCGTGAAGCGACAGATTGTCCGAGGTTGAGCCTGCTCTGCAAAAGACTTGAGAAGTCTGCACCTTCGATGGGCAACTCAGCTTTGCCAGCATTAGTGCGGGCATGTCCGGTTCCCGGTAGAATTCCGGAAATTGCTGCTAAAAAATCATTACTCATCGTTTCACCTCCTTCCTGTTTTTTTTATATTTACCCACTATCTTTATCGTCGTAATTTTTATTAACCATTAGTACTTTCTGAAAAAAAATCTTTACCACCTGATCCGTATTGCCAAGAGGATAAAAGCCAGAAAAAGCAGATGGGTTTGACCTGCGAGGTCTTAAAATGATAGTTTGTGCACCGAGTTAATTTTCCGGATCACTTTCCGGTCAGATCGGAGAAACCCTTGAAAAAATTGTTCTTCATGCTCCTGGCCGTCCTGATATCTCCTGTTTCTCTCATGGCTGACGGCGTGCTTTGGCCGTTGTCGATAGAAATTTCCCAAAGTTCGAGTTTTGCCGAGTTCAGAGGTATGCGCTTTCATGCCGGGATCGACTTGCGCACGCAACAGAAAAACGGGTTCCCGGTGCGGGCCATCGCCGATGGTTTTATTTCCAGGGCCAGCGTTCAATTTCGAGGTTATGGCTATGCCTTATACATCGATCACCCGTCCCTGGAAACTCGTGTGGTCTACGGTCATCTTCAGGACTTCACCGGGCCACTTAAGGAATATGTCGATGGGAAATTGAAAAAAATGGGGCAGCGCTTTGGCATCAACGATTTCTTCTCGGCAGACCGGTTTCCTGTCAAAAAGGGTCAGGTGGTGGCGCTGTCGGGCGACACCGGTGTGGGGCCTTCTCATCTGCACTTTGAATTGCGAACTCTGCAGGACGAGCCCATCGCGCCGGCTGTCTTTGGTTTTCGACCTTCAGACAGTATTTATCCAGTGTTCCATTCATTTTATCTTGAGCCAATGGAGCACCTCACTGTCATCAACGACAGTTTTCTGCCGGCGACGATAGAGTTGAAAAATTCCAAAAAAGGCTCATGGACCCTGGAAAGTAGTCCGAAAGTCTTCGGAAAAGTTGCCATGCAGGCCGGAATCTCTGATACCAACGGTGCAGGAAATCGTTATGGCGTCGAGCGGATAACCTTGCGAAGTGTTGACAAGACTCTTGTCGAAAGAGTGTTTCATAAATTCAGTTATGCTGATAACAACCAGTGTCCATGGGTTTATGACTATTTCAAGTCAAACATGAAAAATACCGGTTATGTTTATAATTTTTTCAAATGGCCCTTTGATACTCTGCCTTTTGCCGCTGATTATCCTGCCTGGAGCGGGTGTGTCGCCAGTTCTGATTTCATCGATGGCAAATTTTCTTTTTCTCTGCAGGCTTCTGACTACGGCAACAACACGATCGATGCCTCTGGCATGTTGACGGCAGAGAATATAAATTTCGACCCAAGAATTTCTGAAGAGCAACTGGCTGCCTGTAATTTTGCTAAAATAGCGCAGACAAACTTTAGCCTCATTGCCATCGGAACTTTCGCTAAAAACGACAACAGAAAAACCGAATATGGCCGCGTAGCCGTAAAAGACAGAACTGGTAAGTCTTCATACCAGCCATGCATAATAAGATCGGGCTTTGTCGAAATTGCTTTTGAACAGGAATCGCGCTGGCAGGGCGGAGCCTGGATCGGTGAGCGACGTATCCTTCCCGAAACCACCTTTATAGACAAGGCTGGTGGTGAGTTGCATCCGGGCAATGGCGCCCGGGTTGAATTCCCCGCCGGCAGCGTTAATTTCCCTGTTTTTGCAGCCATGACGATAGTAGATTCTGCTCCAGGCTTCGGAGGAGACGTGAAACGCGGCTGGTTGCAGCCATACAGCCCGGTATGGAGTTTGTCTCCTGATAATGTCGTCTTCAATTCAGAGGTGAAATTGATGATTTCGCCGAACAGTTACAGCGGCGATATCAAAAAACTCGGTATCTACAATGTTAACGCCCCGGGAAAGTATTCATACAACGGTGAGAAGAGCGCTGGCGGAAATCTTACCTTTACCGCCATTACCGGCGGTAAATACGTGATTTTAGAAGATCAGCTGCCGCCTGCAGTAAGCTATTCACGCCAGATCGATCACTATAATCTTGGTAAATGCTATGTTTTTAAAGTATCCGATATTGGCAAGGGGGTCGACTATCTCGGCGCCTGGGCCGAAATCAATGGTGTTTCAACTGAGGTGTATTCTGACCCTGACAAAGCAGAAATTTACGTGGTCAAACCAGACAAGACTCTGCCACACCGCATAACGCTGAAGATCGCAGACCACGCGCAGAATGTCAAAACAACCGTCAGGACTATCAAAAAGTGATTAGAGCATTTTGTCTTTTATAAAAGTCAGAGAGAGAGAGAGTAAAAGTCGCTGTTTAACCCTCTCGATAAACTTTCCTTGACCGTTGTTCCTTGAGCGTGTTATCAAAAAATGTTTGTGTTGTACATATAAAAGTCAGAGAAAAGCTTTTCTTGAGGAGTTTCGCCCAAATGAAACGAACAGGTTTGTTGCTGGTTTTTTTGTTGTTGCTTTGTTCCCATTGTTTTGCCCGTGAAGGCCAGGATTCAGGAATCAAGTTTTCTGATATTTACGGCGAAGTAAGTGTTCGCCCTAATGCCGAAGACGATGATGCCTATGAATTCGCCGAACTCGATATGCCCCTTCTGGTTGACGATCGAATCAGAACTAAAGAAGAGTCGGGTGCTATTCTAAGTATGGCTGACATGAGCACTTTTGTTATCAAGCCTGAAAGTATCGTCATTCTCAATACTCCAACCGGTAAAGAGAATAAAATAGAGCTGGTGGCGGGTAACATCTGGGTTAACGTTAAAAAAATGGTTGGCAATGGCAGCATGGAAGTCGAAATGAGCCAGGCTGTCGCCGGTATCAAGGGTACCAACATTACCTGTTCAACCAGTCGCAGTGAAGACAGAATTCAGGTGCTGCGCGGTATGGCCGAAGTTCTGATTAAAGAAAGCCGCGAAAAAGTAGCCGTTAAAGAAGGCGAAGAACTGATCGTTAAAGCTGGTGGAAAAACCGAAAAGATTGAAATCAATATCAGCAACGAACAGCAAAAATGGGAAAATGAAACTTCTCGAATGGGTGAAACTATCCAGATGAATGAAATTCCGGAAGTTTTGAAAAGCATTCTCGATAGTGAAGCTTCAGAATTTGCCCGTATCAATGAATCTTTTAACAAACTGGTCGCTATGTCTGCCGTTGAAGAAGCGGATGTGGCCGAAATCCGTCGTGATGCCGAACGCTTTATCGGTGTAATTCTGGAAGACAACCTCATTTTGAATACCTTGCGCAAAAAGGTTGAATCAGCAGCAGCAGCTCCTGGGGTTACCGCTGCCGATAACACCAGATTAGCCTCATTCATGCGCGAGATTGCCGCTGTCCAGACAAAACAGGACAGTTACCGCTCTCAGATCAGTAAAATAATCCGTTATCAGTTCAAATTCTCCTCCCTGACGGAAGACTTTGGGCCAGAAATTGAAATGCTGCGTACTGAATTTGCTCAGGTTACCGCCGAAGTTGATTCTGTGAGAGCGGTGCTTTCGGCAAATCCGTCGGGTCAGGGCCAGGACTGGTTCAGAGAAGCTAATATGGTCTGCGCCAACGCCATCAGTTCTCTCGATCAGCTTACTCAGAAAATTATCGAAGTTTTGAACCGGGCTCCTGGTAATGTTGAGCTTTCGGCAATGCTGAAAGCCGTCAATGACCAGCGAACCTCTATTTCGACCATGATCAGGTCTTTGACTGTTGTCGAAATTCCCGCTGCCACTATGGTTGAAATGTCGCAGATCGACGACGTTCTTTCTGATAATCTTGTGATATTGCAGAAAGAAATTGCAGATTACAACGCTATTCTCGATGCGGCGAGCGTCAGAGCTAACCTTACCGCCATGGAAAGGCGCCTGAAGTCATCACTTCGAATCATGGACAGTTTCGCCAGGGTAAAACGGCTTTATACCAAGGCTCAGAGACTTTATGACAACACGGTTAAGGCTGCTGCCCGTTCGGCATTCAAAACCAGCGAGCACGAAGAACTTGAAAGCACCTGGCAGAATATCAGCGACCGGTTTCAGCAGCTGGGAATAGTTGCCGAGCAGTTACAGACAAATATCGACGACCTTGAACGCCAGCTGGCAGAATTCCTGAAGTGAGGCTTAACATGAGAACCAATTACATAAACGGAAACCTTCTTGTCGTGCTGGTTTTTGCGGCAATTTTTGTTTGCACTTCGGCTTTTGCGATTTCAAAGCAGTCAGAAGGGGCTTTGAATGCATTTCGTCGCTATGAACCAGACTTTGCCAATACCATGCGACGTCTTGAAGAACTTGACCGCCGCATTGATAATCTTGAGATTCAGCCCGGCAGCAAAAGAATGACAGAAATTCTTGAAGAAGCTGAAGAAAGCATGAATCGCATTCAACGGCGCTACGATCTCATGGAAGACCTTTTTACCGTTGTTTCAAATGACCAGCCGGCCGATCGCGCCGAGCTTTTTGATGGCTTCTCGAGACTGGATGACTATTACCGCTCTATTCGAGATTTCTACACGACCAGGTTCGTTTATCGCGATCAGAAGAAAAAGGCTCCGTCGACCGAAAAAATTGAAGAGGCAGCTCCTGCAAAAGACAAAGAAGCCGCTGAAACTGAACTTGAACCCTCAGCCGGGCAACCCGAAAAAGCTGTCGAAAAAAGATCTAAAGTCGATGTCAGCGGTGTTTTGAAGCTGGATTTTAAAAACCGCAACGAAGTTTATAGAACTCAGACCAATGCATTGCCTGTAACCACGACCGAAAGAGCTTTACCAAACAATTTGCGGCAGGGAAAACTTTCGCTGACTTACAAATTTGATGAAAAGCGTCAGCTTTTTGTAGAAGACCGCTTTCTTAAACGTGAACGCAACGAACCGGTGCATGAAAACTATCTAACCCTGGGCTACCTCATCAAAGAGAATGATAACAGAGCCTGGACCATAAAAAACACTCTGCAGCACACCTGGTACCCTGATAACTCGACCAAAGATTATCGCAACAATCTGGCCGAGGTCTTTTTCAACGATCATTGGACCAAGCGTGAACGTTTGGCTAATATCGGTTACCAGACCAGGGTATACCCCAACTATTCACGTTCTGATTTTTACCAGCTCAATCTTGGCGATCAGGAAACCTGGTTCAGAAACGACGGCAACGTGTTTTTCGAATTTAAAGGTAACTGGCGTCGCTATTCGAATGTTGATGATCTCGATTACGACAACATGAACTTCTATGGTGAATACAACCGTAGTTATTCAGGCAATAAATCAGAGTTGTCGGTATCGAACACTTTCGATCGGCGCCTTTACGACCAGGAAGCGATCAACCTTTATCGTGCCAGTTATTTCGACAACTATTTTCGTTTGAATTACGAACTGCCGATGCATGAAAAACTGTCATATGGTTTCGAAGGTCAGCACCAGGTTCGCAGCTACGGCGCCGATGAACCCAGGGGCTACAAAGAGCTGAACCTGTTCACTGTTGCCCGTTTTAAAATTGATGATTCGACTCGTGCTCAGGCCGACTATCGCTTTGTTTATAACGACGAAAACTCGCGCGACCGCGCTCACAAAAACCACAGGCTTCACAGCATGTGGCAGAAAAACTACAATAAAGATTTTAAAGTTCGCTATGACAGCGATTATCATTTCAGAAGAGCAGTTGATGCTCTCGGCGAAGACATGGAATTCAATGAGGGGCTTTACAACGTCAAGCTTTCCTGGCGCCTGAAAAATGACGTGAGCCTGACCTGGAATAACGAATATCTGTCGAGAATCTACGAACGACTGGGCTATAGAGATTACCGCTACCTCATGAGCGGCGTAAATTTGAGCTATGCCAAAGGCAGAAAATATGACTGGAAGTTTGACCAGAGCTGGCGTCGCTTCAATTTTCGCAATGGTGTGGTCAGCACTGGCTGGGAAGGCGAAACGCAGCCGATTACTGATCTGCAATACAGCTGCGCACTCGAAAGTGATCTGCG
Organism: Candidatus Rifleibacteriota bacterium; assembly: GCA_029564115.1. The sequence goes on along the minus strand of JAKQQP010000643.1, from coordinate 2,810 downwards.
CCTGCGCCTCAGAGCCACCTGGGAAAAATCGTATTATCGATCCTTCGATCCGAAATCTCAGGAACTGCTTTGGGACTTCACAAGCCCGATGACCATAACCGAATTCTTCGGAAGTCTCGAATACACTTTCTGAGACACCCGCTTATGAGTAATACAGAGGTAATATTTACATGAAAAAAATCAGGTTTCTGGCCTTTTGTGTATTTGTTTCGATCTTTGCCATGTGCGGGTGCATGGGTGGTGGTGGCAGTGGCAGTGTTGCATTCGAAAAAGATGTGGCGGGTATTACCGCGACTCTCGATCGCTTTGCCGCAGCTGTGCAGGCAAAAGATTCATCTTACGCAGGTCTGTTCGCCCAGACAGTAGACGTCGAGCAGACTACAAAAATCCTTTACGTTCAGGATTTTGGGCAGAATATAAATGATCCTTCCGATAACGAAAGCTGGGAATTTATGGTTAACCCGGCCGACATCAATCAGGTTGCTCCGGATGCGGCTATTGTCAGAGCTTCAAAGGTTATGTCCAACGGCACTACTCTTTGGCTTGTTTTTACAATGGTCCAGGATCAGGGCGTCTGGTTCATCGAGGCCATAGATCTTGAAGAATCTGGCGCCGTCGCCTTTAATTCCGCCAATTATTTTCCGATAGTTCCTGGTTCCAGCATGGTTTATTATGTGTCTGACCCTGAAAACCCTGAATACAAAAGCTTTTACAGCACAACTATTTCTGATACTGAAACTTATCAGGCAAACGGTATCGTTTTTTATAAATACACCAACACCTATGGCATGCCAGTCAACAAGCGCGCGCAGCTTTTTGACGGCAACGATACCTATCTTGGGCGTAACGGCATCGGTGAAATATGGGCGTATTCTCCGTCTGTCAACGAAGGTCAGCCTTATCGAATCATGCGGGCCGCTTATGCCCCCGGTGAAACCGACACGATCACCGAATATACTGGCTACGAAACTATTATCACTACCAACACTGTTGGTACTCAAACCAAACTTCTGACTACACCGCTGCGAACTTTTTCTGTCACCCCGGTTTACCAGGCTTCTACTTATTCTTACCCTGGCGAAACCCCGACCGAAAGCTCTACAGAAAAGTCTGTTCTTTATTTCGCTGATGGAATAGGAGTCGTTGGTATCGAACGCTACGGCTTCACTTACACGACACCGCAGGTAGTGGAGCTGCTTTTTGAAAGATCCGTCAACGGCAAGGTTGACAGCAACAATCCTGTTGTTGCTTCCGTATCTGATTCTCAGTCGGTGATAATCGGTCAGACTATAACGGTTGTCCAATTTTCTGCCACCGGCGGGACATCACCATACACCTGGACAATCTCAGGAGCCCCTGCAGGAGTTACAATCAGTTCGACCGGTGAGCTCGCCGGCACTCCTGACAGCGCTTCAGAATTGACCGTTTACCCTGTAAAAGTAACAGCTGCAGATATTTACGGCAGAACCGGCACTAAGCAGTTCGACCTGACTCTGACTGAACGTCCTGCCATAAGCATCTCGACTCTAACCTCTTCTCAAAGCGTTGTCAGAGGGCAGGCCATGGTAGATGTGCAGTTTTCAGTTGAAAACGCTGTTGGTGCCTTTTCATGGGTACTCAGCAGTCCGTTTCCGAATACTCAAATTTCGGAGACAGGTGTTCTTTCTGGCAGCGTGCCTTCTGAAACCGCTCCGGGATCATACCAGATCATCGTAAGTGTAGAAGATTCGGCTGGTGGCACTGGATCTATGATTTATACGGTTGAGGTCGTAGATCCGGCGCCCATAATCGTTTCTGCTCCGTCCACTTCGCAGGCCGCCTATATCGGCCAGAAAATTACCTCTGTGCAGTTTGCCGCCCAGAATCAGGTTGGCGCTGTCAGGTGGTCTATTACCGGAGCGCCTGAATTTATCACGATTTCGTCTACCGGCGAAATGTCGGGAACTATTTCTTCAGGTATAACCCAGGGATCGTTCAACGTCGTGGTTTCTGCCACCGACTCTCTCGGAACCGTAGGCACCATGAACTACACGATCACCGCTCTTACCCCTCTCGGAACTTTTTACATGAGTAATTATTATCCTACCGTTCCGGGTGATGAATATACTTATGCGCAGCTTATCCCCGGAGAAACGGAAGAAGTCCTGGAGAATCGCACATTGGTTTCGACCCTGAACGATACTATCGTTTTGTCGGTGGGCGGCAATAACGTAACTTTTTACAAAGAGTCTACAGACTCTTCGGTGCCCATCTCATTTCCTGGTCCGGCTGTGAATATTCGACCTTCGACCAGCCCGTCTGTAAAAAAGGCTTTACGCGCTCAGGCCGAGCTCGATCTGACTTTTTACCGTGGCGTCGATATCGATGGCAATATCTGGCAGTATTGTCCCGAGATAAATGGTGGCACACCCTATAAACTCTACAATGCCTGGTATAATGAAAACGCAACGAGCCAATTCGTGCAGAACTATTCTACCGGTGAAGTTACTACCGTTGACATTACAGTCACCGGCCAGGTGGCAATCGGCACTCCAATCGGCAGCTATGAAAATGCAGTCAGAGTGGTCTGGAATTCTTACACGGTCTTTCCGGATGATACGACTTCTACACTTTCTTATGAATTTTACATGGCTAGAGATGTCGGTGTCGTCGTTTTCAATATTTATGAAGGCGCGATATCGGGTTACCCGGGCTATTCTGAACGCATCCTCGAGACAAAGCTCTCTGGTGTAGTCACAAAAAGTGATCCTCTGATAACCACTAACCCCGATCTTGGCAATGCTGGTGTCGGAGTTTCATACTCGCGAACC